>JBILNB010000061.1:0-28667 GCA_044375195.1 Rubrivivax sp. | reverse complement strand
CAGCCAGGCGGGAGAACAAGCCCTCCACGCTCAGCCCTCAACCGGTACCGTCAAGGGATGACCTGACTGCAGCGGGTCGGTGCCCGACGCAGACAGGCCAGCCCACGCTCGGGCGCCACGCCGCGCATGCTTCACGCCGTGGCCACCGGCCGCACCACGAGGCGGTAACCCGCGCCGCGCACGGTCTCGACCATGCCGGCGCACTCGCCCGCCGACAGCGCCTCGCGCAGGCGCTTGATGTGGACGTCGACCGTGCGCTCCTCGATGAAGACGTGGTCGCCCCAGACACGGTCCAGCAACTGCCCCCGGCTGTGCACGCGCTCCGGGTGCTTCATCAGGAAGTGCAGCAGCCTGAACTCGGTCGGGCCGATCTTGAGCTCGACCGCGCCGCCTTCGCGCTCGCTCGTGACGCGGTGCGTGGCCGGGTCCAAGCGCAGCGCACCGAGTTGCACCGCGTCGTCCAGCACCTGCGGCGCACGCCGGCGCAGCACGGCACGAATGCGCGCCACCAGCGCGCGTGGCGAAAAGGGCTTGGCCAGATAGTCGTCTGCACCAGCCTCCAGGCCCTGGATCTGGTCGGTCTCCTCGGCGCGGGCGGTCAGCATGATCACCGGCAGGTCGCGCGTGCGCGGGTCGGCGCGCCACTGGCGGCACAGCGCGGCGCCGCTCTGGCCAGGAAGCATCCAGTCCAGCACGACCAGCCCCGGGAGCTCGCGGTCGACTTCGGCGCGCGCGGCCTCGGCGCTGCCGACCACGGTTGCCACGAAGCCGGCGTGGCGCAGGTTGATCACGATCAGTTCGGCAATCGCGGATTCGTCCTCGACCACCAGCAGACGGTTCGTCGTCATGTGTTCAAGTCATCAGGGGCCGGGCGACACGAGCGCTCGGCAACGGGTCGGTTACTTGACGGCGTCTTCCACCGCCGCCATCGGCGTGTGGCGCACGTCGGTGCCCTTGACGATGTAGATGATGGCCTCGGCCAGGTTCTTCGCGTGGTCGCCCACGCGCTCCACCGCCTTGGCGACGAAGACCAGGTCGATGCTGGAGGAGATGGTGCGCGGGTCTTCCATCATGTAGGTGATGAGCTTGCGCATCAGGCCCTCGAACTCCTGGTCGATCTGGTCGTCCTGCTTGAGCACCTCCAGCGCGCGCGCCGTGTCTAGACGCGCGAAGGCGTCCAGCGCCTTGCGCAGTTGCGCCACGGCCAGGTCGGCCTCGAACTGCAGGTCGCCCACCGGCAGGCGCAGACGCCCCGGCAGCCCGATGGAGACGAGGCGCTGCACCACACGAGCCACGCGCGCAGCCTCGTCGCCCACGCGCTCGAGGTTGGCGATGATCTTGCTGATGGCAATCAGCAGGCGCAGGTCGCGCGCGGTGGGCTGACGCCGGGCGATGATGCCCGAGAGCTCGCGGTCGATCTCCATCTCCATGCGGTTGACGCGCTCCTCCTCGCGCAGGATCTGGCCGGCGCCGTCGCTGTCGAAGGCCGCCAGCGCGGCGATCGCGCGCGAGACCTGGCTCTCGACGAGGCCACCCATCTCGAGCACGCGCGTGGAGACGCCGCTCAACTCGGCGTCGAACTGGGTGGACAGGTGCTTGTCGCTCATCGTTGCTCCTCGTGTGCCGCCGTCAGCCGAAGCGCCCGGTGATGTAGTCCTCGGTCTCTTTGCGCTCGGGCTTCATGAAGATCTCCTTCGTCTCGCCGTATTCGATCAGATCGCCGAGGTACATGTAGGCGGTGAAGTCGCTGCAACGCGCCGCCTGCTGCATGTTGTGGGTGACGATGGCGATCGTGTAATCGTTCTTGAGTTCGTGCACCAGCTCCTCGATCTTGCCGGTGGAGATGGGGTCCAGCGCCGAGGTGGGCTCGTCCAGCAGCAGCACCGAGGGCTTGACCGCCACGCTGCGCGCGATACACAGGCGCTGCTGCTGGCCGCCGGACAGCGACAGCCCGCTCTGCTGCAGCTTGTCCTTGACCTCCTTCCACAGCGCGGCCTTGCTCAGCGCCCACTCGACCCGGTCGTCCATCTCGCTGCGCGAGAGCTTCTCGTACAGGCGCACCCCGAAGGCGATGTTCTCGTAGATCGTCATCGGGAAGGGCGTGGGCTTCTGGAACACCATGCCGATGCGCGCGCGCAGCAGGTTCAGGTCCTGCCCGGCGTCGAGGATGTTCTGACCGTAGAAGCTGATCTGGCCCTCGGCACGCTGGCCCGGGTAGAGGCTGTACATGCGGTTGAAGGTACGCAGCAGCGTGGACTTGCCGCAGCCCGAGGGACCGATGAAGGCCGTGACCTTGCGCTCCACGACGTCCATGTTGATGTTGCGCAGACCCTGGAAGTTGCCGTAGTAGAAGTTCAGGTTGCGAACTTCCAGCGCGTTGCCGGGCGTGGCTAGGGGCTCGTTCATCGTCGTCTTCCGTCGGATGGGGCGTAGGTGGGCGGGCCGTGGCGGGCGAAGGAGTTCAGACCTTGACGCGGTCGCGGAAGAACACGCGCGCGATGATGTTCAGCAGCAGCACCGCAAGCGTGATCAGCAGCGCGCCGCCCCAGGCCAGGCGGATCCAGTTGTCGTAGGGGCTCATCGCGAACTGGTAGATCACCACCGGCAGGTTGGCCATGGGCTTGTTCATGTCGGCGCTGAAGAACTGGTTGTTTAGCGCCGTGAACAGCAGCGGCGCAGTCTCCCCGCTGATGCGCGCCACGGCCAGCAGCAAGCCGGTGACCACGCCGCTGCGCGCAGCCCGCAGGGTAACGAAGGTCGCCACCTTCCAGCGCGGCGCGCCGAGCGCAAAGGCCGCTTCGCGAAGCCCACCGGGCACGAGGCGAAGCATGTTCTCCGTCGTGCGCACCACCACCGGCACCGCGATCAGCGACAGCGCCAGGCTGCCCGCCCAACCGGAGAAGTGTTTCACCTGCGCCACCAGGATGGCGTAGACGAACAGACCCAGCACGATGGACGGCGCGGACAGCATGATGTCGGTGACAAAGCGCGTCACCTCGGCCGTCTTGCTCTGGTCGCCGTACTCGGCCAGGTAGACCCCGGCGAAGATGCCGATGGGCGTTGACACGAGCACCGCGAAGCCCACCATCATCAGGCTGCCGACGATGGCGTTGAGCAGCCCCCCGCCCTCAGAGCCCGGCGCGGGCGTCGACTGCGTGAACAGGTTCCAGTCCAGCGCCGCGAAGCCGTTGCGGAAGAGCACGAACAGGATCCACAGCAGCACGGTCAGGCCGAGCGCCATGGCCAGCATCGACAGCGTCAGGCCGATCGCGTTGGCCAGCTTGCGCCGGCGATACAGGTCCTGATTGAAGGTATGGACACTCATCGTCGGCTCCTCAGAAGCCCTTGGCCTTCTCGGCGCGGGAGATCATCAGCTTGGCCAGCGCCAGGACCACGAAGGTGATCACGAACAGCAGGAAGCCCAGCGCGAAGAGCGTGGAGAGGTGGAAATCCGCCGCCTCGCCGAACTCGTTGGCCAGCGTGGAGGCGATCGATGTGCCCGGCGAGAACAGTGACGCCGACAGTCGCTGCGAGTTGCCGATGACGAAGGTCACCGCCATCGTCTCGCCCAGCGCGCGCCCCAGGCCGAGCATGACGCCGCCGATCACGCCCTTCTGCGTGTAGGGCAGCACCACGCGGCGCACGACCTCCCAGGTTGTGCAGCCCAGGCCGTAGGCCGACTCGCGCAGGATGGGCGGGACGATCTCGAAGACGTCGCGCATCACGGCTGCGATGAAAGGCAGCACCATGAAGGCCAGCACGATGCCGGCAGCCAGGATCCCGATGCCGTTCATCGCGCCGCCGAACAGCGGGGCGATCAGCGGCATCTGGCCGAGCGTGGACTGCAAGGCCGGCTGCCCGTACTCGGCGAACAGCGGCGCGAAGATGAACAGGCCGAACATGCCATAGATGATGGACGGTACGGCGGCCAGCAGCTCGATCGCGGTGCCCAGCGGGCGGCGCAGCCAGACCGGGCAGGTCTCGGTGAGGAACAGCGCGATGCCGAAGGCCAGCGGCACGGCCAGCAGCAGCGCGATGCCGGCACTCAGCAAGGTGCCGACGATGGCGATGGCTGCGCCGAACTCCTCGTTGATGATGTCCCATTCGACACGCCAGACGAAGTTCAGCCCGAACTTCTGGAACGCCGGCCATGCATTGATGAGCAGCGAGACGATGATGCCCAGCAGCGCCGCCAGCACGAGCAGCGAGAACAGCATCGTCACCTTGTGGAAGAGGAAATCCTGCCAGCGCTGCTTGCTGGCAACCGCGGCCACGCGTGCGCTGTGGCGCGCGTCGGCTGAGGTGTCGAGGCTCATGGAGGCTCCCGGGTTCATCGGACTTCCCGTCATTGGACCAGCATTCATGCCGCCACCGGCCGTGGCGAACGCTTCGGCCGGTGGCGCCGGTCGGGCAACCTGCTCAGCGGGCGATCTGCGACCAGACGCGGGTGCGGATGTCGTTGGTCAGCTTGTCGGGCAGCGGCACGTACTCGAGATCGAGCGCCATCTGCTTGCCGTTCTTGAAGGCCCAGTCGAAGAACTTGAGCACTTCCGCCGAGGCCGCCTTGTCCGACGGCTGCTTGTACATCAGGATGAAGGACGCGGTCACGACCGGATAGCTCGTGTCGCCAGGCTGGTTGACGAGCGAGATCCCCATGCCGGGCACGCTGAACCAGTCGGCGCCGGCGGCCGCCGCGGCGAAGGTGTCGTCACCCGGCATGACGAACTTGCCGTTACGGTTCTGCAGCGCCATCACCGGGATGTTGTTCTTCTTCGCGTAGGCGTACTCGACGTAGCCCAGGGAACCCTTGATGCGCGAGACGTTGGCCGCGACGCCCTCGTTGCCCTTGCCGCCCACCGAGGACGCGGCGGGCCACTTCACCGCAGCGCCCTTGCCGACGCTGTCGGCCCACTCCTTGCTGACCGTCGCCAGATAGTCGGTCCAGTTGAAGGTGGTGCCCGAGCCGTCGGCCCGGTGCACGATGGTGATGTTCTGGTTGGGCAGGCTCTTGCCAGGGTTCAGCGCGACGAGCTTGGCGTCGTTCCACTTGGTGATCTTGCCCATGAACATCTCGGCCAGCACCGGGCCGGTGACGCGCAGCTCGCCCTTGCCGAAACCGTCGAGGTTGAACACCGGCACCGTGCCGCCGATGATGGCCGGAAACTGGACCATCCCGTCCTTGTCGAGATCCGCACCCGAGACCGGCGCGTCGGTGGCGCCGAAGGTCACGGTCTTGGCTCGGATCTGACGGATGCCGCCCGAAGAGCCGATGGACTGATAGTTCAGGCCGGTGCCTGTGGCCTTCTTGTACTCCTCAGCCCACTTGGCGTAGATCGGGAAGGGGAAGGTGGCGCCGGCGCCGGTGATGTCGGCCGCCAGCGCAGGGCCGCTGGAGAAGAGGCCGACCAGGGCGGCTGCGGCGACCGACTTGAGGAATTGACGCTTCATGGTGTACCCCGGAGGTTGAGATGGAGAGATGGACAGTCGGTGGCAGGACAGCGGTGAACCCGCTCCTGCAACAATGATGCACTTTAGGGGCCGACGATGAAGGTTTTATGACAAGCCTCCAGGGGTTTGTGACATGGCCGGCGCCGGCGCCCCGGGCTTGTCATCGAACTGCCATCAACAGCGCGCAGACTCCTCGAAGCCCCACCGCGCAGATCGCCCAGTTCACTGCGGGCTCGTGCAGCAATTCGAATGATCGACCGAGAACTCTCGCTACTCGCTTTCAACCGCCGTGTGCTCGCCCAGGCCACGCGAGCCGACGTACCCCTGCTTGAGCGCTTGCGCTACGTCACCATCGTCTCGTCCAACCTGGACGAGTTCTTCGAGGTGCGCTTTCCTGATTACCTGGAGATCGTCCGCTCGACGACCGACGAGGCTGCGCGCCGCACCTTCGCCACCGTCTCGCGCGAGGCGCACGAGCTGATCGACGAGCAGTACCGCGTGCTCAACGAGCAGGTCATGCCCGCCCTGGCCGAACGCGGCATCCGCATCCTGAACCACGCCGAGCGCAGCGCGCCCCAGCGGCGCTGGGTGGCCCGATTCTTCGAATCCCAGGTCCGGCCGCTGCTGGTGCCGGTCGCCCTGGACCCGTCGCACCCCTTCCCGCTGGTGGCCAACAAGAGCCTGAACTTCATCCTGCAGCTCACCGGCGATGACCTGCACGCCACCGGCGGCTCCGTCGTCATCGTCAAGGTGCCGCGCTCGCTGCCGCGCGTCATCCGCCTGCCCGACCGCCTCATGCCGCTGGGCGAGCAAGGCTTCGTGCTGCTCACCAGCGTGATCCGCGCGCACCTGGACGAACTGCTGCCCGGACGCCGGGTGCAGAGCTTCTCGCAGTTCCGCGTCACGCGCGACTCGGACCTGGAAGTCGACCAGGACGAGACCCTGAACCTGCGCCAGGCCCTGCGTACCGGTCTCACGACGCGCCAGTACGGTCAGGCGATCCGGCTCGAGGTCGTCAGCAGTTGCCCGCCCGAGCTCGCGGCCCTGCTGCTGCAGCAGTTCGCGCTGCCCGAGCCGGCGCTGTACCGCGTCAACGGCCCGGTCAACCTGGTGCGCCTGAACGAGCTGATCGATCTGGCAGAGGCGCCTGCGCTGCGCTTCGCGCCCTTCCAGCCCGGCTGGCCGGAGAGCGACCTGCCCTTCGGCACCCCGGTCTTCGCCCGCCTGCGCCGCGGCGACTTGCTCTTGCACCACCCGTTCCAGAGCTTCGAGCCGGTGGTGGAATTCCTGCGTCAAGCCGTCGAGGACCCACAGGTGCTGGCCATCCGGCAGACGGTCTATCGCACCGGCAACCAGAGCGCGGTCATGGACCTGCTGATGGAGGCCGTGCGCCGCGGCAAGGAGGTCACCGTCGTGCTGGAGCTCAAGGCCCGCTTCGACGAGGAGGCCAACATCAACTGGGCGGAGCGGCTGGAGAGCGTGGGCGCGCAGGTGGTCTACGGCGTTGTCGGGCTGAAGACGCACGCGAAGATGCTGCTCGTCACGCGGCGCGAGGCCCGTAACGCGCACGGCGCGCCCGTGCTGCGGCGCTACGCGCACCTCTCCACCGGCAACTACAACCCGCGTACCGCCCGCCTGTACACCGACGTCAGCCTGCTCAGCGCCGACCCGCCGCTGACGGCCGACGTCGAGGCCGTGTTCCTGATGCTGTCGAGCCTGGCCGCGCCGCGCGGCCTGCGCCGCCTGCTGACCGCGCCCGACCACCTGCACGGCGCGATGCTGCACCTGCTGCGGCGATGCGCCCAGGCGGCGCGCGCGGGCGGGCCGGCGCGCGTGGTGCTGAAGTTCAACACCCTCACCGACCCGGCCCTTGTCGACGGCCTGGTCAAGGCCAGCCGCGCCGGGGTGCCGATCGACCTGATCGTGCGCGGCGCCTGTACCCTGCGCCCCGGCGTGCCCGGCCAGACGGAGACCGTGCGCGTGCGCTCGGTGGTCGGACGCTTCCTGGAGCACTCCAGGGTCTTCTACTTCCGCTGGGGCCCGGCACCGGACGACGAGGTCCTCTACCTGAGCAGCGCCGACTGGATGTCGCGCAACATGCTGCGCCGTGTCGAGGTGGCCTGGCCTGTGCTCGAGCCCGCGCTGCGGCAGCGCGTCATCGACGAATGCCTGGTGCCCTACCTGCACGACAGGCGCGACGCCTGGGACCTGCAAGCCGACGGCAGCTACCTCGCCGCCCCGGGCGACGGACCGGGCGCACAACAGGCCCTGATGGCCCTGCACGGAAAGTGAGCGTGGACCTCATCCTGTGGCGGCACGCCGACGCACGCGACACGCCCGAGGGCTTGGCCGACGCCGACCGCCCGCTGTCGCCCAAGGGCGAACGCCAGGCGGCACGCATGGCGCACTGGCTCAACCGCCATCTGCCCGACAGCACACGCGTTCTCGTCAGCCCGACGCTGCGCACGCGCCAGACCGCGCTGGCCCTGGATCGCAAGATCCGCCTGTGCGAAGGGCTCGCCCCCGGCGCAGGTGTGGAGTCGCTGCTGGCGACGGCGCGCTGGCCGGAATCGCGCGAGCCCGTGCTGGTCATCGGCCACCAGGACACGCTCGGCCTGACGGCCGCCTACCTCTTGTCGGGCAAGGCCCAGGCCTGGACGGTGCGCAAGGGCGCCATCTGGTGGATACGACAGCGCGAACGGCCCGAAGGCATCGAAGTGCTGCTGCACGCGGCCCTCTCGGCCGAACAGGTGTAGCGGCCGGGCCGGAGCTCCCCCGCGCCTCACTCACGGGCCGGCGGTCGTACGGCACGGCGGCGGCCGCGGCGAGCCTGCTCGCCCGGCAGCGCCGCGAAGAGCGCCCCGTACTCCAGCGCCAGCTTGTGGCCCGGGTCCAGGTGGATCAGCGGCTTGCACTGCTGATGCGACTCGCGCACCTTGACCGAGGCGCTCAGGCAGGGCTCGAGCACCGGCAGGCCCTCGTCGCGCAGCGCCTGCACCAGTTCGGCCGGCAAGCGGGCCCGGGGCTGGAACTGGTTGACGACGATGCCCTGCACCTCGAGCCCAGCGTTGTGGTCGGCGCGCAGGTCCTGCACCTCCTCGAGCAGGGCGTAGAGCGCCCGGCGCGAGAAGTCGTCGCAGTCGAAGGGGATGAGGCAGCCGTCGGCCGCGATCAGCGCGCTGCGGGTGTAGAAGTTCAGCGCCGGCGGGGTATCGATCCAGACCCGGTCGTAGCGCTCGCCCAGCGACTCCAAGCCCTTGCGCAGCTTGTAGATCTTGTAGCGCGATTCCAGCTTGGCGTGCAGTTCGTCGAGCGCGGCGCTGGCCGGCATCACGTCCAGCCCCGCGTAGGGCGAGGGCACGATGAAGGCCTCCAGCCCTTCCTCGCGCAGCGTGAACTTCAAGGACTGCTCGAAGAAATCCGCCACCCCGGGGCCGGCCGCGTCGGCCTGCGGACCCAGCAGGTAGCGCGTGCTGTTGGCCTGGGCGTCGAGGTCGATCACGAGCGTGCGCAGGCCGCGCTGCGCGCCCACGGCGGCGAGGTTGCAGGTGATGGTGGACTTGCCCACCCCACCCTTCTGGTTGAAGACGACGCGGCGCATCGGGACTCCTGCAGTGCGGCTGCCGATTGTCCACGGGCCACGGTCTGCCGTGATGACAACGCTGGCCGATCGCAGGGCCGGGCCCGGACGTCACCATCGCGTCATGGAGCTTGCACGCCCCTGTCACAGCGCAAATCCACCATTGCGGCATGCGAGACAGCCCTCATGCACCCGAAGCAACCCCCGCTGTCGCAAGCGGCATCGTGCGCGACCCGCGCCTCGGCCGCCCGAGCACGAGCCCGGCGGCCCAGCGCCAGCGCCTCGAGGCCGTGTGGGCCCGCCACGAAGACGAGGTCCGTGCCGCGCAGCGCCTGCGGCACCGCGTGTTCGCCGGCGAGATGGGCGCCTGCCTCAGACCGCTGCACGGCACCCCGCCGGGACACGACTGCGACGTCTACGACCGCTACTGCGAGCACCTGCTCGTGCGCACCGTCGCCGACGACGACCGCCCGTCCGAGGTGGTGGGCACCTACCGCCTGCTGACGCCCACCGCCGCCCGCATGCTCGGCGGCCTGTACACGGAGACCGAGTTCGATCTCGTGCGCCTGGCGCGCCTGCGTCCGCGCCTGGCCGAGCTGGGGCGCTCCTGTGTCGACCCGGCCTGGCGCAGCGGCAGCGTGATCCTGATGCTGTGGTCCAGCCTCGCGGACTTCATGCTCCGCAACGGCCTGGACCTGATGATCGGCTGCGCCAGCGTCCCCATGCGCGACGGTGGCTGCGCCGCAGCCAGTCTCTGGCAGCAGTTGCGCCAGACGCACCTGGCACCGATCGAACGCCACGTCCTGCCGCGCCTGGCCTTGCCGGTGGACGAACTGCGCAGCGACCTCGCCGTGGAGCCGCCGCCCTTGGTAAAGGGCTACCTGCGCTGCGGCGCCAAGCTGCTCGGTCCGCCGGCCTGGGACCCCGACTTCGGCACGGCCGATCTTCCGCTGATGCTGGACCTGAACGACGCGAGCGACGCCTTCCGCAGGCATTTCCTGTCGCGCTGAAGACCGGCGCGGCGCCCGCTCACGGCCCGAGGTCGAGTTGCAGCACCCCGCTGCGCTCCCAGGCCAAGGCCTCCTCGCGCAGCAGGTGCAGCGTGCGCGGGTCCGGCGCCAGGCGGACCGGGCGCCAGCCCAGCACCGCGATACGGCCGTTTCTGCGCGCCACCAGCAGTTCGGGGCCCGCCAGAGCGTCGCGCGCATGGCAGCGGATGACGGCCAGCCGCAGGCACAGCACGCGCCACGCATGGGCTGCATCGCCCAGTTGCCCCTCCACCTTGCGCAGCCCGCCACGCTGCGCCAGCGCAAGCTGCGCCAGGCGTCGCTGCTGGCTTTGCGAGAAGCCGGGCGCGTCCAGATGCGACAGCAGGTAGGCGCTGTGGCGGTGGTAGTCGTGATGCGAGATCGCCATGCCGATCTCGTGCAGGTCACAGGCCCAGGCCAGCTCACGCCGGGCCTGCTCGTCGTCGTCCAGTACGACGGCGTCGTGCAGGGCCAGCGCCACCCCACGCACGCGCGCCGCCTGCGCCGGGTCGACCTCGAAGCGCGCCTGCAACTGCCCCACCGTGTCGTCGCGCAGGTCATGCACGCGCGCACCCCGCGCTGCGGCCAGGCGGTCGTGCAGGTCGACGATGACGCCCTGGCGCAAGGCCCCCTTGGCGGGACGCAGCTCGCCAATGCCGAATTGCGTCAGCAGCGTGTAGAGAATGGCCAGGCCGCCCGGGATGACCGGGCGCCGGTCGTCGCGCAGGCCGGCCAGCGGCAGGCGATCGACATGCCCGGCGGCGAGGCACTGCTCGATCAGCCAGGCCAGCCCGGACGCCGTAACCGCGCCGTCGCTCAGCCCGCACTGCTGCAGCACCTGGGAGACCGCACCCACGGTGCCGGAGGAGCCCAGCGCCTGCGTCCAGCGCTCGGGGCCGAAGGTGGCAAGTGCCTCCTCGAACTCGGCGCCCGCGGCCACCTGCGCCGCGCGGAAGGCCTCGGCCGTGAGCCGGCCCTCGCCGAAGTAGCGCATGGACAGGCCCACCGAGCCGACCGGGAAGGACTCTGCCGCCAGCGGCTTGCGCCCCTGGCCCAGGATCAGCTCCGTCGATCGCCCGCCGATGTCGATGACCAGGCGCGGCTCCTCACTGGGCTGCAGGTGGGCCACGCCGGCGTAGATCAGGCGCGCCTCTTCGCGCCCGGAGATGACCTCGATCGGGAAGCCCAGCACGCCCTGCGCGCGCTGCAGGAACTCGTCGCGGTTGGCCGCCTCGCGCAGCGTCTGGGTGGCCACGGCGCGCACGCGCGCCGACGCCAGCGGCTTCAGATGCGCAGAGAACTCCTGCAGGCACTGCAGCCCGCGCTGCGCGGCCTCCTCGGTCAGCCGGCCCTGCTCGTCGAGCCCGGCCCCCAGCCGGACGGTCTGCTTCAGGTACTCCACCCGCCGGTAGCGGCCGCCGACGATGCGTCCGATCTCGACGCGGAAGCTGTTGGAACCGATGTCGACGGCGGCGAGCAGATCGGCGCCAGGAGTAGAGGGCATGGCAGGCACAGGGTCATTGTCCACCGTGCCGCAGCGGAGTTGCCCGGGCTTGGGCCTGTCGTTGCAGGAGCGCCGCAGGTCGGCCGTCGCGGCCGGGCTGTCCCTCAAGGGGTGTCGATCGGGCCGAGACCCGCGCGTGGCGCGCCCCCGGCATCCAGGCGAACCTCTTGCAGCAGGTCGATGAAGGACTCCAGCGGCGCCGTGGCCTTGCCCGGCACGTGGGCGGCATCGTCCCAACGGCGCAAGGCCACGGCCTGCTCCGCGTAGGGCGTGTCCTCGAAGAGCCAGATCTCGTCGCGCGACATCCTGCCCCCCTGCAGCGCGAGCGAAGCGCGCGCGGCCGGCGGCAAGGCTGCTGCGTGGCGCGGGTCCGTCGTGCACAGGTAACGCTTGGCCTGGACGTGCAGGCGGATGGGCTCCAGCACGTCGCGGCCGAAGGCAGAGCCAAGCAGGCCGAGCGCGCGCAGCTCATGCACGTCGTCGCAGGGGTGGGCTTCGGCCGGCCGCGCGAGCAGGTGCCCGACATCGTGAAGCAGGGCAGCTGCGACCAGCGCCCGCGGCGCCCGCGCCCGTTCAGCCAGCTGGGCCGTCTGCAGGGCGTGCGTGAGCAGGCTCACGCCGATCTGGGGATCGCGCGGCGGCCGTCGCCCTGGGCCGTCGAGAAGCTCGATCACCTGGACCACCACGTCGAGCGCGCCCGGGCCCGACAGCCCGAGGCCCCAAGGCATCGCACGCGCCTCACCCTCGAAGAACTCACGATCCTCCCGAGCCATCCCCGCCCCCGTCCGCCGTCCCGGCGTTTTCATTTCTCATCTTGAAGACCGGTTGTGAATCGGCCATGACAAGACCCCGCTGTCGTGCCGACGGACGCAGCCTGGGCGTCGCCGCCCGGACCAACGACCCTGTCATCGGGCGGTCACGCCGTGGTCAAGGCTTTGTCGCTGCCGGTGCGGACCATCGCAAGATGAGAGAAAGCATGCCGCGCGGCTTCCACCGGGTGATCGCGGCCCAGTTCGTCTCGGCTCTTGCCGACAACGCCCTGTTGATCGTGGCCATCGCGCTGCTCATCGAGCAGTCGCTGCCGCCCTGGTGGGCGCCGATGCTGAAGTTCGGCTTCACCGTGTCCTATGTCGTCCTGGCGCCCTTCGTGGGCGTCCTCGCGGACGCCATGCCCAAGGCGCGCCTGATGGCGTGGATGAACGCGGTCAAGGTCACCGGCGTGCTGGCCCTGCTGGCGGGGGCCCACCCGGTGGCGGGCTTCGCGCTCGTCGGGCTCGGCGCGGCCGCCTATGCCCCCGCCAAGTACGGGCTCATCACCGAGCTCGTGCCCCCGCGCCAGCTCGTCGCCGCCAACGGCTGGATCGAGGTCTCCGTGGTCTGCGCGGCACTGCTGGGCACGGTGCTCGGCGGTGTGCTCGTCAGCCCGGGCTTCACGGCCAGCACGCCGGCACAGGCGCTCGGTGCCATCCAGGCCGGCGCACTCGAGGGGGTGGCCGGCAGCGCCCATGCCGCGGCCCTCGCGGCCCTGCTGGCGGCCTATGCGCTGGCTTCGGCGCTGAACCTCGGCATCCCCGACAGCGGCGCGCGCTATCCGCAGGCCCGGCTGGGGCCTGTGGCCCTGTGCCTGGACTTCGCCCGCGCCAACCGCACGCTGTGGCGCGACCGCGACGGCGGGCTGTCGCTGGCGGTGACGACCTTGTTCTGGGGCGTGGGCGCCACGCTGCAGTTCGTCGTGCTGCGATGGGCCGGCGAGGTGCTGCACCTGCCCCTGGACCAGTCCGCCTACCTGCAGGCGGCGGTGGCCGTGGGCGTGGTCGTCGGCGCATCGGCCGCCGGCCGTTGGATCCCCCTGCACGCCGCGCGCCGCGTCCTGCCCTTCGGCATCGTGCTCGGGCTGCTGATGCCCGTGCTGGCGAGCGTCGACGCCATCGTGCCCGCGGTGCTGCTGCTGGCACTGGCCGGCGCCGTCGGCGGCCTGCTCGTGGTGCCGCTGAACGCCCTGCTGCAGCACCGAGGCTGCACCGTGTTGACCGCAGGCCGCTCGATCGCGGTCCAGGGCTTCAACGAGAACGCGAGCGTGCTCGCGATGCTGGGTGTCTACGGCGCGCTCGTCGCTGCGGACGTCCCCATCGTCCCCTTGATGTGGGGCTTCGGGCTGCTCATCGCGCTGGCGATGGCCGGGATGATGCGTGCGGCGTCGCAGGCTCAGGGCACGCCAGCCCGCTGACCGCTGCGCGCAGCACCTGCTCGAAGCGCTCGACCACCCCGTCCCATCCCAGGCCCAGCGCCGTCGCGCGCGCCGCGGCACCCAGGCGCGCCAGCGCCGCGCGGTCGCGCGACGCATCCAGGGCCCCGCCGATGAAGCGCTGCGCATCGCCGAAGGGCACCCGAAGCCCGTTGCGACCCGGCTCGATCAACTGCGAGGCCGCCGCATGGTCGTAGGCCAGCACCGGCAGGCCGCTGGCCATGGCTTCGGGCACCACGTTGCCGAAGGTCTCGGTCATGCTCGGGAAGACGAAGAAGTCGGCGCTGGCGTAGTGCGACGCGAGATCCTCGCCCGAGCGTTGCCCTGCGAACACGGCTTGCGGGCAGCGCTCGCCAAGGGCAGCGCGCAAGGGTCCGTCACCCACGAACACCAGTTGCAGACCGCGGCCGTCGCCCGCACCGTGTGCGGCGCACAGGGCCTCGAAGGTTTCGACCAGCAGATCCAGGTTCTTCTCCGCCGCCAGCCGGCCGACGCACAACAAGACAAGGGTGTCATCTTGCGCACCCCAGGCCGTGCGCAGCGCGCGGCTGCGGCGGGCCGGGTCGAAGAGCTCGGTGTCGACCCCGCGCGCGACCACGCGCAGGTTCCTCAGGCCGCTGACCTCCAGATCCCGGCGCAGCGCCTCGGTCGGCACCATGGTGCACAAGGTGGCGTTGTGGAACTTGCGCAGGTAGGCCATGATGGGCTTGCGCAGCCAGCCCACGCCGTAATGGCGGCTGTAGGCATGGAAATTGGTGCGGAAGTCCGAAGTGACCGGCAGCCGAAGATGGCGGCAGGCCTGCAAGGCCGACCAGCCCAGCGGGCCCTCGGTGGCGATGTGCACCACGTCAGGCCGGCGCAGCGACCACAGTCGCACGAGCTGCCGCTTCGAGGGCACCCCCATGCGAAGCTGAGGGTAGCGCGGCACCGGGAGGCCACGCATCAGCACCTCGTCGAAACGCGGTGACGCCTGTGCCGGATCGACCGCCCCGCGCTGGCGCGGGCGCACCAGTTGAACATCGTGGCCGCGGCGATGCAGACCCTGCACGACCTGCGCCACGGTCAGGGACACGCCATTCACCTCCGGTGGGTAGGTCTCGGTGACGACGGCCACGCGCAGACTCTGCCGCGTGGCGGGAAGATCCTCGACGTCGATGTCCAGAGCGGGCTGCAGCACCATCATGCCCGGATGCTGCGCCCGTCAAGCGACCGTTGCATGACAGGCCCGAGACAACAGCGACATCGAACCGTCACCGAAGTTTCATGCAGGCAGCCGACCATGCAATCCCCGGCCTGCACCCGTGATGCGAGGCCCGCCGATCAACCCCAACCCCGAGGACCGCCGTGAACGGATTCCTGAAAGAACTCGCCATCCAGCGCTGGGATGACCACCGCTACTACCACCACAGCCGCATCAACCAGAGCCTGCACCTGGTCAGCGCGCTCAGCTTCGTCACCGCCTACGGCCTGTTGTTCGTCGACCCCGCCTGGGCCGCCATCCTGGCCTGGTGCGTCTCGATGACGAGCCGCCAGGCCGGCCACTTCTTCTTCGAGCCGCGTGGCTACGACCACGTCAACCAGGCCACGGACGAGTACAAGGAAGAGATCAAGCTCGGCTACAACATCCGGCGCAAGGTGGTGCTGATGAGCGCCTGGGCCGGCATCCCCCTGGCCTTGTGGGCGCAGCCTTCGCTCCTCGGCCTGATCGAACCGGCCACGACGCTGGGCGAGTACGTGCACGACGTCGGCATCGCCTGGCTTGCCCTGGGTGTGGCCGGGCTGGTGTTCCGCGTGCTGCAGTTGTGGCACCAGCAAGACCTGCGCACCGGACTGGTCTGGATGACGAAGATCCTGACCGATCCTTTCCATGACATCTGGCTCTACCACCGCGCGCCGCTGCACCTGCTGCGCGGCGAACTGATCGACCCGATGGCGCACGTGCGCCCCCATTGAACCGGATCCGCGTTGAACGCCGCAAGGGGCGGGCGCTGCCCGCCCCCCGCTTCAGCCCTGGCGGAAGAGCATCTCCCGGAGGATGCCGCGCCGGATGGCGCGATCGGTCAGACCCATGTCGTGCCACCACCAACCCTCATCGCGCATCTGCCGCGCCGCGGCGACGAAGCGCTCCAAGACCTCCTGCACCTCGGCGTCGCCGTAGTTCAGGCTGAAGATCAGACGGCCGGAGCCCACCCAGCTCAGCGCCAGCCCGTGGGCGCGCAGATAGAACTGCAGCATCCAGTTGTAGCGCGAGGGCCGGGTGTAGGTGACCGTCCACACCGTCGAGAGGTTGGCCACGCGCAGCGGCAGGTCCTCGGCGGCGAAGCGCTCGTTGAAGCGCCGGGCATGGCCGTTCCAGCGCTCGTCCAGGCCGTCGTAAAGGGCGGCAACCTCTGGCTGATCGAGCCGATCGAGGAAGGCCTTCATCGCGCCGAGCACGTAGGGGTGGGCGTTGAAGGTGCCGCGTGCGAAGCAGATGTCGGCGGGACGGTCCTCGCGGAATCGCTTCATCAGGTGCGAGCGCCCGCACACCACGCCCACCGGCAGCCCGCCGCCCAGCGTCTTGCCATAGGTGACGAGGTCGGCGCGCACGCCGAAGTACTCCTGCGCCCCGCCGGGGGCAAGGCGGAAACCGAGGAAGACCTCGTCGAAGATGAGCACGATGCCGCGCTCGCTGCAGACTTCGCGCAGGCGCTTCAGCCAGGCGGTGTAGGCGGCGCGGTCGAAGCCGGCGCGGCGGCTGCTGTCGACGAGCGAGGAATCGCCCGGCGCGTTGGCGTTGGGGTGCAGGGCCTGCAAGGGGTTGACGAGCACGCAGGCGATGTCCCTGCGCGTGCGAAGCACCTGCAGACTGCGCTCGTCCATGTCCTTCAAGGTGTAGGTCTCGCGCGGCGGCGCCGGATTGCCCGGCCCGGGCTGCACGTCCTCCCACCAGCCATGGTAGGCCCCGCAGAAGCGCACCAGGTGCGTGCGTCGCGTGTGGTAGCGCGCCAGGCGCACGGCCTGCATCACGGCCTCGGTGCCCGACATGTGGAAGGACACCTCGTCCAGGCCCGACAGGGCCTTCAGCCGCTCCAGGATGCCGAGCACGCAGGGGTGGTAAGCCCCCAGCACCGGCCCGAGCGCGCGCGTCTCGCGCACGCCCTCGTCGACGCAGGCCTTGTAGAAGTCGACACCGAAGACGTTGACGCCGTAGGAGCCGGTCAGGTCGAGGAATTCATTGCCGTCCAGGTCCTGCACGCGCACGCCGTGGGCGGCCTGAAGGAAGCCGCCGATCTTCAAGCGCTGCCGCAGGTAGGGGCTGTACTGGAAGGGCACACGGTAGCTGCCGGTGAACTGCAGGTCCGAGATCGTCTCGCGCGCCAGCGCCGTGCTCGCCGCGCTGCGCGGGTAGCGCTCGGCGTACAGCGCGCACAGGCCCGCGAAGCCCTCTCGACGCGCGGCCACCACCTCGGCGGGTGCGCCGTCGCAGGCGAAGAAGGCCTCTTCACCATAGGCATAGCCGGGGATCAGCGCGGCAATGCGGCGCGCCATGCGGGCATGGCCGGCCAGCGAGCGGTGCTTGGCGCGCGAAAGTTGCAGGCGGCGGTGCACCTTGGGCAGGGCCCAGGCGAGCGCGCCGAGCGACAGCGCCGACAGGGCGCCCAGGGCAAGTGTTTCTTCCATGCGGAGCACGTGGGGTGGGTGGAGCCCCGGGGTGTAACCGCACCGATTGACAGGACTGTGAAATGACCGTGAAAAATGCGTGGCGCTCCCTGCTCGTGCAGGAGGACCTGAACTTCCTGCTGACCAACCGCGTGCCGCGCATCGCGCTGACGCGCTTGATGGGCTGGTACAGCCAGATCCGCAGCCCGTGGCTGGCGCGGGTGTCGATCGCCGTGTGGCGCCTGTTCACCGACCTCGACCTGAGCGACGCGCGCCCCCAACGCTACGAGAGCCTGCACGCCTGCTTCACGCGCGAACTGCGCCCTGGTGCGCGTCCGGTGGACCCGGACCCCACCCATCTGACCAGCCCCTGCGACGCCATCGTCGGCGCCTGCGGCCGCGTGGCGCAGGGCCGGCTCTACCAGGCCAAGGGCATGGACTACCGCCTGGCCGAGCTCTTCGGCCCGTCACAGGACGCCCGAGTCTTCGAGGGCGGCACCTACGTCACGCTGCGGCTGACCTCGGCCATGTACCACCGCTTCCACGCGCCGCACGACCTGCGCGTGGAACACGTGACCTACCTGTGGGGTGACACCTGGAACGTGAACCCGATCGCGTTGAAGCGTGTTCAGGGCCTGTTCTGCCGCAACGAGCGCGCCGTGCTGCGCTGCCGGCTGGAGCGCGGCGGCCACGCCCTGGCCCTCGTGCCCGTGGCGGCCGTCCTCGTCGCGAGCATCCGCCTGCACTTCCTGGACGTGCTGATGCACCTGCGCTGGCGCGGCCCGAACGAGATGCCCTGCGACGCGCCCCACGCCAAGGGCCAGGAGATGGGCTGGTTCCAGCACGGCTCGACCATCATCGTCTTCGCCCCGCCGGGCTTCGAACTGTGCCCCGGCATAACCGAGGGCAGCCGCCTGCGCGTGGGGATGCCACTGATGCGGATCCCGGCGCCGGCGCCCTGAGTGACGACAGGGGCGGCCCGGTCCATGCAGGGGCAAGTCACGGTACCGTCACGCATCACCCCGATCCTCGCGTCATGAGACGCATCGAACTCATCTATTTCAACGCCGGCGGCGGGCACCACGCCGCCGCGCATGCCCTTCGTGAGGTCATCACCGCGCAGCAGCGGCCCTGGGACCTCAGGCTGACCAACCTCTTCGACATGCTGGACCCGGCGCGCGCCTATCAGCGCTGGACTGGTTCATGCCCGGAGGACGTCTACAACTTGCGCCTGGCACGGGGCTGGACCTGGGGGCTCGAGACCGAACTGCGGCTGCTCCAGCGCTGCATCCGGCTCTCCCACCGCTGGATGGTCGGCCGGCTCGCCAGGCACTGGGCGTCCGCAAGACCTGATCTCGTGGTGTCACTGATCCCGAACTTCAACCGGGCGATGCACGACGCCCTGGCGCAGTCGTGCCCGGCAGTCCCCTACATCACCGTGATGACCGACCTGGCCGACACCCCGCCGCATTTCTGGATCGAACCAGGAACCTCACAGCACATCGTGTGCGGCACCGACGAAGCGGTGCGGCAAGCCCGCGCAGCAGGCGTCCCCGTGCAGCGAATCTGGCTCACGTCGGGAATGATCCTGCGGCCAGCCTTCCACGCGCTGCCGCCGCTGGACCGCCGGGCCGCGAGGCTCGAACTCGGGCTCGACCCGGACCTACGCACGGGCGTGGTGCTCTTCGGCGGGCACGGCTCGGCCCAGATGCTCGACATCGCGAAGCACCTGGACGACGTGCCACTGATCCTGCTGTGCGGCCGCAACCAGGCACTAGCCGAGGCACTGCGCGCCCTGAGGCGCCGCGCCGCCCAGGCCGTGGTCGGGTTCACCGACGACGTGCCACGCCTGCTGCGCCTGGGCGACTTCTTCATCGGCAAGCCCGGCCCCGGCAGCCTGAGCGAGGCGGTTCACCTGGGTCTGCCGGTTCTCACCTTCGACAACGCAAACACGATGCCGCAGGAGCGCTACAACGTCCGATGGCTCAAGGAGCAGGGCCTGGGACGGGCGGTCCGCCATACCCGCGAACTGCGAAAGGCACTCGACAGGCTCCCGCAGGCACCTCGATCGGGCACTGCCGACCCGGCCGCGCCGGCCAACCGCGCCGTCTTCGAGGTGGTCGACATCCTCGACGAGCTGATGCGCTGGGCTCAGCCCAGGCCGGCCGGCAGCCTCGTCGACGGCTCGTGCAACGGCCTCCCAGTCGCCCGCGCTGCCGACGCCTCCTCCCTGGGGTGGGCAGTCTCGCGCTGAACCGGCACGCGGGCCAGTTGCGGCGGCGCCCAGGGAGTCAAGGGCGGGACCGCGGCAACGACCGCGGCCGGCACCGGCTGGATGCCAGCGCTGCAATCCACGATCTCCAGCAGCCCGTCGTGGTGTTCCACCAGAGCGGTCAGCGACTCGACCCAGTCGCCGTCGTTGCAGTACAGCACGCCGTCGATCTCGCGCATCTCGGCGTGATGGATGTGGCCACAGACAACGCCGTCGGCACCGCGGCGACGGGCTTCGCGCGCCACCGCCGACTCGAAGTCGCTGACGTAGCTGACGGCGCGCTTGACCTTGAGCTTGAGGTACTTCGACAGGCTCCAGTACGGGAAGCCCAGGCGGGCGCGAGCGTGGTTGAGCCAGCGGTTGACCTTGAGCGTCAGTTCGTAGGCCACGTCGCCGGCGTAGGCCAGCCACTTGGCGCACTGGATCACGCCGTCGAAGAGGTCCCCGTGCGTCACCCATAGGCGGCGGCCGTCGGCGGTGACATGGATGCAGTCCTCGACCACGTCGATGCCGCCGAAGTTGTGCGTCACGTAGCGGCGCGCGAACTCGTCGTGGTTGCCCGGCACGAAGACCACGCGCGTGCCCTTGCGCGCCTTGCGCAGCAGCTTCTGCACCACGTCGTTGTGCGCCTGCGGCCAGTACCACGAGCGGCGCAGCTGCCAGCCGTCGATGATGTCGCCGACGAGGTAGAGCGTCTGGCAGCGCGTGCTGCGCAGGAACTCCAGCAGGGCCTGGGCCTGGCAACCGGGGGTGCCCAGATGCAGGTCGGAGATCCAGACGGTGCGGACGTCCAGCTTGTCTTCGGCGTCGTGTTCCATGGGCGGCCGGGCTCGTGGCGTTGAGCGATGCTCGCCTGCGGTGATGACGCGCCCGTGACCGTGGCGGCGGCTGCGCCGCGGACGCCACATGCCGGGTGGCGGGGTCGGGCTTGTCTCGCTCCTGTCACCTGGGCGCGCTAGAAGAGCACAGCCTCACCGCATCACCTTGACATGCCCTCGAACCATGCCCCTCGAACCACCGCAAGCGGGGGCGCTTCCCTGATGCCGGGCCAGGCCGACGACGGCCTGATCTGCGGCTGGCACTTCACCCCGGGCCATGCCGGCCGGGCGCTGGGCTCGATGGCCGAGGCCCGCGAGCTGATGCAGGCCCCGGTGGGCGAAGGCTTCGTCTGGCTGCACATGAACCTCAGCCACAGCGCCAGCGTGCGCTGGCTGCGCCAGCACGCCGGCCTGGGGGAGAACTTCTTCGAGGCCCTGGCCGACGGCTCACGCTCGGCGCGGATCGAACGCGACGGCGACGCCCTGTTCGCGGTGCTGAACGACGTCACCTTCGACTTCGGCTTCGAGGCCCAGGAGGTCGAGACCCTGTGGCTGCACGTGGGGCCGCGCCTCGTCGTCAGCGCGCGGCGCCGGCCGCTGAAGTCGGTGGATCGGCTGCGCACCGAGGTGCGCGCGGGCGTCGTGCTCGACAACAGCGTGGACCTGCTCGACCACCTGCTGCACGATCAGGCGGATGAACTGCAGCGCATCCTGCGACGGGCGGCAGACCGCCTGGACGACGTCGAGGACGCGGTGCTGGCGGGCCGCTACCGCGAGCACGGCACCGAGCTCGCCCGGCTGCGGCGCCTGATGGTGCGCCTGCAGCGTCTGCTCACCCCGGAACCCGGGGCCCTGGCGCGCGTACTGGCCCGGCCGCCGGGCTGGCTCTCGCCGGCCGACATGCACCAGCTCACCCAGGCCAACGAGGAGTTCACGCTGGTGCTGCGCGACATCGCCGCGCTGCAGGACCGCATCAAGCTGCTGCAGGACGAGTCTGCCAGCCTCGTGGCGCAGGAGAACAACCGCAGCCTGTTCATGCTGACCATGGTGACCGTGCTCGCATTGCCGATCAACCTGGTCTCGGGCCTGTTCGGCATGAATGTGGGCGGCATCCCGCTGGCCGAGGACGGCGCAGGCTTCTGGATCATGGCCACGCTGATCGCCACGCTGACCGGCTTCATCGCCTGGCGCGTGACGCGGCGGCTGCGGGGCGATTGACGGGCCGTCAGCGACAGCCGCAGCAGCCGCGCCAGCGGCATCGGCCAGCAGGCCTGCGCCAGGGCAGCGCGCCCAGCGGGCCCGCCGGTCCCCGGAGCGCTTCAGTCCTGCTTCGGCCGCCCCACCTTGATAGGCTCCAGACGCTCCAGCGCGGCCCGCAGCTTCTTCGCGTCCAGCGCCGCCAGCGCCTGCAACCCGGCGCGCAGCAGTTCGCTCTTCTTCGCCGGCCGGCCGGCGCCGACGGCCCGCTCCTTCAAGGCCGCGATGAGGGCGAAGTCGGTCTCGGGCATCGTGAAGCCGTCGCGCACCAGGGCCTTGCGGAGCTTTGCGGGCTTCTCCATCTTGGCCGGCTTCTCGGGCTTGGCGGTCTTGGTAGATTTGGCGGCCTTGACCAGCGCGGACGCCGCTTCAGCGTCCTGGGCGACCGCAGGCCGGACCGGAAGCGGCACAGGCGCAGCGGGCACACCGTGCTTGACCGCAGGCGCGCGCGCGCGCCGCGGCGCTGCAGGCGCGCTGGCTGGAGCAGGGGCCGCAGCGGCAGCGGGCGCAGGAGCAGGCCGCGTGTCGGTGGGCAACAGGTCCGGCCTCTTCAAGCGGGTACGGGGCATGGGGATCTCCTGAAATTATGTAAATAGTTTATACATTTTTCTGACATGGTCAAGCGCAACCCTCGGACCCGCCCTGTTGGCGTTCTTCGGTCGATGTCACACATTGGTCGAATGCCTGACATGCGCGGCCGAGACGATGAAGTCCCTTCCACACCAGGGTCTCGCCCATGAATCCGCTGATCCTTCCCCGTCGCCGCTTCCTCGTCCAGTCCGCTGCCGCCTCGGGCCTCGGGCTGTCTTCCATCCTGGCCCACGGCCAGGCCCCTGCGGCCATCACGTCCGAGCGCGCGCGTCCCGGCTTTCCCTCGGGGGTGCAGAGCGGCGACGTGCTCGCCGACCGCGGCGTGGTCTGGGCGCGCAGCGACCGCCCGGCGCGCATGTGGGTCGAGTGGGCCACGACGCCGAGCTTTGCGCAGGCGCGCCGCGTGCGCGGGCCCTACGCGATCGACACCACCGACCACAGCGCGCGCGTGGACCTCACCGGCCTGCCCCCGGGCCAGGACATCTTCTACCGCGTGCGCTGGGAGGCGCTGTCCGGCGGCGCGCTGTCCGAGCCCATGGCCGGCCACTTCCGCACCGCCCCGGCGACCACGCGCGACGTGCGCTTCCTATGGTCGGGCGACACCGCCGGCCAGGGGTGGGGCATCAACGCCGACTTCGGCGGCATGAAGATCTACGAGCAGATGCGCCGGCTCGCGCCCGATTTCTTCATCCACTCGGGCGACACGGTTTACGTCGACGGCCCGATGCGCCCCGAGGTGAAGCTTCCCGACGGCAGCACCTGGCGCAATACCGTGCTGACCGAGGAGAAGACCAAGGTCGCCGAGACCCTGCAGGAGTTCCGCGGCAACTACCGCTACAACCAGCTCGACGAGCATGTGCGGCGCTTCAATGCCGAGGTCATGCAGGTCTGGCAATGGGACGACCACGAGGTCACGAACAACTGGTCCGACAGCAAGGACCTCTCCGCCGACGCGCGCTACAAGGAAAAGAGCGTGCCGCTGCTCACCGCCCGCGGCGTGCGCGCCTTCCTCGAGAACGCGCCGATGCGCTGGCACGCGCAGGATGAGGAGGAGCGTGTCTACCGCAAGATCGCCTGGGGCCCGCTGCTGGACGTATTCGTCATCGACATGCGCAGCTACCGAGGCCGCAACACGCACAACCTGCAGCGCGAAGCCGACGATGACACCGCCATCCTCGGCGAGCGCCAGATGCAGTGGCTGCGCGAGGGCCTGAGGACGAGCCGCGCGACCTGGAAGGTCATCGCCTCGGACATGCCGATCGGCCTGAACGTCGGCGACGGCCGCGACAACCAGAATCGGGCTCGCTGGGAAGCGGTGGCCAACGGCAACAACGGGTCGGCGCTCGGGCGCGAGATGGAGATCGCGAACCTGCTGTCCTTCATCCGGCGCGAGCGCATTGCCAACACCGTGTGGGTCACGGCCGACGTGCATTACACCGCCGCCCATCACTACGACCCGAGCCGGGCGCAGTTCCAGGACTTCGAGCCCTTCTGGGAGTTCGTCAGCGGCCCGCTGCATTCGGGCAGCTTCGGCCCGAACACGCTCGACAGCACCTTCGGGCCCGAGGTGCGTTACGTCAAGGCACCCGCGCCCGGCCAGGTCAACCTGCCGCCCAGCGCGGGCCTGCAGTTCTTCGGTGACGTGCTGATCGACGGCCGCTCGCGCGCCATGACGGTGCATCTGCGCGACCTCACGGGCGCTTCGCTGTGGAGCACCACGCTGCAGGCGCAGCCGGCCTGAGCCGCGGGTTCCAGCGGCCGCCGATCCTGGACGGAGCGGCGGCCGCTGGGCCACCCGGAGAGACGTGCCACGCCTCGAGCGTTCTCGAGCAAGCCGCGCAATTGCCAGATGACCGGGTAGTTGACGAGGATGACGTGGCGGCGTTGCAGCGGGTCACGCGCACCGGGCAATCCCAGAGCCCCGAGCAGCGCGGCTACGACGGCCCAGACCAAACTGCCCATGGCCACCCCGGCCAAGGCGGCGGCGTGGCTTGCGGCCACGCACGGGATTCACGCCAGGTGGCGCACGGGCAGCCAGCGGTCCAATCGCTCGATCCATTCGTGGATGACAAGCCTCCCAGAAGCTTAGCGTGACGCCCCGGCTGCGCGCAGCTGACCGATTCGTGGTGACCCTGGCTCGGGCCCCGCCTTCAGCGCGGCTCGAACCTCGCCAGCACCTGCACCGCATCCGCCGACGGTGCGCGCAGCACCAGGGCCCCGGCCGAGGCCACGGACTCCCCCGTCAGGTCGGCCAGCACGAACATGTGGGTCACCCAGACCGCGAATCCGGGCTGTGACGATGCGGCCACCAGGGCCCGGCGCAGCCGTCGCTGAGCGGACGCGGCCTCGCCAGCGCTGACGCCGTCGCCGCGCGGCGAGCCCAGCGCAGGCTCTCTGCGCGCGCCGCCGAAGGCCAGCGTCGCGGTGTCGATGCAGCGGCACCAGGGGCTGCTCCAGACCTCGCGCGGGGCCAGCCGGCGGGCCTGGAACCACTGCGCGATGCGCCAGGCCTGCGCGCGGCCCTCGTCGTCCAGGTTGCGCTGGGTGCTGCAGTCGTCGAGGCGAAAGCCCGGCGGATCGAAGGTGCCCGGGGCCAGGGCGTGGCGGAAGGCGATCACGACGCCGCCTCGCCTGAGCAGCGTCGCCACCGCATCGTCGCCCGCAGGCTGGGAGCGCACCGGGACACACAGTGATACCGCGCCACCGACGAGCATGGCTCCGGCTGCGCGCCGACCCATGGCCGGGGCACCGACCAGGGCCGCAGCGGACGGGCCCGAAAAGCCACCTTGGACGGGGACGCGATGCCGTGATGAGCGGGTCGACATGAAGAAGATCCTGTGCGTTGAGGCCTCGGGCAGGCACCGCTGGCGAAGCCGGGCGGATTGATGCCACCACCCGCCACAGGCATCATCCCCGAAGGCCGATACCCCTTTGCGCGCCTTGGCGGATCACCCGCCCGGCAATCACCATGACGACGTCGCCCAGCCTTTCACAACCCTGTCACGTCTGGGGTCTAGCCTCATGGTCTTTTCCGGAGCCCCCGCATGAGACCCGTCAGACCCCTGTTCGCCCTAACCGCCTCTGCCGCCGCCGCGGCCGTCTTTCTTACCGCCTGCGGCGACAGCCCCAGCCAGGTGGGCGTGCTCGTCGACGCGCCCGTCGAAGGGGTCGCCTACCGCCTGTCCTCAGGCGAATCCGGCATGACCGACGCCGGCGGCCGGTTCAATTACAAAGGCGGGACGACAGTCACCTTCTCGATCGACGGCGTGACCCTGCCCGTGGTCGAGGCGAAAGCTGAAGTCACGCCCTTGGACATGGTGGGCGCGACCACGCCGGACGACCCGCGCGCGGTGGCGTTGGCGCGCTTCCTGCAGACGCTGGATGCCGATGGCAACCCCGACAACGGCATCCGCGTCGACCGCAGCCGGCTCGGCACCTCGGCCGTGGCACCCGCGGCCTGGACCGACGAGACCGATATCGCGGCCCTGTTCAAGACCGGCGTCACGGTGCGCGGCGCGGCTGAGGCGCGGCGCCACATGGCCAGCACGCTGGCTGCGCGCTCGACGGCGGCGAAGCTGACGCTGGTGGGCCGCTACGCGCCGTTCAGTGCTCCCTACACCGGGGATGCCAACACGCGCCTGGTGGCCGAGATCATCGCCTTCCACCCGGCCAGCAAGTCGGCCTTCGTGACCGTGGACACCACAGCCGAGAAGTCGAGCTTCAGGCGGGTGGACCTGTCGAGCCTCGGCACGGTGGCCCTGCAGAACCCGACCGTGGCGTCCAGCCTCCCCGCGGGCGTGACCGTGTCGGTTGCAGCGCACGTGAACGACAGCCAGTTCACCGCCGGCGGCGTGCAGAGCCTGGACGTGAGCGGCAACCTGCTGGCGATTGCTGTGCAGGCGGCCAACAAGACCGACAACGGCGTCGTCGCCTTCTACGGCCTGGACACGAGCGGCAATGCCACCTTCGTGAAGAAGGTCACGGTCGGCTCCCTGCCCGACGGTGTGGCCTTCTCGCCCGATGGCAAGCACCTCGTCGTCGCGAACGAGGGCGAGTTGAGCGCCACCTTCAAGACCGACGGGATCGACCCCGAGGGCTCGATCTCCATCATCAGCGTCAGCAACGGCGTGCCGGCGGACACGGCAACAGCGTTGGACTTCAAGGCCTTCAACGTCGGCGGCGCGCGCGCCGGCGAGCTGCCGGCGGGCGTGCGCCTCGGGCGCGCGGGCGCCACGGTGGCACAGGACCTGGAGCCCGAGTACGTCACCGTCTCCGCCGACAGCAAGACAGCCTACGTCTCGCTGCAGGAGAACAACGCGATCGCTGTCGTCGACCTGGACACCAAGCGCCTCACGAAAATCTTTGCGCTGGGCTACAAGGATCACGGCCTGGCACGCAACAGGATCGCGGCCTCCGACAGGTATGCCGGGGGCAGCAGTTCGGCCAGCGCCCACACGGTGATTCCCACCCTGAAGCGCTACCCCGGCCTCTACGGCGTCTACATGCCCGATGGCGTGGCGGCTTACACCGTGGGCGGCAAGACCTACGTGCTCACGGCCAACGAAGGCGACGATCGCGACGACTTCCTGGCCACCGCCGAGACCGCCCGTGTCTCTTCGCTCACGCTCGACGCAACGGCCTTCCCGGATGGCGCAGCCCTGAAGAACAACGCCGAGCTCGGGCGCCTCACCGCCATGGCCAAGCACGCCGCAGGCAACTTCGGTGACACCGACGCGGACGGCGACTACGACCGCCTGTACGTGCTCGGCGCGCGCTCGTTCTCGGTCTTCGACCCGGAGGCGGGAACCCTCGTGTATGACTCGGGTGACGACCTCGAACGCATCGCCTACAACGCCATCGACGACGAGCCCAACGAGGCGACGAAACTCAAGCTGATCCAGGCTGCGCAGGTGCTGGGGCGCCTGGACAACAAGGGGCCGGAACCGGAGAGCGTGGTCATCGGGCAGGTGGGCAGTGCGACCTATGCCTTCGTCGGCCTCGAGCGCGCGAGCGCCATCGTCGTCTACGACATCACCGACCCGACCGCGCCGCGTTTCGTGCAGACCGTGCGCAACACCACCGACCTCGACAACGGCGACATCAGCCCCGAGGGCATGAAATTCGTCCCTGCGACGGCGAGCCCCACGGGCAGGGCCCTGCTCCTGGTGGGCTACGAGATCTCGGGAAGCTTGGCGGTGTACCAGTTCGACTGAGCGAGAAGGCCGCCCAGTCTTGACGCCACCTGGGGCGCTGCGGGCTGCACAGAAGGCCGCAGTAGCACCCGCAACTGCGGGCGGCTCGCGCACGAGCCGCCCGCCGGGCAGATTACTTCGGCAGGACGACGGTGTCGATCACGTGGATCACGCCGTTGCTGGCCGCGATGTCGGTCGTGACCACATTGGCGCCGTCGACCTTGACACCACCCGTGGTGGTGATGGTCAGCTCGCCGCCCTGGACTGTCTTGACCTTGCCGGCCTTGACGTCCTTGGCCATGACTTTGCCGGGAACGACGTGATAGGTCAGCACCGCGGTCAGCTTGGCCTTGTCGGCCAGCAGCGCGTCGAGCGTCGCCTTGGGGATCTTGGCGAAGGCAGCGTCGGTCGGCGCAAAGACCGTGAACGGGCCCGGGCTCTTCAGCGTGTCGACCAGGCCGGCGGCCTGCACGGCCGCGACCAGGGTCTTGAAATTGCCAGCGCCGACGGCGACGTCGACGATGTCCTTGGCCTGCGCGGCAAAGGCAGAGGCGGCCAGGGCCGCGGCGATGATCAGTTTTTTCATGGGATGACTTCGGGTGTACGGGTTGGAGGAGGTGGGACAACAGCGCCGCCGCCGCTCGAGAACCGAGAATGCAGACAGCCCGCGGACATAATCGGCGATCCACGGCGGCGCGCGGAAAATAAGGGTATTCACTGATTTCCCGCCGCCGCTGCGAACCACCCGCATCCCAGGCACCCGATGCCAGGTTTCGTGGACGTCTGCAGCGGCCGCGCGCGCCGAGGCCCGGCTCCAGCACTTGCGCGAGAACCCGCAGACCGGTGTCCGACTCCAGGAAGCGACCACGATGAACCACCGAACCCCCTCCTCCCGCCTCCCCGCGACGACCCACGAAGCGCGTCGAGCCTTCGCCCGTGCCGCCACAGCGCTCGCGCTGGCCGCCTGCGGCTTCGGCGCCGCTGCGCAGGCCCCCGGAGCGCCGGCGCCGGCCTTCACGCTGCAGCTGCTGCACTTCGCCGACGTCGACGGCTCGGACACCACCGCGCTGGGCAGCGTGGTCCACTTCTC
>JBILNB010000116.1:0-8643 GCA_044375195.1 Rubrivivax sp. | reverse complement strand
TGCCACGCGCGGGGGCGCGGCATCCTGGCCTGGTATGCGCCCCGGCTCGCGGGGCATCTTGGTCTGCGGCCGTGAGGATAGGGCGAGCCAGCGCTTTGGACCAGCGGGTTTTTCGATATGTCGTCGGAGTTTTCGATATGCGATCATCCGCAGCCGATGGACACCCAGCAGCGCGAACGTTACTTCCTGAACCAGCCGCGGCGGGTGCCGCTGGGCTACGAGGAGTACGCGGGCGATCGCCAGTTCGCCACCACGCTGGCGCGCGGGCTGGAGCTGCTGCGCTGCTTCAGCGCCACCGACACCATGCTGTCCAACGGCGAGCTGGCCGAGCGCACCGGGCTGCCGCGGCCCACGATCTCGCGCCTGACCTACACGCTCGTGATCCTGGGCTACCTGCGCCCGAGCCCGAAGTACGGCAAGTACCAGCTCGGCACGGCGCTGATCTCGGCCACCTACCCGCTGATGGCCTCGATCGCGCTGCGCCAGCAGGCGCGCCCGCTGATGAACGCGCTGGCCGACGAGACCGGGGGCGACGTCTCGATGGGGCTGCGCGACCGCCTGAACATCGTCCTCGTCGAGACCAGCCGCAGCCGCAGCCGACTGCGCGCCAGTGGTGCGCTGGCCGACACCGGGCTGGCGCTGCCCATCGCCGGCTCGGCCATCGGCCGGGCCTACCTGGGCGGCTGCGACGCAGCCACGCGCGAGGCGCTGCTCAACGAGATCCGCGTCAAGACGCCCGAGGACTGGGCCCGTTTCGAGGCGCCGATCCGCCAGGCCCTGCTGGAGGTCTCACGCCAGGGCTTCTGCGCCGTCGACGGGGACCTGGTGCAGCGCATCCAGGCGGTGGGCGTGCCCTACGGCCCGACGGCCCACGGCGAGTTCGTCGTCTTCAACTGCGCCTTTGCCCAACCGCCCGGCGGCGAGACCTCGCGCGCCTGGATCCGTGAGGAGGTGGGCCCCAGGCTGCTGGAGATGGTGCGCCAGTTGCGGGAGCGCGGGGCATGACGGGCCCGGCGAGCGCGGTGCGCGTCTGCGGCGTGGGCCATGTGGCGCTGGACATGGTGTTCGAGCTCGAGCGCATCCCGCAGGAGCCGGTCAAGGTGCCGGCGCGGGCGCTGCGGCGCGTGGTCGGCGGCATGACGGCCAATGCCTGCGTGGCGGCGGCGCGGCTGGGCGCCGCCGTGCGCTTCGGCAGCCCGGTGGGCGACGACGACGCGGTGGCCTCCTTCCGCGCCCATTTCGCGCGCGAGGGGGTGGACGCGGCGGGCCTGCAGACGGTGCCCGGCGCGTCGAGCTCGGTCTCGGCGGTGCTGGTGGACGCGCGCGGCGAGCGCCTGATCGTCAGCCACCACGGCGACGCGCTGCAGCGGCCGCCGCCCCTGGACCTGGCCTGGCTCGAAGGCGCCGGCGCCGTGCTCGCCGACCCGCGCTGCCCGGCCTGGGCCGAGGCGGCGCTCGAGTGGGCACGTTCGCGCGGCGTGGTCTCGGTCTTCGACGGCGACACCGCGCCGCGCGAGGTGCTGCAGCGCCTGGTGGTGCGGGCCGGCTGGGCGGTGTTCTCGCAGCCCGGGATGGCGGTGTTCGCGGGGGACGGCGGCACGCGCCCCGGCACGGCTGCACTCGATGCCGGCCTGGACGAGGCCCTGGCGCGCGGCGCCGAGGTGGCGGTGGTCACGTTCGGCGAGCACGGCCTGCGCTGGCGCCGTCAGGGCCAGCCGGTGCGGGCGATGCCGGCGCTGTCGGCCGGCACCGTGGTGGACACCCTGGGCGCGGGAGACACCTTCCACGGCGCCCTGGCCGTCGCGCTGGCCGAGGGGCAGGGCGACGAGGCGGCGCTGCGCTTTGCTGCGGCCGCGGCGGCGATCAAGTGCACGCGCCACGGCGGTGTTCTCGGGGCGCCGGGGCGGGACGAGGTGCGGGCCCTGCTCGCCGCGGCGGGCTGATCGTCACCCGAAGACCGGCGCGGGCCCGAGGCTGCGATCGCAGAGCGGCCCGCGGCCCCGTGCGAACCCGTGCGGCGCGCCGGCCGGCCCCGCTCTCAATCCACCTTCGCGCCGCTCAACTCCACGGCCCGCTTCCACTTCTGCAGGTCCTGGCGCAGGTAGGTGGCGAACTCCTCGTGTCCCAGGCCCACGACCTCGGTCCCGTCTGCCTGGACCTTGTCGCGGAAGGCGGTGTCGGCGAGGATCCGGCGCAACTCCTGGTCGAGCCGGCGGGTGACGTCGCCCGGCAGGCGGGCCGGGGCCACGATGGCGAACCAGGACACGACCTCGAAGCCCGCCACCGTGTCGCCCACGGTGGGCACGTCCGGCAGCGCGGGGTTGCGCCGGGGCCCGGTCACGCCGAGGGCGCGCACCTTGCCCGACTTGACCAGCGGCACGGCCGTGGACAACGTCGGGAAGCCGAACAGCGCCGAGCCACCCATCACCGCCGTCAGGATCTCCGGCGCGCCGCGGTAGGGCACGTGCAGCGCGTCCACCTTGGCCATGGCCTTGAACAGCTCGGCGCACAGATGCGCGCCGCTGCCGTTGCCGCCCGAGGCGTAGTTGTGCTTGCCCGGCGCGGCCTGCAGCGTGCGCATGAGATCGGCCACCGTTCGGATGGGCGAGTCGGCCTGCACGATCAGCGCGTGCGGCATCGCATAGGTGAGGTGGACGGGGGTGAAGTCCTGCACCGGGTCCCAGGGCACCTTGCGGTACAGCGTCGGGTTGATCGACATGCTGCTCGTGCCCAGGCCAATGGTGTAGCCGTCCCCGGCCGACTTGGCGATCGCGTCCAGGCCGATGTTGCCACCGGCGCCGGCCCTGTTCTCGATCACCACCGGCTGCCCGAGGGCGGCCGACAGCCGCTCGCCCAGGCCGCGCGCCAGCACGTCGGGCGCGCTGCCGGGGATGAAGGGCACGATCAGCTTCAGCGGCCGGGCCGGCCAGGCGCCGGCCTGGGCGCGAGCCGCTGCCCAGGGGCCTGCAGCCGCCAAGGCGGCGGCGCCGGCCAGCAGGCCGCGACGGGTGAGGGTGCCGGCGGGGCGGCGGATGGGCGGGTCAACTTGCATCATCGGTCTCCTTTCGGGGTGTTGCGCCGGACCGTCGGGTGGCGGCGCTTGGGGGCTCTCTCTTCTCGTGACGGGAGAGTGGTCTTCCAGGTTCTCAGTCGAATGCCGGCTTCGTGCCCGGCGCCGGGGTGTAGCCCAGGTCGCCGCGGGCGAGTGCGGCTTCGCGCCCGCCGTGCCGGGCCAGCAACTCAGCCTGGCGCGCCTTGGCGCGGCGGTCCACCGCGTCCGGGTCCAGCAGCTCGTGCAGGCGGGCGCGGCACTCGGCCAGGGCCTGGGCGCAGGCGGGGTCGTGGGCGCGGTCTTCGAGCTCTTGCGGGTCCTGCCCCAGGTGGAAGAGCTGCGCCGGCTTGTCGACGTAATGGCAGTACTTCCACGGGCCGTGGCGCAGCATCGTCGCCCCGCCGGTCGAGCCGATGGCGTGGTACTCCGACAGCACCGGCCGCGCCGGCTGCGCGCCGCGCGCGACATCGGCCAGGTCGTGGCCGGGCGCGCCGTCGAGCCCTGGCGCGCCGGCGGCGCTCAGGATGGTCGTGGCGCAGTCGACATGGCTGACCGGCGTGTCCACCACGCGGCCGGCCGGCACGCCCGGGCCGCGCAGGATCATCGGCACGCCCGCGGACTCCTCGTACATCGTCGACTTGCCCCACAGCCCGCGCGCGCCCAGGTTGTCGCCGTGGTCGCTGGTGTAGAGCACGAGTGTGCGGCCGGCCTGCCCACCGGCCTGCAGCGCGTCGAGCACGCGCCCGACCTGCTCGTCCATGTAGGAAACCAGGCCGCTGTAGCCGGCCACCGCGCGCCTGACGTCGGCCTCGGTGCGGAAGTGGGTGCCGTAGTCGACGACGCGCGCGTACTCGTCGGTGTAGGGGTGGCGCGGGCGCGCGGCAGGCGCGTAGCGCTTGGGCAGCGGCAGATCCATCGCGGCGTAGTGCTCGTACCAGCGCGGGGGCGCGGTCAGCGGGAAGTGCGGGCAGACGAGCGAGACGAAGAGCACCCAGGGCTTGCCCGCCGGGGCCTGCGCGCGCTGGGCCAGCCAGTCGCAGGCAGCGTCGGCGATCTTCGCGTCGTAGCGGATGTAGGTGGAGTCGCCCGGCCCGGCCAGGGCTGCCATCTTGTCGCCGCCCTTGCGCACCGGGATGTCCGAGCGCACGAGGCCCTTGATGTCGCCCACGCCGTCGACCACGTGCATCGGCAGGATCTCCTCGGACCAGCCGTGGTCGTCGCCGGGCAGGCCGCGGAAGTGCAGCTTGCCGATCGACACGGCCTCGTGACCGGCCGCGCGCAGCACGTGGTGCCAGCTCGGCACGCTGCCCTCGTAGGGGTCGCCGTTGTCCCAGAAGCCCACCTCGTGCACGTAGCGCCCGGTGGCGAAGGCCGCGCGCGCCGGCACGCAGATGGGGCTGCAGGTGTAGGCCTGGGTGAAGCGTGTGCCCTGGGCGGCCAGCGCGTCCAGACGGGGGGTGTGGATGAAGGGGTGTCCGGCGCACCCCAGGAAACCGGGGTTGTGCTCGTCGGACATCAGGACGAGGACGTTCAGCGCGGGGGGCGTCTCCGGGGCCATGTTCTGCGGCTTGTTCTGTGAGGCTCGGCGTGAGCATAACGCCGCGGGCCTGCGCACCCGCAAGCGCCGGGCCGCGCGCGCGCCAGACGATGGCGCGTCCCCGCTGCCGAGGAGCCCGCCCCCATGCCCGCCAAGCACCTTGTCTTCCACGACGACGCGCGCGAGCGCATCCACCGCGGCGCCAGCCTGCTGGCGCGGGCCGTGCGCGTGACGCTCGGCCCGCGCGGGCGCACGGTGATCCTGGAGCGCGAGTTCGGCGCGCCGCAGATCGTCAACTCCGGCGTGATGGTGGCCCGCGCGGTCGAGCTCGAGGACCCGTTCGAGAACATGGGCGCGCAACTGCTGCGCGAGGTCGCCGCCCGCACCAGCGAGCAGGCGGGCGACGGCACGACCACCGCCACCGTGCTTGCGCACGCCATGATCGAGGAGGGTCAGCGCTTCCTGGCCGGGGGCATGAACCCGGTGCAGGTCAAGCGCGGCATCGACCGTGCGGTGCAGGCCGTCGTGGAGGAGCTCAGGCGCCTGGCCCGGCCCTGCGCGAGTTCACAGGAGATCGCGCACGTGGCCGCGATCTCGGCCAACAACGACCGCTCGGTGGGCGAGCTGCTCGCGCAGGCCATCGACAAGGTCGGCCGCGCCGGGGCGGTGACCATCGAGGACGGGTCGGGCCTGGTCAGCGAACTCTCCGTGGTGGAGGGCCTGCAGTTCGACCGCGGCTTCCTCTCGCCCTATTTCGTCAACAACGCCGAGCGCCAGACCGCCGTGCTGGAGGACGCGGCCGTCCTGCTTGTCGACAAGCGCCTGTCCTCGGTGCAGGAGCTGCTGCCGCTGCTGGAGGAGGTGGTCAAGTCGGGCAAGCCGCTGCTCGTGGTGGCCGAGGACGTCGACAGCGACGCCCTCGCCACCTTGGTCATCAACGCGATGCGCGGCACCGTGAAGACCTGCGCCGTGCGCGCGCCGGGCTTCGGCGACCGGCGCAAGGCGATGCTGCAGGACATTGCCGTGCTCTGCGGCGGCGCCGTCGTCAGCGACGAGGTGGGCCTGAGCCTGGCCAAGGTGACGCTGGCCGACCTGGGGCACGCGCGGCGCGTCGAGGTGGGCAAGGACGACACGACGCTGATCGGCGGCGCCGGCGTGGCCGGCGCCATCGCCGAGCGCGTGGCGCAGATCCGCAAGGAGCGCGAGGCGGCCACCAGCGACTACGACCGCGAGCACCTGGACCAGCGCATCGCCAAGCTCTCGGGCGGGGTGGCGGTGGTCAAGGTCGGCGCCGCGACCGAGACCGAGCTGAAGGAGCGCAAGATCCGCGTCGAGGACGCGCTGCACGCCACCCGCGCCGCGGTGGAGGAGGGCATCGTGCCCGGCGGCGGCGTGGCGCTGCTGCGCGCGCGGCGCGTTCTCGCGCCAGAGGCCGAGGCCACGCTGGACGAGGCCTCGGGCCTGCGCATCGTGCACCGCGCGCTGGAGGAGCCGCTGCGCCGCATCGTCGCCAACGCCGGGCTCGAGGCTTCGGTGGTCGTCTCTCGGGTGGAGGCCGTGCCGACGGGTGCCCCGCCCGCGTCCTGGGGCTACAACGCTGCCACCGGTGAGTACGGCGACCTTCTCGCGATGGGCGTGATCGACCCCGCCAAGGTCACGCGCCTGGCGCTGCAGAACGCCGCCTCCATCGCCGGGCTGGTGTTGATGACCGACTGCGTGATCGCGAGCGCGCCGCGCTCCGCGGCGCCGGCGCCCGCGGGCATGCCTGGGGGGGCGGGGGAGGCGGAGTTCTAGCCGTGCACGGCGTTCATTCGGTCGAACTGCCGCTGTTGCGCTTGCAGCCTGCTTCTCGCTGGCTTCGCAAGGCCAGCACGAGGACCACGTCCTGTTGCGGCACGTGGCGGTACAGCGCCACGTAGCCGCGTGAGCCCCGGCCGATCACCAGCTCCCGCTTGCCGCGCCGTGCCTTGCGGCCGATGAGCGGACTGTGCGTCAGTACCTCGAGAGCCGAGATGATGTCTGCCAGGCGATCCGGCGTGTCCTCGATGCCGAACCGGGCCTGATGCTCGAAGAATCGGTCGAAGTCGTCGAGTACCTCCGGCGCCAGTGCGATCCGCGGCATGGCGTCGACGTCAACGCGACCGGCTGCGCGCGACGGGACGGGCGACCTTCTCGCCGCGTGCCCTCGCCTCGAGCCAGGTCTTGGCCTCGTCCCACGGCACGGTCTGGCCGCTGGCGAGCGCCTGGGCCCAGCGCGCGTCGGCCAGCCGATCGAATTCGGTGTCGATCTCGACCTGCTCCACCTGCTGAGCGATGGCCTCGAGGATGAAGGCGTGGGGCGACTTGCCCGTCAGGTGCGCGGCGGCCGTCAGCCTGGCTTTCAGGTCTTCCTCGAGGCGGATGGTGGTGGTCGGCACGGGAGTCTCCAGCAACTCGAGGCCAATGTAGCACTTTTGTGCTACTGCCGCTTGGGTCCATCAGGGATCTGGCGTCGTCCTCGCTTCGCCCAGCGTGCGCATCCGCTGTCGCTCCGCAGCCAGCAGGTGGCGCCGCATGGCCTGGCGTGCGCGGGCGGGGTGGGCGGTGACGACGGCCTCGAGGATGGCGCGGTGTTCCTCGATGTTGTCGCGCTTGCGGCCGCGCGTCACGTACAGCGCCTCCATGCGCTGGCCGAGCGGGCCCTGGCCCTGCTGCCAGAGCTGCTCGACGACGAGGGCCAGCGCGGCGTTGCCGCTGGCGCGTGCGATCAGGACGTGGAAGTCGCGGTCGGCGGGGGTGTGGGCGGCGCCGGCGCGCATCTCGGCGGCCAGGCGCTCGAAGGCCTGCGCGAGCGCGGCGCGCTGCGCCGGCGTGGCGCGCCGCGCGGCCAGCGCGGCGGCCTCGGGCTCGACGATACGCCTGGCGCGCAGCACGTCGAAGGGGGAGAGCTCGCCTTCGGTGGCGGCACCGGCCGGGGCGGCGCAGCCCTCGGCCGTCTCGTCCGCGGCCGGGCCAGGTGCCGGCCCTGCCGCGCGCCGCCGCACGTAGGCGCCGGAGCCGAGGCGGATCTCCAGCACGCCCTGCAGTTCGAGCGCGCTCAGCGCCTCGCGCAGCGAGCTGCGCGAGACCTTCAGCGACTGCGCCAGCTGGCGCTCTGCCGGCAGCCTCGTGCCGGGCTTGAAGGTGCCGGCGGCGATCAGCTGCGCGATCTCCCGCGCGATGCGCTCGTGCAGGCGGGGGGCGCGGATCGGCTGGATCGACATGCGCGGGAGTGTGCCGCAAGGGGGGCTGCATTCCGGTGGCCCGTGGCGCAGGCCGCGTGCGTTCGGTTCACTTTGCATTGACACCGGCGCTGGGTGCGGATAAATTGGTCTGAAATCCAGACCAGAGAGCCGCTGCGCCAATCCGGGCGCGCGGCAGCCCTGAACGGCCCACGAGGAGACCCCCATGAAGTCGCTCATCCGCGCTGCCACGACGCTGTGTGCCGTATTCGCCCTGTCCGCCGCAGCGGTGCAGGCCCAGCCGGCCTTCCCGAACAAGCCCGTGCGCTTCGTCGTGCCCTTCGCGCCCGGCGGCCAGTCGGACGTGGTGGCCCGCATGGTGGCCGAGAAGCTGGCCGCGCGCTGGGGCCAGCCGGTGGTGGTGGACAACAAGGCGGGTGCTGCCACGACCATCGGTGCCGACATCGTCGCCAAGGCCCCGGCCGACGGCTACACGATGCTGCTCGCGCCCGCGCCCTTCGTGATCACGCAGTACGCCTACCCGAAGCTGCCCTACGACAGCCGGCGCGATTTCACGCCCGTCACGCTGCTCGTCACCAACCCGTTGGTCGTGGTCACCAACCCGGCCAAGGTGCCGGGGCGCACGCTGGCCGAGTTCGTCGAGCATGCGAAGAAGACCCCCGGCGCGCTGGCCTATGGCACGCCGGGCAACGGCAGCCTGCCACATCTGGCGGTGGAGTTGTTCCAGCTCCAGTCCGGGATCCAGCCGCTGCACGTGCCTTACAGGGGCGGCGGCCCCGCAGTGGTGGACCTCGTCGCCGGCCAGGTCTCCTTCATGTTCGCGAGCCCGCTCG
>JBILNB010000059.1:0-29777 GCA_044375195.1 Rubrivivax sp. | reverse complement strand
TTTCGGAAATCGAGATCTTCAGAGCGCTAACTACCTGATCCGTAACACGCTGCGGGCGCTGGCAGCGGGCAGGCGGGCGGAAAAGTGTCGAACTTGGGTGGAAGTAGGTGCCTGCGATGTCGTCCAGGTCTGCCGCGCCGGCCGGCGGCGTCCAGCTGCCGTCGACGTCACCCCGCAGCACGCCCACGAGGCCGAGAGTCGCGCCGCTGGGCAGGGTGGCTTGCAGCGCCGCGGGCGCGCCCGGCGCGGTGGGCGGGGTCAGCGGCAGCGCGGGGCTGGCCTCGTCGAAGAAGATCCAGGCGGGCTCTGGCGCAGGCCGGCCGACGGCGTGCCGCAGCACGCCCAGCGCGTCGGCGAGCGAGACAGTGCCGTTGGCGTCGAAGTCGGCGGCATGCGCCTGGTAGGGTGAGAGCGCCTGACCGTTCGGGTTGACGGGCTGCCCGGCGACGAGTTTCAGGATCGCGACCGCGTCCTGCAGGTTGACCGCGTCCTGGGTGGCTGCAGCCTCGGCAGCAGGCACCTCGCGCCGCGCGCTGAAGGCGAGCACGCCATCGGGCAGCCCTCCGAGCTGCGTGCGGCCGTCGGCGCCGCTCGGGGCGGACGCGGTGGGCGCGGCGCCGCCGCCCGGCACCGGCTCGACGACGACGCCGGGCAGCAGGGTGTGCGTCCTCCAGGCATAGGCGCGGACCTGCAGCGTGGCGCCGGCCGGCGCCGCAGGCGCGGCGACGTCGCCGTCGGCGAAGGACAGGGTCTCGACGGCGCGCAGCGTGTCGGTGCCGTCGCGACCGGGGTTGCGGTCGGTGACGACGACGGCGCCGGTGGCGGCCTCGGGCGTGACGTCGTAGTCCGCGCGCAGGCCGGTGAAGACGGCGACGTCGGGGCCGGCGCCGCCTTCGAGCCGGTCGTCCCCCGCGCCGCCGACGAGCGTATCCGCGCCCGCGCCGCCGGCCAGCGTGTCGTCGCCCGCCTGGCCCTCGAGGCGGTCTTGACCGGCCCCGCCGTCGATGCCGTTGGCCACGCCGTTGCCGTGCAGGCGGTCGTCGTGCGGGCTGCCGAGCAGGTCCTCGAGGACGGTGCCGAAGTTGACCGTGAACTGCCCGGGGCTGGAGATCGTGGCGGCCGGGGCAGCGCCGACGTGGCCCCAGAAACCGGGCTCGAGGTAGAGCGTGGCGCCCTGGGCGAGGCTGCTCGCGTCCAGGGTGTCGCGGCCGGCGCCGTCCCAGATGAACTGGCCTGGGGCGCCGCCGTCGAGCACATGGCGATCGTCGCCCGGGCGGTCGGCGGCGTCGACGCCGTAGAGGTACTGCAGGGCGGCGATGTCGAAGGCGGTGAGGCGCAGGCTGTGGTCCTCTGCCCTGACGGTGTAGCTCATGCGCGTCCAGGCGGTCGAGTCCTCGTTGCCCTGCAGGTAGGGCGGCTCGGCCACATCGTCCATGTCCTCGGCGGTGCTGAACGGGTGCTTCAGCCCCAGCGCGTGGCCGATCTCGTGGATCAGCACGTGCGCCGCGTAGGTGCCATCGGGCCAGGCGCCCGCGGGATCGAGGTCGACATCGATGAAGACGTCGCTGCCGGTCGGCCGGCTGTCCGGATAGGTTGCGTAGCCGCTCGAGCCGGTCTGCGCGTTACGGGCAAGTGCAAGAGTGTTCGGCGTGTCGGCGCTCGCCACCGGCACGAAGGACAGCGCGGTGACAGAGGCGATGTAGGCGAAGGCCTCCAGCGCGCGCGCCTGCTGCGCCGCAGTGAAGGGGGCGTAGCCGTCGCCGTGCCCGAGCTGCGTGTCGTAGGTGGGCAGCGTCGAGGGGAAGGTGTAGCCGAAGCTCAGGCCCGGGCCGAGCAGGGTGCGGAAGTACAGCCCGGCGGCGTCGTCGGGCAGCAGCGCGTCGATCCAGTAGGGCAGGGGCCGCGCACCGTCGAGGTAGGTGACCTGCTCGACCGTGCTCGGAATCTTGACGAAGCTCGCGTGTATCTCGGCGTGGTCGGCCGCGCCGTTGCTGTCTTCGATGACGGTGTAGGGGCTCGAGACGACGTAGGTGTCGTCCCCACCGCCGCCGACGAGCCGGTCCACACCGGTGCCGCCGACAAGGGTGTCGTTGCCGTCGAGGCCGTGCAGGGTGTCGTCACCGCTGCCGCCGTCGAGCAGGTCGCCGTCGGTGCCGCCGACGATGAAGTCGTCACCGCTGCCGCCGCGCAGCGTCTGCGCGCCCGACGAAGCCCAGAAGCTGTAGGTGCCGGTGGCCATGTCGGTGGACCGGCCGTTGATCGAGTCGTGGCCCTCGCCGCCGTCGACCGAATCGGCTGCGGCATCACCGCCAGGGCCGCCGTCGGTGATGATCAGGTCGTCGCCCGCGCCGCCCAGCAGCGTGTCGGCGCCTTCCTGGCCCCAGAGCGTGTCGTGGCCATCGCCGCCGTCCACGCTGTCGTTCCCGCTGCCGCCCGCCACCACGTCCTGCCCGGCGCCGCCCTCGAGGGACTGCGCGCCGCTGGAAGGGTAGATGCCGGGCGACTGCGGGTTGTTGCCACGCTCGGTGTTGATGTCGTCGTCGCCGGCCCCGCCCTCGGCGCGGTCGTCGCCGTCACCGGTGAGCAGGCGGTCGTCGCCGTCGCCGCCGACCAGGGTGTCATGGCCGTCGCCGCCCTCGAGCAGGTCGGCCTCGGCGCCCCCGTCCAGACTGTCATGGCCGCCGTCGCCGTGCAGGGTGTCGGGACCGTGCGCGCCCGCGAGGTGGTCGTCCCCGGCCTCGCCGCGCAGCAGGTCCGCGCCGGTGCCGCCGTCGAGGGTGTCGTTGCCGCCGCCGCCGAACACCGTGTCCTGGTCGGGGCCGCCGTCCGCGCTATCGGCGTCATCCCCGCCGACGATGAAGTCGTTGCCCGCGCCGCCTCTGAGGGTCTGCAGGCCGCTGGACGGATAGAGGCTGTAGGCACCGGTGACCGGGTCGAAGCCGAAGCCGTTGATGAAGTCATCGCCGTCGCCGGCATCGACGGTATCGTTACCCTGCAGGCTGATGAGGGTGTCGTTGCCCCCCAACCCGAGTAGCGTGTCGTTGCCGTCCGTGCCCTGGAGGGAGTCGTTACCTGGCGTGGGGGCCTGTGCAGGCATGGCGATGTTCTCGTCTCAAGGCCCGTAGACGCCCCACTGCGATGGGTTGAAGTCGCTGGTCCCGGAGGCGGCGTTCAGGCTTGCGGCAAGGTCGTTGAAGTAGCCGGGCTCGGCGTCGTCCAGGTCCTCGGCGCCGGCTGGCGGTGTCCAGCTGCCGTTGACGTCCCCGCGCAGGATGCCGACCAGGCCCACGTGGTCGGCCGCGGGGATGGAGACCGCCGTGGGCACGGTGCCCGGGGTGGTGCCGGCGCGCGCGGGCATGTCGAGGTCGGCCTCGTCGACGAAAACCCACTTCGGCGTGGCCGCCGTCGGCAGGCCCACGGCGTGGCGCAGCACGCCCAGCGCGTCGGCCAGCGTCACGCTGCCGTTGCCGTCGGCATCGGCAGCGATGGACTGGTAGGGCGAGAGCGCCTCGCCCGGCGGGTTCACCGGCAGACCGGCGATCATCTTCAGGATGGACACCGCGTCCGCGAGCGTGACCGAGGCCTGGTCGGCCGCGGTGGCGCCGCGGCTGGCCTTCAAGTCCACGCTGGGTGCTGACGTGGGGCCGAGCGCCGCCACGCCATAGACGTCAGCGGTGACGGGCGCGCCGCTGTCCATCAACACCGTGGTGCCCTGCAGCAGCGTGTGCGTCTTCCAGGCATAGACCGTGGCCTCGACGTCGACGGTGCCGGGGGCGGCCAGCAGCGCCGCGGCGGTGTAGGCGCCGTCGCTGAAGCGGAAGAGCTCGACCCCGGTGACCTTGTCGTTGCCTTCTGCGGCCGAAGAGATCAACAGGGTCGAGCCGGCCGAACTGACGGCGTAGTCGCTGCGCGGGCCGGCGAAGCGGGCTTCGTCAGCCACGCCGGCACCGCCGTCGAGCAGGTCGTCGCCCTTGTCGCCGACGAGCGTGTCGTTGCCGATGCCGCCGTAGAGGCTGTCGTGGTCGCTGCCCCCGTTCAGGGCGTCATCGCCGCTGTCGCCGTACAGCGTGTCGTTGCCGCTGCCGCCTTCGAGCGTGTCGCGCGAGTCGCCGCCGCGCAGCAGGTCCTTGCCGCTGCCGCCGGACAGAGCGTCTTCTCCCTGGCCGCCGGTGATCGAGTCGTCTCCGCTGCCGCCCGACAAGCGGTCCCAGCCGGCCCCACCCACCAAGGTGTCGTTGCCGTTGCCGCCTTCGAACCAGGCGTCCCAATTGCCTCCGACCATGCTGTCGCCCGCGCTGCCGCCGATGACGTGCATCAGACTCTTCACCCCCAGGGTGCCCGTGGCGGTGCCGACGGCGCCCGGCAGGCCGGCGCTGCTGATGTCGACGATGACTTGCGTGGTGTAGGCCGCGTAGTCCAGCGTGTTGGCGAAATCGACCCCGTAGTCCGGGATGCCGCCGCCGTCCAGGATGCCGCCGATCGACGCGCCGTCGTCGAAGACGAAGCGGTCGGCGCCCGAGCCGCCGGTGACGCTGTCCAGGGCCACCAGCGTCTGCGCCTGCACCGTGATGCCGGCGCCGCTGACCTCGAGCAGGCCCGAGGCCTTCAGCGCGAACAGCAGCGCGCCGCTCGTGACGTAGCCGAAGTTCAGGTGGTCGCTGCCCTCGCCCGCGAACTCGCTGGCCTGGTCGGTCTGGGCGTTGGCGAGGAAGGCGTAGGTGTCGTTGCCCATGCCCCCCTTCATGGTGTTGAGGCCGCCGCCGGCGTCGAGCAGGTCGTCGCCGCTGCCACCGAGAAGCGAGTCATTGCCTTCCTGACCGTAGATCAGGTCATTGCCGCCCAGGCCCGACACGGTGTCGTCGCCGACGCCCCCTTCCAGGTGGTTGTCGGCGTTGCTGCCGACGAGACTGTCGTTGCCGTCGCCGCCGCGCACGTCCTCGAAGTTCACGGCACCGGCCAGGCCCGTGGCGCTGCCGGCGCCCAGGTTGACCGTGACACCGGACGACCACCCGTCGTAGACCAGCCCGTCCTGGCCTGCCCCGGCGTCGACGGCCAGGCCCGATGCCAGCCCAGGCTCCAGGCGGACGAGGTCGTCGCCCGCGCCCAGCACCAGGCGCTCGACCGCCCCTTGCAGTACGAAGCCGAAGCCGGTGCCCGCGTAGGCAGTGACCTCCGTGGAGCCCGCCGAGACGCTGTTGTCGGCGCCCGAGGCGCTGGCGTCCACGGTGTCGTTGCCTTCGCCCGCGGCCTCGGTCACGCGGTCTCCGGAGGCGGCGTCGAGCAGGTACAGGTCATCCCCCGTGCCGCCCCGCAGTGGGTTGGATCCGGTACCACCCCTGACGGTGTCGTTGCCGCCTTGCGCCTTCACCAGGTCGTTGCCGGCGCCGCCGAAGATCTGGTCGGCCTGGTCGCTGCCCGTCAGTGTGTCGTTGCCACCGTGGCCGTAGATGACGGTGGTGCCGCCGAAGGTGGCGGCGCTGATCGTGTCGCCGGCCGAGCCGCCGGCCAACAGAGCCGACTCGACACCCAGCACGGTCTCGACGGGCGCGCTGCCGAGCTGCACGCTGCCGGCGGTGAGCGTGATGTCGGCCACCGCGCTCTCGTGCGAGCGCACGGCGACGAGCTGGTCGTTGCCGACCCCGCCGTCGTAGCTGCCCCCGCCCGTGCCGGTGGGGACGGCGGTGTAGGCGCTCCCGAGGTCGCCGTTGACGACGACCAGGGTGTCGTCTCCGGCGTCACCGCGGACGGTGTCTTCGTCGGCGCCGCCCACCAGCACGTCGTGGCCATCCCCGCCGGAGATGCTGTCGCGCCCGGCTTCGCCGAAGACCCAGTCGTTGCCGCCGCCGGCGGCCACGCTGTCGTTGCCGGCGCCGCCGAGGATGTGGTCGCCCGCAGCCCCACCGTCGATGCTGTCGTCGCCGTCACCGCCTTCGATGCGGTTGGGCTCGGTGTCGCCGCCGAGGAGGCGGTCATTGCCGGCCTCGCCGCGCAGCACGTCGCCCTGCAGGCCGCCGTCGAGGGTGTCGTTGCCGTCGCGGCCACGGATCTCGTCGTTGCCGCCGATCAGGATCAGGTTCGACGGCAGTTGCAGGGCCGGGTCGCTGCCGAGGTAGTCGTCGCCGTGAAGCTGGTCGGCATCGGTGCCGCAGCCGCCATCTATGGTGTCGTCGCCGTCCAGCCATTCATGGCGCGTGGGCTGGTCGCCGAAGCCCACCTCCACCTTGCCGTCCTGGCCGACAGTGATGGTGACGCCGTCGTCGCCCGGGCGCGTCTCGGTCCGGTCCTCGCCGTCGAGCACCGAAAGGCCGCCGGCGCTGCCGGCGTTGCGGGGCAGGCCGACCACCGCGCGCGTGCCAGTGACCGTGGCGCTGGCGGCGTCGATGGAGACGAAGTCGCCCAGCTGGTTCAGCGCGGTCAGCGCGCCGCCTTCGTCCACGTCCAGGCCGATCAGCAGCGGCGCGGTGCGTTCCAGGTTGCCGATGGGTCGCACCGACTGGACGGAGGCTGTCAAGGGGTCCAGGCGCACGAGGAACTGCTGCTTGGCCTGGTAAGGCTCGACCGGATCGACCGGCGTGTCGCTCGCGATCAGCCAGGCCTGCTGCGGCGAGACCACGGCGATGTCCCCTACCGGGTACAGCGTAGCTCCGGTCGGGGACCGCAGGTCCCCGAGGTCGGTCCAGGTGTCGGCGGCCAGCGCGTAGCGCAGCAGGCTGCCGTCGGCCGCGGTCACGAGCAGGTACTGGTCGCCGACGCTGTCCACGCCCACGAGCGTGGGCTTGCGCAGCGCCTCGGGCAGCGGCACGGTCCGCACGATCTTGGCTGAGCTGTCGGGCAGCACCTGCGCGAAGAACAGCGCCGGGCCGTTGCTCGCGGCGTCCAGGCCGACCAGCACGGCGCGGTCGGCGCCGACCCAGGTGACGTCGCGCGCCAGCACGCCGGCCAGGCGCGTGTCCTTGACGACCTGCGGCCCTGCACCGACCTGCTCGATCACCGACAGCAGGGATTCCGCCGGCTGCCCCACCGCCTGCGGCTTGTGCAGCACGCTGAGCCAGCGGTCCGGCCCGGGGGTGGTGGTCACGGCGGCGACCTGCTCCCAGGCGCCGGACGGCACCTGGGTCACGGTGTAGGTGCCCGGCAGCAGGCCGGTCACGCGGAAGCCGCCCTGTTCGTCCGGGCCGATGCGGCCGTCGCCGTCCAGGTCCACCGGGCCGCTGGTCAGGCGGGAGACGAGGTCGCCGCGCTCGCTGCGCACTTCGATGCCCTGGCCGGGCAGGCCGGCCTCGGTGACGCCCTGGGCCGGGTCGCTGCTGCGGCCGTCGTGCATCCACACGGCGCCTTGCAGCACGGTGCGGCTGTCGCCCACGGTCACGGTCGACGCAGGCGTCGTGGCCGCCATCGCATAGGCCAAGGACTGGCCGTCTCCCGGCGTCTCCGTGGTGAAGCTCATCATCCGCGTCGCCATCGCGCCGCCGTCGGCCGAGCCGATCTTGAAGCTGAAGACGAAGTCGCCGCCCGGCGTGCCGTCGCCCGAGGCATAGGCCTGCGGGTAGACCCAGTCGCCGTCGAGCGCGTCGCCCTGCGCGTCCTTGACCGAACCGGACTTCAGCTGGAGCGTGTACAGCCCGGGAGGCAAGCCGTCGGTGGCGTTGGGTATCAGGAACTCGAAGCGGGTGTGGTCGGTCGTGTCGGAGAAGGCCGCCAGGCTCAGGGCGAGGGGGCGGCCATCGACGGTCAGCAGGGCCTCGGGGGTCGGCCTGTCCTTCTCGCTGAAGACCAGGTCGCCGCAGAGGTCGATCGCGATGTGCGTCACCGGGTTCTGCGGCACGATCGGGTTCATCTGCTCGTTGCCGTCGTCCACCGGACGCCAGGTCCGTGCCTGCGTCTGCTTGTCGGTCAGGCCGAGCTCGACCTCCGCGACCACCGGCGCCGCGTTCAGCACCAGCGCGAAGTTGACGATCGCATCGTTGATGCCGTCGGTCGCGACGGCTTTCGAGCGCGGGAAGGGCGTCGCGCAGACGCCGTCGACGTCCACGCCGATGACATAGTCGCCCGGGGGCATGCCGACGAAGACGTATTCACCCTGGGCGTTGGTGAGCGTGAAGTCCTCGGTGGCCGCGTCCCAGGCGCCGTCCTGGTCCGCGTCGATGTAGACCACGGCGCCGCGCGTGGGCGCTGATTCGCGATCGCCCTTGGTGTCGACCGTGACCACCTGGCCGCGGATGTCCGAGTTGCCCCCGTCCTCGCGGCCGGTGACCGGCACCCAGGGCAGGTCCGCGCGCCCGGTCTGCACGCCCTCGGCGAGCGTGACCTCGGTGCCCAGGGCATCGAAGCTCAGCGCCATCCAGGCTTCGGTGCCGGCGCCGGGCAGCACGACGAGCTGGTAGGTGCCGCCGGGCACGCCGGCGTCGGGCAGCGTCAGCGTGCCGCCGCTGGCTGTGCCCTCGTGCACCAGCGCCGAGCCCTCGCTCGTCACCTGGTAGAGCGAGTAGCTCCAGTTCGTGCCGGCCGGCAGCGGGCCTTCGCCGCTGTCGCGCGTGCCGTCGCGGTCCGCATCGTTGAAGAGCGTGAAGACCAGGGGCTTGGGCGGGCCGTCATAGACCTCTGGGTAGAAGAAGATCTCGGGGCCGCAGCTGTCCTCGGCCAGCGTGGAGCGGAAGCCGCCGTGCAAAGGGTCGATGACGGCGCGATCGCCGGAGAGGTCGTCCAGCAGGAAGGCGTAGCCCCGGGCCGTGGTGCCGCCGTAGACCGTGTCCGCGCCCTCGCGGGCGTAGATCTGGTCGTCGCCGGGGCCGCCTTCGATCCAGTTGACGCCGTCGCCGCCGTCGATGACGTCGTTGCCGTGGCCACCGTAGATCGTGGCGTTGCCGCCGCCCGCCAGCAGGGCGTCGTTGGCCGGGCCGCCGAGCAGCAGGTCGTTGCCGGTGCCGGACTCGATGTAGTCGCTCTCGAAGCCGCCGGACAGGCTGTCCTTGCCGGCGGTGCCGTAGATCATGTCGGCGCCGTCGCCGCCCCAGACCTTGGAGGCCCAGCCGCCCACGAGCGTGGGCTGCGGCGCCGCGGCGAGCTGGTCCTCGTCGACCGCGTAGAGCAGGTCGTCACCGGTGCCGCCGTCGATCTCGTTGTAGCCGGCGCCGCCCTCGATCTTGTCGGCATGGGTGTCGGCCGAGCCGCCGTCGACGAGACCCGCGGAGTCGTCGCCCCAGAGCTTGTCGTTGCCGTCGCCGCCCAGGACCTGGTCGTTGCCTTCGCCGCCCTGCACCGTGTCGTTGCCGGCGCCGGCGGAGACGGCGTCGTCGCCGGTGCCGGCGTCCACGCTGTCGTTGCCCGAGCCGGCGACGATGCGGTCGTCGCCGTCAGCGGTGCTGCTCGGCACCGAGTCTCCGCCCCAGATCGTGTCGTTGCCCGCGGTACCGGCGTTGTAGTCGGGGTTGGCAGCGATGAAGTCGACAAGGTCGCCGACGTCGTCCTCGCCGAAGAGCTCGTCGTCGCCGGCCCCGCCGACGAGGGAGTCGGCGCCGCCGTAGCCGTAGAGGAAGTCGTCGCCGTCGCCGCCGTCCAGCGTGTCGGCGGCGGCGCGGCCGGCGAGCACGTCGCTGCCGGCGTCGCCCCAGAGCTTGTTCGTGCCCGAGCCGCCGACGAGATTGTCGTTGCCGTCGCCGCCGCGGCCCTCGACGGCCTTGTTCACCCCGGGCGCGATCAGCACCGTGTCATTGCCGATACCTGCGTCGAAGACGATCTTCGTCACCGAGCCGGCGGCGAAGTACTCCTCGAAGTTGTAGGCGGTGACGCGGATCTGGTTGGTCGCGATGACGGCACCGTTGTCATCGAGGCGTTCAGCCACGTAGTCGACGGTGAAGACCTCGTCGCCGTCCTCCGTCTCGCCCGGCACCACCAGGCCGGCGCGGCTGCCCATGTTGAGCGTGAGGGTGCCGCTGGCGAGCTCGGCCAGGTCCGGCTCCACCGGCGGGCAGACCACCATGCTCCAGTCGAGGAGGGTGGCCTCGGCGAGCTTGAAGCGCTCGCTGAACAGCGTGACGAAGCCGAAAGGCGTGTCGAGGCCGACCTTGATGTAGGCCTCGAGGAAGAGGCTGAGCGAGCCTTCCAGGTCGAAGATGCACTGCGGCCCGCGCATCAGGTTGTAGGCGAGCTCGTCGACGTAGACCTTGCCGTCGGGGTCGGGGTCGTTCAGGTCGGCACCCACGGTGCCGCGCACGCCGCCGTCCACGCCGGCCTTGGCGACGACGACGTTCAGTTCGGCACCGGCGCCGATCTCGGCGGTGACGGACATCTCGGGGTCGTCGGCGCCCAGCTCGTAGCCCTCGCGGCCCTCGTCCAGCAGGTACACGCCGTTCAGCAGGTCCAGCAGGTCCCCGCTCTCCATGGCCATGCGCAGGCCGCGGGTGTCGTAGCCGACGTCGAAGTTGGTGTTGAACTCCACGCCGCCGAAGAGGCTGACGTACAGCGGCGGGAAGATCGGGAAGGACTGGCGGAAGTCGAAGCTCGCGGCCAGGTCGGGGATGTCCCAGACGACGAGGTCGGCCTCGCCGCCGAAGAGGAAGTTGAAGAGCTGTGTGCCCGGGTCTTGCAGCAGCGGGAAGCTCAGGCCGAGGCTGTTGGAGAAGAGGCTGGCCTGCTGCGAGGGGTTGACCTCGGGCTGCGAGGGCGCATCGGCATGCGCGTCCGGCGCCGCCAGCGCTGAACCCAGCCCAGAGGGCCCGCTGGACGATGCCGGCGTCAGGCTGCCCAGGTAGAACTTGCCCGAGTCGGCCAGCGAGTCGGTCACGGTCAGCACCGTGTCGAGGAACTGGATGAACTCCACCGCGCTCTGCGCGCCCTCGCCGAACCAGCTGATCGCGTCCAGCACCGTGACCGGCCCGCCGCCCACGGCCTTGGAGACGTCGGAGACCAGCGGCACCTCGCCGGTGAGGATGTCGAGGATGGGGTCCAGCGGCTCGAAGGCCTCGTCGATGCGCTGCACCATCTCGACGAAGGCCGGCCCGAGCAGCTTGCCGAGGTCGATGTAGGTGTCGGTGATCTCGAAGTGGAAGTCCCCGTCGCCGATGCTCAGGCCGGTGTTGGAGTTCCAGGCCAGGTCGACCGCGCCGCCGTCGTCGGCGTAGTAGCCGGTGCTCATCTCCAGGCCGATGCCGAGGTTGGAGGCGAGGTCCAGGTCCAGCCTGGCCTTGGCCTCGGCGGTGACGGTGACCCCGGAGCCCGACAGCAGGCCGCCGCTGGTGCTGGCGAGGATGCCGCTGCCCAGGTCGACCTCAATCTTGGCGTGGAGTTCGCGGTTGTCGATGGCCTCTTGGATCTCGTCCGCATCTGCGCCGTCGCCCGCAACGATCTCGCCGTCGGTCAGGTCGGTGAGCGCGAAGTTCAGCGGCCCGATGTCGAGCTCGAGCGAGCTGCCGGGGCTGAAGCCGACGCCGACGCTTGCACGCAACTCGGGGACGTCCTCATCCGACCCCTCGTCATCATGACCGCCGCTGAGGAAGAAACCGGCCGTGGGCGAGTAGCCGAAGCCCACGCGCAGAGCGAAATCGGCCACCAGGTCGATGCCGCCCGTGGTGTCGATGGCGATACCCAGGTCGTCCAGGCCGAGGTCGAGCTCGCTGCCGTCGAGCGTGTCCTGGAACAGGCCGCCGACGTTGAACTCGATGACCAGGTTCTCGAAGTTCTCGTCGCTGAAGGCCGCGCCGGTGAACAACTCGCCGACGTCGGTGTTCCAGTAGTCGTGGTGCGCGCTGCCCGAGACGCCGATGTCCGCCGGGTTCAGCGCGATGTCGCCGATCCTGAACGTGAAGCTGCCCGAGAGCGCGGCGGCCAGGGCTGGGTCGGCGGCGATGCTGTCGAAGGCCGTGTCCAGGGCGAGGTAGATCTCGCCGAGTTCGTCCAGGCCGGTCAGCGTGACCAGGACGTCGCGCAACTCCTTCAGGAAGCCGCCTTCAGCGGCGAGGTCGAGGTCTGCGATGACCGGCAGGCCCCCGATCAGGTCCGACTCGAGGACCATGATCAGGCCGTCGACGAAGGCGAGCGCGCCGTCGAGCCAGCCGCTCAGGTCCAGGTCACCGATGGAGAACAGGTTCTCGAGGTCGATGCTGCTCGTGTCGATGTCGGCGTCGAAGGACAGCGGGTTGGCGGTGAAATCCGCCGTGATGACCACGTTGCCGACGTCGGTGCTCGTGCCCAGCGCGTCCACGTACAGCGGCAGGTCGGCGTGGAAGTGGGCCGCGCCGCCGAGCCTCGAGCCTTCGGCCAGGGCGCCGTTGAAGGTGATGGTGGCCGGGTCGGTGGCGGGGTCGTAGCCTGAGCCTGCGGTGGTCGGGTCGGTCTCGGTCAGCGTGATGCTGAAGGGGTCGTTGATCGAACCGTCGACCTTGCCGATCGACACGCCGGCCAGCCCGCCGAGCGAGGCCCCCAGTTGCGCCGGGCCGCTTGTGACGATGCCCAGCGTCAGCGCTGCCGAGGTGTCGGCGATGTCGAACAGCGGCGTCATCGTGCCGAAGTCGAAGCCGATGCTCGTGCTGAAGTTGCCGCCGAGCGCCAGCGAGATCGTGCCGCCGCTCGTGATGTCCAGCACCGAGCCGCCGCCCAGATCCATGCCACCGAGGTCGATGTCGTGGCTGAAGGTCGCCGGGTCGAGCGTGAAGGCGAGGTCGAAGATCAGTCGCGGCGCGGTGCCGAAGTCGATGCTCGGGATGTCGACGTTCAGTGTCAGGCCGGGGATCTTGGGCGTCGTGCCGTCGGCCTCGAGGAACAGGCCTTCGAGCAACTGCGACAGGCCGTCCAGGCCGAAGGGGATGTCGTCCAGCCAGTCGACCAGGCCGTCCAGCGTCAGGTTCAGCGCGCTCAGGTCCAGGGCCAGTTCGCTGCCGCCCGGGTGCGCGGTGTCGAAGGCCAGGTCGAGGTCGCCGAGGAAGACGGCGAGGTGGGCCGACCAGGCGCCGAGCCGGGTCATGAAGTCGAGTTCGAAGTCGCTGTCGCCGCCGCTGCGGCCGTCCCAGGCGAGGTGGATGCTGTTGAACTCCCACTGGATCTGCTGCAGCCGGCCTGCCAGGTCCAGGTCGAGCGTGGGCAGCGCCAGGTCCAGGGCCTGCAGCTCGGGCAGCGCCGCGTCGAGGTCGGCCGCGAAGTCGGTGCGCCAGGTGCCCAGGTCGGCGAGTTCGAGCGCCAGGTCGGGCAGGCTGAAATCGGCCACCATCTGCCCGAACTCGAACAGGTCGCCCAGCGTCACCCCGGCCAGCGGGATGGGTAGGTTCCAGAGGTCCGAGCCTTCCAGCTCGGCCAGCAGAAGGTTCAGCAGGTCGGGCAGGTCGTCCCAGGAAAAGTCCGCGAAGTCGCCGGAGAGGATCTCCTCGAGCTTGATGCTGGGCTCGACCGAGAAGCTCCACTGGCCGTCGACCAGGCTCGCGCTCAGGTCCAGGTAGGGGACGTCGGCGCTGACGGGCGCGATGTCGGGGTTGCCTGGCTCCAGATTCAGCGGATCGGTCGAGTAGTCGGCCGGGTCGATGCCCAGGCCCGCGTTCAGCACGTCGGGCGTGACGGCGAGCTGGAAGATGCCGTCCAGCGTCGGGGGGACGGTGAAGCCGTGGTCCAGGACATCGGCAAGGTTGGCGTCGGCCAGCTCCGACAGGTAGATGCGGCCATCGTCGGCACCCGTGGCCGGGTCGTTCAGGGTGAGCGCCCACTGCGCCTGCCCGTGCGCCTGGCCCTCCACCACCTGCAGCGACACCGGGCCGATGGCGGCGCCGCCGTCGAGCGTGGCGTCGATCGTGACCGTGCCCGACAGCAGCGGGTCGCTGCTGTCCTGCTCCTTGATGTACAGGCGATCGGCCAGCGACAGGGATTCGAGCGAGTGGCCGGTGATCTGGGGCTGCCCCGACCCGTTGGTCTGGGCCGCCACGCCCCACAGGCCCAGCACGAGGGGGGCGACGGAGGTGGACTCGGTGTTGATCGTGGCGCCGGTCGCGCTGCTGGTCGTGGTGACGGTGGCGGAGACCGAGGCGACGCTGAAGGTGCCGGTGCCGACGGTCAGGTCGGTCAGCACGAGGCGGCTTTCATTGACGGCGGCGATCAGCTTCGTGGGCGACGCGGCGTTCAGCACGGCCAGGAGGTCGCCCACCGTCGCGGTGGTGCCCAGGCCCGTGATCGGGTTCAGGTCGACGTTGACGGTGGTGGTGCCGTCGCGCATCGTGAAGCGCAGGTCGGCGCCCGGCAGCAGCCCCTGCGCCGTCAACCCGACCCCGCTGTTGATCTCGGTCAGCAGCGTCGTCGAGGTCACCGGGTCGACCTGCGCCGAGGAGCTGATCGCCACGCCGCCGGTGATGCTGAAGTCCAGCGCCGCGCTCACCGTGGCCGAGGCCTCGGCCTGGATGTTCAGCGGCAGGTCGGCGGGCAGCAGGCCCGCGGAGTCGAATTCCACCATCTCGCTGAAGCTTGCCGAGAAGGGCACCGTCCATTCCAGCGCCTCGGCCACCGGGTCCCAGGTCAGCGCGAAGTTGGCCTGAAGGTCTGCCGGCGTCGTCGGCAGGCCGAAGTGCCCGGCGATGCGGTCGAACAGGTCGAGGATGCCGTTGAACTGCCAGGCGCCGTGCTCGTCGCGCAGGTCGTCGAGCAGGTCGGCCCAGCCGGCGCCCAGGTCCAGCACCGCGCCCAGGTCCAGGTCGACCAGCGGCAGCGTGAAGCCCTCGCCGAACTGCGGCAGCCAGTCGCCGACGCCGCCGAGCCAGGCGCCCAGGTCGTCCAGGCTGATTTCGCCGAGCTGGGCGAAGTCGAAGGCCGTGCCGCCGACCGTGAGCTCCGGGAAGTCGAAGTCCAGGCTGCCGAGGTCGAAGCCGTCCAGCGCCTCCAGGCTCAGCGTCAGGGCCGAGCCCACGGGCAGGTTGAAGCCGCCGATGCCCAGGGTGAACGGGATGTCGACCGACAGATCAGGAACGAGGTCCCCGCCATGCGGCAGGCCGAAGGAGAAGAGCTCGTCGACGGCCAGGCTGTTCAGCGTGCCCAGCGGCAGGTAGCCGCCCGCGCCCTCGATCAGGTCGAGCTCGACGCACAGGTCCAGCGCGACGGCCACGTCGGCGGGGCCGAGGTCGACCACGCCGAAGCTCGCCTGCACGCCCGCGACGGTGGCGTCAGCCTCGGCGCAGACGCGCAGGCCCTCGATGTCGAAGACGACCGCCTGGTCGGGCGCGAGCCCGGGCGTGAGATCGACACCCACGCGCAGCGTGCCGGAGACGCCGGCCTCCACGTCCACCTCGAGCGCGCCCAGGCGCAGGCCCTGGTCCGCGAGCGAGGGGGCGGCGGGGTCTTCCGACGGGCTCTGGCCGACGTCGAGCGTGTAGTCCACCAGCGTGGTGCTGGCCGCCAGCGGGATCTCGAACCACACGACCTGGTGGCCGTCGGCCATGGTCTCCAGGCTGTGGGCGACGGCGGCCGGGTCGAAGGCGCCGGCGGTGGCAATGGCGCTCTCGATCAGCGCCTCCACCTGGGCTGCGGTCTGCGCCGCGCTGACCGCCAGCGCCTGCAGCGGCTGCGCCAGCCCCTCCAGCAGCGTCTGCCCGGCATCGGTGAGCGTGGCCAGCGGCTGCTGCAGACCCACCAATTCGGCCAGCATGGCGTTGGGCACCAGCGTCGACACACTGCCGCCCGTGGCCGGCAGCTCGGCCGCGTTCGACGCCTCGGAGACGCGCTGCGCCAGCACAGTGAAGCCCTGGAACAGGGCGTTGACCTGGGCGGCGGTCAGGGTTCCGGTGTAGGCGGGCATGGCGTGGACCTCGAGGGACCCGCCCCGGCGACAGTGCGCCGGGGCGGTGGGCACCGACTACCTGGCCGCTGGTGAGTGGCCCGCCCCTGTAGTCGTGTCGAGAATGGGGTCTACGTTCAACTATATCGGCAGGCCTTGCGCTTGCTCAAGGGGAAAACGCTGCCCAGCGTTTGGCAGATCGAGGGCCTCTCCCAGGGCTTGCGTGCCCATCGGGACCCTTGTCACGTTTCTTGGTTCATGTACGGACCTTGACTTTTCGACAGCTCGGTCACAAGCTGGAAGAATGCGACCGGAGCGCTGATGCGGGGCCTTGGCGATGACCGACAATCCGGTTCCATGGTCTGTCAGCGCACCCTCAAATCCGTCGTCCATGCCGTCGGCGTGGGCGTGCACAGCGGCCAGAAGGTCGAACTGACGCTGCGGCCGGCTGCGCCGGATGCGGGTACCACCTTCCGCCGCGTCGACTTGCCCGAGCCGGCGGACATCCGCATCGACGCGCAGGCCGTGTGCGACACGCGCATGGCCTCCACCGTCAGCCCGGGAGGCGACCCCGGCGGGCCGAAGGTGCAGACGATCGAGCACCTGATGTCGGCCTGCGCCGGGCTCGGGCTGGACAACCTGGTGATCGACATCGACGGCGAGGAGGTGCCCATCCTCGACGGCTCGGCCGCCGCCTTCGTCTACCTGCTGCAGAGCGCGGGAATCGAGGTGCAGGCCGCGCCCAAGCGCTTCCTGCGCGTGCGCCGCGCGGTCGAGGTGCGCGAGGGTGAGGGCGCGGCGCTGAAGTGGGCGCGCCTGGAGCCGCACCACGGCTACAAGCTCAGTTTCGAGATCGACTTCGGCCACCCCGCGCTGGACGCCACCGGCCAGCGCGTGAGCTTCGACATGGGCTCGGGGCGTTACAAGGCCGACATCGCGCGCGCCCGCACCTTTGGCTTCACCAAGGATGTGGAGACGCTGCGAGCGCGCGGCCTGGGCCTGGGCGGCAGCCTGGACAACGTCATCGTCGTCGACGACTACCGCGTGCTCAACGCCGATGGCCTGCGCTACGACGACGAGTTCGCCAAGCACAAGATCCTGGATGCCATCGGCGACCTGCACATCCTGGGCCGGCCGCTGCTGGCGCACTACGTGGCCTACCGCAGCGGGCATGCGCTGAACAACCGCCTGCTGCGCGCGCTGCTCGCCGACGCCACGGCCTGGGACATCGTCACCTTCGAGGACGAGGCCCGGGCGCCGGCGGGGCTGGCGGCGCTGGCGCCGGCCTGGTAGCGGCGCGCGCTGCCGCACGGCCCATGCTCATCTTCCGTCTCGTCTTCGGCCTGCTGCTTCTGGCGGGGCTGCTGTGCTTCGCGATGTACCTCGCCACGGGCAGCCTCGCCTGGCGCCGCCGCGGGCTGGTGATCGTCAAGTGGACGGTGCTGGCGATGCTCGGCTTCTTCGCCGTGCTGATCCTGGAGCGGTTGGGGCGGATGCTGTAGCCTCTCAGCGCCGCAGCAGCCAGCGCCAGGCTGGCTCGACGCGGACCGTGCCTTCGTCGCTTTCGATCCGTTCGTCTTCGTCCAGCGTGACGATGGTGCCGGCGGCGACGCCGCGTTCGCGCATGGCCGCGCGCAGCGCGCGCAGCTCGCGCTCGCGGGTGGCCGGGTCGGCCAGCGATTCGCAGGCCTGCACCAGCAGCGGCGGGCCCTCGGCCGGCCGGGCGACGAAGTCGATCTCGTAGCCTTCGGCGGTGCGGAGCCAGGCGATCTCGCAGCCGCGCCGCCGCAGGTCCAGGCAAACCAGGGTTTCGAGCAGGCGTCCGCGGTCGGCGTCGGGGCCGGCGCGAAAGGCCTGCGCGAGCCCGGTGTCGATGGGGTAGACCTTGCGCGGGTTGACCTGGCGCTGCCGCTCGGAGCGGGTGTCGATGTCCACGGCCTGCACGAGGTAGGCGTCCTCCAGGTGGGCCAGCATCTCGTGCAGCGCGTTCTTGCCGCAGGCCACGCCGCGCGCCTGCAGGTCGTTGTGGAAGCGGTGCACGCTGAAGGCTGTGGCCGGGGCGCCGAGCAGGCGCCGGATGAGGTGGCGCAGCGCCGTCACGTTGCTCACGCCGTGGCGCTCGACCACGTCGCGCAGGATCACGACATCGACGTATTCCTGCAGGACGGCCACGCGCAGGTGCGCCGGCAGGCCCTGCACTTCGGGAAAGCCGCCGGCGCCCAGGTAGCCGCGCAGCGCGTTCGACAGCAGGGCCCGCCGCGCGGCGCCGGCGGTCTCGGCCGGGCTGTCGTCGGCCCCCTGGTGGCGCAGCGCTTCGGCGAAGCTGAACGGGAAGATCTCGGTGGCAAGCGAGCGGCCCCGCAAGGTGCTGGCGATCTCGCGACTGAGCAGGCGCGCCGACGAGCCGGTCAGCATGAGCTGCACGTTCTCGGTGTCGAGCAGGCGGCGCACGAAGGCGTCCCAGCCGGGCACGTTCTGGATCTCGTCCAGGAAGAAGTGGCAGCGCGCGTGCTTGTGGCCTGGGTGGAGCCGGAAGAAGGCCTCCGGCAGGCGCTGCAGGTCGGCGGTCTGCAGGGCGCGCAGGCGCTCGTCGTCGAAGTTGACGTGCAGCAGCCGGGTCTTGGGCACGCCCGCGGCGACCAGGTCGGCCATGGCCTGCGCCATGCGCCAGCTCTTGCCCGATCGGCGCATGCCGATCAGCACGTCGATCTTGCCGGGCAGCCCGGGCGGTGCGGCGTCACGTCGCGTCGCCGTCGGGAAGGAGCGCTCGTGAAAATCGGCGATCAGGGACTCGAACAGTGTCGAGACGTCCATCAATTGTCTCCCTTCGGAAGACAATTATGGGAGAAGATGTCTTCCCTTCAGAGACTTTTTATGCCTCAGCCTCTCAGGCCACGCAACCGGCGGCCACCATGGCCTGCGGCGAGACGGGCACCGGCTCGGGCACGCGGTAGCCGTAGCGCACGGCGGTGAGTTCGGCCAGGATGCTGACCGCGATCTCCGGCGGCGTGCGCGCGCCATTCTTCAGGCCCACCGGGCCGTGCAGGCGCGCCAGCGTCTCGGGCGCGAGGCCGAAGTGCTCGCCCAGGCGTTGCTTGCGCTTGGCCTGGTTGGCCCGCGAGCCGATGGCGCCGACGTAGAAGGCCTCGGAGCCCAGCGCCTCCATCAGCGCCAGGTCGTCGAGCTTGGGGTCGTGCGTGAGCGCGATGACGGCGGTGTGCCCGTCCGGGCGCAGTTCGCGCACGGCGTCGTCGGGCATGCCGGGCACGAGGCGCGCCTTCTCCGCCGCGAAGCCGGTGGTGTACTCCTCGCGCGGGTCGCACACCAGCACCTCGTAGCCCAGCGCGGCGGCCATGGGCGCCAGGTACTGCGTGAGCTGGCCGGCGCCGATCAGCAGCAGGCGCCAGCTCGGGCCGTGGTGGGTGACGAGGTGGGTGGCGCTGAGGTCCAGCTCGTCGGCGGCGTGCCCGGGCTCGAGCTCGACCTCGCCGCTGGCGAGCTCCAGGCGCCGGCGCACGCGTTCGCCGCGCTCCAGGCGCTGCAGCAGCTCGGGGAGGCGGGTGCGCGGCTCCACCGGCTCGAGCACGAGCTCGATCAGCCCGCCGCAGGGCAGGCCGAAGCGGTGCGCGGCGTCGGCGTCGATGCCGTAGCGCACCACCTGCGGCCGCCCGGTGGCCAGTGCGCCCGACTTCGCCTTGTCGATCAGGTCGTCCTCGATGCAGCCGCCCGAGACGCTGCCGGCCACCAGGCCGTCGTCGCGGATGGCCACGGCCGAGCCCGGCGGGCGTGGCGCCGAGCCCCAGGTGCGGGTGATGGTGCCCAGCGCCACGCGGTGCCCGGCATCGCGCCAAGCCGTGACCTGGCGCAGGATCTGCAGGTCGATGTTGTCCATGATGCGCAAGCTTAGCCGTTCGGCGGCGCCGCGCGCGGCGTGGGGCGGGCGCGGGCTTGCCGCGCGTCAAGGGCGCCGGGGCCCGCGTGGCCCCGCCGCGCGTCCCGCAGTTGTATCCACCGGTAAGGGTTTGCCGGGGGTCTGTCGGGTTTGCGGCGGGCCTAGCATCCAGGGTCGAGACCGAGCCGGCGCGCGGCGGCAGGGGGCTGCCGGCGCCACAGACAGGAGAGACTTCCCATGACGACGATCACCTTGACGGTCAACGGCGCCAGCGTCACGCGCGATGTCGCGCCGCAGACGCTGCTGTCCGAGTTCATCCGCGAGAACCTGCGCCTCACGGGCACCCACGTCGGCTGCGACACCGCGCAGTGCGGCGCCTGCACCGTGCATGTCGACGGCCGCGCCATCAAGAGCTGCAACATGCTCGCAGCGCAGGCCGCCGGCAAGGCGGTGACGACGATCGAGGGCCTGGCCGCCGCCGACGGCACGCTGCACCCGATGCAGGCCGCCTTCCGCGCCTGCCACGGCCTGCAGTGCGGTTTCTGCACCCCCGGCATGGTGATGAGCGCGGTCGACCTGGTCCAGCACCACGGCTGTCACGGCGAGGCCCAGGTGCGCGAGGGCCTCGAGGGCAACATCTGCCGCTGCACGGGTTACCACAACATCGTCAAGGCGGTCCGGCAGGGCGCCGCCGCGATGGCCGCCCAGGCCTGAGCCCCATCCAACCCGAATTCCACAGGTTCACCAGGAGTAGTACCCCATGAACGCACGCCAAGGCTTTGTCGGCCAGTCGGTCGAGCGGCGCGAGGACGCCCGCTTCCTGACCGGTCAGGGCCAGTACACCGACGACATCACGCTGCCCGGGCAGACGTACGCCGCCTTCCTGCGCTCGCCGCACGCGCACGCACGCATCAAGTCGCTCGACACCACGGCCGCCGCCAAGGCCCCCGGTGCGGTGGGCATCTTCACCGGCGAGCACTTCAAGGCCGTCGGCGGCCTGCCCTGCGGCTGGCTGATCAACAGCCTGGACGGCACGCCGATGAAGGAGCCCAAGCACCCGGTGCTGGCCGACGGCAAGGTGCGCTACGTCGGCGACCGCGTTGCCATGGTCGTGGCCGAGACGGTCGAGCAGGCCCGTGCCGCCGCGGCGCTGATCGACGTCGACTACGAGGTGCTGACCCCGGTGGTGGACACCGCCCGCGCCTTCGGCGCCGGCAGCGCAGTGCATGACGAGGCGCCCGACAACCAGTGCTACCACTGGGGCATCGGTGACAAGGCTGGCACCGAGGCCGCCTTCGCGCAGGCCGCGCACATCACGACGCTGAAGTTCCGCAACAACCGCCTGATCCCGAACGCGATCGAGCCGCGCGCGGCCAACGCCAGCTACAGCGCGCACGACGACAGCTACACGCTGTACGTGGCCAACCAGAACCCGCACGTCGAGCGCCTCCTGATGTGCGCCTTCGTGCTCGGCATTCCCGAGCACAAGATGCGCGTCGTCGCGCCCGACGTGGGCGGCGGCTTCGGCAGCAAGATCTACCTCTACGGCGAAGAGACCGCGATGGTCTGGGCGAGCAAGCAGCTCAAGCGCCCGATCAAGTGGGCGGCCGAGCGCAGCGAGAGCTTCCTGTCCGACGCGCACGGCCGCGACCACGCGAGCGTGGCCGAGCTCGCGCTCGACAAGGACGGCCACTTCCTCGGCCTGCGCGCCATCACCACCGCGAACATGGGCGCCTACCTGTCCACCTTCGCGAGCTGCATCCCCACCATCCTGCACGCCACGCTGCTGGCCGGCCAGTACAAGACGCCCAAGATCTGGTGCGAGGTCAAGGCCGTGTTCACCAACACCGCCCCGGTGGACGCCTACCGCGGCGCCGGCCGGCCCGAGGCTACCTACCTGCTCGAGCGCATCGTCGAGACGGCGGCCACCGAGATGGGCCTCGACCCGGCCGAGATCCGCCGCCGCAACTTCATCACCGAGTTCCCCTACGCCACGCCGGTGGGGCTGACCTATGACATCGGCGACTACAACGCCACGCTCACGCGCGGCATCGAGCTCGCCGACGTCGCCGGCTTCGCGGCGCGCAAGGCCGCCAGCGCGGCCAAGGGCCTGAAGCGCGGCATCGGCTACGCCTGTTACATCGAGGCCTGCGGCATCGCGCCGTCGTCGGTGGCGGGTGCGCTGGGCGCGCGCGCGGGCCTGTTCGAGGCCGGCGAGGTGCGCGTGCACCCCACGGGCAAGGTCACCGTCTACACCGGCAGCCACAGCCACGGCCAGGGCCACGAGACCACCTTCGCGCAGGTCGTGGCCGACAAGCTGGGCATCCCGATGGAGGACATCGACATCCAGCACGGCGACACCGGCAAGGTGCTGTTCGGCATGGGCACCTACGGCAGCCGCTCGATCGCGGTGGGCGGCACGGCCATCGTCAAGGCGCTGGACAAGATCATCGCCAAGGGGCGCAAGATTGCCGCGCACCTGATGGAGGCCGCCGACACGGACGTGATCTTCGAGGGCGGGCAGTTCAAGGTCGCCGGCACCGACAAGGCCGTGCCCTTTGCCAGCGTCTCGCTCACCGCCTACGTGCCGCACAACTTCCCGCACGACAAGCTCGAGCCCGGCCTGAACGAGAACGCCTTCTACGACCCGAGCAACTTCACCTACCCGGCGGGCACCTACATCTGCGAGGTCGAGATCGACCCCGCCACGGGCCACACCCGGGTGGACCGCTTCACCGCCTGCGACGACTTCGGCAACGTCATCAACCCGATGATCGTCGAGGGCCAGGTGCACGGCGGGCTGGCGCAGGGCATCGGGCAGGCGCTGCTCGAGCACGGCGTCTACGACGAGGCCAGCGGCCAGCTGCTGACCGGCAGCTACATGGACTACGCGATGCCGCGTGCCGACGACGTGCCGAGCTTCGTCGTCGACTCCTCGCATGGCACGCCGTGCACGCACAACCCGCTGGGCGTCAAGGGCTGCGGCGAGGCGGGTGCGATCGGCTCGCCGCCGGCGGTGATCAACGCCATCTGCAACGCGCTGGGCGTCAAGGACGTGCCGATGCCCGCGACCCCGTTCACCGTCTGGCAGGCCGCTCGTCAGGCCGCCTGATCCCGGGCAGAACAAGAAGGAGATCCCTCCATGCAAGCCTTTGACTACAGCACCCCCTCGAGCCTGGCCGACGCGCGCGCCGCTGCCGCGGCCGGCGCCAAGCTGGTGGCCGGCGGGCAGAGCCTGCTGGCCGCGATGAAGCTCGGCCTGCAGGCCCCCGGCGCGCTGGCCGACCTTTCGGGCCTGGCCGACCTGCGCGGCATCAGCGTGGCCGGCGGCGTCGTCAAGATCGGCGCGATGACCCCTCACGCCGCCGTGGCGGCGAGTGCCGAGGTGCGCGCGGCCATCCCCGCGCTGGCCGCGCTGGCCGGCAACATCGGCGACCGTCAGGTGCGCAACCGCGGCACCATTGGCGGCAGCCTGGCCAACGCCGATCCGGCGGCCTGCTACCCCGCCGCCGTGCTGGGCCTGGGCGCCACGGTGCACACCGACCGCCGCAGCATCGCCGGCGACGACTTCTTCACCGGCCTGTACGGCACCGCGCTGGAAGAGGACGAGGTCATCACCGCGGTCAGCTTCCCGGTGCCGCAGGCGGCGGGCTGGCAGAAGTTCAAGCAGCCGGCCTCGCGCTTCTCCATCGTCGGCGTCTTCGTCAGCAAGGGGCCGCAGGGCGTGCGCGTGGCCGTCACCGGCGCCGGGCCCTGCGTCTTCCGCGCCAAGGCGCTGGAAGAGCGCCTGGCCGCGAACTGGTCGGCCGCCGCGCTGGCCGGCGCCAGCGTCAGCGCCGACGGCCTCAACGGCGACCTGCACGGCTCGGCCGAGTACCGCGCCGCGCTGATCCCGGTGCTGGCGGCGCGGGCGGTGGGCTGAACGCCCGGGGAGGCGGCATACTGCCGCCATGGACGCCGACCTCCCCACCTCGATCGAAGACACCACCGCGCGCCTGCTGGCGCAGGACTACGTGGCCGACCGCCGACTGGCCACCGTGGTGCACCTGGCCCTGCGGCTGCAGCGGCCGCTGTTCCTCGAGGGTGAGCCGGGCACCGGCAAGACGGAGATCGCGCGCACGGTGGCGGCGATGCTCGGGCGGCCGCTGATCCGGCTGCAGTGCTACGAGGGGCTGGACCTCGCGGGCGCGGCCTACGAGTGGAACTACGCGCGCCAGATGCTCGAGATCCGGCTCGCCGACGCGGCGCCGGGCGCCGGCCGCGCCGCGCTCGCCACCGAACTCTTCAGCGAGCGCTTCCTGATCAAGCGCGCGCTGCTCGACGCCATCGACCCGGCGCGCGCGGTGGCGCCGGTGCTGCTGATCGACGAGCTCGACCGCGCCGACGAGCCCTTCGAGGCCTTCCTGCTCGAGGTGCTGTCGGACTGGCAGATCACCATCCCCGAGTACGGCACTGTGCGCGCGAAGCAGCCGCCCATCGTCGTGCTGACCAGCAACCGCACGCGCGAGATCCACGACGCGGTCAAGCGGCGCTGCCTCTATCACTGGGTGGGCTTCCCGGACGCGGCGCGCGAGGCCGAGATCCTGCGCCGGCGCGTGCCCTGGGCGCCGCAGGCGCTGACGGCGCAGATCGTCGCCTTCGTGCAGCGCCTGCGCGGGGTGGAGCTGTACAAGCTGCCGGGCGTGGCCGAGACGATCGAGTGGACGCGCGCGCTGATGGAGCTCAACGCCATCGTGCTCGACCCCGAGGTGGTGCAGAGCACGCTCGGGCTGCTGCTGAAGTACCAGGACGACATCGCGCGCGTCGAGGGCGACGAGGTGATGCGCCTGCTCGACCAGGTCCGCGCCGAGGCCGACGCGGGTGTCTGAGGCGCCGGGCCCGACGCCGCGCCCCGGGGCCGCGGGCCGGCCGGGTCTGCCGGCCCTGGACCTGGGCGCGGGCCCCGGCCTCGGCGCCGGGGGCGGCCCCGCGGGCTGGTCCGCCCTGGCCGGCGGGCGCTCGCACCGCCTGGCCGAGAACGTGATGCACTTCGCGCGTGTGCTGCGCCACGCCGGGCTGCCGGTGGGCAGCGACCGGGTGCAGCTCGCGCTGCAGGCGCTGCAGGTGGCGGGCCTGGAGTCGCGTGCCGACTTCCACGCCACGCTGTGCGCCTGCCTGCTCGACCGCCACGAGCACCAGGAGCTGTTCGACCAGGCCTTCACGCTGTTCTGGCGCGATCCCGACCTGGCCGGGCGCATGCGCGCGCTGCTGCTGCCGCGCGTGAACACGCGCACGCCGCCGCCGGTCAAGGAGAACCGGCGCCTGGCCGACGCGATGTTCCCCTCGCAGCGCGAGGCGCCCTCGCGCGCGCCGCCGCCCGAGCAACTGGAGATCGAGGCCACGCTGACCGCAAGCGCCTCGGAGCGGCTGCAGAAGGCCGACTTCGAGACCATGACGAGCGCCGAGTTCCGCGCCGCGCTGCGCCAGCTCGCGCGCCTGCGCGTGGCCTTCCCGCCGCAGCCCACGCGCCGGCTCGCGCCGTCGACGCGGCCCGGGCGGCCCGACCTGCGCGCGAGTCTGCGCGCGGCGGCGCGCACCGGCGGGGATGTGATTCCGCTGCGCTACGCTGCTCCGCGCAAGGTGGTGCCGCCGCTGGTGATCCTGGCCGACATCTCGGGCTCGATGTCGCGCTACTCGCGCATGCTGCTGCACTTCGCGCACCTGCTGGGCCAGGGCACGGCCGGCACGCCGCCGCGGGTGGAGAGCTTCGTCTTCGGCACCCGGCTGACGCGCATCACGCCCTGGCTGCGCCAGCGCGACCCCGACGTCGCCGTCGCGCGCACGACCGCGGGCGTGAAGGACTGGTCGGGCGGCACCCGCATCAGCGAGTGCCTGCACGAGTTCAACCGCCGCTGGGCGCGGCGCGTGCTCGGCAGCCGCGCGACGCTGCTGCTGGTCAGCGACGGGCTGGAGGTCGGCGCGAGCGCGGAGCTGGGCTTCGAGATGGACCGCCTGCACAAGAGTTGCCACCGCCTGCTGTGGCTGAACCCGCTGCTGCGCTACCACGGCTTCGAGCCGCGCGCCGCCGGCGTGCGCGCGATGCTGCCGCACGTGGACGCCTTCCTGCCGGTGCACAACCTGGAGAGCCTGGAGCAGCTGGTGCGCGCGCTGGCAGGTACGGACAACCAGCCTGTGCGCGCAGCGCGCTGACGGGCGCTTCGGCTCCGGTGCGCGCTTGCCTCGGCGGGCCGGCCGCACGGCCGGCGGACAATTCCTGCCTGGCTCCTCTCTCCTGCACATCTCCAGATGTCTCTCCTTGGTCCTTCCCCGCTGATGACCCATGACCGCCACCTGAGCGTGGCGCAGGCGCGGGAGGCCATCCTTGCCGCGGTGCGGCCGGTGGATGGCATCGAGACGGTGGCGCTCGCGCACGCGCTCGGCCGCGTGCTGGCGACAGACCTCGTCTCGCCGATGGACGTGCCGCCGCACCACAACTCGGCGATGGACGGCTATGCCTTCGACGGCGCCCTGCTCGCAGGCGCCTTGGGGCCGCTGCGCCTGCGCGTGGCCGGCACGGCCTACGCCGGTGCGGCGCACGCGGCCGCCGTGCCGCCCTGGCACGCCGTGCGCGTGATGACCGGCGCGGTGATGCCACCGGGGCTCGACACCGTGGTGCCCCAGGAACTGGCCCGTGTGCTGGAGGAGGGCGGTGGGTCGTGGGTGGAGGTGCCGGCCGATGCGGTGCGGCCCGGCGAGAACCGGCGCCGCGCCGGCGAGGACCTCGCCCGCGGCGGCACGGCCGTCGCCTGCGGTCGGGTCCTGCGGCCCTCGGACCTGGGGCTGGCGGCGTCGCTCGGTTTCGCCGCCTTGACGGTGCGGCGACGGCCGCGGGTCGGGCTGGTCTCCACCGGCGACGAGTTGCGCGAACCCGGGCAGGCGCTGCCCCCGGGCTGCATCTACGACAGCAACCGCGCCAGCCTCGCCGGGGCGCTGCAGCGCCTGGGCATGGAGGTGGTCGACTTCGGGCTCGTGCGCGACGAGCCCGCCGCGCTGGAGGCGGCGTTCCGCCAGGCCGCGGCGCAGTGTGACGCCGTGCTTACCAGCGGTGGCGTCAGCGTCGGCGAGGCCGACCACACGCGCGCCTTGCTTGCGCGCCTGGGCGAGGTTGCCTTCTGGAAGGTGGCCATGCGGCCCGGGCGGCCCTTCGCCTTCGGGCCGCTGCGGCGGCCGCAGGGGCAGGCGCCGTCGTGGCTGTTTGCGCTGCCGGGCAACCCGGTGGCGGCGCTCGTGACCTTCTACGCCTTCGTGCGCGAGGCCTTGCTGGTGCTGGCGGGCGCGCCGGCGGCGCCCCCGCTGTCGATCCAGGTCAGGAGCGCGGCCGCGATCCGCAAGCGCCCGGGCCGCACCGAGTTCCAGCGCGCCATCGTCGAGCGCGACGGCGCCGGGCAGTGGGTGGCGCGCCTGACCGGGGCCCAGGGCGCCGGCATCCTGCGCAGCCTGTCCGAGGCCAACGCCCTGCTCGTGCTGCCGCACGACCAGGGCCCCGTGGCCGCCGGCGAGCCGGTGGAGGTGTGGCTGTTCGACGGCCTGGTTTGACGCCCGCCGCCGGCGGGCGCGCCGGTGCCAGGTTGCGCCGACCGAGTGTCGGGCTCCCCTCCCCCGAGAGGGGCGAGTGGCTGAAAGCCGGGCCCAGCGCCGCCGGCCTTGAGCTTGTGCAGTGCGCCAGGCCGTCCGGCGTGGCGCAATCGGGGTCTTGCAGTTCTCGCACGCTCTGGATGTTCCCTGTCACCCTGCCCCCGCCGGATCCCGCTTGCGGCCAGCCCCCGGGCCGCTGGCCCCGCAGCCTTCCTCACTGGCAGTTCGAGGTCACTGCGCGCGACATCCGGCGCTTTCGCCAGGCCATCGGCGACCCGGGCGACGAGACGCTGGCGCCGCCGCTGTTCTGTCAGGTCATGGCCTACCGCGACGCCGACCCCGCGGACCTGCCGCCCGACGGTTCGCCGCTGGAGTTGCGCGCCGCGCTCGAGGGCGCGCGCACGGTTGGCGGCGCGAGCGACTGGCTGATCCACCGCCGGGTGCGGGCCGGCGAGCGCATCGAGGTGCGCGTCACGCAGCACGGCGCGACCCGCAAGCTCGGCCGCCAGGGCCCGCTGGACCTGGTCGAGGTCGAGACGCACTTCGTCGACGCCTCGGGCGCCCTGGTGGCGCGCGAGCGCGCGACCTACCTGCAGCGGGCCCCGGCATGAAGAACGCCGACCGCACCGACTTCGACGTGGCGCTGCCGCTGGTGCTGCCCGAGCTCGTCGTCGAGCCCACGGCGGCGCAGGTGTTCATGTTCAGTGCCGCGACCTGGAACCGCCACCACATCCACTACAGCCGCGACGCCGCGGTGCGCGAGGGCCACGCCGACATCGTGGTGCAGCGCGCCCTGCTGGGCAATGTCTTCGCGCGGCACGTGCAGGCCTGGCTGGGCGCTGGCGGCAGCGTGCAGCGCCTGGCCTGGAAGTTGGTGGCCAGCGCGCTGCCCGGGCAGCCGCTGCGCTGCAACGGCGTGGTCAGCGGCGCCGCGGCGGACGACCTGCCGGGGGTGGACGACGCGTTGGCGCCAGGCAGTGGCGAGCCCGCGGCGCCGGGGCCCCGGCTGCGCTACGAGGCGGCGCTGCAGGACGACGCGGGGCGCACCGTCGCCACCGCCGAGGGGGTGCTGTGCATCCACGCGCCCTGGTAGGCACGGTGCTCGAGACCCGCCGCCGCCACGGTCTGGCGGCGGCCGCGGCGACGCTGCTGGAGGCCCTGGCCCAGGTCTTCGTCCACCTGGAGTGCGTGCAGATCATCGTGCTCAAGCGCGCGCGCGCGCCGGATCCGCCGCACGCGCCCGGCCGGCGCTTCGGCGCGCAGTTGGCCGGCGAGGCCGCGTTACTGGCGCTGCAGGCGCAGGAGGACTGGGTCATCGACGCGGTCAAGCTCGCGGCGCTGCGCGCGGGCGACCAGTGCCTGCTCAGCCTCGTCGACGGCCGCCCGGCCGGCTACACCTGGGTCCACAGCCGCGGCCTGCCCGAGATCCTGCCCGGGCTGTGGCTGCGCCTGCCGCCGGGCTGGCTGTACAACTTCGCCGCGTACACGCACCCGGCCTTCCGCGGCAGCGGGCTGCAGTCCTGGCGCCATGCCGCGGTGCTCCAGCATCCCGCCTGGCAGGGCTGTGCCGGGCTGGTGGGCTGGGTCCGCGGGACGAACCACGCCTCGCGCCGCGGCCAGCGCAAGAGCGGCTACCTGCCCGTGGGCTGGATCGTGCGCGCGGGCGTCGGGTCGTGGCGCGTGACCTGGGCCTCACCCGCGCTGGCGCGGCACGGCATGGCCTGCGTGCCGGCCCCGGCGCCGCTGGTGGCCGCGGCGCCGGCGCGGTGATGCGCGCGGCCGTGCCGCCGGGCGGGCCGGGGTTGGCGCTCGCGGGTGCCGATGAGCCGGGCCTTGCGGGCGCCGCGCCCGGGTCCGTCGTGGTCGGGCAGCGGGGCGCCGCCACCGCGGCCACCGCCTCGAGCGTGGAGATCGGCCTGCTGGCCGATCCCGCGGCGCTGGCGCTGGAGTGGCAGGCGCTGGAGCGGGAGTCCGCCGCCTCCTTCTTCACGGGCTGGACCTGGGTGTCCTGCTGGCTGGAACACCTGGACCGCGCGGCCTTGCGGCGGCTGGTGCTGCTGCGGGTGCGTCAGGGCGGGCGCACGGTCGGGCTGGGGCTGTGGTCCCGGCGCACGCTGCGGCGCCTGCGCTGCCTGCCCTCGCGCGCGTTGCTGCTGCACGCGACCGGCCGGCCGGAGCTCGACGACCTGAGTGCCGAGCACAACGCCCTGCTGGCGCGCGCCGACATCGACGACGAGGTGGTGGCCGCCGCCTGCGCCGCGCTGCTCGAGCGCTGCCCTGGCATCGACCAGCTCGTGGTGCCGCGCGCCTCGGTGCTGCCGCCGGCCGTGGCTGCGCTGGCGGCCGGTGCCGGGCTGCGCCTGCGCAGTGTGTCGGAGCCGGCCTACCGCATCGACCTGCAAGCTCTCGGGGCGCGGCCCTACCTCGACACCCTGGGCGCGGCCACGCGCTCGGCCGTGCGGCGCAGCCTGCGCCTGTACGAGGCCCTCGGCCCGGTGCGGCTGGAGTCTGCCGCGAGCGTGCCCGAGGCGC
>JBILNB010000115.1:0-8933 GCA_044375195.1 Rubrivivax sp. | reverse complement strand
GTGCGCCGCCACGCCCACTGGGACGCCCTGGTCGCAGCGCAGACACCCTCGCCCGGGCGCTGCCACGCCTTCACGACGCGCGGCGCGGTGAGGCTCGCTGAAGTGGCCTGGCAGCCCGGGGACTGGCTGGTCTTCGGCAGCGAGTCCGCGGGCCTGCCGGCGCCGCTGCTCGAGACCTTCCCGCAGGCGCAACGCGTGCGCCTGCCGATGCGGCCCGGCCAGCGCAGCCTGAACCTCAGCAATGCCGTGGCAGTCGCGGTCTTCGAGGCCTGGCGGCAGCAGGGCTACGCCGGCGGCGCCTGACCTGAAGGCGCCCGGCGCCAGGCGTCAGCCTTCAGGCCGGGCCTCGCGCGCCATGAGTCGCGCCATGGCCTGCTCCGGGCTCAGGTGGCCGCGCAGCACATCGACTACTGCGCCCGTGATCGGCATCTCGACCCCGAGCGCGCGGGCGCGCTCGAGCACCGTGGCCGCCGTGTAGACGCCCTCGGCCACATGGCCCAGCGACTGGAGCACCTGCGGCAGGGTGCGGCCCTCGGCCAGCAGCAGGCCGACGCGGCGGTTGCGCGAGAGTGCGCCCGTGGCGGTGAGCACCAGGTCGCCCAGGCCCGACAGGCCCATGAAGGTCTCGGCCCGCGCGCCCAGAGCCACGCCCAGGCGCGTCATCTCGGCCAGACCGCGCGTAATCAGCGCCGCGCGCGCGTTCAGGCCCGGCCCCTGCGGCAGATCGGCCCGCCCGGCCAGGCCGTCGAGGAGGCCGGCGGCGATCGCCATCACGTTCTTGACCGCCCCCCCGACCTCGACCCCGGTGGGGTCGGCAGAGGTGTAGACGCGCAGACCCTCGCCGTGGAAAGCCTGGACGGCCCGCTCGCACAGCGCCACATCGGCGCTGGCGGCGACGATGGCAGTCGGCCTGCCTTGCGCCACCTCAAGGGCGAAGCTCGGTCCCGACAGCACGCCCGAAGGTCCGTCAGGGCGCAGTTGTTGCGCGATCTCGTGCCCGAGCGCGCCGGTGCCCGCCTCCAGGCCCTTGCACAACCACAGCAGCGGCACCTGTGGCGCCATGCGCTGGAGCGACTCACGCAGCGCGCCCATCGGCGTGGCGACGACGACCAGGCCCTGCGCGCCGTGCGCCGCAGCCTCGGCGTGCGAGGCGGTCACGGCCAGGCCCTCGGGCAGGGCGACATCGGGCAGGTAGCGCGCGTTCACGCGTGCCTGCGCCATCGCCTGGGCCTGGGCCGGGTCGCGCGCCCACAGCATCACCTCGTGGCGCGGCGCGGCACTGCAGGCCAGCGCCGTGCCCCAGGCACCGGCACCGAGGATCGCGATCTTCATCGACTGCACCAACCGCCATGCGCCGCCGGCGAGCCGGCCCGGCGCGTGCGGCCCGCGCTCAGTTCAGGTTGGTGATGATGCGCGAGCCCGGCGCCTCCTGGGCCTGCTGCTGCGACTCGAACATGGCCTGGAAGTTGACCTCGGTCAGCAGGATGGGCGGGAAGCCGGCGCGGGTGCAGATGTCGGAGACGATGGCGCGCAGGTAGGGGTAGATCATCTGCGGGCAGACGATGCCCACGATGCCCTGCATCTGGTCGTCGGGAATGTTGCGGATCTCGAAGATTCCAGCCTGCTTGGCCTCGACGAGGAAGAGCGTGCGCTCGCCGATCTTCGTCGTCACCGTGGCCGTCACCGTGACCTCGAAAACGCCCTCGGCCACGACCTCGGCGCCCACGCCGAGATTGATGTCGACCTGGGGCTGGGTCTGCTCGAGCAGGATCTGCGGCGAGTTGGGCTGCTCCAGCGACAGGTCCTTGAGGTACATGCGCTGGATCTGGAACACGGGATCGGCGTCGGCCATGGCGGTCTTTCGCGGGTAGGAGGAAGGAGCCGCGACACAGGCGCGGCAAGAAGGCGGCGGATTATGGCGCCCGCACCGGCCGCCGCTGCAGCAGCGGGCGGGACGGGCTCAGGCCGCGTTGAGCAGCGGCAGCAGGCCACCGCGCTGGTCGAGCGCGATCAGGTCGTCGCAGCCACCCACGTGCGTGGTGCCGATGAAGATCTGCGGCACGGTGCGGCGGCCGGTGGTCTGCATCATGCGGTCACGCTCGGCCGGGTCGAGGTCGATGCGGATCTCCTCGATCTGCTCGACCCCCCGCTGCTTCAGCAGCGCCTTGGCGCGCTGGCAGTAGGGGCAGACCAGGGTGGTGTACATGCGGACGGCGTTCATGGCGCGGCTCAGGCAGCAAGTCGATCCGGTCATTCTGGCGCCGCGCGCGCGGCAACTGCGGCGCGGGGGTGTTGCCGCAGCAGGCCAAGAACGGCCCGGCCCGGCCCGGGAACGTTCAGGCCTTGCCCGACTTCTCCATCGGAAGCCCCGCCTCCTGCCAGGCCTTGCTGCCCCCGGCCAGAGACTTCACGTTCGCGTAGCCGAGCTTGCGCAGCGTCGCCGCGGCGCGGCCGGCGCGCGCGCCCGTGGGGCACAGCACAACCAGCGGCAGCGCCTTGTTCGACGGCAGGTCCTTCGAGCTCTCGATCTGGCCGATGGGCACGTTGCGGGCGTTGGCGGCGTGACCGCCGTCGTACTCGCGCGGCTCGCCCACGTCGATCAGCACCGCCTTCTCGCGGTTGATCAGGCGCACCGCCTCGGCCGTGCCGACGGACGAAGACCCGGCGCCGCCGCGCACCAGCGGCCACACCAGCATGCCGCCCGAGACGAAGGCCACGGCGATCAGGAGCGCGTTGTCGATGAAGAATTGCACGGCAGGTCCGGAGGTGGAAACGGGGAAGAGGGTCACGCAGCCGGGCGCCGAAGGCAACCCAAGGCGACGCGCAGATCCGAAGCCAGGATTGTAGGATTGCGGGTTCGCCCGCGAATTCCGAGCCCCCGATGACCACCCCCGCGCACCGCCTCGTCCTCGTCCGCCACGGCGAGTCCACCTGGAACCTGGAGAACCGCTTCACCGGCTGGACCGACGTGCCCTTGACCGACACGGGCGTGGCCCAGGCGCGCGAGGCCGGGCGCCTGCTGCGCGAGGCCGGCTTCGACTTCGACGTGGCCTACACCTCGGTGCTCAAGCGCGCGATCTGGACGCTGTGGCACGGCCTGGACGCGATGGAGCGCACCTGGCTGCCGGTGCAGCACGACTGGCGCCTGAACGAGCGTCACTACGGCGCGCTCCAGGGCCTGAACAAGGCTGACATGGCGCGCGAGTACGGCGACGCCCAGGTCCTGGTCTGGCGCCGCAGCTACGACACGCCCCCGCCGCCGCTGGCCCCGGAGGACCCGCGCGGCCAGCGCGCCGACCCGCGCTACGCCCGGCTCGACCCGGCGAAGGTGCCGCTGACGGAATGCCTGAAGGACACGGTGGCGCGCGTGCTGCCGTGCTGGAACGAGCGCATCGCCCCGGCCATCCGCAGCGGTCAGCGCGTGCTGGTGGCCGCGCACGGCAACAGCATGCGCGCGCTCGTCAAGCACCTGGACGGCATCTCGGACGACGACATCGTGCACCTGAACATCCCCAACGGCATCCCGCTGGTCTATGAGTTCGACGCCGCGCTGCGGCCGCTGCGGCGCTACTACCTGGGCGACGCCGAAGCTGCAGCTCGCGCCGCCGCCGCGGTGGCCGCCCAGGGCCGCGGCTGATCAGAACACCCCAGGGGCGAACTCGCGCGGCACCTCGTCGGCCCGGCCCAGGCGCAACGCCGGGTCTTCCTCAGCCATGCGGCGGGCGAAGGCGAGGTCGGCCGGGAAGCAGGCGTGCACCCGGTACAGGGGCTGACCGGCGCGCACCACGTCGCCGAGCTTGACGCGCAGGTCGATCCCGGCGCCGGGCACCTGCGGGGCGCCACTCAGGCTGGCGATGCGTGCCAGGCGCAGGTTGTCGACGCCGACGACCACACCGTCGGCAGGCGCAGGCACGTCGAAGACCAGCGCGCCCGGCGGCGGCGGCTCGGCCCGGCGGCCCTGGGCGTCGACGATCGCGTTCATGCTCGCGAGCGCGCGCCCCGAATCCAGGATGTCGCGCGCGATCCGGTACCCCTCTCCGCCGCGCACGTCGGGGTCGAACTCGATCACGCGCCCCGCCAGGCGCAGCGCCTTCTGGCGCAGGTCCTGCGGCGCCTCGGGGTCGTTCTGCAGCACCTGCATCACGTCGCGCGCCTCGAGCACCGGGCCGATGCCGCGGCCGATGGGCTGGCGCCCGTCGGTGATGACGGCGTCGAGCTGCAGGCCCAGGCGCGCGGCCACGTACTCGAACAGCCGCTTCAGGCGCTGCGCCGCAGGCATGCTGCGCACCTTGGCTGTCGGGCCCACGGGGATGTCGAGCACGAGGTGGGTGGAGCCCGCGGCGATCTTCTTCGACAGGATCGAGGCCACCATCTGCCCGGGGGAGTCGATCGCCAGCGGGCGCTCGACCGAGATCAGGATGTCGTCGGCCGGCGAGAGCTCGGCCCGGCCGCCCCAGGCCAGGCAGCCGTGCGTCGCGCGCACGATCTCCTCCAGGCGCTGCAGCGGCAACTCGACCTCGGCCAGCACCTCCATCGTGTCGGCCGTCCCCGCCGGCGAGGTGATGGCGCGCGAGGAGGTCTTGGGGCACAGCATGCCGTGAGCGGCGACGATGGGCACCACCAGCATCGAGGTCCGGTTGCCGGGGATGCCGCCGATGCAATGCTTGTCCACCACCGGCCCGGCGCCGACGCCACGCCGCCAGTCCAGGCGCCGGCCGACCGCGATCATGGCCTCGGTCAGGTGCAGCACCTCCTCGCGGTCGAGCTCGTACTGGTTGGTGGCGACGACGAAGGCCGCGAGCTCGATCTTCGAGTAGCGCGCGGCGGCGATGTCCTGCACGATGGCGCGCAGCTCCTCGCGCGCCAGGCGCTCGCCGGCGATCTTGCGGTGCAGCGCCGCGATCGAGGGCGCAGGCTCGGCGAGCTCGATGCGCGCCGGGTGCCCCGGCGCGACGCCCAGCCGGGCATAGGCGTCCTCGCTCAGGCCGAGCTCCAGCGGCTGCAGGATGGCGCTGTCGTCGACGACGTTGAGCACCGCCACAAGGCTGCGCCCGTTGGCCTGCACACGCACCTTGGACAGGGCCTGGAAGCCGGCCGCGCGCACGACCGGGCAGTCGCGGTGCAGGAAGACGACGCTCTCGCGCCAGGTGTCGATGGCGATGCGGCGGATGGCCAGCGTCGCCCTGTCGGTCTCCGGGCTGGCGGCGTCCGGCGCCGCCCCCGTGACGCTCACGCGGCCCGCTCCCCGGGCAAACCGGCCGCCGCGGACGGCAAGGCCGAGGCTGGCGCGACCCCGGGCCCCGCCTGCAGTCCGCCCATCTCGTCCAGCGCCAGCGCGATCTGCGCCCGCAGGTGCACGGCGAGCGCGCGCCGGTCGGCGTGGGCCGTGCCCTGCACACCCAGCACACGCAGGCGCACGATCACGCCCTCGCCGCAGACCAGCCTCCACAGGCTCTGCGCCAGCGTGATCGTGCCAGTGAAATCGGCGGCCGGGCTGATCTCGTGCCGGGCGTCGGAGAAGCGCAGCGCCACCGGCTGCACCGGCACGCCGGTGGCGATCGTCGACTGCAGCAGGTTGGCGTGGAAGGGCAGCGGCTCGCGCCCGAGGCCGGTGGTGCCCTCGGGGAAGACGGCCACGGTGTCACCCGCGCGCAGGGCTTCGGCCATCTGATGCACGACGCGCAGCGCGTCACGCGCCTTCTCGCGCACGATGTAGAGCGTGCCGGCCGAGGCCACGAGCGTGCCGATCAGCGGCCAGTGCTGAACGTCGGCCTTGGAGACGAAACGCGCCTCGGGGCAGACCGCGTGCACGGCCATGATGTCGAGCCAGGAGACGTGGTTGGCGACGATGAGCTTGGCGCCGGGTCGGAAGACCCCGTCCACCCGCAGCCCCACGCCCAGCGCCGCCAGCAGGCCGCGCGCCCACCACGCGATGCGCCGCTGGCGCGCCGCGGCATCCAGGCGCGGGAACAGCAGCATCACGACGGCGAGACCGTGCAGGCCGTGAACGACCACGCGGGCCAGGCGCCAGGCGGCGCGCAGCGGGGTCTTCAAGGCGCGGCCCTCCACGGCGCGGCCGCCGACCCGGCGCGGCTGTCCATCAGCCCGCCTCGAAGGCAACGGTACCGGCCACCAGCGTGGCGCGCACGCGCCCGGGCAGGCGTACGCCGCCGTGTTCGAAATCGAAGGGCGTGTGCTTGCCCTGGCTGCGCAGCACCGCCGGGCTCACCGTCCACGCGGCCTCGGGGTCGAAGACGCAGATGTCGGCCACGCCGCCCTCGACCAGGCGGCCCGCGCTCTCGGCCAGCGAGCCGAGCGCGCTACCCAGCACCCGCACCGGCGCGGCCGTCACGACCGACAGCGCACGCGCGAGGGACGCACCCGGGGCTGCGCCGCCGGCCGGACCGTCCTGCGCCCACTTCAGCGCCAGGCAAAGCAGCAATTCCAGCCCGGTGGCGCCCGGCACCGCCTCGGCGAAGGGCAGGTTCTTCTCGTCCCCGCCCACCGGCATGTGGTCGCTGACCAGGGCGTCGATCGTGCCGTCGGCCAGCGCCGCGCGCAGGGCGTCGCGGTCGCGCGCCTGGCGCAGCGGCGGGCTCAGGCGCATCGCCGGGTTGAAGTAGCCGATGTCGACGTCGGTCAGGTGCAGCGAATTGATGCTGACGTCGGCGCTGACCGGCAGACCCTCGGCCTTGGCCGCGCGCAGCAGCGCCACGCCGGCCGCGCTGGACAGGCGGCACAGGTGCACGCGCGCGCCGGTGGCGCGCACGAGCTCGAAGATGGTGTGCAGCGCCACGGTCTCGGCCGCCACCGGCACGCCGGCCAGGCCCAGGCGCGTGGCGATCGGGCCGCTGGCGGCCACACCCTTGCCGAGCCAGCGGTCCTGCGGGCGCAGCCACACGGTGTAGCCGAAGGTGGCGGCGTACTGCAGCGCGCGCATCAGCACCTGCGTGTCGGCGACCGCGACCTCGGCCTGCGAGAAGCCGACGCAGCCGGCTTCGGTGAGCTCGGCCATCTCGGTCAGCGCCTCGCCCTTCAGCCCGCGCGTCAGCGCGCCCAGCGGGAACAGCCGGCAGCGGCTGAGCTTGCGGGCGCGGAACTTCAGCATCTCCACCAGGCCGGGCTCGTCGAGCGTCGGGTCGGTGTCGGGCGGGCAGACGAGGCTCGTCACGCCGCCGGCGGCGGCGGCGGCGAGCTCGCTCTCGAGCAGGCCCTCGTGCTCCAGCCCGGGCTCGCGCAGCCGCGCGGCCAGGTCGACCAGGCCGGGGGCGACGACGCAGCCGGCGGCCTCGAGCACGCGGTCGGGTTCGAAGTCGGCGCGCGCCGGGCCGATGCCGACGATGCGGCCGGCGGCGATGGCGACGTCGGTGAGCTCGTCGCGACCCGAGGCCGGGTCGAGCACGCGGCCGCCGCGCAGCAGGATCCTCATGCCTCGTTCCCCGCGATGATGGACATGACGGCCATGCGCACGGCGATCCCGAAGGTGACCTGCGGCAGGATGACGCTCTGCGCGCCGTCGGCCACGCGCGAGTCGATCTCGACGCCGCGGTTGATGGGCCCGGGGTGCATGACGATGGCGTCCGGCCGGGCGAGCGCCAGCTTCTCCGGCGTCAGCCCGTAGTGCTTGGCGAACTCGCCGGCGCTGGGCAGCATGGCGCCGGACATGCGCTCGTTCTGCAGCCGCAGCATGATGATGACGTCGGCGCCGCGGATGCCCTCTGCCATGTCGTGGCACACGCGCACGCCCATCTCGCGCAGGTCGCCCGGCACCAGCGTGCGCGGGCCCACGGCGCGGATCTCGGGCACGCCCAGCGTGGTCAGCGCGTGGATGTCCGAGCGCGCCACGCGCGAGTGCACGATGTCGCCGACGACGGCCACGGTGAGCTGCGTGAAATCGCGCTTGTAGTGCCTGATCGTGTACATGTCGAGCAGGCCCTGCGTCGGGTGCGCGTGGCGGCCGTCGCCGGCGTTGACCACGTGCACGTGAGGCGCGCAGTGCTGCGCGATCAGGTAGGGCGCGCCAGACTCCGAGTGGCGCACGACGAACATGTCCGCGTGCATCGCCGACAGGTTGGCGATGGTGTCGAGCAGGCTCTCGCCCTTGGACGCCGAGGAGCGGGCGATGTCCAGGTTCAGCACGTCGGCCGACAGGCGCTTGGCCGCGATCTCGAAGGTGGTGCGGGTGCGGGTGCTGTTCTCGAAGAACAGGTTGAACACGCTCTTGCCGCGCAGCAGCGGCACCTTCTTGACCTCGCGCTCGTTGACCGAGAGGAAGGTGGCCGCCGTGTCGAGGATGTGGGTGACGACGGCGCGCGGCAGGCCCTCGATCGACAGCAGGTGGACGAGCTCGCCGTGGCGGTTGAGCTGCGGGTTGCGGCGGGACAGCATCGCGACGGCGGGCTACTCGACGACGAAGGAGAAGCTGCCCTGGGCGTCGCGGCCCAGCGACAGACGCTGGCCTGCCGGCAGCGCGATGCGCGCGGCGGCGAAGGCCGGCTCGATCGGCAGCTCGCGCCCGCCGCGGTCCACCAGCACCGCGAGCCGCACGCTCGCCGGGCGGCCGAAGTCGTAGAGCTCGTTGATCACGGCGCGTATGGTGCGCCCGGTGTACAACACGTCGTCGATGAGCACGATGTGGCGGCCGTCGATCTCGAATGGCAGCTCGGTCGGCGCGGCCGCGGCCAGGCCGCGCGAACCGTAGTCGTCGCGGTGCAGCACGCTGGAGATCACGCCATGGCGGCCGGGCAGCGCGAGCTCATGCTGCAGCCGCTCGGCCAGCCAGGCGCCGCCGGACCAGATGCCCACAAGCGCCGCGTCCGCCTGCAGCAGGGGGCGCACGCCGCGCGCAAGGTCGGCGTACAGGGCCTCGGCGTCAAGCTGAAGCATGTTCCGGGGCGGGCTGCGCAGCCAGCGCGCGCAGGTGCTGCTCGAGG
>JBILNB010000014.1:0-90591 GCA_044375195.1 Rubrivivax sp. | reverse complement strand
CGCCACCTCGGCCAGGGGCTGCGTCCACGCCGGCCAGCCCACGTAGCCGAAGCGCCAGCGCAGCTCGCGCGGATGCACCTCGATGACCAGGCGCCCCAGGCACAGCAGCGCGCCGCCGACGCAGGCCCCCATCACCAGCAGGCCGGGCAGCGACTGCGCATCGCCCGCGGCCAGCCCGGGAGCGAGCACGAGCAGGCCGAGGACGAGGATGGCCAACCCGGTCACCCACAGCGTGACATAGGTCTGGACCAGGCGGTAGGCAGGGGCGGCGGCGTTCATCGTGCCGCACTGTAGGCCGGTGCGGGCGCGCGTTCAGGCCGGGGCCGCGTACGGCCCCAGCCCGAGCAGGCGCATGGCGTTGTCCTTCAGGATCAGCGGCTTGACCTTGTCCTTGAAGCCGGCCTCGTCGAAGTCCTTCATCCAGCGCTCGGGGGTGATGAGCGGGAAGTCGCTGCCGAAGAGCATGCGGTCCTTCAGCAGCGTGTTGGCGTACTGCACGAGCTGCGGCGGGAAGTACTTCGGGCTCCAGCCCGAGAGGTCGATCCAGACGTTGGGCTTGTGCAGCGCCAGGCTCAGCGCCTCGTCCTGCCAGGGCCAGCTCGGGTGGGCGATGACGATCTGGATGTCGGGGAAGTCGATCGCCACGTCCTCCAGCAGCATGGGGTTGCTGTTCTGCAGCCGCAGGCCGCCGCCGCAGCGCATGCCGCTGCCGATGCCCGAGTGCCCGCTGTGGAAGATGGCGGGCAACCGGTGCTCGGCGATCACCTCGTACAGCGGCCAGGCCATCCGGTCATAGGGCAGGAAGCCCTGCACCGTGGGGTGGAACTTGAAGCCGCGCACGCCGTGCTCGGCGATCAGGCGGCGCGCCTCGCGCGCGCCCATCTTCCCCTTGTGCGGGTCGATCGAGCCGAAGGCGATCATCATGTCGGCGTTGGCCCGGGCGGCCTCGGCGATCTCCTCGTTGGGGATGCGGCGGCGCCCGAGCTGGCTCTCGCTGTCCACCGTGAACATCACCAGGCCGATGCGGCGCTCGCGGTACCAGGCTACCGTCTCGGCGATGGTGGGCCGGCGGTCGGAGCCGAAGTACTTGTCCGCGGCGCGGTCGAACTCCTCGCCGTAGTTGTCGAAGGGGTTCCAGCACGACACCTCGGCGTGGGTGTGGACGTCGATGGCGATCAGCGTGTCGGTCTTCAAGGTCCGGGCTCCGGGGTGGTCCAGAATGTGCCGCGCGGCAACCCCATTCCACGCAGCCGCCGCGCCCGCATGATAAGGACCCCCCGGAGCACGACCGCCATGCCCACCGCCCCGACCTACCGCCGCATCCGCGTCGGCGGCTGCCTGCAGGCCGAGGTCGAGACCCGGCCGGACGGCAGCACCGTGCTGCGCTCGACCGAGGCGCTGCAGCCCTACCCGGCACGCCTGACCGACCGCCTCGCGCACTGGGCGCAGGTGGCGCCGCAACGCACCTTCGCCGCGCGCCGCGGCGCCGACGGCGCCTGGGTGCGCATCGGCTATGCCGAGATGCTGGCGCGCGCCCGCGCCGTGGGCCAGGCCCTGCTGGAGCGCGGCGTCGGCACCGAGCGCCCGCTGGCCATCCTCTCGGGCAACGACCTCGAGCACCTCACGCTGGCGCTCGGGGCGATGCTGGCCGGGCTGCCGCACGTGCCGGTGTCGCCCGCGTATTCGCTCGTCTCGCGCGACTTCGGCAAGCTCCGCCACGTCCTCGGCAAGGCGACGCCGGCGGTCGTCTTCGCGGCCTCGCCCGAGTACGCCGCGGCCATCGACGCCACCGTGGACGGCGCCACGCGCGTGGTGCTGGGCACGGGCGCCCTGCCCGGCCGCGCCAGCGAGGCTTTTGCCGAGCTGCTGCGCACCCCGCCCGGGCCCGCCCAGGCCGCGGCCGAGGCCGCCGCCGGGCCCGACACCGTGGTCAAGCTGATGTTCACCTCGGGCTCCACCCAGCTGCCCAAGGGCGTGGTCACGACGAACCGGATGATCTGTGCCAACCAGCAGATGATCCGCCAGTGCCTGGCCTTCCTGGCCGACGAGCCGCCGGTGCTGGTGGACTGGCTGCCCTGGAACCACGTCTTCGGCGGCACCCACAACATAGGCATCGCGCTCTACAACGGCGGCACGCTCTACATCGACGACGGACGGCCGACGCCCGAAGGCATCGCCCAGACCCTGCGCAACCTGCGCGAGATCTCGCCCACGGTCTACTTCAACGTGCCGCGGGGGCTGGAGGAGATTGCGCACGCGATGGACCGCGACCCGGTGCTGCGCGACTCGCTGTTCTGCCGTTGCCAGGCGCTGATGTTCGCCGGCGCGGGCCTGAGCCAGGCGGTGTGGGACCGCCTGCACGCCCACGCCGAGCAGGCCGTGGGCGAGCGCGTGCGCCTGATCACCGGGCTGGGCATGACCGAGGCCTCGCCCACCTGTACCTTCGCGGTGGGCACCGAGGTCGCGTCCGGGCACCTCGGGCTGCCGGTACCCGGCGTGGAGGCGCGCCTGGTGCGCGACGACAGCACCGGCGGCAAGACCGAGATCCGCTTTCGCGGGCCGAACCTGATGCCCGGCTACTGGCGCGAGCCCGAGCGCACCCGCGCCGCCTTCGACGACGAGGGCTGGTACCGCACCGGCGACGCCGTGCGCTGGCTCGATCCCGCGGACCCGCAGCGCGGCCTGTGCTTCGACGGCCGCACCGCCGAGGACTTCAAGCTCTCCAGCGGCACCTTCGTCAGCGTCGGGCCGCTGCGCGCGCGCGTCGTCGCCGCCGGCGCGCCGCTGGTGCAGGACGTCGTGCTCACCGGGCTGGACCGCCGCGAGATCGGCGCGCTGCTGCTGCCGCGCGCCGACGAGGTGCGGCGCCTGGCCGGCGCCGCCTGCGCGCCCGGCGCGCCGCTGGCCGCGCTGCTGGAGGCCGCGCCGGTGCGCGAGGCCTTCCAGCGCCTGGCCGACCGGCTGTGGCAGGAGGCCACCGGCAGCGCCAGCCGCGTCGCCTTCCTGCACCTGCTGGCGGAGCCGCTGTCCATCGACGCCGGCGAGGTCACCGACAAGGGCTCGGTCAACCAGCGCGCAGTGCTGGCCCACCGCGCGGCGCTGGTCGACGCGCTGCACGAGGGGCGCGAGACGCGCGTGATCGTGCCCGCGCGCGCCGCGGCGGGATGAGGCTCGCCCGCCTGCGGCAACGGGTGCGCCGCCACCGCCGGCCCTTCGTCAGCCCACCCCCTCCTCCCGCGTCCACCATTCCCCGTTGAACTGGCCCTGCAGCCACTCGATGAAGCGCATCACCTTGGCCGGCACGAGGCGCGGGGAGGGGTAGACGGCGTGGATCTCCTGCGCCGGCAGGGTCCAGTCGTCAAGCAGGCTGACCACGGCACCGCGGCGCAGCGAGGTCTCGGCCACGTAGCGCGGCAGGGCGGCGATGCCGAAGCCTTCGCGCGCCGCGGCCAGCAGGGCCGAGAGGTTGTTCGAGCGCAGCGCCCCGCGCACCGGCATCGACAGCGCCTCGCCGCCCGGGCCGGTGAAGGGCCAGCGGGCGTCGCCCTGCACGGTGCTGTAGATCAGCGCGTCGTGCGCGCCCAGCTCCCGCGGCGTGGCGGGCTGGCTGCGCTGCGCCAGGTAGCCGGGCGCGGCGACGACGACCCAGGGGTTCATGCCCAGGTAGCGCGCGCCCAGCGTGGAGTCCGCCAGCCGGCCCATGCGCACCGCGACGTCGATGCCCTGCTCGACGAGGTTGACGTAGCGGTCGTCGCAGCTCAGGTCCACCTGCAGCTGCGGGTTCAGGCGCATGAAGCGCATCACCAGCGGCGCCAGCACGCGCCGGCCGAAGGCCACCGAGGTGCTGATGCGCAACCCGCCCTGCACCTGCGTCTGCAGCAGCGTGGCCACCGACTCCGCCTCCTCGACGTGGTGGGCGATGAGCTTGCACTTCTCGTAGTACAGCGCGCCGATCTCGGTGGGCGAGACGCCGCGCGTCGTGCGGTGCAGCAGGCGCGCGCCGAGCTGCGCCTCCAGCCGCGCCACCTGCTTGGTGGCTGCGGGCTGGCCCACGCCCAGCTCGGCCGCGGCCTTGCTGAAGGAGCCGAGGTCGACGACGCGGACGAAGAGGCGCACGGCCTGGATGCGGTCCATGGCGGGTTCCGTGGGCGGGTGAGAAGGGCGCTCCATTCCATCACGGAATAGACCAAATGCGCACTGGCGGTCTTCCGCCGAAGGCCGCCCGCCGCGACGATCCCGTCCACGCAATCCACCTCGGCCGGCCCGTACCGGGCCCGGTCGAGGGGCGCCACCCGCTTGCGCTCCACCCCTTCCGCCAGGAGATTCCCATGCCCAGGATGAAAGCCGCCCTCGCCGCCGTGCTCGTGATGGAGAAGGAGGGCGTCACGCAGGCCTTCGGCGTGCCCGGCGCCGCGATCAACCCGCTGTACGCCGCGCTGCGCGAGCGCCAGTCCATCGCGCACATCCTCGCGCGCCACGTCGAAGGCGCCTCGCACATGGCCGAGGGCTACACGCGCGCCGCGCCGGGCAACATCGGCGTGTGCATCGGCACCTCCGGCCCGGCGGGCACCGACATGATCACCGGGCTGTACTCGGCGATCGCCGACTCCATCCCCATCCTCTGCATCACCGGCCAGGCGCCGCGCGCGCGCCTGTACAAGGAGGACTTCCAGGCCGTGGACATCGAGTCGATCTCCAAGCCCGTGACGAAGTGGTCGGTGACGGTGCGTGAGCCGGCGCAGGTGCCGCGCGCCTTCCAGCAGGCCTTCCACCTGATGCGCTCGGGCCGTCCCGGGCCGGTGCTGATCGACCTGCCCTTCGACGTGCAGATGGCCGAGATCGAGTTCGACATCGACACCTACGAGCCGCTGCCCGTGTACAAGCCGCGCGCCACGCGCAAGCAGGTGGACCGTGCGCTGGACATGCTGCTGGCGGCCGACAAGCCGCTGATCGTGGCCGGCGGCGGCATCATCAACGCCGACGCGAGCGCGCTGCTGGTGGAGTTCGCCGAGCTCACCGGCGTGCCGGTGATCCCCACGCTGATGGGCTGGGGCGCTATCCCCGACGACCATCCGCTGATGGCCGGCATGGTGGGCCTGCAGACCAGCCACCGCTACGGCAACGCGACGATGCTGGCCAGCGACTTCGTGCTCGGCATCGGCAACCGCTGGGCCAACCGCCACACGGGCTCGGTCGAGGTCTACACCCAGGGCCGCACCTTCGTCCACGTCGACATCGAGCCCACGCAGATCGGCCGCGTCTTCAACCCTGACCTGGGCATCGTCAGCGATGCGAAGGCCGCGCTCGAGCTCTTCGTGCAGGCCGCGCGCGAGCGCCGCGCCGCCGGCTCGCTGAAGGACTACAGCGACTGGGCCGGCCGCTGCGCCGAGCGCAAGCGCCTGATGGGCCGCCGGAGCCACTTCGAGCAGGTGCCGATCAAGCCACAGCGCGTGTACGAGGAGATGAACGCCGCCTTCCCGCGCGACACCGTCTACGTCACGACCATCGGCCTGAGCCAGATCGCTGGCGCGCAGTTCCTGCACGTGCACGGCCCGCGCCAGTGGATCAACTGCGGCCAGGCCGGCCCGCTGGGCTGGACCATCCCCGCGGCGCTCGGCGTGGTCGCCGCCGACCCCACGCGCACCGTCGTCGGGCTGTCGGGCGACTACGACTTCCAGTTCCTGATCGAGGAGCTGGCCGTGGGCGCGCAGTTCAAGCTGCCCTACGTGCAGGTGCTGGTCAACAACAGCTACCTCGGCCTGATCCGGCAGAGCCAGCGCGGCTTCGACATGGACTACTGCGTGCAGCTCGCCTTCGACAACCAGAACGTCGAGGACCCGGCGCTCAAGGGCTACGGCGTGGACCACCAGAAGGTCGTCGAGGGCCTGGGCTGCAAGGCGCTGCGCGTGACCGACCCGGCCCGGATCCAGGGGGCCCTGCAGGAGGCCCAGGCGCTGGCGCGCGCGCACCGCGTGCCGGTGGTGGTGGAGGTCATCCTCGAGAAGGTGACCAACATCGCGATGGGCACCGAGATCAACGCGATCAAGGAGTTCGAGGACATCGAGTGCCGCCACCCCGAGGGCAGCGAGGGCCTGATCGCCGCCGGCCTGCTGGAGTGAGCGCCTCGACACCACCCAGCCGGCCGCCAAGCTGGCTGGGTGGTCGATGCGGGTTCAAGGCGGCAGCAGCAGGGCGGCCTGCGGCCGCAGCGCGAGGCGGACCTCCGCGCCGCTCTCGCGCGGCGTGTCGCCGGCGCGGAAGGGGACATCCACCGTGATCTCCGAGACCCCCACCTCAACCCCATAGCGGACGCTGCTGCCGAGGAACTCGCGATCGACGACGCGGCCCTGCAGCACGGCGTCGGCCGACGCGTCCTCGACCAGCCTCACGTCCTGCGGCCGGAACACGAGCCGCGCGCCCGGCAGGGCCGGCGCCTCGCCGGGCAAGGGCAGGCTGCCGCCGCCACGGATCTCGAAGCGGCGCGCTGCGCCGTGGCCCGCGACCTCGCCGTCCAGGATGTTGGCGCTGCCCAGGAAGCCGGCGACGAAGAGATTGGCCGGCCGGGTGTACAGCCCCATCGGCGTGCCGACCTGCTGCACCACGCCCTCGCTCATGACGGCGATGCGGTCGCACACCGTGTTCGCCTCCTCCTGGTCGTGGGTGACGAAGATGGTCGTCAGCCCGAGCCGGCGCTGCAGGTCGCGCAGCTCGCGGCGCACCTGCACGCGCAGCTTCGCGTCCAGGTTGGACAGCGGCTCGTCGAGCAGCAGCACCTTGGGTTCCACCGCCAGCGTGCGCGCCAGCGCCACGCGCTGCTGCTGCCCGCCCGACAGCTGCGAGGGCTTGCGCTCGCCCAGGGCCGACAGGCCCACGACCTCGAGCGCGCCGTCCACGCGGCGCTCGATCTCGGCGCGCGGCAGGCGCCGCTCCTCCAGGCCGAAGGCGACGTTGCGGCGCACGCTCAGGTGCGGCCACAGGGCGTAGTTCTGGAAGACGAGGCCGACGTCGCGCTTCCACGGCGGCAGGCGCGTGATGTCGGCGCCGCCCACGCGCACGCTGCCGCTGTCGGCCTGCACGAAGCCCGCGATCAGCCGCAGCAGCGTGGTCTTGCCGCAACCCGAAGGCCCGAGGAAGGCGAAGAACTCGCCCGGGGCGATCTCCAGCGACACGTCCTTGAGCACGTGGTTGTCCCCGTAGGAGACGTTGACCCCCTGGATCGAGATGCCGGCTGCGCTCATGAATCTGCTCCCCTGCCGCGCTGGCTGCGCTCCAGGACCAGGTGGGACACCCAGGTGCACAGGGCCACCAGCACGACGGCGATGACGCCGAGTGCCGCCCCGGCCCCGCGCCCGGCGGGCGACTGCATGAAGACGTACAGCCCGAAGGCCAGCGGCGCGTCCGAGTCCGACTGCACCAGCATCAGCGTGGCCGAGAGCTCGACCGCCGCGGTGGAGAAGCTCGTCACGAAGCCGGCGAGGATGCCGCCCGCCATCAGCGGCACGACGATGCGGCGCACCGTGCGCGCCGGGGTCGCGCCCAGGTTCTGCGCCGCCTCCTCCAGCGCCACCGCCACCTGCTGCAGCGCCGCGTGGCAGGCGCGCAGCGCGTAGGGCAGGCGCCGCACCGCCAGCGCGACGACGATCATGGCCCAGAAGGTCGCCACCGAGGTGCCGTCCGGCAGGTTGACGCCGTAGTAGGTGCGCAGGTAGCCGATCCCCAGCACGAGCCCGGGGATGGCCAGCGCCGCCATCGCGGCCCAGTCCAGCCACTCGCGGCCGACCAGCTTCGTGCGCAGCACCAGGTAGGCGATCGCCACGCCGAGGACGACGTCGATCAGCCCGGCCAGCGTGGCGTAGATGAGCGTGTTCTTGATGTAGACCGAGCTCTCTCCGAACACGCGCGCGTAGTGCGCCAGCGTGTAGGCATCGGGCAGCGGCGCGAAGGACCACACCGTGGCCAGCGACAGCAGCAGCAGCGCCAGGTGCGGCGCCAGCACCAGCGCCAGGATCAGCGCCACCACGCCGTAGGACAGCGCCGCCCGCCAGCCGGTCAGGGGCCGGCGACCCAGGCCGCCGCCGCCGCGCTGCGTGGTCGCGTAGTCGCGCCCCTTCATCGTCAGCGCCGACAGCCACATCGCCGCCACCGAGGTGACCACGAGCACGACCGAGATCACGTAGCCCATCGGGTCCGTGATGCCGATCGAGGTCACGCGCAGGTAGGCCTGCGGCGCGAGCATGTCCTTCACGTTGAGCAGCAGCGGCGTGGCCAGGTCGTCGAAGACCTTGACGAACACGAGCGAAGCGCCCGCCACGTAGCCCGGCATCGCCAGCGGCAGCACGATGCGGCGCATCAGCCGCCAGCCCGAGCAGCCCAGGTTCTGCGCCGCCTCCTCCATCGCGCGGTCGATGTTGCGCAGCGAGACGCTGAGGTTGACGAGGATGAAGGGGAAGTAGTGCAGGGCCTGGACGAAGACGACGCCGTTCAGGCCCTCCATGAAGGGCACGTTGATGCCCAGGTGCTCGTCGAGCAGCAGGTTGATCGAGCCGTTGCGGCCGAAGAACATCTGCATCGCCACGGCGCCGACGAAGGGCGGCATGATCAGCGGCAGGAAGCCCAGCGTCTGCACCAGCACCGCGCCGCGGAAGTCGAAGCGCGTGGTGAGCACGGCCAGCGGCAGCGCGATCAGCGAGGCCCACACCACGGCCATGCCCGAGACGTAGACTGAGTTCCAGAACGAGCGCACGAAGAGCTCGGTGCGCAGGAAGTCGGCGAAGTTGACGAGCGTGAACTCGCCCGTGCCCTTCTCGGTGAAGGCGACGTAGATCACCGTGCCCACGGGCACGACGAGGAAGGCGAGCAGGAAGGCCGCGATCGCCAGCGCGAGCGCGACCTGCCCCGGCGTGGCGCGCGGCTTCAACGCGCGAGCTTGGCGGCCTCGTCGACCTTGGCCTTCGCCTGGGCGTAACGATCGCGCCCGAAGGCGGCCCACTGCTGCTCGAGCTCGGCCTGGCGCGCGCCCTTCTGCTTGCCGCCGGTGAAGGCGGCGTTCATTTCCGCCGACGCGGCCTGCGCGGCTGTGACCGGCATCGCGGCGATCAGGTCACGCGCCTCGGCCACGAGCTTGCGCGCCGCCGGGTTGTCCTTGCGCGCCAGCGCCGCCTCGACCTCGTGCATCGCCTTGGTCACGCCCTTGAGCGCGTCGAGCTGGAAGGAGATCAGCTGGTCGAACAGGGTGTCGACGACCGCGGTGCGGCTCTCCGACAGGTCGGCGTTGAAGGGCAGCAGCTTGCTCAGGCGCGGGTCGGTGAAGGGGTTGGGGTAGCCGGCCGGGGCCTTGGCGTAAACGGCCGGGTTCACCGGCAGGCGGCGGATGCTCGGCTCGAGCAGCACCTCCTGCCCCACGGGCGAGAGCAGGAACTCGACGAAGGCCTGGGCCGCGGCGCGGTTGGGCGCGTTGGCGACGATGGCCACGTTGGCCGGCACGATGGTGCTGACCGAGGGGTAGACGAACTTCACCGGGAAGCCCGCCGCCTGCGCCGAGAAGGCGAAGAAGTCGATCACGATGCCCACGCCCACCTGGCCGGAGTTCACCGCCTCGGGCACGCCGAAGCTGCGCTCGGTGACCTGGCGGAAGTTGCCCGCCATCTCCTTGATGGTGCGCCAGCCCTTGTCCCAGCCCTCGCCCTGCAGGATGGTCTCGATCGTCAGGTGCGTCGTGCCCGAGCGCGAGGGCGCGGCGATCGAGACGTGGTCATGGAAGGCCGGCTTGGCCAGGTCCTGCCATTCCTTGGGCTCGGGCAGGCGGTTGGCGCGGGCGTAGCGCTCGTTCCACATGATGCCGTAGCCCGAGGCGGCGAAGCCGAAGTAGTAGCCCTCGCGGTCGTTGATCGGGAAGGAGCCGACCTTGTCCGGGATGCCGGTGGCGCGCGGCTTGTAGCCCTGCAGCAGCTTCTTGCCCTTGAGCACCTCGAAGGCGTCGGGCGCCGAGGCCCAGAACAGGTCGACCTGGTTGTTCGCCTTGGTCTCCTCCAGGAACTTGACACCGGCGTTGGTGTTGCGGTTCTGCACCTCGAGCGTGACGCCGGGCGTGGCCTTCTCGAAGGCGCGCTTGATGGGGTCGGTCACGTCCTTGGAGAAGGAGGTGACCACGGTGACCTTGCCGGCGGGCTGGGCCAGGACGGCACCGGAGGCCAGCGCCAGCGCGGCGGTGCCCAGCAGGAGGGGGCGGCGGGTGATCTTCATGGTGTGGGCGTCGGGGTCGGTGGGGTTCACCGGCCCGCGCGGGGGGCCGGCCGCAGGCTGCCGCCTGCACGGTGTCCGGGCTCGTACTCGCCAAGCCTGCTTGATGATAGGCGCAGGTACGGACGTGCCGGTATCGGGATTTCCCGCCGCTGCCCCGCGACGCGGGCCCTCGGGCCGCGGTCCTCCGCAGCGACAATTCCGGTCCGGCATCGCCCCCGATGCCTCAGCCTAGGACCTCCATGCCCACCATCCGCGTCGAACTCTTCGAAGGCCGCACCGTCGAGCAGAAGCGCGCGCTCGCGCAGGCGCTGACCGAGGCCACCGTGCGCACGCTCGGCGGCTCGCCCGACGGCGTCGACATCGTCTTCTTCGACATCGCCCGCCACGACTGGGCCACCGGCGGCACGCTGTGGGCCGACAAGGCGCCCAAGCCGCCCGCGGCAGGCTGAACGCGCGGCGCGCGACGCCCCGAACGCCGGGCGCGCGCGGCGTTCAGGCGGGCTCGGGCCGCGGCGCCAGTTCGACGCCGAAGTGGCGCTTCAGGATGTCGGCGATGTTCTCGAAGCACGATCCCCAGCGCACCACCTCCAGCGTCTCGCAGTTCAGCAGCGTCGACGAGGCCTGCCAGGGGTGGTACTTCATCAGGCCGTAGTCGATGACGATGTCGGCGATCGCGGTGATCTCCGGCTCCATGTCCTCGACGCGGAACTTCGTGCCGTGCATCGACAGGTTGGCCGAGGAGCCGAACAGCAGCGTGCCGCGCTCCAGGCTCAGGCGCGTGATCTCGCGATGGACGCCACCGGCGTTCAGCAGCATCAGCAGCGTGCCGCCCTTGGTGCTGCGCTCGTAGGTGTCCGGGTCGAGCGCCGCCAGCAGCGGGTGGTCGGCGCGGCACGGGGCGATCAGGCCCAGCGGCAGGTCGTAGTCCTGCGTGATCGCCTCGACGATCGCGCGGCCGCGCGCGCTGACCACGTGCAGTTCACGGTGCAGCGCGTCGTTGCCGAGCATCGCGTTGAGCTTGCTCGGCGCGCGCCGCTTGGTGTCGAAGATGCGGCGCAGCGCCTGCGGCCGCGCCGCGATCAGCGAATAGCCGACGTCGTTGGGCAGGATGGCGATGCCGCCGCCCTGCATCACGTCCATTGCGCGCCGTGCGTCGGCGGCAGGATGCAACACGCTCATGGGGTGGGCCTCTCGGAGCCGGCGGGCCGCGCGGCGGCGCCGGGCGCAGCGCCGAAGATCGCCTGCCTGCCGGCGTGGATGTGGGACCGCATCGTCGCCTCGGCCCAGGACGCGTCGCCGCCGGCGATGGCCTCGACGATGTCGCGGTGCTGCAGCGCGCTGCGCTCGAGCGCGGCCCGATCGTAGCGGGCGAAGGTCTGGCGCTCGATCGGCACCTGCACCACCGCGCCCAGCAGGGCCGGCAGGCGCGCGTTGCCCGCCGCCGCGATGATGCGCCGGTGCAGCCGGTTGTTCGATTCGGCGATCAGCCGCGCGTCGGGCGTGCCGCGGCGCCGCACCACGCGCTCGAACTCGAGCACCTCGGCGCGCATGGCCGCCACGTCTTCGGCACCCGCATGCTGTGCGGCCTGGCCGGCGGCGTAGCTCTCGAGCAGCGCGCGCAGGTCGAAGACCTGCAGCAGGTTCTCCTCGGACCAGTCGACGACCACCGCGCCGCGGTTGGGGCGCAACTCGACATAGCCTTCGGCCGCCAGCAGAGCCAGCGCCTGGCGCACCGAGGTGCGCGAGACGCCGGCCATCTCGGCCACGACGACCTCGCGCACCCGGTCGCCGCCGGCGAAGCGGCCCGAGGCCACGGCCTCGCGGATCGCGGCGCAGGCCTTCTGGACGTTGCTCGAGGCCTGCCGGGGCCGTGCGTTCAACGCCAGTACTCGGGGCGGGAGAAGCCCTTGGCCTTGGGGTCGGTCTCGACGAAACGGCGGTAGGTGTCAGACTTGTAGCCCTCGACCAACTGCTTGACCAGCGCCCCCTCGGCCACGTCCTTGCGCGCCACCAGGATGATGCGGAACTGCGGCGCCGGGTCCTCGAGCGCGAGCGCGGAAGACAGCAGCATGCCGGCGGCCAGGATGTGGTTGCCGAGGACGGCCGCGAGGTCGAACTCGGGCATGGTGCGCGGCATCTGCGGCGCGTCCAGCAGCACCATCTTCAGGTTCTTCGGGTTGCCGGTGATGTTCTTCTCGCTGTGGCGCCCGGCGGGCACGTTCGGGTCGAGCGTGATCAGGCCCTGCAGTTGCAGGAAGGTCAGCGCACGCGCGAGCGAGGTCGCCTCGTTGGGCACGGCCACCGTGGCGCCGTTGGGCAGGGCCTTCAGGTCCTTGTGCTTGGCCGAATACAGCCCCAGCGGCGCGCTCGGCACCTGCAGCACCTCGACCAGCTGGCCCTGGCGCTGGCTGTTGAACGACTCCATGAAGGCGCGGTTCTGGAACACGTTGGCGTCCAGCGACCCGTCCATCAGCGCGGTGTTGGGCTGCATGATGTTGGTGAACTCGGTCACCTGCACCTTGATGCCCTTGGCCTCGAGCGCCGGCTGGATGCCGCGCTTGAACTGGTCGGCATAGGGGCCGGGGAAGAAGCCGATGCGCAGCGTGCCCTGGGCCTGGACGGTGGCGGCCAGTGCGGCAAGGGCGACGCCGGCGAGGAAGAAGCGTTTTTTCACGGGAGGTCTCCTGGGGTTGGGGGAGGGGGACGGGGGAAGCGAAGCGGGTTCAGCGCCGGTCGAGCCGGGCCGCCAGCGCGTTGCCGGCTATCTGCGTGGCCTGCACCAGCACGAACATGATCACGCAGCACCAGACCATGACGCCGGTCTCGAAGCGGTAGTAGCCGTAGCGGATGGCCAGGTCGCCCAGGCCCCCGGCGCCCACCGCGCCGGCCACGGCCGAGTAGGCGATGAAGCCGGTGGCGGTGACGGTGAGGCTGCCCACCAGCGCCACCCGCGCCTCGGACAGCAGCACCTTGAAGACCATGTGGCGGGCCGAGGCGCCGCAGGCGTGCGCCATGTCGATCACGCCGCGCGGCACGTCGCGCAGGTTCTGCTCCACGAGGCGAGCGAAGTACGGGATCACCGCGACCGACAGCGCCACGGCCGCCGCCTTCGGCCCGATGCTGGTGCCGACGATGAAGCGCGACACGGGGATCAGCAGCACGAGCAGGATGATGAAGGGGAAGGAACGCAGCGCGTTCACCAGGTAGCCGACCACGCGGTTGAGCAGCGGCCGCGGGTACAGGCCCTGGGGCGCGGTGACGAAGAGCATCACGCCCAGCGGCGTGCCCAGGAACACCGCGCTGGCCATGGTCGCGCCGACCATGATGAAGGTGTCGAGCGTGGCCTTCCACAGGTCGGGGCCGAACTCGACGAAGGATTTCAGCAGTTCGTTCATGCCTCCTCCTCGGTGGGCAGCACGGTGTCGTCGGTCCAGCCGCGCGCAGTCTCGAAGAAAAAGCGCCCGAGCGGGCTGCGAGGGCGCGGGTCGGCCATGTCGATCGCGTCGACCACGCGCCCGCGCTCGAGCACGATGCAGCGCTGGCACAGGTAACTCGCGACCTTGATGTCGTGCGTGACGATGACGATGGTCATGCCGCGCTCGCGGTTGAGCCGGCGCAGCAGGCGCAGCATGGACAGCGCGGTGTGCGGGTCCAGCGCCGAGGTGGCCTCGTCGCAGAGCAGCACCTTCGGCGAGGTGGCGAGCGCGCGTGCGATCGCCACGCGCTGGCGCTGGCCGCCGGACAACTGCGCCGGGTAGGCCCCCTCCTTGTCGGCCAGGCCCACCGCGTGCAGCGACTCGCGGGCGGTGCGGGCGCGCTGCGCCGCCGGCACGCCCGCCACCTCGAGCGCGAACTCCACGTTGCCCAGCGCCGTGCGGTGCGCGAGCAGGTTGAACTGCTGGAAGATCATGCCCACGCGCTGGCGCGCGCGCGAAAGCTCGGCGCCGCGCAGCCCGGTCATCTCGAGGCCGTCCACGCGCACCGAGCCCTGGGTGGGTTCCTCCAGGCGGTTGATCAGGCGCAGCAGCGTGCTCTTGCCGGCGCCGGAGAAGCCGAGCAGGCCGAAGACCTCGCCGGCGGCGATGTCCAGGTCGGTCGGGCGCAGCGCGTCGACGACCTGCCCGCGCGACTCGAAACGCTTGGCGGCCTGGCGCAGCTGGATCATCGGTTCGGTGGGGCCGTTCATGGGGCGGCGCTTTCCTGGGCCGCCTGCTGCCAGGCGGCGATGAGGGCCGAGGGATGGGCGAAGCGCACGCCCGGCAGCAGCGAGAGCTGCACGAAGGCGTCCAGCAGCGCGTCGATGCGGAAGGGCTGGCCGCTGAGGAAGGGGCGCAGCGTGAACACCATCACGCGCGCCCGGCCCGCGCCCTCCTGGGCGAGGGCCGTGGCCGCCTCGACGATGCGGCGGGAGTAGGAGCGCGCGCGCGCGGCGCGCGGCGCGCACAGCGCGAAGCCGTCGTCCAGGTCGGCCATCTGCGGCAGGCTCCACAGGCGAGGCGTGCCACCCGTCGCCCCGTCTGCCGCAGGCGCGGCGTCGAAGGCGTAGGGCTGCTCGTCATTGCACCAGTCCAGGCAGATGCGGTAGCCGGCGCGCGGCAGCAGGGCCGGCGTGCGTGGCGACTGGCCGTACTCGATGCCGAACCAGGTGTCGGTGACGATGCCGCAGTCCGCCAGGCGCGCACGCGTCTCGGCCAGGTAGGCCAGCTCGGCGGCCTCGTCCATGCCGGCGTGCAGCGGCCGGTTCCACGACAGGCCGTGCGCCACCCATTCGAGATCGCCCCACTCGCCGTCGCGGCAGGACTGCACCAGGTCGGGCCGGGTCTCGGCGCTGAGCACGTCGATGGCCAGCGCGTAGGGCAGGCGCAGCGCCTTCAGCGCGCCGGCCAGGCGGAAGAACCCGCGCCTCAGGCCGTAGTCGCGCGCGCCGATGCGGGCGATGTTGGGGTCGGGGCGCAGGCCCACCCCGCCGGCCGCCCACTGAGGCTGGGGCCAGCCTGCGGGCACGGTGTCCTCGTGGCTGTCGAGCGCGATGACCGGGCAGACCCAGACGCCGGCGCCGCCGGGCCAGCGGCGCAGGGGCCGCGCCGGCAGCGGCGTCCAAGAGTGGTGCGGGTGGTCGGGGCCGCGTCGGCGCCGGCCGCTGCCCCGCAAGTCCAGCGCCGCGCAGCGGTCGGGGTCGGTCGCGCCGCCCGGGCGCGGGCCGGGAACGGCGTCCAGGCCGGGCGCCACGGTCATGGGCTCACCCCCGCCAGCCAGGCCTCGAACTGCGGATGGCCGGCATGGCACTGCCGAGCGACCGCGACGATGTCGCGCGCCTGGGCGTGCCAGATTCCGCCGTGGCCGCAGATGTGGTCGAGCACGCGGCGCAGAACGCCCACGGTGTGGGGCTGGCCGATCAGGTAGGGGTGCAGGGGCCAGCAGTAGACCAGGCCCTCGCCCTCCTCGCCGGCCTCGTGCCAGAGGCGGTCGAACTGGTCGCAGGCGGCCTGCACCAGCGCGTCGGCGTCGTGCGGCCCCTCCAGCAGCGGCGCGTCGTTGATCTCGTAGTGGTAGGGCACCGACCAGAGCAGCCCGCGGGCCGTCTTCATCGGCACCGGCACGTCGTCGTGCACCCAGTCGGCGTGGTAGGACAGCCCGGCCTCGGCCATCAGGTCCAGCGTGCGGGGGCCGTTGGTCACGCAGGGCCCGAGCAGGCCGGCCAGCGTCTGGCCCGTGTGCTCGCGCACGATCTCGAGGCTCGTGGCGTGGAAGGCGCGCTCCTGCGCTTCGTCCATCAGACCCAGGTAGTGGGTGTTGTACAGGCCGTGGCTCATGACCTCCCAGCCGTGGTCGCGCACGAGCTGCGCCACCTCGGGGTGGTGCTCGAACAGGCACAGGTTCACCGAGGCCGTCACCGCCACCGGGTAGTCGGCCAGCGCCTCGGCCATGCGCCACAGCGCCACGCGGTTGCCGTAGTCGCGCCAGCCCCACTGCATGACGTCGGGGTGGCGGATGCGGGCGAACTGGTCGCGGAAGGGGTAGCGCTGCGGCAGGTACTCGTAGAACTCCAGGTTGGGCGCGATCCACACCGCCAGGCGCGCATCGCCCGGCCAGCGCATGCGCGGCCGACGGCCCGGCAAGCCAGCGAAGCAGGCCTGCCGCAGGGTGCTGGGCAGCGGCGTTCGGGGCGGCGGCGGCAGGAGGTCTGGGGACACCGGAGGAGGAGCGCACGATTGCAGAGTGCCCCATTTTGTACGCAATCCGCGGCACCGGCGCACGGTTATCCAAGTAAACGCCGATGGCTCGCCCCCGATTGCATGCAAAGAGCCGCGCCCGTGCCGATGCTCGACAATCAAGGCCTTCCTGGCTTCCCGCACCGGACACCGCCATGCCCATCTTCGAATACGCCTGCCACGACTGCGGCCAGCAGTTCGAGACCCTGGTTCGCTCGACCACCGTCGCTGCGTGCCCGAGCTGCCACTCCACCGACCTCGAGAAGCTGCTGTCGGTCTTCGCCACCCAGGGTTCCCCGGCGGACGCCGCGCCGATGTCGGCGATGGGTCCTTGCGGCAGTTGCGGCCACCCGGATGGCCCGGGCTCCTGCGCGGTGCACTGAGCCCACACCCCAGCACAGGAACGCACGCCCATGACGACCCGGCCCGCCCAGGGCAACCCGCTGTTCGAGATCGCCGTCACCATCCTCGTGCCGGCGGTGGTGCTGATGCAGCTCAGCAGTCCCGAGCGGCTGGGCCCGGCCGGGGCCCTGGTGCTGGCGCTGGCCTTCCCGCTGTTCTGGGGCGTGCGCGAGGGCTTGCGCCGGCGCAAGGTCAGCGCCATAGCGGTGCTCGGCGTCGTCAGCACCCTGCTCACCGGCGGCATCGGCCTGCTGAAGGTCGACCCCTTCTGGCTCGCAGTCAAGGAGGCCGCCGTGCCGCTGCTGATCGGGCTCGCGGTGCTGGGCTCGAACTGGACGCGCTGGCCCCTGATCCGCATCTTCGTCTTCAACCCGGCCCTGTTCGACGTCGAGCGCATCGAGAGCGCGCTCGCCGGGCGCGGCACGACCGTGGCTTTCGAGCTGCGCCTGCGCACCGGCACCCTGCTGCTGGCCGGCACCTTCTTCTTCTCGGCGGTGATGAACTGGGTGCTGGCGCGCTGGATCGTCACCAGCCCGGCGGGCACCGAGGCCTTCAACGCCGAACTCGGGCGCCTGACCCTGGTCAGCTACCCGGCCATCGCCCTGCCCTCGATGGTGATGATGGTCGCGCTGATGTTCTGGCTGGCGCGCGGCGCCAGGCAGTTCACGGGCCTGGAACTCGGCCAGATGATGCGCGGGCAGGACTGAACGCGGCGAGTCCGCCGGCTCCGCCACCGAGCAGCCGGCGCACGCTGCGCCACGTGCGCCACAAGCCGAGGCCGCGCAGCGCCCACCGCCCCGCGGCGCGCGGGCGCCACAAGGCCAGCCCGGCCACCGCCGCCAGCGGAAGCACCGGCCGCGCGCGCAGCCAGCGCAGCGCCTCCAGCACCCGATCGGCTTGGCGCAGCGGAGGCGCCAGCGCGGCCGCGTCGCGGGTCAGGCCCTCGCGCAGCGCTGCGCTGCGCGCGAGCAGGGCCTCGCGTCTGCGTGCCAGCGCCTCGTCGCTGAGTGCGGACAGCGCGCCCCACCGCTGCGTGCCCATGGCTGGGGGGCGACTCAAGGCGCGCCCTCTCGAGGAGCAACACCCCGCGCGGGGCGGGCGCTCGTGTCTGGTGCGGCGGTCGGGCGGTCAGGCGCACGACCGGGCCCCGCCACCTCCCCTGACGCGCTGTCTGCCAGGGCCTGCCGGTCGCGCGCGAGTTCGCCCCGGGTCGCGGCGGCGATGCCGCCCGGGCTGACCAGGCGCCGGGCCGCCAGGCGCACCAGCGCCAGACCTGCGCCGAGGAAGGCCAGAGCCAGCACGCCCAGGACCGCGAGGCGGTAGCCCTCCTGCACGAGCAGCAGCAGCAAGCCCACCAGCAGCACGGTGCCGACACCGAGCATCAGCAAGGCCAGGGCGGCCAGCAGCAGGGCCTGCAGCAGGCGGCGCTTCTCCTGCTCGAGCTCCAAGGCGAGCAGGTCCAGACGGACCTGCACCGATTCCAGCGCGCCGCCGAGCAGGCGGCGCAGCGAGTCCAAGAGGCCCGGCGTCGGGGGCTCGGCCATCGGCGCGCGCGCCTTCAGCGCCGGCCGATCAGCAGGCCGACGACCAGGCCGATGCCGGCAGCGATGCCCACCGCCTGCCAGGGATGGTGGTGGACATAGTCGTCGGCGGCCCGGCCGGCGGCCTTGGCCTGCTGCGTCGCCGACTGCTGCAGTTGCAGCAGGTGGGCCTTGGCCTCGACGAGTCGGGCCTCGATGCGGCCGCGCGCGTCGGCCATGGCCTCGCCGACATCGCCGCCGGTGCTCTTCAGCAGCGCCTCGGCGTCGGCGATCACCAGCTTCAGGTCGCTCATCAGGCGGTCGGCCTGGGCGGCAGTCACTTCGGACATCGTCGTTTCCTCCAACAGTCGAGAACACAGCATAGGCCAGCACGCCGACCCATGCACTGATCCAGGTCGAATCGGCAGCCGTTCAGAACAGGCCGCTCCAGGCCTGAGCCGCGCGCGCGGCCAGGTCGACCAGCACATGGCCCACCAGTGCGGCAAAGCCGATGGCCAGCGCGCCCACCAGCAGCGACGCAGCCAGCGCCAAGCCGTCGCGGAACATCCAGCCCAGGCTGAACAGCACCAGACTGGAGGCCGGCAGCACGTTGCCCAGCGGCAGCGGCAGGAAGATGAGGAAGCCCATCAGCGCGAGCCAGGCGCTCCACGCAAGGGCCAGTTCCGGCCGCGCCAGCGTGCCCCAGCGCGGGCGCAACCAGCGGCCGGTGCGCGCGTACAGCCAGGCCAGCACGTGCAGGCTGCGCCGGGTGCCGGTGGGCCCGAGCGACAGGCGCCGCAGGCGCTCGGGCAGCGCGACGGCGCGGGCGCCGTGACGCCAGCGCCACGCGATGGCGAAGATCCCCAGGCTCAGCACCATCCCCGCCCCGGCCACGGGCATCACGCTCACCAGGGACAGCAGCATCAGCACGATGGCCGGGGAGTCCTCGCCGTGCAGTCGCAGCAGGTCGCCCAGCGTCAGCGCCGGCCCGGCGCTCGTGACCGGCACGCCCAAGGGCAGGCCCTCGCCGCGCGCGGCGCGAGCGAAGGTGTCGGCCAAGCCTGCCTGCACTGCGGCGCTCCGGACGTGGCGTCTCAGGCCGAGGCCGCGCGCAGCCCGCCGGGGCGCCAGCGCGACACACCCCAATGCGCCATTACCGCCAGCAGCAGCAGGACGACCAGCCCGAATCCCCAACCCACCCACACCAGCGGCACCAGCCAGCCCATGGCCGTGCCCAGCCAGGGCAGCAGCCCCTGCGCGGTGTCGAAGGACCAAATCATCATGTCCTGCAGGGCCTTGACCCACTGCGGGTCAAACCAGAAGGCCAGCCAGGGCGGCGCCGGCCAGGCCGCCACCGCACGCCCGGCAGCCTCGGCGGTCCCGCTGGCCAGCGCATGCGCAGACCACTGCGCCACCGCGGCCGTCAGCCACGCGCCCGCCGTCCAGGCCAAGGCCAGCGCCCCGAACAGCAGCCAGATCGCGATCTTCATCTTCGCTCCTCGACCGTGGAAATCTGTGACGGGAGACATTGAAGCAGGAAAGCGGTCCCCCCACCCGGACTGATCCCAAGGCACCCCGAGGAGTCTCCGGCCTGCCGGCCCGCGCGAGCGGCTATCCTCGGGCCATGACCGAGTCCGAGGACCTGCGAGCCGTCGTGAACGAACGCCTGGCCGGCTTCGAGGTGCACGCCCTGCCCGTCGAGGGGCGGCGCCACGCCGCCGTCGCGCTCACCGTGGTCGAGGCAGGGCTTGGCGCCGACCTGCCCCCCTTGCCCCGGCACACACGGTGGCAGCAGGCCCCGGCGCTGCTGCTGACGCGCCGCGCCGAGGGCCTGCGCAGCCACGCCGGGCAATGGGCCCTGCCCGGGGGACGCATCGAGCCAGGTGAGACGCCCGAGGCCGCCGCGCTGCGCGAACTGGCCGAGGAAGTCGGGCTCGAGCTGCCCGCGCAGGCGGTGCTGGGCCGCCTGGACGACTACGCCACGCGGTCGGGCTACCTGATCACGCCCGTGGTGCTCTGGGGGGGCACTGCACAGGTGCTGCGGCCGGATCCTGCAGAGGTAGCCGGCACGCATCGCCTTCCACTGACCGAGTTCCTGCGGCCGGATGCGCCGATCCTGAACCATGTCAGGGGGGCCCCGCACCCGGTGCTGCGTATGCCCGTGGGAGACACCTGGATCGCCACGCCGACCGCCGCCTTCCTCTACCAGTTCCGCGAACTCTGCCTGCTGGGCCGTGCCACGCGCGTGGCCCACTTCGACCAGCCTTTCTTCGCCTGGCGCTGAGAGCCCGAGAGTGACTCCCAGGCTCTGAGCCGACCTTCGGGTCTCCCCCGATCGGGAAGACCCCATTGCGGACAGGGAGCGGCGCGGCAACGATGCTGCGATGCCGCAAGCGTCAAGCGGGTGACACGCAGCCCGCACACACTCACGCCCTTCGAGCCCCCCACCCCACGGCCCCACCCGGCGCCTCGTCAGCCCAGGAGTCCACCATGTACCAGCGCATCCTCTTGGCCTACGACGGCACCGCAGCCGGGCAGCAGGCCCTGCTCGACTGCAAGGAGATCGCGCAGTGGAGCCGCGCCGAGATGCACCTGATCGCGGTGATGCCCTCGCCGGTGAGTTCGGTGGCCATCGAAGGCTGGGTCTACGACCCCGAGGTCGCGGCCGCCGAGCGCGCCCAGTACCAGCAGGTGCTGGACCAGGGCGTTCAGCGCCTGAGCGAGGCCGGCCTGAGCGCGCGCGGCGTCCTGGCCACCGGGCACTCGGTCGACGAGATCGTGCGCCACGCCCGGCAGGTCAAGGTCGACCTCATCGTCGTCGGTCACAAGCACCTGGACAGCTGGGCCCAGCGCTGGTGGCGCGGCTCGGTCTCGCAGGCCCTGATCGAGCACGCGCCCTGCAGCGTCCTCGTCGTCATCACGCACTGACGCCGGCCCGCGCCGGGGCCGGCCCGGGGCGCCCGCCGGACACCCGGGCCCTCAGAACGGGGACTGGCGTGGCGTCGTCTGCACCGTCACCGAGCGCAGCTCGGTGAACTCGTGCAAGCCCGCCCGACCGCGGAAGCGGCCGAAGCGGCGGCCCACGGTGATCGGCGAGTGCGTGGGCGGCCTTGCGCTCAGAACCGCCAGACCAGGGCGAGGGACAGCTCGAACTCGTGATCCTTGCGCGCGATCGGGCTGCCGGCGATCGCGCTCGAGTACCGCTCGACGCCGGCCTGCGCGATGGCATGGAGCTTGGGGGTCAGGTGCCGGCGGTGCACGAGCTGGACGCCCGTCGAGCGATAGCCGCCCGACAGCGTCGTCTGCGGCAGCCCCGAGGTCAACGCGTCGGCAGCGGTCACGCCGAAGTCCTTGTTGATGAAATTGGCGGTGCCGTAGGTCAGGAAGCCGTAGATCTCGGTGCCGGTGCCGTCGACCTGCTGTCCGAAGCGATGGCCGGCCGCGAGCACGCCGAGCACGCCGAAGCCACTCGAACCACCCATCAGCCGCGCGCCGACCCAGTTGCGCCAGTCGTCGCCGAATCCCCGGCGCACCTCGAGGAACCCGACCACGTGCGAGTCGCGCGGCTGGATGCCCGCCAGCCTGCCCTTGCGGGAGTCGTCCGGCGCGAGCCCGCCTTCGTTGCGCACGCCGGCCTGCACCAGCCAGACATCGGCGAGGCGGGCCCGCCATCCGAGCTCCGTACCCTCCCAGAAGAAGAGGTGGTTGCCCTTGCGGTAATGCACCGCGCCGGCCGGCTCGACCTCGAACTCGGTCTCGTCCGAGCCGTCATAGGCGCCCTCGTACTCGACGCCGAACCCGAGCGCGACGCCGAAACCGTCGCCCCGCGTGAAGTCCAGGACCGACGGCAGCGGCACGAGCGCCGGCCTGGACGGCTCGGCAGCCAGGGCGGGCGCCGCCGCGAGCGACAGCCCTGCGGTCAGCGCGAGTGTGCGCCAGCAGCGTGAGAAGTTGCGGTCCATGCTGGTGTCTCCGGTGCAGCATTGCGGCGGACGGGGCGCCTGGGTTGCCGTGGGGATGAGCGAGTGTCGCGGGAGACTGCCACCCCCTGCGGCACGGCCTTCACGAACGGCAGCGGCTTTGCACGAGCGGCTGGGCTGCTGCACGAACGGCGCCGACGGCACACGGCCGGGACGTCGGCGAAGGGGTGCTCCACCCGGGCCGCAGGGCAGATCCAGGCACGCAGGGCGTCCACGGCGGGCCTCGCGCACCCGCCCGCGCACGGACCGTCAGAACGGATACTGGCGCGGCGTCGTCTGCACGGTCACCCAGCGCAGCTCGGTGAACTCGTGCACACCCGCGCGGCCGCCGAAGCGGCCGAAGCCGCTGCCCTTGACGCCGCCGAAGGGCATCTGCGCCTCGTCGTGCACGGTCGGCCCGTTCACGTGGCAGATGCCGGAGTCGATGCGACGCGCCACGTTCAAAGCGCGGGCGACGTCGCGGCCGAACACAGCGGCCGACAGGCCGTACTCGTTGTCGTTCGCGCAGGCGATCGCCTCCTCGGCGTTGCGCACGCGCACGATGGCCTTGACCGGGCCGAAGGTCTCCTCACGGTAGATGCGCATGGCCGGGGTCACGTGGTCGATCAGCGTGGCCGGCATCAGCGTGCTGTCGGCCTTGCCGCCGCACACCAGCTTCGCGCCCTTGGCCAGCGCGTCGTCGATCAGCGCGTTGCAGTGCTCGACGGTGGACATGGCGATGACGCTGCCCAGCACCACCGGCTCGGGCTTGCGCGGGTCGCCCAGCGGCAGCGCGCGGGCCTTCGCGGCGAACTTCCTGACGAACTCGTCAGCCACCTTCTGGTCGACGACCAGCCGCTCGGTGCTCATGCAGATCTGGCCGCTGTTGGCGAAACAGCCGAAGGCCGCGGCGTTGACGGCATCGTCCAGATCGGCGTCGTCCAGCACGATCAGCGGCGCCTTGCCGCCGAGTTCGAGCACGGCGGGCTTCAGGTACTTCGCACAGGTCATCGCGATCAGCCGGCCCACGCGGGTCGAGCCGGTGAAGTTGACGCGCCGCACCGCCGGGTGCGCGACCATGGCCTCCACCACCGCCGCGGCGTCGGCCGGGGCGTTGGTGATGTAGTTCACGACGCCGGGCGGGAAACCCGCCTCCTGCAGCGCGTCGACGATGAGCTGGTGCGTGCGCGGGCAGTTCTCGCTGCCCTTGAGCACGACCGTGTTGCCGCAGGCCAGCGGCGTGGCGATGGCGCGCACGCCCAGGATCACCGGCGCGTTCCAGGGCGCGATGCCGAGCACCACACCGGCGGGCTGGCGGATGCCCATGGCCAGGCTGCCCGGGATGTCCGAGGGGATGACCTCGCCGGCGATCTGCGTGGTCAGCGCGGCGGCCTCGCGCAGCATGCCCGCGGCGAGGAAGACGTTGAAGCCGGCCCACATGGCGGTGGCGCCGGTCTCGGCGCACACGGCCTCGACGAAGCGCGGGGTGCGGGCTTCGAGCTGCTCGGCCGCCTTCAGCAGCAAGGCCCGGCGCGCGCCCGGGCCGGTCTCGCTCCAGGTGCGGAAGGCTTCGGCGGCGGCCTCCACCGCGAGCACGGCATCGGCCGGCGAGGCCGCGGGGGCGCGCGTGGCCACGGTGCCGTCCAGCGGGTTGCGGCGCTCGAAGGTGGCGTTGTTCTCGGCCGTCACCTTCAGGCCGTTGATCAGCATCGAGAGGTCGGACATGGGGGTTCCTTCGGAAGTTGCAGACGGCGGCGGGCGGCGGAGCGCTCAGGCGGGCGCGGCGCGCGTGCGCCGCACGGCCTCGGTGGCGCTGGTGGCCCCGTCGGCACGCGCGCCCAGGTAGGCCTCGCGCACCACGCTGGAGCGGGCGAGCAGGCGCGCCGGCCCGCTGGCCACCAGGGCGCCGCGCTCCAGCACGTAGCCGCGGTCGGCCACCGCCAGCGCCTTCCTGACGTTCTGCTCGACCATCAGGACCGTGGTGCCGGCGTCGGCGATGCGGCGCGCCAGCGCGAGCAGTTCGTCGACCATGCGCGGCGCGAGGCCGAGCGAGGGCTCGTCCAGCATCAGCAGGCGCGGCCGGCTCATCATCGCGCGCGCCACGGCCACCATCTGCTGCTCGCCGCCGCTCATGGTGCCGGCCAGCTGCTGCGCCCGCTCGCGCAGCTTCGGGAAGTCCTGGAACACCTGCTGCAGCCGCCGCGCCCGCTCGGCCGCCGGCACGAGCCAGCCGCCGAGCTCGAGGTTCTCGGTGACCGTCATCTGCGGGAACAGCTGCCGCCCCTCGGCCACCAGTGCCATGCCGGCACGCACGATCTCGTGCGTCTTCTCGGGCAGTTCCTCGCCGTCGAGCAGCACCTCGCCCGCGCGCGGGATCAGCCCCGCCAGCGCGCGCAGCAGCGTCGTCTTGCCCGCGCCGTTGGGCCCGAGGATCACGGTCAGGCCGGGCCGGGCCTCGAAGCTGAGGCCGCGCAGCACCTGCACGCGCCCGTAGCCGGCGGCGAGCGCCTCCACCTTCAGGTGCGCGCGCCCGCTGCCGCCGAGCACGAAGGACTCCGCGCGGTGCCACATCATCGGCGGGCCTCCGCGCCCGGTTCGGGCGGCTGCGCCGCGCCGGCGGGACGGGCCAGGTCGACCTCGGCCATCTCGTCGCCGAGGTAGGCCTCGACGACCTCGGGGTCGCGCACCACCTCGGCCGGCGTGGCGTCGGCGATCTTGCGGCCCTGGTGCAGGACGATCACGCGCTCCACGTGGCGCAGCAGCGTCACCACCGCATGCTCGATCCACACCACCGTCAGGTCCAGCTCGTCGCGCAGGCGGCGGATGAGGCGCGCCATCTCCTGCAGCTCGGCCTCGGTCAGGCCAGCGGCCACCTCGTCCAGCAGCAGCATGCGCGGGCGCGCCGACAGCGCCATGCCGATCTCCAGCAGGCGCTGCTGCGAGGGCGTGAGCGCGGCGGCCGGCAGGGCCGCCTGCTCGCGCAGGCCGATCAGGCCCAGGATGCCGGCCACGTCGCGCAGTGCCCAGGGCACGTCGACCTCCTCGCCCCACAGCCACCAGCGGCGGCGGCGCCGGCCGGCGAACTTCAGGCCGAAGCCGATGTTGGCCGCCACCGTCAGCTCGCCGAAGACGCGCGGGGTCTGGAAGGTTCTCGCCAGCCCCCGCGCGGCAAAGCGGTGCGGTCCGGCGCCGGTGAGGTCGCGCCCTGCGGCCAGCAGCCGGCCGGAGGTGGGCCGCTGGACACCGGTGAGCGCGTTGAAGAAGGTGGTCTTGCCGGCACCGTTGGGGCCGATGATGCCCACCAGCTCGCCGGCGCGGAAGGCCACGCTGACCGCGTCCACCGCGACCAGGCCCCCGAAGCGCACGGTCACCTCGCGCGCCTCCAGCAGCACCGGCTTGCCGGCCTCAGCCAAGGCGACGCTCCCGCGCCAGGCGCTTGTCGCGCGCCTTGCGCCCGCTCCACTCGTGGCGCCGCTCGCGCCACCAGGCGCGCGTGTCGTCGCGCCAGCCCTTCCAGGTGTCCCAGCGCAGCGAGGCCAGGCCGCCGGGCAGGTACAGCACCGACAGGATCAGCAGCAGGCCGAGCGTCATCATGTACACCTGCGGGGCGGCCAGGCGCAGGGTCTCGGCCAGCAGGCTGAAGACGACGGCGGCGATGAGCGGGCCCCACAGCGTGGTGGCCCCGCCGATGAGCGCGATCAGCACGGTCTGGAAGCCGATGAAGGGGTTGAAGACGGTCTGCGGATCGATGTAGGTCCAGCGCACCGACATCGCGGCCCCGACCGCGCCGGCCACGGCCGCCGTGAACGCGAAGCCGGCGATCTTGACCAGGCGGGTGTTGACCCCCAGCGTCTGCGCCCGCTGCTCGTCGGCGCCGATGCCCACCAGCGCCAGGCCGAAGCGCGTGCGCCGGATGGCGATGGACAGCAGCACCGTCGCCGAGGCCAGCACGAGCACCGTCAGGTAGACGGTGTCGCGCTCGGGCACCACCGCGAGCACGCGGCCCACGGTGCCGGTCACCGACTTCTCGAAGTAGGTGATGGCGTGGCGGATCAGCTCGGTCATGCCGAAGGTGAGGACCGCGAAATAGGTGCCGCGCAGGTGCAGCACCGCCGCGCCCATCAGCACCGCCACCGCGGTGGCGACGAGCGACCCCAGGGCGATGGATTCGACCCAGCCGGCGCTTTCGAGCATGAGCGCGCTGGTGTAGGCGCCCACGCCGAAGAAGGCCGAGGTCGCGAGCGACAGGTAGCGCGTGCTGCCGCAGAACAGGCCCCAGCTCGACGACAGCGCGACATACATCAGGCAGGTCAGCGCCATCGAGACGACGAAGTCGCTGCCGAAGCCCGGGATGGCCAGGGCCCAGCCCGTCAGGCCGAACCACACGAGCAGGTCGCGCACCAGGAGCTGCCGGTCGTTCATGTTCAAGCCTTGCGCGTGCGGCGCGTGAACAGCCCCTCGGGGCGCAGCAGCAGCACCGCGATGAAGACGGTATAGGACAGCAGCGCCTTCATCGACGGGTTGGTGTAGTGCATGCCCACGGCCTCCACCACACCCAGCAGCAGGCCGCCGGCCAGCGCGCCGCCCATGCTGCCGAAGCCGCCGAGCGTGATCACGATGAGCGCCGTCACGGTGTAGGGCTCGCCCATCGAGGGCGAGATCGTGTAGGACATCGACAGCAGGCAGCCCGCCACGCCGGACAGGCCGAGCCCGATGCCGAACATCAGCGGGTGCAGGCGCCGGGTGTCGATGCCCACCAGCTGCGCGCCCACGGGCGACTGCATCAGCGCGCGCACACCCTTGCCGAGCAGCGTCATGCGCAGCAGCACGATCAGCCCGAGGCTGATCGCCAGGGCCAGGCCGAAGACCAGCAGCTTGTTGCCGGCGAACTGCGCGCCACCCAGGCGCACCGGATCGGTCAGGTAGTCGTAGCCGCGCAGGTCACCGCCCCACTGCCACGACACGAAGTTCTGCACCAGGAACATCAGCCCGAAGGCCACCATCAGCCCGCGGGCCTCGAAGATGTCCAGGTTGGGCGAGGTCGCCGTCAGGCGGCGGAAGCACAGGAAGTGCACCGCCAGCCCCAGCGCCATCAGCAGCCCGAAGGACACCGGCAGCATCAGCAGCGGCGAGAAGCCGAACTGCGACTGCACCCACCAGGTGAGGAAGGCGCCCACCATCAGGAACTCGCCGTGCGCGATGTTGAGGATGCGCATCAGCCCGTACTGCAGGTTCAGCCCCAGCGCGACGAGCGCATACACGCCCCCGGTGATCAGACCGGAGGCGATGAGCTCGACCCAGGCGAAGAAGGACATGGACGCGGCAGCGGCGGGCCGCGCGCGGGCCCGCCCCTTCGTGGGGACTTGCGGGGCCTACTTCCAGGCCGGCTTGGCGGCGACCAGCTTGGCCGTGGCGCGCGAGGTCGGCCAGACGACCTCGAACTCGCCGTTCTGCCACTGCCCGATGGTGCCCGGCGTGCCCACGTTCTCGCTGCCGACGAAGCGGATGTCACCAAGGATGGTCTTGTGCGTGGTGGCGGCCACGTAGTCGCGGATGGCCTTGCGGTTCAGACCCGCCTGCTTGACGGCGTTGGTCAGGATCTCCAGACCCGCCCAGCAGGCGCCGCTGGCCCAGCGGTCGGGCTCCTTCTTCTGGCTGGCCACGTGGGCGTCGAAGTAGGCCTTCGCGCCCGGGCTGGTCTTGCCGTTCCAGGAGCCCATGCCCATGACGCCCTCGGCGCCGGCCGGTGTCATCACGTTGCGGTACAGCGGGAAGGCCGTGCCCACCGACGCGTAGAACACCTTCGGGTTGAAGCCGACCTCCTTGGCCTGCCGGCTGGCCAGGATGGTGTCGGGCGGGTAGGTGAAGCCGACGAAGGCGTCCGGGTTCTTGTCCTTGATGGACCGCAGCACCGGCGACAGGTCCTTCACGCCGCCCGGGTAGCTCTTGTCCTCCACCATGGTGATCCCGGTGCCCTGCAAGGCCACGCGGAATGCGGCGTAGTTCTCCAGGCCGAAGAGGTCGTCGACGTAGACGCAGGCCACGGTGCGGACGCCGTTGGCCTTGAACATCTCGACGATGGCCTCGCACATCGGCTTGGGCTGCTGCAGCAGCAGGAAGAAGTACGGCAGCTTCATCTCCACCAGGCGGCGGCTGAGCGCCGTCGGGGCGAGGAAGGGGTAGCCGAAGCGGTTGGCCAGCGGCGCGACCGCGAAGTTCGCGTTGCTGCCCCAGGGCGGCAGGACGAGGTCGACCTTGTCGCTGCCCATCAGCTTCTCGTAGGTGCGCACGACGGTCTCGGTGTCGCTGCGATCGTCAGAGCTGATGAGCTCGATGCGGCGGCGCGCGCCCTTGACGTCCAGGCCGCCGGCCTGGTTCTGCTGCTCGGCCCAGAGCAGGTAGTTCGGCTCCTGGCTCACCTGCGCGCCGCCCGTCCAAGGCCCCGTGCGCGACATCGAGTAGCCCACCCGGACCGGGGCGGACTGCGCCATCAGGGACGGCGCGAACGACGAGGCGCCGACGGCAGCGGCCGCGCCCTGCAGCAGGCGGCGGCGGGAGGGGAAACGCAGGACGCGGGACATGGACGATGACTCCTCTGACGAACGATGGAACCTGCGCGACACCCGCGACAGCCGGCTCGCGAACAGGGCTGGGAATGTGACATGGCCTCGATACCCATCGGTGGCAGTAGGTCGCAACCCAGGGATTACCCGGACGTGCGCGACTCTCGGCGCCAGCCGCCCGCACGGCCGACGGGGGCTGCCCGGCGCCGCCTACACTGCCCCCGCACCCGTGCCGCCGCACGGCGCCACGGAGCCAGCCCTTGGGCACCCTTCATCTCGTCCGCCACGGCCAGGCCAGCTTCGGCGCCGACGACTACGACCGCCTCAGCGACCTGGGCTGGCGCCAGTGCCAGGCCCTCGGCACCTGGCTGCGCGACAGCGGCATCGCCTACCAGGGCGTGCTGCGCGGCCGGCTGCGCCGGCAACGCGAGTCGCTCGAGGCCCTGGCCTCGGCCTTGCCCGACCTGCCCGCCGCCACGGAATGGCCCGCGCTGGACGAGTACGACAGCGCCGCGCTGCTGCGCAGCGCAGCGCACCTCGAACCGCAGACGCTGCCTCCGCCGCAGACACCGGAAGGCCGGCGCGCGCACTTCAGGCTGCTGCGCCGCGCGCTGCTGGAGTGGATGGCCGGCCGCCTCCAGCCCGAGGGCCTGCCCGCCTGGGCCGACTGGGCGCGCGCGGTGGGGGACGTCCTGGACCACGTGCGCCAGCGCTTCGACGGCCACGTGCTGATCGTCTCGAGCGGCGGCCCGATCTGCACCGCCGTGGCCCAGGTGCTCGCGGCCCCGCCAGACACCGCCGCAGAGCTGAACCTGCGCCTGCGCAACAGCGCGCTCAGCGAGCTGCAGTTCACCCCGGCGCGGCACGCGCTGCTCAGCTTCAACACCCTGCCGCACCTGCAGCAGCCGGACCGGCAGGCGTGGATCACCTACGCCTGACGCTCGCAGAACCGGGCGTTGCGATGCGGTGCGCCGTGCCGGCTAGGCTCGCTTGCGCGCCCGCTCCTGCTCCACCAGCTGGCGGCGCAGGATCTTGCCGCTGGGCGACTTGGGGACCTGCGGCACGATCTCGAGCGCGCGGATGCGCTTGTGCGGGGCCACGCGCTGCGCCACCCAGGCCATCAGGGCGGCGGGGTCGGTGGCCGCCTCGCCCTTGAGCACGACGAAGGCCTTGGGGATCTCGCCGGCTTCCTCGTCCGGGCTCGGGATGACCGCGGCGTCAGCCACCGCCGGGTGGGCCAGCAGCACGCCCTCCAGCTCCGACGGCGCGACCTGCATGCCCTTGTACTTGATCAGCTCCTTGACGCGGTCGACGACGTAGACGTAGCCTTCGGCGTCGATGTGGCCGATGTCGCCGGTGCGCAGCCAGCCCTCGGCATCCAGGCAGCCGGCGGTGGCTGCGGAGTCGTCCAGGTAGCCCTGCATCACGTTCGGGCCGCGCACGACGATCTCGCCGTCCTGGCCAGGGCCGAGCAGCGCGCCGCTGGCCGGGTCGACGATCCGGGCCTGCATGTTCGGCAGCAGCCGCCCCGAGGCGCCCTCGCGCGGCTGCAGCTCGCCGTCGGCGGTGATGCTGATCGCGAGGCTGGTCTCGGTCATGCCGTAGCCCTGGCTGACCCCCGTGCGCAGGCGCTCGGCCACCGCGCGCTGCACGCCCGCGTCCAGCGGCGCCGCGCCGGAATTGATGCGCCGCACGGAAGAGAGGTCGTAGCGGTCCACCGCGGGGTGCTTGGCGAGCGCCAGCACGATGGGCGGCACCAGGTACAGGTGCGTGGCGCGCTGGTCCTGCGCCACCTGCAGGAAGGGCTCGAGCTCGAAGCGCGGCAGCGTGACGCAGCAGGCCCCACGGTACAGCGGGAAGCTCATCAGCGCCACCATGCCGTAGATGTGGAAGAAGGGCAGCACGGCCAACGCCCGGGCCGTCTCGTCGAAGGAGCTCAGGCCCGCGCCCTCGACCTGGCGCGTGATGGCCACCAGGTTGCGGTGCGTGAGCATCACCGCCTTCGGCCGCCCGGAGGTGCCGCTCGAGAAGGGCAGGACGGCCAGGTCGCGCGCCGGATCGATGCGGACCTCGGGCGGCGGGCCGGCGTCGCGCAGCAGCTCGTCGAAGGGGGTGGCGCCCGCCGCATCGCCGACGACGAAGACCTCGCGCACGGCCTTGCCCTGTGCCGCCGCGCGCACCTTGTCTACACAGGACGGGATCGTGACGACAACTGCAGCGCGCGTCAGTCCGAGTTGGTGCGCCAGTTCCTCGGCCGTGTACAGCGGGTTGGCCGTCGTGACCACCCCCCCCGCGCGCAGCACGCCGTGGAACACGAGCGCGTACTCGGGCAGGTTCGGCAGCACTATCGCGAGCACGTCACCGCGGCCGAAGCCGCGCCGCGCCAGCGCAGCCGCCACGCGCTGCACGCCGTCGGCCACCTGCGCAAAGCTGAGCGCGCGGCCGGTGGCGCCGTCGACGAAGGCGGCACGGTCGCCACGCGCAGCCGCCTGCGCCAGGATAAGCGCGTCGTAGGAACTCTCCGGGACATCGATGTCGGGGTGGGGGCTTCGGAAAATCATGGGGCACCTCCAGTGAACGCAAGCCGAGATGACATCCTCCCACCTTGCCACTGTCGGCGCCAGATGTCTGCCCGACCGCCGCAGGGGCTGCACCGACCCATATAGTGGCGGGATGTGGGAGGAGGCATGATTGATCGATTCCCGGTTGCGGCACGTCCGCCGCGCCCTCAGGGCCGCACCGACCGCAGCGTGACCGCGCGGCCGGCCACGCCAGGCATGCGGGCGGACATCGGCGCCTTGCCGGAGGCTGCATGATGGTCGGCGCGTGGTGGGTTTGGCTCGTGGCGCTGGCCCTGTATGGCGCCTTCCGGCTCTGGTACGACAACCGGCGCGGGCCGCTGAGCAAGGCCGAGATCGACACCTTCATGGCGAAGATGGCACACATGAAGATCCATCAATACACCGACCCGGCCGTGGTGCGTGCCTTCCTGGAAGCCGACAACGGCAAGGAATTCGTCATGAGCAACCTGGTGCGGGTCCACCCCGGCGAGGTGCCCCATCCAGCAACCGGCGCTCCCACGTCCGGCATGAGTCTGTTCAAGTCCTATGCGCGGCTCTTCATCAAGATGCTGCTGCGCCACGGCGGACACCCCCTGCTGGCGATGCGCAAGGTGGGAGGCTATGTGGACGCATGGAACACGCCACCCGACCCCGGCTGGCACGTGGTGGGCGCGATGCGCTACCGCAGCCGGCGCGACATGATCGCCCTGGTGCTCGACCCCTCGCTGCGTGACGTCCATCCGCTGAAGACCGCCGGCACGGCGGTGACCTTCAGCTTTCCGGCCCAGGTGATCGTCAGCCTGGCCCCCGGGCCCAGGGTGTGGGTGGCATTAGTGCTGGGCCTGGCGGCAGCGCTGACGCACCTTGCCAGCCTGATGGTGCTGCTGGCGCATTAGCGCAACGCAACGAGCCAGACGCTCCGTGCCATTACGTCCGCCCGTCAACATCCGCCAGCGGCTTCGCGGTCGGTGGAACAAGACGCCGCTCACGGTTCGCAGCCCGCCGGAGTGCCCGACCACGCCCCCCCAATTGAAGGTGACTCCCTCGAGATGAGTGCAAGTTGGCAGGCCCGCCTGGCTGCATTCGTGGTCCGCCGGCGCGTCAAGCCGGCCTTGGCCGACATGCGCGACATCGTCGCGGTGCGCGCCGCCTTCGCGAGGCCACTGCCCGCTTCCCAAGGTGTGCGCTACACACCGGCCACCGTCGGCGGCGTGCCCGGCGAGTGGGTAGAGGCCGACGCGCCGGGCACTGGTCCCCGCACGACGCTGCTCTACCTGCACGGCGGCGGATTCGTCGGCTGTTCGGCGCGCACCCACCGGCCGCTGACCGCAGCCTTCGCGCTGCAAGGCCTGCGCGTGTTCGCGCCCGACTACCGCCTGGCTCCCGAGCACCCTTTCCCGGCCGCGCCGCTCGATGCGCTGGCCGTGTACCGCGCCCTGCGTGCCGATGCGCCGCAAGACCGCATCGTGCTCGCCGGCGACAGCGCCGGCGGCAATCTGGCCCTGGGCCTGCCGCTCACCTTGCGCGATGCCGGCGATCCCCTGCCGGCGGCAGCCGCCTTGCTCTCGCCCGCCCTGGACATGACCGGTGGCAGCCCGTCGATGACGCTCAATGCCGGGCGCGACGCGATGTTCGATCCCGCGCAGTTGCCCCACCTGGCCACGGCCTACCTGGCCGGCGCGGACCCGGCGCAGCCGCTGGCCTCGCCCCTCTACGGGGACATGGCGGGCCTGCCGCCGCTGCTGCTGCACGTGGGTGAATCGGAGGTGCTGCGTGACGATTCGATCCGGCTGGCGCAGAAAGCGCGCGAAGCCGGGGTGGAGGTCGAATTGCAGGTCTTCCCCGGCGTGGCGCACGTGTGGCAATTGGTGCGGCAATTGCCGGAGTCGCGCCGCTCGGTGCGTGCGGCAGCCGCCTTCCTGCGGTCGGCTCAGCGCCGCAGCGCGCCCGAGGAACTTGACGTGCTGATCGTCGGCGCGGGCCTGTCAGGCATCGGCGCCGCCGTGCACCTGCAGCGCGAATGCCCTGGCAGATCGTTCACGCTGCTGGAAGCTCGCGATGCGATCGGCGGCACCTGGGACTTGTTCCGCTACCCCGGCGTGCGCTCCGACTCCGACATGTACACGCTGGGCTACGAGTTCAAGCCCTGGCGCGCCGCCAAGGCCATCGCCGACGGCCCGTCCATCCGCGACTACATCCGCGAGACCGCCATCGAACACGGTCTCGGGGCACACATCCGCACCCGGCACCGGGTCGTCAGCGGCGACTGGTCCCCCACCGAGGGGCGCTGGACCGTGGAGGTCGAGCGCGGGCCACAGCGCCAACGCCTGCAGATGAAGCCGCGTTTCCTGCTGTTCTGCAGCGGGTACTACAACTACGCGCAGGGCCACCGGCCGGCGTTTCCGGGGGAAGCGCAATTCAAGGGCACGGTGGTGCACCCGCAGTTCTGGCCCGAAGGGCTGGACTGCGCAGGCAAGCAGGTGGTGGTGATCGGCAGCGGTGCCACGGCCGTCACCCTGGTGCCCGAGATGGCGCGCACGGCAGCCCACGTGACGATGCTGCAGCGTTCGCCCTCCTACGTCGTGGCGCGACCCAGTACCGACGCCCTGGCCGAAGTCCTCAAGCGCTGGCTGCCCACGGGGCTGGCCTACCGCTTGATCCGCACCAAGAACATCCTGGTCGGCCTGTATTTCTACCGCGTCATGCGCAGGTACCCAGGCGCTGCCAAGTCGCGGCTGGTGCGCATGGTGCGCGAAGCCCTGGGCGCGCAGTTCGATGTCGACAAGCACTTCAAGCCGCACTACAAGCCCTGGGACCAGCGCCTGTGCCTTGTGCCCGATGGCGACCTGTTCAACGCGCTGCGCGAGGGGCGGGCTTCCGTCGTCACCGACCAGGTCGAAACCTTCACGCCGCAGGGGATCCAGCTGCAGTCCGGTGAACTGCTGAAGGCCGACGTGATCGTCACCGCCACCGGCTTGCAGCTCAATGTGCTGGGCGATGTGCGGCTCAGCCTGGATGGTGTACCGGTGACGCCGGCCGACCTGCTGGTCTACAAGGGCATGATGTTCAGCGGCCTGCCCAACCTGGCCAACACCTTTGGCTACACGAATGCGAGCTGGACGCTGAAGGCCGATCTGACGGCGCGCTACTTCTGCCGACTGCTGCGCCACATGGACCGCTTCGGCCAGACCGTGTTCACGCCCACCCGCGGTGCCGATGTCGCACCGGAACCCTTCCTCGACTTCACGTCGGGCTATGTGCAGCGGGCCTCCGCCCTGCTGCCCAAGCAGGGCGACCGCGCGCCCTGGCGGCTGCACCAGAACTATGTGCTGGACCTGTTGGCCCTTCGTCTGGGCAAGGTCGACGATGGCGTGATGGCCTTTGGGCGGGGCGGGCGCGGCTGAGGTGGTCGACCCGAAGGGGTCTTGCCGCCAGCTCCTCGCGCGCCCTGGCCGCGCCCCTGCTGCTGAAGACGTCCGTCCGCGCTTTCAGTAGCAGGCGCTGGCCGCGGTCAAGGGCCAGGCGCGGTGAGGATGGTCCGGAAGCCCAGGTGGCTGGCCGCCAGATCCCGGTCCTGCGGCTGGCGAGCGCCGGCGCGGTAGCGCATGCAGTAGTTCGGCGCGCACAGGAAGGAGCCTCCCTTTATGACGTGCTGCGCGGCCCCGCTCGCGCGCAGGCCTGGCGGAATCTGCTCAGGCCGCAGTGCATCGGCGTCGCTGTGGTGCGGTGTCCACGCATCGGCGGTGAGCTCCCAGACGTTGCCGATCATGTCGTGCAGCCCCAGCGGGTTCGGTGCATAGCAACCGACCGGGGCCAGCCCGATGAACCCGTCCTCGGCGGAATTCATGACAGGGAACAAGCCCTGCCACGTGTTGGCGTCCTTGGGTTGCTCGTGCGTCGACGGCGGCTCGGGCCGGGCGGCGCGGGCGGCCCATTCCCACTGGGCTTCGCTGGGCAGGGCCCGGCCTTTCCAGCCGGCGTAGGCCTGCGCGTCCTCCAGCGTCACGGCCACCACGGGGAAGGCGCCGTGGCCTTCGATGTCTGTGCCCGGGCCCCCGGGATGGCGCCAGTTCGCGCCCGGCGTGTAGCGCCACCACTGGGTGATGTCGCCGCCGCCCTTCACGGCGCCGGGCATGAAGAACACGACCGCGCCCGGTTGCTGCAGGGTCGCCGGCAGGCCCGGGTTCTTCACGGTGTCGACGGCGCGCTCGGCCACGGTCACGTAGCGGGTGGCCTTCACGAAGGCCGCGAACTCGTCGTTGGTGACCTCGGTGCGGTCCATCCAGAAGCCTTCGACGCGCGTGCGGCGCCGTGGCCGCTCTTCCGGGTAGACAGAGCCGCCGATCTCGAAGCTGCCTGCCGGCACCCACACCATGCCGGGATGCGGGCTGGCTCTCGACTCGGGCGGCAGCGCGCAGGCCACGCGCTCGGCACGGAGGTGCCGGGCGCTGCGCTCGCCCATCGCCCACCATGCGGCAGACCCCGCAGCCAGGAGGATCAGGGCTGCTGCCTTGGCCAGGGTCCAGCGTCGGCGTCGGCTCGTCATGTCGTCCTTGGCCACCGGGCGTGGATGCGGCGGTGCGTAGCCTGTTGCCCGACCAAGCCTCGCACCTTCACCGCCTGAATTCCGCGCCCAGCTTCGGGCAAGGGCTCCAGAGGGTTGCGCACGGAATCGATGTAGTCCTGTTCGCCGTGCGGAAAGCTCATCCACAGCGCGTTGAAGAAGCCCGTGCGAAGGACACCCTCGCCGCTCAAGCGGCGATCGACGGGCATTTCCAGATCGGTCAGCAGGCCTCGGACGACAAGATCGGTCATGGGTTGGTTCGTGCGAGCGGTGCGCAGCGGCCCAGACGGGACCGCCCAGCTCGCGCCGCAGGATCTTGCCGATGTGGATCTCGTGCAGATCGTCGAGAAAGTCGATCCCGCTCGGCATCTCTTCGCTGGCGGGATTCTCGCGCCACCGGACCACCACGGTGGCTTCGGTGAGCTCGGGCAACTTCCTCGGAAGTGGACGCTCAGCGGCGTCCGATTCAGCGCCAAACCGAGGGTGGCGCCAGGCGTGAAATTCAATGACACCGACAATGCCATACTGAATTCGGCGCCGCAGGCGCAAGTCCCTTGCGGCACCGGCGATACGGGTTGTCGCACGATCGGGACTTGAGCCGTGAGTTCCAGTTGGCAGAGGACAAGCAGATGCAGCGTCGAGCGAAAGCAGCCTTGTGGATAGGCGCCTTGCTGGCAGTGGCGGCCGCAGGGGCCTGGTGGCAGCGCGCCCCGATCACCGTGGCCCTGATGACGCGGCAGGTGAACGCGATGACGGCAGCTGCCGACCCGCTCGCCGCACTGCCCGACGGTCTACACGTGGGCCTGTGCGGCGCCGGATCCCCCTTCCCCGACGACCAGCGCAGCGGACCATGCACCGCCGTGGTGGCGGGGCGCCGCCTGTTCATCTTCGACTCGGGATCGGGGGCCGGTCGCAACATCGCCCGCATGCGGCTCAATGCCGGACAGATCGAGGCCTTGTTCCTCACCCATTACCACTCCGACCACATCGACGGCCTGGGTGAACTGATGTTGCAACGCTGGATCCAGCGCACGTCCAAGGAGCCCCTGCCGGTTCATGGCCCGGTGGGCCTGGAGAAGGTGCTGCAGGGCTTCAACGACGCGTACACGCTCGACAAAGGGTACCGCACGGCTCACCATGGGGCAGCCGTGGCGCCACCCGAAGGCTTTGGCGGCATACCGCGGCCCTTTGAATTGCCCGCCGACACGGGGCGCAAGATCCTGCTGGCCGAGCCCGATCTGGAAATCGTGGCCTTCGCGGTGGACCACGGCCCGGTCCACCCGGCCGTGGGTTACCGCATCCGCTACAAGGACCGCAGCCTGGTGATCAGCGGCGACACGCGCAAGAGCGCGGCGGTGGCGCGCGAGTCGCAGGGCGTGGACCTGCTGCTGCACGAGGCCTTGTCTCCACAGTTGCTGTCGATCCTGGGGCAGGGCTTCAACCAAGCTGGCCGACCGAACCTGGCCAAGGTCATGCACGACGTCGTGAACTACCACACCACGCCCGAGGAAGCCGCCGAGATCGCTCAGGCCGCCGGAGTCAAGGCGCTGGTGTTCAACCACATCGTGCCGCCGTTGCCCCTGTCGGGGCTGGACCCTGTGTTCCTGCAGCGCGCTGCCACGATCTACACCGGCCCGCTGCGCATTGGCGTGGATGGCGACTGGATCACCCTGGAGGCGGGCAGCACATCCATCGGCATGGGCAAGCGGCCCTGAACCCCTGGCGCGCGCCGAACCGAAAAGGCTGGAGACACGGACATGATCAAACGGGTGGCCTGGGCTCTTGCGGCTTTGCTGGTACTGGGTGCGGTGGCGTTCTACGCCGCGGGCGGGCGCGCCGGGCTGTTGCTGCTGACCGTGAAGTTCGTCCTGCGCAAGGACTACGGGCCGACCCGCGAGGTGACATGGCAGGCCGGCCCCGCAGTTCCCCCAACAGGTGCCGGCACAGAACGCCGCCCACCCAACGTGGTGCTGATCGTCGCCGACGACCTGGGTTTCAACGACATCACCCACTACGGCGGCGGCATCGCCGGCGGCAGGGTGCCGACGCCGAACATCGACAGCATCGCCGCGCAGGGAGTGGATTTTCGCAACGGCTATTCGGGCAACGCCACCTGCTCGCCGTCGCGCGCCGCGATCATGACGGGGCGCTATCCCACGCGCTTCGGCTTCGAGTTCACGCCCACGCCCAAGCAGTTCATGAAGGCCGTCACCGGAATGGCCCCGGCTGATCAATTGTTCAAGCCGGTCTACCACGCCGAACGCGAGGCCGAGTTGATCCCCTACGAGGACATGGGCCTGCCGGCCGGCGAGATCACGCTGGCCAGGTTGTTGCAAGGCGCGGGTTATCACACGGTGCACCTGGGCAAATGGCACCTGGGCGACAGCCCGCAGTTCAGAGCCTACAACCACGGTTTCGCAGAGTCGCTGTCGCATCTGCACGGCGCGTCGATGTTCCTGCCCACCAGGCACCCCGGCGTCGTCAACGCGATGCAGGACTTCGACCCCATCGACAAGTTCCTGTGGGCCGCCGAGCCCTGGGCCGTGCGCTTCAAGGACGGCGAACCCTTCCAGCCGCCCAAGTACATGACCGACTACCTCACCGACGAAGCGGTGAAGGTGGTGGCGGCCAACAAGCACCGCCCCTTCTTCATGTACCTGGCCTACAACGCGCCGCACACGCCGCTGCAGGCCACGCGTGAAGACTACGACGCGCTCAGCTTCATCTCCGACCACACGATGCGCGTCTACGCCGCGATGATCAGGTCGCTCGACCGCAACATCGGCCGCGTGCTGAAGGCGCTGAAGGATCAGGGCCTCGACGACAACACCCTGGTCGTCTTCACCAGCGACAACGGCGGCGCGCACTACATCGGACTGGACGGGGTCAACTCGCCCTACCGCGGCTGGAAGGCCACTTTCTTCGAGGGCGGCATCCACGTCCCCTTCTTCATGCGCTGGCCGGGAACCATCCCTGCCGGGGCCACAGTCACCGCGCCGGTCAGCCATTTCGACATCTTTGCCACGGCGGCAGCCGCCGCCGGCCAGAAGGCGCCGAGCGACCGAATCATCGACGGCGTCAACCTGCTGCCCTTCATCAAGGGCGAGTCGCCCGGCCGACCGCACGACGTGCTGTTCTGGCGCACCGACACCTACCTCACCGTGCGTGCGGGCGACTGGAAGTTGCAGGTGTCGCAGCAGCCGAAGAAGGAGTGGCTGTTCAACCTGGCCACCGACCCCACCGAGAAGACCAACCTGGCCGCCACGGAGCCGGAGCGCGTGGCCGCACTGAAGGCCCGGTTGCAGGAATGGAACCAGGCTCAGCGCAAGCCACTGTGGCCTTCGCTGGGCGCGGCGGCGATCGCGATCGATCACACGCTGAAGCAGCCCACGAAAGCCGGGGAGGAATACGTCTACTACAGCAACTGACGCCTGGCAGGGCCTGGGCACCCCCAGGCCCGCGAGGTCATGCGCCTGGGCGTGAGGGCGCTGCTGGCGACGGTGCGGCAGGCGCCATGACCGAGGTGGCCTTGATGAAGGCCACGATGGCCTGCGCCACTTCCGCGCCGCGGTCCTCCTGCAGGAAGTGACCGGCGCCGCGCGTCACCGCATGGGGCTGCCCCCGGGCCCCCGGAACGCATTCGTGCCAGATCCTGTGGCCGCCCCGCGTCACCGGATCGCGGTTGCTGAAGAGGGTGAGGAAGGGCTTGTCCCAGCGCTTGAAGACCTCCCAGGCGGCTTCGTTGCGTTGGCGCTCGGGGTCTTGCGGCGTCGTGGGCACGAATGCGGGGAACAGCCGCGCGCCCAGGCGGTGGCGGCGGGTGGGAAACGGCGCGTCGTAGGCCGCCACCTCCTCGGGCTTCAGCCCGTCCGCGCAGCCGGCCTTGACGATGCGACCGATCGGGAACCACGGGCTGAAGCGCGCGAAGGCGCGCCAGATCTTGAAGGCGCGCGGGACCGCCGTGGTGCCGGTGGGCAGGCCGCCGTTGGCCAGCACGATGCGATCGAAGCGATGCGGCGCGCCCGCCGCCAGGCGCAGCCCGATCAAGGACCCCCAGTCCTGGCAGAACAGCGTCAGGTGGCGCAGGTCATTGGCTTCCATCCAGGCCGTCATCCAAAGCACGTGGTTCAAGTACGAGTAGTCCTTGGCCCGGCAAGGCTTGTCGGAACGACCGAAGCCCACCAGGTCCGGGGCAACGACACGGAAGCCGGCCTGCAGCAGCACCGGGATCATCTTGCGGTAAAGGAAGGCCCAGGTGGGCTCGCCATGCATCAGCAGCACCGTCGGCGCGCCGCGCGGGCCTTCGTCGATGTGCGCGATGCGCAGCCCGCCCACCGTGGTGTAGTGCGGGGTGTAGGGGAAGTCCGGCACCTGTGCGAAGCGAGCCTCGTCGGTGCGCAGGAAGTCAGTGACGACAGGCAGTGCGGACATGGACATCAAACCCCGAAGATGCGAGCCAGGCGAACGCCGAAACCCTGGACCCAGGGCGCGACATAGCGCAGCCGGGGCTTGCGGGCCTCCGCCGCCTTGACGATCTGCGCGACGATCGAGTGCGTGGACTTCGCTTCCAGGAAGGCAAAGGTGCGCGCCTCGTCGGCCTTCATCCGGTCGATGTGGCCCGCAAAGTAGGACCGCGGTCCCATCCAAGCGTACTTGCGGTCGGTCATCGCCTGGTTGAAGCCGGTGTGGATGGCGCCGGGTTCGATCAGCGCCACGTGCACATTGCAGCGCAGTTGATCGAGTTCCGCGCGCAGTCCGGCGCCCGCTGCCGAGAGGGCGAACTTGCTCATCGAATACGGCATCAGGAAGGGCATGGGCACGCGGCCGGCGATGGAGCTGACGAACAGCACCGTGCCGCACTGGCGCGCGATCATGCCGCGCAAGGCGAGTTGCGTGAGTTCCAGCGTGGCGAACAGGTTGACCTCGAAGACCTGGCGGATCCGGTCCACGTCCACTTCGGCCAGCGACCCCGATTCGCCGACGCCGGCGTTGTTGATCAGCACGTCCAGCTCCAGCGCGAGGATCTGCTCCCTATCGGCTGCCGACGTGATGTCAAGCTTGAATACCTGCAGGGCCACGCCGCGCGAAACGGCCTGGGCACGCAGGCGTGACGCCTGCGCCTCGTCGAAGGTGGTGGCGATGACGCGGTGGCCGCGCGCGGCGAGCGCCCAGGCCGCGTCCAGGCCGATGCCGCTGCCGGCACCCGTGATGAGGATGGTTCTCTTCATGCGACGCACACCCGGGCCAAGCGGCCCATCGAAGACCAATAGAGATCACGCCCCCAGCCCGGGCTGGGGAAGACCACCCCCTGCATCAGGCCACCCGTGCGCACGCGGCCCCGCTCGGTGCCGGTGCTGATGTCCAGCACCACCACCTCCTCGCCGTGGCGACGGTAGTCGTTGACCACCAGTTCGCCGCTGTCGCCATACAGGATCATGTGGCTGGCGCAGCCGAAGGGCGCCTTGCGCCACAGGGGCGTCAGCGTGCGCGAAGGGGCACTGAATTGCCAGGCTTGCAGCACCGCGTTGGCCGAGTCATAGCCGACGACGATGCCGCGCCGCGCGTCCACGAGCGGCGGGTTGGTGATGCTGCCGCCGGGCAGGCCGCAGACGTCCATCACCTGGTGATCGGCGACGTCGCTCAGGGATACCCGGATCAGGCGGTTGGCCGTGCGGCTGACACCAGCGCCGAGCATGCGGTGGCGGTAGCGGTGCGCCCCGTTGTCCATGAACCAGGCTTGCCGGCCGTCCAGCACCACGTCCCAGCCGTAGGTCTGCCGGCTGCGGCCGATGTAGTCGAAACGCCAGTCGAGGTCCCGCACCAAGGCGTGGCTGGCCTCGCTCCAGCGGTAGCGGAAGATCGACCGCACACCCACCACATAGACCGTATTGCCGGTGGCGCTCAGCCGCGCGATCGACGGCTCGGGGGCTTCGGTGTCGGCACAGGCCGGCGTGAGCGATTCGGGATCGATGACGGTCAGGCGCGCGGGCGTTCTGTCTGACAGGTTCTTGGTGACGATCAGCCCGTTGTCGAGCACCACGAAGGAGTTGTAGGGCTGGTTCACTGGCAAGGCCATCGACGCCAGCGGCCCGCAGCGGCGGTTCAGACGGTGGGCGTGGCGGCCGTAGACGACATAGAGATCGCCGTTGCGGTGGATGGCCATGCCACCGGGCCACATCGGCCCGCCGCGCAGGCGCGGCGAGCGGTGTAGCGGTTTCAGCGTCACCGGATCGATCTGCTCGACGCAAGCCGTGGTCGGCAGGCCGATCTTGCTGCGCAAGGCGGAGTGCGTCAGCAGGTAGACCTCGCCCGGCGCGCCCAGCACGGTCATCGTGCACATGCAGGTATGCCGCGTGGTGGCGCGCAGGATCTCCCCTGCGCGCAGGCCCAGGCCGGTTCCGCTGCGGGGTTGTTGGAGCCGCCGCGCCCCGGCATCCTCGGCCGGCCAGGGGCTGTCCAGGTAGCCGACGCTCATCCTGCCGCGCTGCGACGACGCCGGGTGCGCACCGCCAGCCATGCCGGCACACCCAGCAACAGCAGCAAGGCCGCCACACCATGCGGCCAGTACGTGGGGATCCAGTAGTTGACGAAGGTGTTGATCATCACCTGGTCGACCGGATCGTAGCCCTCGGGCATGGGCAGCACGCCATGGGCTCGGGCCCAGGCGGCGTAGTCGGCCTGCAGGGCCGCGAACTGCGCCGGCAGGGCCTCCCGCAGATCCTTGGTTTCACCCGGGTCGGCGCGCAGGTCATAAAGGCGCCACTGTCCATCACCCACCGGTGGGTTGTTCAGCACCAGCTTCAGGTCGCCCTTGTAGAGGGCCTTGTTGCCGGCCAGTTCGTAGCCCAGCGGTTCGCCGCTGCCGCGCACGCGGGCGCTCGGGTCGGCCAGGACAGGCAACAGGCTGCGGCCGGACAGCTCCTCGATGGACTGGCCTCGGTAGGTGCGACCGGGGCGCGGCACCTGCGCCAGATCCAGCAAGGTGGGCATGATGTCGGTGACGTGGGTCAGGCCGGCGTGGATCTGGTTGGCTGCCGTCACAGCCCGCCCGCTGATGATGAGCGGCGAGCGGATCCCGCCTTCGCCAGCATAGAACTTGAACGTGCTCAGGGGCGAGGCAGAGGCGCTGGACCAGGAAGGTCCGGGAACGACGTAGGCGCCCGGCCCGCCCAGGCGGTCGAGGTCGCGGCTGTAGTTGAAGAGCAGCCAAGGCACCGCCGCCTTGTAGTCCGAGCCCTCGGGGCCGTTGTCGGACAGGAAGACGAACACCGTGTTGTCGTACTCACCCGTGGATTTCAAGTGCGCGATGAGCCGGCCCACCTCGTGGTCCATGGCTTCGGCCATCGCCGCATAGACCTCCATCAGCCGGGCCTGGTATCGTTTTTCCCGGGGGCTCAGGGCGGACCAGTCGAGCGTGGTGCCCATCGTCACCATCGGTGTGTCTTTCGGGACCAGGCCGAGTTCGCCGGCCTTGGCGCGACGCGCTTCCCGCAGCGCCGTCCAGCCGCCGTCGTAGCGGCCCTTGTACTTGTCGATGAAGGCTTGCGGTGCCTGCACCGGCACGTGGTTGGCCTGGAAGCCCAGGTAGGCGAAGAAGGGTTTGCCGCTGGAGGAGCCTGCGCGCAGGTGCTCGATGGTCTTGTCGACGAAGAAGGTCGACGAGTAGAACCGCTCGGGCAGCACCGCCGCCTTGCCGTTCTCGAACCAGTTCACCCGCGCCGCGTGGGGCAGGTAGCGCTTCTCGGGCTCCCAGTTGTCCGAACCCGTGTCACCCATGACGAAGGATCGATCGAAACCGCGCTGGTCGGGCAGGTTGCGGGGCTCGTTGCCCACGTTCCACTTGCCTGTCACGGACGTGCGGTAGCCGCCCGCCTGCAGCAGCGTGGCCACGGTCACCACATTGGGCGTCAGGGTGGCTTGGTAGCCCGGCCGGCCCAGGTGCGCGCCCGGCATCGTCTCGCGCAGGTTGCCGTGGCCGTTGCGGTGGTTGTCCACGCCGGTGAGCAGCATGGCACGCGTGGGCGAGCACGATGCCGCGACGTGGAAGTTGGAGAAGCGCATGCCGCGCCTGGCCAGGTCGTCGAGGTGGGGTGTGGAGATCTCTCCACCGAATGCGCCGATGTCGGTGAAGCCCCAGTCGTCAGCCACCAGCAAGACGATGTTGGGCCTGATGGGGGCCGAAGCAGCGCCGGAGGGCGGTGTGGGTGCGGCCCCAGCGGCAGCGCCGCCAGCCAACTTGGCAAAGGCCAGGGCAAAGGTCAGCAGGCATAGCGCGCGCAGCAGGTGGTTGATGGTCAGCCTCATGGCCTGGTTGCGTTGCGTTGGGGGAGATGATCGGGTGCGAGCAGGGCCTGTTGAACGGCCCAGAGACGGTCCTGGCCCCAGACGGCGGTGTCGCGCACGCGGAAGGACGGCACGCCCCACAAGCCCAGGCCCAGCATCTCGACGCGGTTGGCTTCGGCGGTCCGGCGCCAGGCTTCGTCCTTCATCGCCGACCGGGCCTCGGTCCAGGAGAGGCCGGCGCGCTCGGCGATGCGGCGCAGGCCTCGGTCGCTGCCGGCATCGATGCCCTCGGCCCACACACCGTGCATGAAGGACAGCACGTAGGCCTGGCCCTGGCCTGCGCGCTCGGCCAGCGGCATCAACGACAGCCCACGCTCCACGGGCCGGCCCACCGGATCGTTGATGCGACCGAATGGCGTGTGGCGCCAGTGGGCTTCACGTGCGGCGTCCAGGCTGATGTACATGCGCTTCTCGCGCGGTACCGGCAGCCCGCGCATCACCATCGGCAGCACGTAGCGCAGCCGCACGGGCGCTCCTGTCAGGCGGCCCAGTTCGAACAAGCGCGGCGCGACGATGGCCGAGTAGGGGCTGCGCAGCGAGAAGTAGAAATCGATCGGCGGTGCCTCGGCCAGAGTCACAGGCGCGGCGAGGTCGGCATCTGGAGTGAACAGGAAACCGCGGACGCCCGGCCGCTGCGCGCCCAGGTCCTGCAGACGTTGCTCCAGGTGGTGGAGGCGGTCGATGCCCCAGTACCATTCGCCGGCGTAGTAGAGGGTGGCTCCCAGGTAGTGGCCCCACCGTTTGCGCAGGGTATGGGCCGCGTCCAGATGCGTTGCCGCCTGCTGTTGACTGGCTTGCGGCCATGACTGAGAGGACACCGAGGCGGGCGTGCCCTGCTTGAGACCTTTCCAAAGCGCAGCCGAAATCCGGCCGGCCGCTTCGACGAATCCGCCCTGCCCGGCCGCTGCGATCAGCATGCGGGTGGCCTGTTCGATGACTGCCGCCGAAGGTTGGACGCCGGGATCGCTGAAGTCCAGCCCGTGGTGCTGCGCGAGCCGTTGCGCATCCTTGCGGCTGTAGGCCACCAGCCGATCGCGGTCGGGCGCCGCCGCATCCGCTGGCGGGCCCACCACATGGGGAACGAGGTCGATCCGGTAGCGCTGCACCAGCGTCGGCAGACAAGCAGCCAGCAGGGCGCTGTAGGGATCGTCGGTCTGGTGGAAATAGTGGAGCGTGTGCGGCTCGCCCTTCGCGAGGCGATTACGCTCCGCCCTGGCGCGCGCCCTCAGCAGGCGATCACGCGACAGCCAGCGCTCGGTCAGCGCAGGCATTAGCAGACTCCGGACAGACATCAGATCACTCCGCGCCGTGGGCCAGGGCAGTGGCGAAAGCACCCCATCGTTCGGGTGGTTGTAACAGAGGACCGAGGCGACGACTCCTTCGACAGGCTGGCGGCAGGCCCGGAAACGCCGCCAGAGAAGTGGATTCACGTCCAACGACCCGAGCGGCGTCGAGCTCGAGGCGTTGTCCCCGTGCTTTCGGGGGTGGTGCGCCGACGCGAGGTGCCGTACTCGGTCAGCAGCCCGCGACGATCCTTGCTGGCGTGCGGAGCCAAGACGTTCGCTGTGGGCGAACCATCGACAGTGCTGTCCCTGGCGAGCCCACAAAGCACAACGGGCTAGCCCCTCGTGAGAGCTAACCCGTTGATTTTATTGGCGCGGCTGGCAGGATTCGAACCCACGACCCCTTGGTTCGTAGCCAAGTACTCTATCCAACTGAGCTACAGCCGCGAAGCCCTGCAGTATAGCAGGCGCCGCGCGGGCGTTGAGGCGTTGAGGGACAGAGCAGCGCGGCGGCTCAATCCACGGCCGCGGCGGCCTGTTCGCACTCGACCGCGCGCGCTTCGTCGCCGGCGCCGCGGGCGGCCTGGGCGAGCAGGCGCCAGGCGCGGCGGCGCAGCGCGGGGGCCAGCGCCAGGGCAGCGGCAGCGTTCTCCAGCGGGCGGCGTGCCTTGCCCCAGAGCTCGCGCTCGGCGTAGACCATGCCGACGACGGCCTCCACCAGCGGCTCGCGCCGCAGCGTCTCGAGTGCGCGCTCGGCCAGCGGCAGCCATTCCGGGCCCAGGCCGGGCAGCGCCTCGGCCAGCGCGGCGGCCACGGCGGCGCGCTCGTCGGGCGCCAGCTCCACCAGGCGCTCCCAGTGCGGCAGCAGCCAGAAGCGGGCATCCCCCGGGGCGCCGAGCGCGGCAGCGCGGCGCGCCGCGTGCGCCGCGACGATGGGGTCGCGGCGGTCCGCCGGGTCCAGCAGTTGCCACTCCTGGCGCAACTGGTCCGCATCGTGCGCGGCGTCCACCACCTGGCTGGCCAGGGAGCGCAGCAGCCCCTGCGCGGCGCCGGGCGAGAAAGCCTGGTGCTTGGCCAGCAGGCGCGCCGTCTGCAGTGCGTCGACCGGGCGCTGCGCCAGGCGCGCGGCCTGCAGACGCAGGCGCAGCGCCTGCGTGCGGCGCGACACGCCCGGCGGCAGCCCGGCCAGCAGTTGCAGCGCACGCTCGGCATCGCGGTCGTCCAGCGCCCAGGCAGCGGCCAGCAGGCGCGCGCCCTCGGCCGCCACGCGCAGGCTGCGTGCCTCGGCCTGATCCAGCGCGACGCCGAGCGCCGCATCGCGTGCCTCACGGTCCTGCAGGCGGTGCGCGGCTTCGGCGACCAACAGGCGCGCAGCGACGCCGATCTCGGCCGCGTCATCCAGCGGCTGCCCGGCGTCCAGCAGGCCCAGCGCACGCTCGGCGGCCTTGCGGGCGCGCGCGTAGCGGGCCGCGGCGAGCTCGAACTGGGCCTCGCGCAACTGGCGTTGCACCGCGCGTTCGCGCTGCAGGCGGCGCCACTCGCCGGCGCGCCGCGGCAGGCTCACCAGGGCCTCGATGCCGCGCAGCGCGGCCGCGAGGAAGAAGTAGCCGCCCACCAGCAGCAGCAGGAACAGGTTCAGCGACAGGTCCACGCGCCAGCCACGCCAGTTCAGCGTGACCAGGCTGTCGTTGGTGCCGAGTGTCATCGCGGCGACCACCGCCACCGCGAACAGCAGGACGACCCAGAGCACGCCGCGCATCGCAGGGCCGCCGGGATCGGGGGCTCAGCGGCCGGCCGCGGCGGTGGCCAGCGCCGCCAGCGTCGCGTCCGGGCGCGGCAGGTTCACCTGGCGCGCCTGCGCCGCGGTCTGCCGCAGCAGGTCGACGACCACCGCCACGCGGCGCGAACCGCGGTCGAAGTAGCGCTCCAGCGCCTGCTGGGCTTCGCGCAGGTCGGCCTGGGCCACGTCGAACTGCCGGCTCAGCAAGGCCAGGCGCGCATTCAGCAGGCGCAGCTTCAGGTTCTCGCGCACGAAGAAGGCCTGCTCGGGGGCCAGCAGCAGCGCATCAGGGTCGTTCACGCGCGTCACGCGCACGAGGTCGCGCACCTCCGACCACACCTGCCCCAGCAGCAGGCGGGCGCCGTCGTCGATCCAGCGGGGCCAGGCCGAGGCAGGTGCGGACGCGGCCTCACCGGGCGCGGAGGCCGCCGGGGCGGCCGCGGGTGCCGCAGCCGCGGGCTCGCGCCGGGCGCCGCGGCGGTCGATGCCGGCCACGAGGGGCAGGTCGTCGATCTGTCGCACCACCTCGTCCACGCGGATGGTCAGCGAGGGCAGGTCCACCTGGCCCGCGGCGCGCAGGCGCTCCAGGTCCTGCACGATGGCGCGGCGCACGCGCTCGATGCGCGGCTGTGGGTAACGGGCCAGGCGCTCGTCGGCCTGGCGCAGCGCGTTGGCCAGCGGCTCGGTGCTGCCGGTGATGGCCGACTGCTGCATCGCCACGCGCACCGCGGCCTCGACGTCGGCGAGCAGGTTCTCGTCGCGCGAGCGCGCCAGCGCCTGGATCAACTCCTCGAGCTGGGTTCGCTGGAGCGAGGTCTCGGCCACGCGCGTCTCGAGCAGCGCAAGCTTGGCCGCCGAATCGCGCGTCAGCGCCTCGGCCTGGCGCGCCAGCGCGCGCGCCTCGGCCGCCACGGCCGCGGCCTCCTGCTGGCGCTTGACGAGTTCGCTCTCGCTCGTCTCCAGGCGTTGGCCGCCGCTCCAGGACAGCGCCAGCGCCGCCAGCGCGATCACGGCCGTGGCACCGAAGCCGACGCGCCACAGGCGCGGCAGCGCAGGCGCCGCCGCGGCGCCTGCAGCGACCGGCGCAGCCACGCCCTCCGACGCCGGGGCGGCGGTGGATTCCAAGGGCGGGGGAACGACGTTCGGAGGGGCGCTCACAAGGGCCTGGATTCTAGGCGGGCCACCGCCTCGGCCAGGCCCTGCCAGCCCGCCCCGACCGGGTGCACGCGCAGGAATCCCGCCGCCTGCGCCGCCTGCGCGATGCGCGGATGCGACGCCAGCGCGACCGCCCCCGACCAGTCGGCGCCGGGCGCGAGCGCCCCCAGGTGCGCCACCGCCTCGGCGCTGCCGAAATACCAGGCGTGCCGCGTCGGCGCCGCCAGCGCTGCCCGCAGCACCGCCTGCCCGGCCGCGTCGGGCACGGGCGCCCGGCGTGCGTAGGCGGCGACGAAATCCGCCTGCGCGCCCGCGCCCTGCCACTGCGCGGCCAGCCAGTCCCGCCCCTGCCCGCCGCGGACGACGAACACCCGCCGCCCCGGCCAGTCACGCCCGGCAAGGCGGCGCCACAGCGACTCGGACTCCAGCGCTTCGCCGGGCTCAGGCTCGACCACGCCGGCCTGCGCCGCGCCGGCAGCCGCCAACGCCGCGCGCAGCACGCGCGCCGTGCCCGGCCCGGTGCAGCCCGCCTCCAGCGCCGGCGGCCAGACCAGGCCCGGCGGCCGCAGCGCGAAGAAGCCCTCCACCGCGTTGGCGCTGACGAACATCACGAAGGCGCAGCCGGACAGCGCGTGCCAGGCGCGGTGCACCGCTGACGGGTCGGGCGCAGGGGCGATCTCGATCAGGGGCAGCGCGACGGCATCGACGCCGCGAGCGCGCAGCGCCTCGACCCAGGGCTGGGCCTGCGCGGCCGGGCGGGTGACGATGACGCGCAGCGCGTTCGGCGCGGCCGTGGGCTCGAGGGCAGGCCCGCCCGCGTCATCGGGCGCCGCGCCCACGGTTCAGGCGCAGGCCAGGTAGCTGCCGGCGCCCGCCGCGCGCAGCTGCGCCGCGGCGGACTCGCCGAGCGCGCGCGCCGCCGCCGCGTCGGCGGGACGGCCCTCGACGCGCGTGCGCAGCAGGGGCCGCGTGAGCTGCTGCGCGTCGCCCAGCGCCGCCTCCAGGCGCAGCACCGGGCCATCCCAGACGGCGTGGGCCGCCAGCGGCATGCTGCAGCTGCCGCCGAGCGAACGCGACACCGCGCGCTCGGCGTGTGCGGCCAGCCATGTCGGCGCGTGCACGAGCTGCGCCAGGGTCTGCCGCAGCGCGGCGGCGTCCTCGCGCACCTCGATGCCGAGCGCGCCCTGGCCCGCGGCCGGGATCATGCGCGTGACGTCGAAGACCGCGCGGATGCGCGATGCGAGACCCAGCCGCTTCAGGCCGGCCGCGGCGAGCACGATGGCGTCGTACTGGCCTTCGTCCAGCTTGCGCAGCCGGGTGTCGAGGTTGCCGCGCAGCGGCTCGATGCGCAGGTCGGGCCGCTCGGCCAGCAGCTGCACGACGCGGCGCAGGCTCGAGGTGCCCACGCAGGCGCCCTGCGGCAGCGCGGCCAGGTCGGCATGGTGGTTGGAGACGAAGGCGTCGCGCGGGTCCTCGCGCTCGAGCACCGCCGCGAGCACGAAACCCGGCGGCAGGTCCATCGGCACGTCCTTCAGCGAGTGCACGGCCAGGTGCGCCCGGTCCTCCTCGAGCGCGGTCTCGAGTTCCTTGACGAACAGACCCTTGCCGCCAACCTTGCTGAGCGCGCGGTCCAGGATCTGGTCGCCGCGGGTGGTCATGCCCAGCAGCTCGACCGCATGGCCGAAGCGGTTGTGCAGCAGGTCCCGCACGTGCTCGGCCTGCCACAGGGCCAGGCGGCTCTCGCGCGTGGCGATGATGGTGCGTGTGCTCAAGAGTCCCTCCGGTGCGCAGTCTTCTCGTCCGGCCTGGCGGGTCAGGCAGGCGCTACGCCCGACCCGGACCCGCCGTTCCGGTTGACACTGATTATCGTCATTCGCCGCAGACAGTCCATGGGTACGAACCTTGCATACTGCCGGCGCGTGACCCGCACGCCCCGGCTCTTCCGGCCGGTCCCGACTTGAAGCCCGCATGCCCATGCCTCGCACCGCCCGCCCTGCCGTCGCCCGCGCCGCTGACGCCTTCGCTGCCGCACCGGCCGCAACCGACACGCCCCGCGCCCGCAGCAACCGCCCCGGCCCCGAGCGCCGCGGCGCCCAAGCCGACAAGGACCAGCCGCTGCGCGAGGACATCCGCCTGCTCGGCCGCATCCTGGGCGACACGATCCGCGAGCACGAGGGGCGAGAGGCCTTCGACCTGATCGAGCGCGTGCGACAGCTCGCGGTGGCCTTCCGCCTGAAGAAGGACGCGCAGGCCGGCCGCGCGCTGGACCGCCTGCTGAAGAACCTCTCGGGCGACCAGACGGTCACGGTGATCCGCGCCTTCAGCTACTTCTCGCACCTGGCCAACATCGCGGAGGACCGCCACCACGTGCGCCGCCGCCTGGCGCACGAGCGCCGCGGCGAGGTGCAGGAGGGCTCGCTCGCGCTCGCGCTGGAGCGGCTGCACGCGGCCGACTTCCGCGCCGCCGACATCGCCGCCACGCTGCGCCAGGCCTGGATCTCGCCGGTGCTGACGGCCCACCCCACCGAGGTGCAGCGCAAGAGCATCCTCGACGCAGAGCGCGCCATCGCCGAGCTCGTGGCCGCGCGCGACGCGCTGGCGACGGCGCGCGAGCTCGAGGACAACGAGGCCCTGCTGCGCGCGCGCGTGACCCAGCTCTGGCAGACGCGCATGATCCGCACGACCAGGCTGACCGTGGCCGACGAGATCGAGAACGCGCTGAGCTACTACCCGGCAACCTTCCTGCGCGAGATCCCGCGCCTGTACGCGGAGCTCGAGCACGCGCTGAAGGGCCACGAGATCGCGCCCTTCCTGCGCATGGGGCACTGGATCGGCGGCGACCGCGACGGCAACCCCAACGTCACGGCGCAGACGATGCGGCGCGCGCTCGCCCGCCAGGGCGAGGTGGCGCTGCGCCACTACCTGACGGAGGTGCACGCGCTCGGCACCGAGCTGTCGATGTCGCAGTCGCTGGCGCCGGTCAGCGAGGCCATGCGGGCGCTGGCCGAGCGCTCGCCCGACCACAACCCCCACCGCCTGGACGAGCCCTACCGGCGCGCGCTGGCCGGCATCTACGCGCGCCTGGCCGCCACGCTGCACGCGCTCACCGGCACCGAGGCGCTGCGCCACGCCGTCGCGCCGCAGGACCCCTACCCCAGCGCCGAGGCCTTCATCGGCGACCTCGACGTGATCACCGACAGCCTGCGCTCGCACCACGCGCAGGCCCTGGTGGCGCCGCGCCTGCAGCCGCTGCGGCGCGCGGCCCAGGTCTTCGGCTTCCACCTGGCCACGCTCGACATCCGTCAGAGCTCGGACCAGCACGAGGCCGTCATCGTCGAACTGCTGCGCGTGGCACGCGTCGAGCCCGACTACGCCGCGCTGCCGGAGCAGGCGCGCCGCGCCCTGCTGCTGCGCCTGCTGGGCGAGGCACGGCCGCTGCGCGTGCGCGGCGCCGCCTACAGCGCGCTCACGCAGTCCGAGCTCGAGATCTTCGAGACCGCGCGCGAGCTGCGCCAGCGCCACGGCCGCGAGGCCCTGCGCCACAGCATCGTCTCGCACACCGAGGACGTGAGCGACCTGCTGGAGCTGCTGCTGCTGCAGAAGGAGTGCGGCCTGCTCCACGGAACCGTGGCAGCGGACCCGATCGGCCCGGGCGGCACCGGGGACCGGGATGCGGGCGGCGCCTGGTGCGAGCTGATCCCGGTGCCGCTGTTCGAGACCATCGCCGACCTGCGCCGCGCCGAGCCCATCATGCGCGACTTCTACGCCCTGCCCGGCATCACTGCCCTGATCGTGCGCGGCGGCGCCGAACAGGACGTGATGCTCGGCTACAGCGACAGCAACAAGGACGGCGGCGTCTTCACGAGCAACTGGGAGCTCTACCGCGCCGGCACCGCGCTGGTGCGCCTGTTCGACGAACTCCAGGCCGCGCACGGCATCCGCCTGCGCCTGTTCCACGGCCGCGGCGGCACCGTGGGCCGCGGCGGCGGGCCGAGCTACCAGGCCATCCTGGCCCAGCCACCGGGCACGGTGCGCGGGCAGATCCGCCTGACCGAGCAGGGCGAGGTCATCGGCTCGAAGTACGCGAATCCGGAGATCGGGCGCCGCAACCTGGAGACGCTGGTGGCGGCCACGCTGGAAGCGACGCTGCTGCACCCCACACGCGCCGCGCCCAAGGCCTTCCTGGAGGCGGCGCAGGCGCTCAGCGACGCGGGCTACGCGGCCTACCGCCAGCTGGTCTACGGCACACCCGGCTTCACCGACTGGTTCTTCGCCGCCACGCCCATCCGCGAGATCGCCGAGCTCAACATCGGCTCACGGCCGGCCTCGCGCAAGGCCACACGCGCGATCGAGGACCTGCGCGCCATCCCCTGGAGCTTCTCATGGGGCCAGTGCCGGCTGGCGCTGCCAGGCTGGTGCGGCTTCGGCGCGGGGGTGGAGTCCTTCCTGGCGGGGCCCGACGGCCAGGGTCACGGCCGAGACGAGCGCGTAGCGCTGCTGCAACGCATGCACCGCCAGTGGCCCTTCTTCCGCACCCTGCTGTCCAACCTGGACATGGTGCTCGCCAAGACCGACCTCGGCCTGGCCGAGCGCTACGCCGCGCTCGTCGAGGACCGGCGTGCCGGCAAGCGCATCTTCGCGCTGATCCAGGCCGAGTGGACGCGCACCGACGCGGCTCTGGCGCTGATCACCGGCGAGGCGCAGCGCCTGCAGTCCAACCCCGCCCTGGCGCGCTCGCTCGAGCAGCGCCTGCCCTACCTCGACCCGCTCAACCACCTGCAGGTCGAGCTGCTGCGCCGCTACCGCCAGCGCAGCGAAGGCGACCCGCAGGTCGAGCGTGTGCGGCGCGGCATCCATCTGTCCATCAACGGGCTGGCGGCGGGGCTGCGCAACACGGGGTGAGGTCCAGCCGGCAGGCTGGCCTGGGCCGGGATAATCCGGGGCCCGCACCTGTGCACCGCGACACCGCCATGACCAGTTCCAACCCCCTCGCCAACAAGTCCCAGGCCTGGTCGGCCCTGTTCTCGGAGCCGATGAGCGAGCTGGTGCAGCGCTACACCGCCAGCGTCGGCTTCGACAAGCGGCTTTGGCGGGCTGACATCGACGGCAGCCTGGCGCACGCGCGCATGCTCGCGGCGCAGGGCATCATCGGCACGCAGGACCTGGCCGACATCGAGCGCGGCATGGCGCAGATCGCCGGCGAGATCGAGCGCGGCGAGTTCACCTGGAAGCTCGAGCTCGAGGACGTGCACCTGAACATCGAGGCCCGGCTGACCGAACTCGTCGGTCTGGCCGGCAAGCGCCTGCACACCGGGCGCTCGCGCAACGACCAGGTGGCCACCGACGTGCGGCTGTGGCTGCGCGCCGAGATCGACGGCCTGGCCGCACTGCTGGCGGCGATGCAGCGCGCCCTGGTCGAGCTGGCCGCGCGCCACACCGAGACCGTGATGCCCGGCTTCACGCACCTGCAGGTGGCGCAGCCGGTGAGCTTCGCGCACCACCTGCTGGCCTATGTGGAGATGTTCGCGCGCGACGCCGAGCGCCTGGCCGACGCGCGGAAGCGCGTCAACCGCCTGCCGCTGGGCGCAGCCGCGCTGGCCGGCACCAGCTACCCGCTGGACCGCGAGGCCGTGGCCCGTGAACTGGGCTTCGACGGCGTGTGCGAGAACAGCCTGGACGCCGTCAGCGACCGCGACTTCGCGCTCGAGTTCGCCGCCTGCGCGTCGATCTGCATGGTGCACGTCTCGCGCCTGGCGGAAGAGCTCGTGCTGTGGATGAGCCAGAGCTTCGGCTTCATCGACCTGGCCGACCGCTACTGCACCGGCTCGTCCATCATGCCGCAGAAGCGCAACCCCGACGTGGCCGAGCTCGCGCGCGGCAAGAGCGGGCGCGTGGTCGGCCATCTGATGGGCCTGATCACGCTGATGAAGGGCCAGCCGCTGGCCTACAACAAGGACAACCAGGAAGACAAGGAGCCGCTGTTCGACACGGTCGACACGCTGCGCGACACCCTGCGCATCATGGCCGAGATGTGCGAGGGCATCGCCGTCAAGCCCGAGGCGATGGAGCGCGCCGCGCTGCGCGGCTACGCCACCGCCACCGACCTGGCCGACTACCTGGTGAAGAAGGGCCTGCCCTTCCGAGACGCGCACGAGGCCGTGGCGCACGCGGTCAAGGTGGCGCTGAGCGAGGGCGTGGACCTGTCCGAGCTGCCGCTGGCCACGCTGCAGGGCTTCCACGCCGCCATCGGCGAGGACGTCTACGGGGTGCTGACGCTGCGCGGCTCGATGAACGCGCGCCAGGTGCGCGGCGGCACCGCGCCGGCCCAGGTGGCAGCGCAGGTGGCGCGGCACCGGGCGCGCTTGGGGTGAACCGGGCCACACGGCGACCCTCGTCGCCGACACGGCCCTGCTGGAGGCCTGGGTCGCCGCGGGTTCGTGATCTGCAACGGGCAGGAAGCGCGGCATGGTATTTCGCTTCATTTATGAAGCGAAAAGCCACACAATACGCTTCATGTTCATCTGGCAAGCCCCGGACTGGCCTCTATGGCGCGTCGATACCGAGGCCATCCAGCCCGCCTTGAGCGCCGCGCGGCTGGCGCAAGGCCGGATGCTGGGGATGGCCCAGACGCTGCACCTGACCGAGCGCGGCGCCCTGGACGCCGAGTGCTGGTCCAGCGAGGCCATGGCCACGGCGCGGATCGAAGGTGAGGAGCTGGCGCTGGAATCGGTGCGGGCATCCGCAGCGCGCAGGCTCGGCCTGGCGGGCGCGCATGCGCGGCGGCGTGACGACAGGACCGAAGCCACACTGGATGTGCTGGAGGCGGCCACCGCCAACCTGGACGCGCCACTGGATGCCGAACGCCTGGGTCACTGGCATGCCGCGCTGTTTCCGACGGGGCGAAGCGGTGCCCGCCCCATCACCACCGGCAGGTGGCGTACCCATGCCGAACCGATGCAGATCGTCACGCCGCGCATCGGCGCACCTGACATCGTCCACTACGAAGCCCCGCCGTCCGAGAGCGTCGATGCCGAGATGGCGCGCTGGCTGGACGCGTTCAACGCCCCCAGCACCACAGACGCCCTCGTGCGGGCCGCGCTGGCGCACGCATGGTTCGAAGCCATCCACCCCTTCGAGGATGGCAACGGCCGGATAGGCCGCGCGGTGGCCGAGCGGCTCATCGCGCGGGACCAGCCAGGATGCGCCCGCCTGTTCAGCTTGTCGGAGTCGCTGTGGCAGCACCGGAGGGCCTACTACGCCGCGTTGCAAGCGACAACCGGTCAACCCGACATGGACGCCACGCGCTGGGTCATCTGGTTCCTGAACCGCCTGCAGGAGGCCTTCGAAGAGAGCTCCAGACGCATGCAGGCCGCCGTGACGCGGCAACGGTTTCAGCGAGGCCTTGACGAAGGACATCCCGGACTGACCCCCACCCAGCGCAAGGTGCTGCTGCGGCTGTTCGAGGCCGGCCCCGGCGAATTCAAGACGGGTATGAGCACCCAGGCCTGTGTCAGCCTGACGCGGGCATCTCGCGCCACGGCCTGGCGCGAGTTGAACGACCTCGTCACACGCGGCCTGCTGCAGGTGACAGGCCAGGGGCGCGCCACGCGCTACCACCTTGCGGCGGGCATGGCTGCACCGGCTGCGCACGGACCCGAGCGGCCGGATGGGAATCAAGCTCGGTCCGGCAGTCATCCCGGCTCCGCCACAGCCTGAGAGCCTGTAGGCTCTGAGCCGCCGCGTACCCGCGCGCGACGCGTTGCTCAATCCCACAGCCCGGCCGCCTGCCGCAGCGCGGCCCGGTCGCGCACCTCGACGCGGCCGCGGCCCAGGGCGATGACGCCCTGGCGCGCCAGCGACTGCAACTGCTCGTTGAGGCTCTGGCGCGTCACGCCGAGCATGTCGGCGAGGTCGGCCTGGGTCAGCGCCAGGGCCTGCGTGCCCCGCTCCTCGAGCAGGATCACCAGCGTCCTCGCCAGGCGCGCCGGCATCGACAGCAGCGAATGCGCCGCCAGCGCGTCGTAGGTCTTGCGCGCCCGCGAACACAGCAGCAGGACCACCGCGTGCGACAACTCAGGGTGCCGGCGCATGGCGGCGAGCAGCGCGTCGCGGTGGATCCACAGCACCTCGCCGGGGCCCTTAGTCACTGCATCGTGCAGCCAGGGAAGCCCGTCGAGCACCGGGATCAGGCCGAAGACGGTGCCGGGGCCGACCACGTTGACGACGTGGCGCCGCCCCTCGGCGCTGCCCATCGACACCTCGAGCTGCCCGCGCACGACGACGAGCATCTCGTCGCCATGGCGGCCGCGCCAGGCCACGGTCGTGCCGTCGGCCACCCGCTGCAGGCGTGAGCGGTCCGCGAGCGCGGCCACCACCTCCTCACCACAGCCCTGGATCCAGGGCACGGCTCGCAGGGACTGCGCCCGCGCATCGGTCATGACCCTCCCCCAGGGCAAACCCTGGACGCTTGTGTCGGACAGCCGACAGACCGCCCTGCAGGGCCTGGCCACACTGAAGCCACCGCAACGCCTGGAACGCCCCCCGTGTCCGCCACCGCAACCTCCCGCATCAGCGCCAGCGCCGCCGTGGCGGCCCTGCAGCGCAACGGCGTCGACCACGTCGTCACCGTGCCTGACTGGGTGCAATTGTCCCTGCACGAACGGCTGCAGCGCGGCGTGCCCGGCATCCGGCTGCTCAACACGACGAACGAGAACCAGTGCATCACGGTGGCCGCGGGCCTGACCATCGGCGGCCGCAAACCGGTGCTGGTGATGCAGAACCAGGGCCTGTACAACGGCCTGAACACGCTGCGCGCGGTCTGCCTGGACGCGCAGGTGCCGCTGGTCTTCATGGTGGGGCAGTTCGGGCGCGAATACGCCAACCTGGGCCAGGACCCGCGCCAATCGCGGCGCACGATGGTGCGCATCATGGAGCCGCTGCTCGAGGCCATCGGCGTGTCGCATGTGCGCGTCGAGACCGACGCGGATTTCGACGGCCTGGAAGAAGCCTACGCCCGCGCCGAGCGCGAGCGCGGCGCGGTGGTGCTGCTGGTGGGCGCGCCCATCGGCTGGTGCTGAGCGGGAGACGCGACGATGATGAACATGGTGCAGGCCTGCGGCGTGGTCGCCCAGCAGCGCGGAGAAGATTCGATCCTGGTGGCGACGATGGGCGCGATGTTCGTCTTCGACCGCATCGAGGGCGGCAACGGGGCCGCCACCGGCGTGCCGCTGGTGGGCGGGACGGCGGGCCTGGTCATCGGGCTCGGCGTGGCCAAGCTCAAGGCCTTGCTGCCCGGTGGCGGCGCAACCGGCGCGGGCGCCGCGGGCGGCAGCCGCATCAGCTCGGTGCCCTTGATGGGCGGCGCGGCCGGCCTGGGCCTGGGGCTGGCACTGGCGCAGCCGCAGCGCCGCGTGGTCGTCGTCGACGGCGACGCGAGCCTGCTGATGGAACTCGGCAGCCTGGTCACCGTGGCGCAGGCGGCACCGCGCAACCTGCTGCACGCCGTCATCCGCAACGGCACGCAGTTCACCGGGCTGGCCAACCTGGCGTCGCCCGCCGCCGGCTTCAGCTTTGCCGAGGCGGCGCGCAACGCCGGCTACCGGCACGCCGAGCGCATCGACGACGGCGCGCAGTGGGCGCAGCGCTTCCCGGCCCTGCTGGCCATGGAGGGACCGGTCTTCGTGGAACTCGGCGTAGACCCGCTGCCACAGCGGGCCGGCGAGGGTTTCGCGCAGACCGAGATGCCCGACGAGCAGTTCGAGCGCATGGGCCGCGAGGCCCTGGCGATGCAGCGCCGCCTGCTGGCCACGGAGACCCCGTGAACACGGCCGCCCACGGGGGCGCCGCCAGCGCGCCTGGCGAGACCTTCGACTACGTGGTCGCCGGGGCCGGCTCCGCCGGTGCCGCGCTGGCCCACCGCCTGGCCGAACGCGGTCGCAGCGTGCTTCTGCTGGAGGCCGGCGCGCCGCGCCAGGACGACTTCTGGGTGCGCACCCCGCTGGGCATCGCCAAGCTGCTGATGAACCCGGCCTACGTGTGGCCCTTCCACACCGAGCCGCAGACGCTGCTGAAGGGGCAGAAGGTCTACTGGCCGCGCGGCCGCCTGCCCGGGGGCTCCAGCTCGGTCAACGGCATGATCTGGGTGCGCGGCGAGCCGCGCGAGTTCGACCACTGGCGCGAGCTCGGCAACGTCGGCTGGGGCCACGAGGACCTGCTGCCCTGTTTCAAGCGGCTGGAATCCTTCGCCGAGGGCGACCCCCAGTGGCGCGGAAAGGCCGGGCCGATCGGCGTGACCTCGCTGGCGCACGACCCGCAGCCCCTCGCGCAGGCCTTCATCGACGCCTGCGTGCAGGCGGGCATCCCGCCGAACCCCGACTACAACGGCGGCCGTTACGAAGGCGTCTCCTACCTGCAGCTCAACACCGTGCGCGGGCAGCGCTGCGGCACAGCGCACGGCTACCTCGGGTCGCGCCAGCCGCCGGGGCTGACGCTGCGCACCGAGGCGCAGGCGCTGCGTGTGCTGTTCGAGGGCCGCCGCGCCACGGGCCTGGCCTACCGCTGGGGCGGGCAGGAGCACGAGGTGCGGGCGCGCGCCGAGGTCGTGCTCAGCTCGGGCCCAATCAAGTCGCCGCAGCTGCTCGAACTCTCGGGCGTCGGCCAGGGGGGCCGGCTGCAGGCCCTGGGCGTGCCGGTGGTGGCCGACCTGCCCGGGGTGGGCGAGAACCTCGCCGACCACCTGCAGTCGCGCATCACCTTCGCCTGCACGCGCCCGATCACGCTCAACGAGGTCGTCAGCCGGCCCTGGCGCCAGGCCCTGATGGGCGCGCGCTACCTGCTCACGCGCCGCGGCATGATGGCCACGCCCTCGGCCACCGCCCATGCGCTGGCGCGCGCCGAGCCCGGTGACGAGCGCCCGACAGTGAAGATACAGATCCACCACCTCAGCGGGGCCGACCGCTACGCGCGCTCCACCGGCGCCGGGCTGGACCCGCACCCGGGCTTCGGCATCGGGCTGTTCCAGCTGCGACCCGCCTCGCGCGGCTGGGTCCATGCGCGCACACCCTCGGCCCTGGACGACCCCGCGATGGACCCGCGCTACCTCAGCGCCGACGAGGACCGCGCGGCCATGCTCTCGGCGTTGCGCCTGGCGCGCCGGGTGGCCACGCAGCCGGCGCTGGCCGGCCTGGTGGAGCGCGAGACCCGCCCCGGCCCCGACATCCAGGACGACGAGGGCCTGCTCGAGTACATCCGCAGCAGCGGACAGACCTCCTGGCACCCGATCGGCACCTGCCGCATGGGCCCCGACGGCGACGTGGCCGCGGTGGTGGACCCGCAGCTGCGCGTGCGCGGCGTGCAGGCGCTGCGGGTCGTCGACTCCTCGATCATGCCGACGATGCCCTCGTCCAACACCAACGCCGCCTCGATCGCCATCGGCGAGAAGGCGGCGGACCTGATCACCGGCGCGCGCTGAGCACCCGTGACCGACGCGCCGCCCGAGGAGCCGAGCTTGAGCCCCACCGACCCCGCCGCCCCTGGCCCCGACGGCCTGCGCGACGGCGCCCCTGCGCGCGGCCACCAGGCGACCGTCGGCCGCACCCTGCGCGAGAGCAAGCCCTGGTGGCGCCCGCAGCGCCAGAGCCCGCCCGGGGCGCCCGACATCGTCGTCGTGCTGCTGGACGACCTGGGCTTCTCGGACTTCGGCTGCTACGGCGGCGAGATCCGCACGCCGGCCATCGACGCGGTGGCGGCTGCCGGCCTGCGCTGGACCGGCTACACGACCGTGCCGATGTGCACGCCGGCCCGGGCGGCCCTGCTCACCGGCAAGAACCCGCACGCCGTGGGCTGCGGCTGGCTCACGCACGCCGACCCCGGCTACCCGGGCTACCAGGCGGGGGAGATGAGCCCGGACGCGCCCACGCTGCCCGAGCTGCTGCGCGCGCGCGGTTACGGCACCTATGGCGTGGGCAAGTGGCACAACGTCGCCGACCACCACGCCACCGCAGGCGGCGATCGGTCCGCCTGGCCGCTGCAGCGCGGCTTCGACCGCTTCTACGGCTTCTTCGGCGCGGAGACCAACTTCTTCTCCCCGGGCCACCTGGTCGAGGGCAACGAGTTCCTGCCGCTCGACGAGTACCCGCGCGGCTACTACAGCAGCGACGACTGGACCGACCGGGCCATCCGCTACCTGCGCGGCCACCAGTCCGCGGCCCCGGACAGCCCGCTGTTCCTCTACGTCGCGCACAACGCGCCGCACGTGCCGCTGCAGGCCCACCCCGAGGACGTCGCACGCTACGACGGCGTCTACGCCGACGGCTGGGACGCCGTGCGCGCGCGGCGCTTCCAGCGCCAGACGGACCTGGGCGTGGTGCCGGCGCACTGGCGGCTGCCGGGCGGCTCGCCCGGCGTGCCCGCCTGGTCGGACGTGCCCGAAGCCGAGCGGCCGGTGATGGCGCACTACATGCAGCTCTTCGCCGCGATGGTCGAGAACATCGACCGCAACATCGGCCGGCTGGTGACCGAGTTAAAGGCGCTCGGCCGCTGGGAGAACACGCTGCTCGTCATCACCTCGGACAACGGCGCCTCATCCATCGGCGGGCCGCAGGGCTCGGCCAACATCTTCGAGAAGCGCATCACCCAGCGCGAGGACCCCGGCCTCGCGCGGCAGATGTTCGAGCGCGGCGCACTGGGCGGGATGGATTCGTACCCGGCCTACCCGGTGGCCTGGGGCCAGGTGTCCAACACGCCCTTCCGCTTCTACAAGCGCACGCCGATGAACGGCGGCATCCGGGTGCCCTTCGTGCTGAGCTGGCCGGCCCGCGTCGCCGACCCGGGCGCGCTGCGGCGCCCCTGGATCCACGTCACCGACCTGCTGCCCACCGTGCTGGAGCTGCTGGACGCCCCCTACCCGGCCCAGTTCCAGGGCTGGCGCACGCGGGGCCTGGACGGCGTGTCCTTCGCCGCGCAGTTGCGCGACGCGAGCCAGCCGAGCGCGCGCACGCGGCAGTACATCGAGCTCGAGGGCAACCGCGGCTACATCCACGGCCGCTGGAAGATCGTCTCGCTGCAACCGCCCGGCACGCCGATCGACCTCGAGCGCTGGATGCTGTTCGACCTCGAGACCGACCCCACCGAGTGCGAGGATCTGGCCGCCACACGGCCCGAAGTGCTGCGTGAACTCGTCGCCGCCTTCGAGACCGACGCCCAGGCCAACCACGTCTACCCGCTGGACAACCGCGACGTGCGGCGCGTGTTGGCGCTGCCCCCCTACCTGGAGGCCGCCTACGGCCGGCCGCGCAGCTATTTCCCCGGCACCGAGACCGGCTCGCCCGCGACCATCGGGCCGCTGCTGGCTGACCGCGACTACCGCATCGACTGCTGGTTCGAGCAGCCCGATGCCGGCGCCGGAGGGGTGCTGTTCGCCATCGGCGACAACATGAACGGGCTGGCCGCCTTCGTGCTGGACGGCGGGCTGTGCGTGGCCTTCCGGGCCGGCGCGGCCATCCACCGGCAGGTGCGCCTGCCCCTGCGGGCCGGCCGCTGGCACCTCCGCCTGGTCCACCAGGCCGGCGGCCAGCGACGGGGCACAGGCCAGGTGACGCTGGGCGCCACCGAAGGCCAGGCGCTGCTGGCGGACGGCACGCCGCCGGCTCCCGAGGCCGCCGCGACGCTGGACATGACGCCCACCTTCCTGCGCCTGGGCGGCGAGGGGGTGGACGTGGGGCTGGACCGGCGGCGCAAGGTGTCGCCGCTCTACGAGGGTCGCGGCGTCTTCGCCTACCCGGGCCGCATCGAGCGTGTCACCGTCACCCCCGGCCCCCAGGCGCCGGGCAGCCTGGCCAACCGGCCCGAAGCGCTCGCCCAGCTCGATTGAACCGGGCACCGGCCTGCGGCAACCATCCCCCTCAATACCCTGCGCCACCCCACCCTTCAAAGGAGACCGCGATGACCCGAGCCCTCACCCGACGCCGTGCGCTCGCGTGGACCGCCACGGCAGCCGCCTTCGCCGCAGCGCCGGCCCTCGTCAGGGCCTCCGGCGACCTGCGGGTCGTGGTGCCCTACCCGGCCGGCGGCAGCCCGGACAACTCCGCGCGCATCGCCTCGGCCGAAGCCGCGCGCGAGCTCGGCGTGAGCGTGATCGTCGAGAACCGCCCCGGCGCATCGGGCCTGCTCGGCGCCCGCGCCGTCTCGCAGGGTCAGGCCGACGGCTCGACGCTGGTCTATGTCAGCTCCGGGCACGTCACCCTGGCCGCGATCAACCCGCGGTTCGACCTGCTGAAGGAATTGCGGCCGGTGGTGCGCGTGAGCGCCTCGCCCTTCGTGGCGGTGGTGTCGGCCCAGTCCCGCTTCAGGACCCTGGCCGACCTGGTGGCCGCGGTGCAGGCGCAGCCGGGCCGGGTGACCTACGGCTCGGCCGGCCAGGGCTCGCCCGCGCACATGGCGGTGGAGTTCCTGCACGAGGCCACGGGCAACTTCCAGGGCCTGCACGTGCCCTTCAAGGGCGCGGTGGAGTCCATCAACGCCATCCTGGGCGGGCAGATCGACTTCACCATCGGCGTGCTCGGCGCCGCCGTGCCGCACATCAATGCCGGGCGCCTGCGGGCTCTGGGCATGACCACACCGCAGCGGCTGCCGCTGCTGCCCGAGGTGCCGACCATCGCCGAGGCCACGCGCAGCAACTACCAGTTCATGGCCTGGGGCGGCTTCATGATGCACCCGGCCACGACCGATGCCGCCGTGGCGCGCCTGGAGCAGGCGCTGCGCCGCGGTGCGCAGTCGCGCGCCTACGCCACCTTCCTGCAGAACTCCGGCGCCGAGCTGTGGCTGAGCGACTCGCCCGCGGCCTTCGGCGAGCAGCTGCGCCGCGACCTGGAGATCGAGACCCAGGTGGTGCGCCGGCTGAACCTGCGCCAGGGTTGAGCATTGCACGCGACCACGGGTGGCGCGGATGCGCGTGCCGCGCAGGTCGAGGCAGTGCAGGCGCAAGCTGGGCCGGCGGCGGCGGCCGGGTCTGGTGAGCCGGTCGAGGACATGCTCGACCGCCTGCGGCAGGCGCACTGGCCCGACGGCATCCCCAGGCACCCGCGCCACGTGCTCGGCGAAATCCCGCTGACTCACCATCTGCGCCACTGGGCCACGGTCAAGCCGCACGAGCCAGCCGTCTTCTTCGAGGACACCACCACGAGCTGGCATCAGCTCGACCGGTTGAGCGACGCGTTCGCGCGCTGGCTCTCGCACCTGGGCGTCGCGCCGGGCGAGCGGGTCGCCGTCTTCCTGCCGAACTGCCCGCAGTTCCACTGGGTGTTCTACGGCCTGCTCAAGCACGGCGCCGTGCACGTGCCGATCAGCCCGATGGCCAAGGGCTTCGAACTGCGCCACCAGGTCACCGACAGTGGCGCCGTGGCGATCGTCTGCACGGACGCCCTGCTGCCGCTCGTGCGCCGCCTGCGGGCGCAGCATCCAGACCTCGCGCTGCGCCGCTGCCTCGTGACCTGCGCCGCCGATGCGGCACGCGGCGCGGCCGCAGGGGCGGCGGACGCAGGATCCGACATCGAGGCGCTCGAGCCCGACGCCCTGGCGTTGTGGCCGGGGCTTCTCGACCATGCCGACACGACCCCGCTGCCGCTGGCCGCCGACCTCGACGCCGTGGCCGCGCTGAACTACACCGGAGGCACCACCGGACTGCCCAAGGGTTGCATCCACACCCAGCGCGACATGGTCTACACCGCGGCGGCCAACTGCGGAGTCTCCATCGAGGTCGGCCCGGACACCGTCTTCCTCAACAGCTTCCTGCAGGCCTGGATCGCGGGCGAGAACGGCGGCCTGATCTTCCACGTCTTCTGCGGCCGCCCCCTGGTGCTGCTGGCGCGCTGGGACGCGGCTCAGGTGCTGCGGGCCATCGAGCGGCACCGCGTGACCACCTTCGTGATGACCGTGGACTCGGCCGTCGAGCTGATGGACCACCCGGCCTTCGCGCAGGCCGACCTGCGCAGCCTGAGGCAGCCGCGCGTGGTCTCCTTCATGCGCAAGCTCAGCCTGGAGATCCGGCAGCGCTGGCGCGCGTTGCACCCGGCCACCCTGGTGGAAGCCGCCTGGGGCATGACCGAGACCCACACCTCCAACACCTTCACCACCGGGATGCAGGCTGGCGACTTCGACCTGCGCGCGCGCCCGGTGTTCATCGGCCTGCCCGTGCCAGGCACGCGCCTGAAGGTCTGCGACTTCGACACTGGCGCCGACCTGCCGCCCGGCCATGAGGGCGAGCTGTGCATCCACACGCCGGCCCTGTTCAAGGGCTACTGGAACCAGCCAGAGGCCACGGCCGCCAGCCTGCGCGGGGGCTGGTTCCGCACCGGCGATATCGGCATGACCAGCCCCACCGGGCACGTGCACTACCTCGGGCGCCGCAAGGAGATGATCAAGGTCAACGGCATGAGCGTGTTCCCGATGGAGATCGAGAGCGTCCTCGGCCAGCACCCGGCGGTGGCCTCGGTGGGCGTGCTCGCGCGCCCGGACGAGCGCAAGGGCGAGGTGCCCGTGGCCTTCGTCTGCCTGCACCCGCTGGCCGACCCGGCCCAGGCCCTGCCGGCGTTGACGGCCTGGTGCCGGGACGCGCTGTCGAGCTACAAGGTGCCCGAGCTGCGGCAGGTCGATGCCATGCCCCGCACGCCCAGCGGCAAGGTGGACAAGAAAGCCCTGCAGGGCCTGCTGGAGGCCGCATGACGACCCCGGCGAGAGCGAGCCGCGAGACCGTGCTGGAGGCTGCACGGGCCTTCGTCGCGCAGACCATGCTGCCACGGCTGGCGCGGCCAGGCGCAACCGACGTGCTCGACCGCGGCCTGCTCACCGAGGCGGCCCACCTGGGGCTGGCGCGGATCCAGCTGCCGCCGGAGTGCGGCGGCCTGGGCCTGGACTTCAGCACCAAGACCGAGGTGGCGACGATCATCGCGCAGGCGGACTTCGGGTTCGCCCTGTCGCTGATCAACACCCAGGGCGTGGCCTGGACGCTGCAGCGCTGGCTGCCACCGGCGGTGGCGGGCCGCTGGCTGCCCGATCTGCTCTCGGCCCGGCGGCTGGGCTGCACCGCGCTGACCGAGCCCGGCGCCGGCTCGGATTTCGGCGCCATCGCCACCCATGCGGTGCGCAGCGGCGACGGCTGGACGCTGACGGGCGCCAAGGCCTGGATCATCAACGCCGTCGAGGCCGAGGTGATCGTCGTCTACGCCCAGACCGAGCCCGGGAGCGGCCCGCGCGGCATCGCCGGCTTCGTCGTCGACGCGGCGCGCCCCGGGTTCCGGCGCACCGGGGAGCCAGGTCACGCCTGGACGGGTTCGATGGGCCTGGGCGGATTCGCGCTCGAGGGCTACCGCGCGCACGAGCGCGAGCTGATCCACCCGCCCGGCCTGGCCTTTCGCCGCGCGATGGAGTCGATCAACGGCGCGCGCACCTACGTCGCGGCCATGTGCTGCGGCATGCTCGAGCGGGCACTGCAGGTGGTGCTGGACCACGGCCTGCGGCGCCAGACCTTCGGTCGCCCGCTGGCCGAGCACCAGGGCTGGCGCTGGCCGCTGGCCGAGGCCGAGGTCGACCTGCAGGCGGCGCAGGCCCTGGTCCGGCTGGCCTGCCAGGCGATCGAGGCCCAGGCGCCGGCCGAGAAGCTGGCCGCCCAGTGCAAGGTGGCGGCCACCCGCGCCGCCGCCACGCACCTGCCGCGCCTGCTGCACGCCCTGGGGGCCGCCGGCCTGCACCCTCACCATCCGCTGACGCGGCACGTCCAGGCCGCGCAACTGGCCTCGCTCATCGACGGTTCCAGCGAGATGCTGCTCGAGCGGGTCTTCCTGGCGATGCGCGGCGGGCGGGGCTGAGCGATGCGCCCGGCCGCGGGCGCGGGCGGCCGTACCATGCGTAAGGTGTCACCAACCCCGCGCGGCAAGGCGCCGGCCGAGGCCTGCAGCGCCCGCACGCACCGCCCGAGCGCCCCCTCATGCCCCCGCGCCGCTGGATCGCCCACCTCGACATGGACGCCTTCTACGCGTCCGTCGAGCTGCTGCGCTACCCGGAGCTGAAAGGCCAGCCCGTGGTGATCGGCGGGCGGCGCGCGCAGGCGCCGGTGCCGGGGCCCGACGGCGCGCGGCGCTACACGCGGCTGCGCGAGTACACCGGGCGCGGCGTCGTCACCACCGCCACCTACCCCGCGCGCGACCTGGGCGTGCACTCGGCCATGGGCATGATGAAGGCGGCCAGGCTCGCGCCCGACGCGGTGCTGCTGCCGGCGGACTTCGAGGAGTACCGCCGCCTCTCTGGCGCCTTCAAGGCCGCGGTGGCCGAAGTCGCGCCGGTGATCGAGGACCGCGGCATCGACGAGATCTACATCGACCTGACCGGGGTGCCCGGCGCGCAGGAGGCCGTGGGCCACGACCCGCACGGCGGCGTGCGCGCACTCGCGCAGGAGATCCGCAACAACGTGGTGCGCCGCACCGGCGGGCTCACCTGCTCGGTGGGCGTGACGCCGAACAAGCTGCTGAGCAAGATCGCCTCCGAGCTCGACAAGCCCGACGGGCTGACCGTGCTGACGCTGGCGGACCTGCCCACGCGCATCTGGCCCCTGCCCGCGCGGCGCGTCAACGGGATCGGCCCGAAGGCCGCGGGCAAGCTGCTGGCGCTGGGCGTGCACACCATCGGCGAGCTCGCCCAGCGCCCGCGCGAGGAGCTGGTGGCGCACTTCGGCCGCAGCTACGGCAGCTGGCTGCACGAGGCCGCGCACGGCCTCGACGACCGCCCGGTCGTCACCCACAGCGAGCCGGTGTCGACCAGCCGCGAGACCACCTTCGAACGCGACCTGCACCCCGTGCGCGACCGCGCCACGCTGACCCCGCTGCTGACCCGCCTGTGCGAGCAGGTCGCCGCCGACCTGCAGCGCAAGGGCTATGCCGCGCGCACCATCGGCATCAAGCTGCGCTACGCCGACTTCAAGACCGTCACGCGCGACCTGACCCTGCCCGCCCCGGTGGCCGACGCCGCGGCCATACGCCGCGCCGCCGGCGAGTGCCTCAAGCGCGTGGACCTCACGCGCGCGCTGCGGCTGCTCGGGGTGCGGGCGGCGTCGCTGGCGCGCATCTGAACGCCGCGCGCCGCCAGGCTCGCCCCAGGGCCTGGCCCGGATAGACTGCGGCCCGCGAGGAGAGCCGACCATGCCGCAAGTGATCACCAACATCGAGGACCTGCGCGTGCTCGCCGAGAAGCGCGTGCCGCGGATGTTCTACGACTACGCCGACTCGGGCTCGTGGACCGAGAGCACCTACCGGGCCAACGAGGGCGATTTCCAGAAGATCAAGCTGCGCCAGCGTGTGGCCGTGAACATGGAAGGGCGCAGCACGGCCGCCAGGATGGTCGGCATCGACTGCAAGATGCCCGTGGCCATCGCCCCCACCGGGCTCACCGGCATGCAGCACGCCGACGGCGAGATCCTGGCGGCCAAGGCGGCCGAGAAGTTCGGCATCCGCTTCACGCTGTCCACGATGAGCATCTGCTCGATCGAGGACGTGGCCGCGCACACCACGCAGCCCTTCTGGTTCCAGCTCTACGTGATGCGCGACCGCGACTTCATCGAGCGCCTGATCGACCGCGCCAAGGCCGCGAAGTGCGACGCGCTGGTGCTGACGCTGGACCTGCAGATCCTCGGCCAGCGCCACAAGGACCTGAAGAACGGCCTGTCCGCGCCGCCCAAGCTGACACTGCCCAACATCCTGAACATGATGACCAAGCCGCGCTGGTGCCTGGGCATGCTGGGCACGCAGCGGCGTCAGTTCGGCAACATCGTCGGGCATGTGAAGGGCGTGTCCGACATGGCCAACCTCTCGGCCTGGACGGCCGAGCAGTTCGACCCGCAGCTGAACTGGGGGGACGTGGAGTGGATCAAGAATCGCTGGGGCGGCAAGCTCATCATCAAGGGCATCCAGGACGTGGAGGATGCGAAGCTCGCCGCCGACAGCGGCGCCGACGCGCTGATCGTCAGCAACCACGGCGGCCGCCAGCTCGACGGCGCGCAGAGCAGCATCGAGGCCCTGCCCGCCATCGTGGACGCGGTGGGCTCGCGCATCGAGGTGCACCTGGACGGCGGCATCCGCTCGGGGCAGGACGTGCTCAAGGCCTGGGCGCTGGGCGCGCGCGGCACCTACATCGGCCGCGCCTTCCTCTACGGCCTGGGCGCGATGGGCGAGGCCGGCGTCACCAAGGCGCTGCAGATCATCCACAAGGAACTCGACCTGACGATGGCCTTCTGCGGGCGCACCAGGATCACCGACGTCGACACCTCGATCCTGCTGCCGGGCACCTACCCGACCGCCTGAGCAGCCTGCGCGCTCAAGCCGCCGGATCCGCCGGCCGGCGGCGCGGGTGCCACGAGCCGGTGGATCCGTTCAGGTTTTCGGCAGCGTCACGCCGCGCTGCCCCTGGTACTTGCCGCCACGGTCCTTGTAGCTCGTCTCGCAGACCTCGTCGCTCTCGAAGAACAGCACCTGCGCGCAGCCCTCTCCGGCGTAGATCTTGGCCGGCAGCGGCGTGGTGTTGCTGAACTCCAGCGTCACGTAGCCCTCCCACTCGGGCTCGAAGGGGGTGACGTTGACGATGATGCCGCAACGCGCGTAGGTGCTCTTGCCCAGGCAGATCGTCAGCACCGTGCGCGGGATCCGGAAGTACTCCACCGTGCGCGCGAGCGCGAAGCTGTTGGGCGGGATGATGCAGACGTCGCCCTCGATGTCGACGAAGCTCTTCTCGTCGAAGTTCTTCGGGTCGACCACCGTGCTGTGGATATTGGTGAAGACCTTGAACTCGCGCGCGCAGCGGATGTCGTAGCCGTAGCTCGAGGTGCCGTAGCTGACGATGCGGTGGCCGTCGGCAGCGTGGCGCACCTGCCCGGGCTCGTAGGGCTCGATCATCCCGTGCTGCTCGGCCATGCGGCGGATCCAGCGGTCGCTCTTGATGCTCATACGGTCCTCGCGCTGCGCCGGGCCCCGGCGGCCCGCGACCCGGGCGGCGAACCCGGGGTCGCGCATTCTAGGAGCGGGGGTGCACAGGCCGGCGCCGCCGCCCCCGACTGGACCGCCGGCGCCGAAGCCAGGCGGATGACAAGTGCGCGCGGGGCCGGTAGCATGCCAGGCAGCAGGAGGTCCGCGCCATGCCCACCCCGTTCCGCCCCGCGTTCGCGCTGCTGGTCCAGTACGCCCTCTACCACCGCGACCGCCGCAACATCCAGACCCACCTCGTCGGCGTGCCGATGATCGTGTTCGCGATCGGCGTGCTGCTGTCGCACCCGGTGCTCGGCGTGGGCGGCTGGGCGCTGACGCCGGCCGGGGTGCTGTTCGCGCTGAGCGCGGCCTGGTACCTCACGCGCGGCGAGACGCTGCTGCAGGTGCTCGTCGTGGGCGTGATGGGGGTGCTGATCGGCAGCGCGCACGCACTCGGGCAGGCCAGCGCCTCCTGGGTGGCCTGGGGCGTCGGGCTGTTCGTGCTGGGCTGGCTGATCCAGTTCGTGGGCCACTGGTACGAAGGCCGCAAGCCGGCCTTCACCGACGACCTCGTGGGCCTGCTGGTGGGCCCGATGTTCGTCGTGCTCGAGCTCGCCGCCGCCGCCGGCCTGTTCAAGCCGCTGATGGCCCGCATCGAGGCCGAGGCCGGCCCGACGTACCTGCGCGACCTGGCCCACCCGGCCGGCTGATACCCCATTCAGCCCGGGGCAATGCCCGCCGTGGGCGGCCGCAGCGCGAGCTCCGGCGCCGCATCGAAGCGCTCGAACCCGCTGTAGCACAGGAAGCGCCGGTTCGCGGCGCGCCCGAACAGCGTCATCCCCAGGCGCTGCGCCATCTCGTGGCCCATGGCGGTGACGCCATTGCGCGAGACGACGATGGGCACGCCCATGCGCGCGGCCTTCAGCACCATCTCGCTCGTCAGGCGCCCGGTCGTGTAGAGCACCTTGTCGGCGCCGTCCACGCCGTGCAGCACCATCCAGCCGGTCACCGTGTCCACGGCGTTGTGGCGGCCCACGTCCTCCACCGCCAGCAGCAGCTCGCCGGCCGCGAACAGGGCGCAGCCGTGCACCGAGCCGGCGCGCCGGTGGATGCTGTCGCGCCCGCGCATGACCTCCAGCACGCGCAGCAGCGTGGCCTGGTCGATGCGCGCGCGGCCGGCGTCGGGCAGCGCGATCGCGGCGGCCTGGGCCATCAGGTCGCCGAAGACCGTGCCCTGGCCGCAGCCGGTGGTCACGACGCGGGTCGCGGTCTTCGCCTCCAGGTCGGCCAGGCCGCGGCGGGTGCGGACGGCGGCCGCGCCAACCTCCCAGTCCACCGTCACCGACTCGACCTCGCCGACGGCCTCCGCCAGGCGCTGGTTGCACAGCCAGCCCAGCACCAGCAGCTCAGGCCGCTCGCCCAGGGTCATCAGCGTGACCAGTTCGCGCCGGTCGACGAAGACGGTCAGCGGGCGCTCGGCCGGGATCTGCAGGCGCCGTGCCGCGCCCTGCTCGTCCACGACGACGACCTCGCGCAGCAGCTCGCAGCGCGCCGACGTCAGGCGCGGCGCGTCCGGCACCGGGCGCCAGGGCCCAGAATCGGCGGCTTGCGGCAGCCCGGTCATGCCGCCGCCCCTGCCGCGCCACCCGCCATGAGCTCACCCGTCCCGCCCCGCCGCGACGCCCTGCCCGCCCCCACCCCGGGCCACACGACCGGCCTCGTGCTGGCCGGCGGCCGGGGCACGCGCATGGGCGGCGTCGACAAGGGCCTGCAGCCGCACCGCGGGCTGCCGCTCGCGCGCCACGCGCTCGAGCGCCTGCGCCCGCAGGTCGGCGCGCTGCTGGTCAATGCCAACCGCCACCTCGACACGTACCGGGCCTGGGGGGTCGATGTCGTCGCCGACGCCCAGGCCGACTTCGCCGGGCCGCTGGCCGGCATGCTGGCCGGGCTGGAAGCCGCGCAGACAACCTGGCTCGTGACCGTGCCCTGCGACACGCCGGGCTTTCCGGCGGACCTGGTGGCGCGCCTGGCCGCGGCCGCGCAGGCCGAGGGCGCCGACGTGGCGCTCGCTGCCACGCGCGAGGCCGACGGCAGCCTCCAGCCGCAACCGGTGTTCTGCCTGCTGCGCACCGCGCTGGCGCCCAGCCTGCGGGCCTTCCTCGACGCCGGGCAGCGCAAGATCGACCGCTGGACCGCGCAGCACCGCGGCGCAACCGTGGTCTTCGACGACACGGGCGCCTTCTTCAACGCCAACACCCTGGACGAGCTGGCCGCGTTGCAGCGCGAGGGCTGACGACGGGGCACGACCCCGCCCGGGTCGCCGGGAAGCCCGCGCGCCACCGGGCGGCCCGCCGGCTTCAGGCGACCGCCCCCGCCAAGACCTGGCCGCGCCCGAAGCTGCCGCCCGCGGGCACGGGCCCGCCGGGGCTGACGCGCACCGCGCAGTACTTGAACTCCGGGATCTTGGCCACCGGGTCCAGCGCCGGGTTGGTGAGCCGGTTGATCGCCGCCTCGGCCCAGCAGAAGGCGACGAAGACCACGCCCTCGGGCGTGCCCTCGTCGGCGCGGGCGTAGAGGCTGACCTCGCCGCGGCGCGAGGCCACCGTCAGCAGCTCGCCGGGGCGGATGCCCAGGCGCTCGAGCTGCAGCGGGTGCAGCAGCGCCACCGGGTCGGGCTCGATCGCGTCGAGCACGGCGCTGCGCCGCGTCATGCTGCCGGTGTGCCAGTGCTCGAGCTGGCGCCCGGTGATCAGCACCAGCGGGTACTCGCCGTCGGGCCGCTCGTCGGCGGGCACGATGTCGGCCGGCACGAAGCGCGCGCGCCCGCTGGCGGTGGGGAAGTGGTCGGTGAAGACCACCGCCTCGCCCGGGTCGCCCTCGTGCGCGCAAGGATAGGTGACGGCGCCGTCGCGCTGCAGGCGCGCCCAGGTGATGCCGGCAATGCTGGGCATCAGGCGCCGCATCTCGTCGAACACGTGCTCCACCGCCGCCGTGCAGTCGGCGGGCGTGGCGCCGTAGCCGCTCCAGTCCAGGCCGAGCTCGGCCGCCAGCGCGGTCAGGACCCACAGGTCCTGGCGCGCCTGCCCGGGCAGCGAGAGCGCCTGCCGCGCGAGCTGCACGATGCGGTCGGTGTTCGTGAAGGTGCCGGTCTTCTCGGGGAAGGCCGAGGCGGGCAGCACGACGTCGGCCAGGCAGGCGGTTTCGGTCAGGAAGATGTCCTGCACCACCAGCATGTCCAGCTTCGACAGCGCCTCGCGCGCGTGGTTGGCGTCCGGGTCGCTCATCGCCGGGTTCTCGCCCATGATCAGCATGCCGTGCAGGCGGCCACCCAGGATGGCGTTCATGACCTCGACGACCGTCAGGCCCGGCGCCGGGTCCAGCCGCTGCTCGGGCACGCCCCAGACCTCGGCCGCGAGCGCGCGCGCGGGCGCCTGATCGACGCGGTGGTAGTCGGGGTACATCATCGGGATCAGCCCGGCGTCGGACGCCCCCTGCACGTTGTTCTGCCCGCGCAGCGGGTGCAGCCCGGTGCCGGGGCGGCCGATCTGGCCCGTCATCAGCGCCAGCGCGATCAGGCAGCGCGCGTTGTCGGTGCCGTGCACGTGCTGGCTGATGCCCATGCCCCAGAGGATCATCGAGGCCTTGCTCGTGGCATACAGGCGCGCCACCTCGCGGATGGTTCCGGCGTCGATGCCGCACAGCGGCGCCATCGCCTCGGGGCTGTAGCCGCGCACGTTCTCGCGCAGCGCCTCCCAGCCCTCGGTGCGGGCGTCGATGAAGGCCTGGTCCACCAGCCCCTCCTCGACGATGACGTGCATCATCGCGTTCAGCAGTGCCACGTCGGTGTCGGGCTTGAACTGCAGCACGTGGGCGGCGTGGCGGCACAGCTCGCTGCGCCGCGGGTCCATCACGACGAGCTTCGTGCCGCGGCGCACCGCGTTCTTGATCCACGTGGCGGCCACCGGGTGGTTGACCACCGGGTTGGCGCCGATGACGATGACGCACTCGGCCTGCGCCACGTCCATCACCGGGTTGCTCACCGCGCCGGAGCCGATGCCCTCGAGCAGCGCCGCCACGCTGGAGGCGTGGCACAGGCGGGTGCAGTGGTCGACGTTGTTGCTGCCGAAGCCCAGGCGCACCAGCTTCTGGAACAGGTAGGCCTCCTCGTTGCTGCCCTTGGCCGAGCCGAAGCCGGCCAGCGCCTTCGGACCGCGCTCGTCGCGGATGCGGCGCAGCGCGCCGCCCGCCCGGGCCAGGGCCTCCTCCCAGGTGGCCTCGCGGAACCAGGCGCGCGCGACCGCCGGGTCGAGCGCGAGCCCGGGGTCCTTGGGCGCGCCGGGCAGGCGGATCAGCGGCGCCGTCAGGCGCTGCGGGTGACGCGCGTAGTCGAAGCCGTAGCGCCCCTTCACGCACAGGCGCCCGCGGTTGGCCGGGCCGTCGCGGCCTTCGACGTAGACGATGCGGTCGGGCGGGGCCGCGCCGGCGCCCGGCGCCGCGGCAGCCGCGTCGGCGTCAGCCACGTGGTAGGTGAGCTGGCAGCCCACGCCGCAGTAGGGGCAGACGCTGTCGACCGCGCGCGTGACCGGTTGCAGCGCGGCGTCGCGCGCCGGCGCGAGCGCGCCCGTCGGACAGGCCTGCACGCATTCACCGCAGGCCACGCAGGTGGACGCGCCCATCGGGTCGTCCATGTCGAAGACGATCTTCGCCTGCGGCCCGCGCAGCGCGAGGCCGATCACGTCATTGGCCTGCCCGTCGCGGCAGGCGCGCAGGCAGCGCGTGCACTGGATGCACGCGTCCAGGTTGACGGCGATCGCCGGGTGCGAGAGGTCGGCCGCCGGCGCCTCGCCCGCCGGCCGCGCCGGGAAGCGCGGCAGCCCCACGCCCAGGCGCGCCGACCACTGGTCGACCTCGTTGCCGCGCGTGTGGCGCGCCTCGGGCAGGTCGGACTGCAGCAGCTCCAGCACCAGGCGCTGCGAGGCGCGCGCGCGCTCGCTCGTGGTCGAGACCTTCATGCCCTCGGCGGCGCGGCGGCAGCACGAGGCCGCGAGCGTGCGCTCGCCCGCGACCTCGACCACGCAGGCGCGGCAGTTGCCCGCGGGCTCCAGGCCCGGGCTCCAGCACAGGCGCGGCACCTCGATGCCCTCGCGCTGCGCCACCTCGATCAGCGTCTCGTCGGCGCGGGCGCGCACCGCGCGGCCGTCGATCTCGAGCCCGACCTCGGGCGCCTGCAGCAGCGCGCGCTCGGCGCGGGTGATGGCGTTCATCGCAATCCCTCCTCCGTCCTCGCCACCGGCGCCCGCGCGCCAGGTGGCTGCCGGCCCCTCACCGGGGCCGAGATGGCGTCATTCCAGCTCTTGCGGAAAGTATCTCAGCACGCACTCGAACACATTGGGCGCCGCCTGGCCCAGGCCGCAGATCGAGGCGTCGCGCATCACCTGAGACAGCTCCGCCAGCAGCGGCGCGTCCCAGGCCGGCTGCGCCATCAGCAGGCCGGCCTTGGCCGTGCCCACGCGGCAGGGCGTGCACTGGCCGCAGGACTCGTGCTCGAAGAAGCGCATCGCATTGCGCGCTGCGTCCACGGCGCGGTCGCAGTGGCCTGCGCTGCGGCTCAGCACCACGACCGCGGCCGAGCCGATGAAGCCCCCGTGCGGCTGCAGCGTGTCGAAGTCCAGCGGCACGTCGGCCAGCGCTGCCGGGAAGATGCCGCCCGAGGCACCGCCGGGCAGGTAGCCGTAGAGCTCGTGGCCCGCGGGCAGGCCGCCGCAGTACTCGTCGACCAGCTCGCGCAGCGTGATGCCGGCCGGCGCCAGCTTGACGCCCGGCTCGCGCACGCGCCCGCTGACGCTGAAGGCGCGCAGGCCCTTGCGCCCGTGGCGCCCGTGCGCGGCAAAGGCTTCGGGGCCGCGCTCGACGATGTCGCGCACCCAGTGCAGGGTCTCGACGTTGTGCTCGAGCGTGGGCCGGCCGAACAGCCCGACCTCGGCGACGTAGGGCGGGCGCAGCCGCGGCAGGCCGCGCCGGCCCTCGATCGACTCGATCATCGCCGACTCCTCGCCGCAGATGTAGGCCCCGGCGCCGCGCCGCAGCTCGATGCGCGGCAGCGCCCAGGCCGCGCCCACGGGCGACGGCGGCGCGGCCTGCAGCCGCGCGAGCTCGCGCTCGAACAGGGCGCGCAGGCCGTGGTACTCGTCGCGCAGGTAGATCCACACCGCCTCGATGCCCACGGCCCAGGCGGCGATCAACATGCCCTCGAGCGAGCGGTGCGGGTCGCGCTCGAGCGTCCAGCGGTCCTTGAAGGTGCCGGGCTCGCCCTCGTCGATGTTGACCGCCATGTGGCGCGGCCCGGCAAAGCCGCGCACGATGCGCCACTTACGCCCGGCCGGGAAACCGGCGCCGCCCAGGCCGCGCAGCCCGGCGTGCTCGAGCGCGGCGATCAGCTCGTCGGCGCTGCGCCGCCCGGCCACGCAGTCGGCCAGCAGCGCGTAGCCGCCGCCGGCGCGGTAGGCGTCGTAGTCCACAGCCGTGGCCGGCGGCACATCGAAGCGCGCGTTCTCCCGCAGCGCCGCCTGCGCCGCCACGGCCACGCCCTCGGCCGTCGCCCACGCCAGCGGCCGCTGGTGCACGGCCACCGCCGGCGCCTGCTCGCAGCGGCCGATGCACGGCGCCGGGATCACGCGCACCTCGGCGCCCAGGATCTGCGGCAGGCGCTGCAGCAGCTCACCCGCACCGGCGAGCTCGCACGACAGGCCGTCGCACACGCGCACGGTCAGCGCCGGCGCGGCCGGCACGGCACCGTCCGGCCCCTCGCGCACGATGTCGAAGTGGTGGTAGAAGCTCGCGACCTCGTAGACCTCGGTCTGCGCCAGGCCCAGGGCCTGGGCCAGCGCTGCCAGGTGCGGCATGCCGAGCTGACCGTGCGCGTCGTTGAGGCGGTGCAGGTACTCGATCAGCAAGTCGCGCCGCAGCGGACCCTCGCCCACGAGCGAGCGCACATCGGCCAGCACACGCGCATCGACGATGCGGCCCTTGGGCGCCTGGCGGCGACGCTCGCGGCCGGGACCGGCGGGCGCTGCGGCGATCGGGATCACGGGACGTGGGGCGGTGGATACGGTCACGGGAATCGTCCGGTCGGCAGGCGAGCGCCTGGGAAATCGCCACTGTACGCGAGCCGATCGAGCGAGCAGACGCCGCGAGCAGATGCGTGCTCCGGCTCGGCGCCGGCGTGCAGGCCCCGAGCCAGCCGACCCCTGAGCAAACCCCGCCCGCCGGAAGCCGCAGCAGACACGAAGGTGTCAATTTCGCGAGATACGATGCTTCCTCCCGCCCAGCCAGCGACTGACCATGCTCAACACCCCGCTCCGCCGCCGCCGCCTGCTGCAGGCAGCACCCGCCCTGCTCACCCCCCTGGTCGTACCCGGCGCCCGCGCCGCCGCCTACCCCGAGCGCCCGGTGCGCATCGTCGTGCCCTTCGCCCCCGGCGCCGGCACGGACGCGATGGGCCGGCTGCTGGCGCAGAAGTTCGGCGAGTTGCTGGGCGGCCAGTTCGTGGTCGACAACCGGGCCGGCGCCTCCGGCGCGATCGGTACGCAGCACGTGGCGCAGAGCCCGGCGGACGGCCACACCCTGCTGCTGATCGCCGCGCCCTTCACCACCGTGGCCGCGGTGCTGCCGCAGGCGGGCTACGACCCGGTGCGCGGCTTCAGCCCCATCGGCATGGTGGCCCAGGGCCCGCTGCTGTGGGCCGCGAACAAGGACCTGCCGGCGGCCAACCTGCGCGAGGCGGTCGAACTCGCCCGCGCCCGCCCCGGGCGGCTGAACTACGCCTCGGCCGGCACCGGCGGCATCAACCACCTGGTGCTGGAGATGCTGAAGTCGCGCAGCGGCGTCGCCATCGAGCACATCCCCTACAAGGGCATCGCGCCGGCAACGCAGGACCTGGTCTCCGGGCAGGTGCAGTTGCTGACGGGCACCATCCCGGCGCTGCTGCCGCTGGTGCGCGAGGGCCGCATCAAGCCGCTGGCGGTGACCACGGCCCGCCGCTCGCCAGTGCTGCCGGACGTGCCGGGCATGGCCGAATCGGGCTTCGACAACTTCGAGGTCAGCAACTTCTTCGCGCTGGCCGGCCCCGCGGGCCTTCCGCAGAATGTGGTGGAGACGCTTAACGAAGCCATCGGTCGCATCGTGCGCCTGCCCGACGTCCAGGCCCGCTTCCGCACCGACGCCCTGGACGCCGCCACCGGCACCCCCCAGGCCCTGGCCACCTTCCTGACCCAGGACTTCGCCTCCTGGCGCCAGGTGGTCGTGGCCCAGAACCTGAAGATCGATCGGCTTTGAGGGTTCGCGTCTTTTCTCCCTAGCCTGCGCTTCTTCTGGATCAGGCGGGCGGGGGGCCGTGCTGCGCTCATGTCCTCCGGCGGCGGCGTGCGGCCGCCGCCTCCCCCTTTACTTCGCTCCGCACGGCCCCCCACCCGCCTGATCGGCTGACCGGCCAGCACACCACCCCAAACACCCCCGCCTATCGCACGTGAAGTCCGTTTGGTTGAGGGGTGTTCAACGCGCGAAAAGCTGCAAGCCAGCCGGGGAGGTCGGGTGACCGCTGTAGCGAAGTAAAGGGGGAGGCCTGGGCGAGAGCCCAGGCCGGAGGACATGAGCGGAAGCGGTCACCCGGCCTCCCCGGCCCGCGAGGCGCAGGCAAGTGAGGGCGGCGACCACAGAAAACACCAAAACCGATCAAGTCCCCTTCGACACCGTGATCGTCGGGAACTTCGCGCTGAAGTCCTTGGCCTTCTGGGCGATCTTGACCGCCACCGTGCGCGCCACCTGCCGGTACAGCGCCGCAATCTCGCCCTCGGGCTCGGCCACCACCGTCGGGCGCCCTGCGTCCGCCTGCTCGCGGATCGACAGGTTCAAAGGCAGCGAGCCCAGGTGATCCACCTTGAACTGCTCGGCCAGACGACGCCCCCCGTCCGCGCCGAAGATGTGCTCCACATGGCCGCAGTTCGGGCAGCAGTAGACCGCCATGTTCTCCACGATCCCGAGGATGGGCACCCCCACCTTCTCGAACATCGTCACCGCCTTCCTCGCGTCGATCAGCGCGATGTCCTGCGGCGTCGTCACGATCACCGCGCCCGTCAGCGGCACCCGCTGCGACAGCGTCAGCGCGATGTCGCCCGTGCCCGGGGGCATGTCCACCAGCAGGTAGTCCAACTCGCCCCAGTTCGTCTGCCGCAGCAGCTGGTCCAGCGCCTGCGTCGCCATCGGGCCGCGCCAGATCATGGCCTGGTTCTCGTCGACCAGGAAGCCGATCGACATCACCTCCAGACCGTGGTTGCGCATCGGCATCATGGTCTTGCCGTCCTCGGACTCCGGGCGGCCGGTGATGCCCGTCATCATCGGCTGGCTCGGGCCGTAGATGTCGGCGTCCAGGATGCCCACGCTCGCGCCCTCGGCCGCGAGCGCCAGCGCCAGGTTCACGGTCGTCGTGCTCTTGCCCACGCCGCCCTTGCCCGAGGCCACCGCGACCACGTTCTTCACCCGCGGCAGCAGCGGCACGCCACGCTGCACCGCGTGGGCCGTGATCTTCCAGCCCAGGTCCACGCTCACGTTGCGCACCCCCGGCACACCGCGCGCCGCCTCCACCAGCGCCTTGCGCAGCGCAGGCAGCTGGCTCTTCGCCGGGTAGCCCAGCTGCACGGCAAAGGAGACGTCGGCGCCCTCGACGCGCAGGTCGCGCAACTGCTTCGTGGTGACGAAGTCGAGCCCGGTGTTCGGGTCGACAACGGTCTGCAGGGCCTGCAGGAGTGCGGTTTCGGTGGGGTTCATCGGCAGCAGGGCCCAGGGGGCCCGTGGAACGGGAGACAGGGCGCGCGGGGCGGCAGCCGGCTGGAAGGACCGGCCGGTCCGGCCGCACTGGCCGGCGCGACGCCCGCGCGCATCGAGGGCTGGCAGTCTATCGGCCGCGGACGCACCTTGCGCGGGGCCGGGTCAAGGGCCCGGACGGGGCGCGCCTGAGCGACGACCGGCGGGAGGCGCCCTCCTAGAATCCGGACATGACCCGCCAGCTCTTCGTCACGACCGCGCTGCCCTACGCGAACGGGCCCTTCCACATCGGCCACATCATGGAGTACATCCAGGCCGACATCTGGGTGCGCTTCCAGCGCATGCGCGGCCACGAGGTGAAGTTCGTCTGCGCCGACGACACCCACGGCGCGCCCATCATGATCGCGGCCGAGAAGGCCGGCCAGACGCCGCAGGCCTTCGTCGCCGCCATCGCCGCCGGGCGCAAGGCCTACCTCGACGGCTTCCACATCGCCTTCGACCACTGGCACTCCACCGACGCGCCCGAGAACCACGAGCTCGCGCAGTCCATCTACCTCGCGCTGCGCGAGCAGGGCCTGATCGCCGAGCGCACGATCGAGCAGTTCTTCGACCCCGCCAAGGGCATGTTCCTGCCCGACCGCTTCATCAAGGGCGAGTGCCCGAAGTGCGGCGCGAAGGACCAGTACGGCGACAACTGCGAAGCCTGCGGCGCCGTCTACAGCCCCACCGAGCTGAAGAACCCCTACTCCGCGCTGTCCGGCGCCACGCCGGTGCTGAAGACGAGCTCGCACTTCTTCTTCCGCCTGTCCGACCCGCGCTGCATCGAGTTCCTGCAGCAGTGGACCCAGACCCCCGGGCGCCTGCAGCCCGAGGTGCTGAACAAGATCTCCGAGTGGTTCGGCACCGGCGAGGACGGCGCGCCCAGGCTCGCCGACTGGGACATCAGCCGCGACGCGCCCTACTTCGGCATCCGCATCCCCGGCACCGAGGACAAGTACTTCTACGTCTGGCTCGACGCGCCCATCGGCTACCTCGCGGCGCTCAAGGGCCTGCTGGGCGCCGGCTTCGACGCCTACGTGGCCGACCCCGCGGTCGAGCAGGTGCACTTCATCGGCAAGGACATCGTCACCTTCCACACCCTGTTCTGGCCGGCGACGCTGCACTTCTCGGGCCGCAAGGTGCCCAACCACATCTTCGTGCACGGCTTCATCACCGTCAGCGGCGAGAAGATGAGCAAGAGCCGCGGCACCGGCATCTCGCCGCTGCGCTACCTCGAGCTCGGGCTGAACCCGCAGTGGCTGCGCTACTACATCGCGGCCAAGCTCAACGCCCGGGTCGAGGACATCGACTTCAACCCCGAGGACTTCGTCGCCCGCGTCAACAGCGACCTGGTGGGCAAGTACGTCAACATCGCCAGCCGCGCCGCCGGCTTCATCGGCAAGCGCTTCGGCGGGGTGCTGTCGGCCGACCTCGGCGTCGAGGGGCGGATGCTGCTCGACACCCTGCGCGCCCACGCCGACACCCTGGCCCAGCTCTACGAGGAGCGCGAGTTCGGCAAGGCGCTGCGCGAGATCATGGCCCTGGCCGACCGCGTGAACGAGTACGTCGACCAGCACAAGCCCTGGGAGATCGCCAAGCGCCCCGGCGAGGACGCGGCGCTGCACGACGTCTGCTCGGTGTGCATCGAGGCTTTCCGCCTGCTGACGATCTACCTCAAGCCGGTGCTGCCGGCGCTCGCGGCGCAGGTCGAGGCCTTCCTGCAGACGGGCCCGCTGGAGTGGGCCGACGCGAAGCGCGCGCTCGGCCGGCACGCCATCGCGCCCTACCAGCACCTGATGCAGCGCGCCGACGCGGCCCAGGTCGAGCGCCTGTTCGAGACCCCCGAGCCGCCCAAGCCGGTGCCCGGCGGCGAGGAGATCGCCCCCGAGTGCGTCATCGGAGACTTCGCCAAGGTCGACCTGCGCATCGCGCGCATCGTCGACGCCGCGCTCGTGGAGGGCAGCGACAAGCTGCTGCGCCTGACGCTGGACGCCGGCGAGGGCCGCCTGCGCAACGTCTTCTCCGGCATCCGCAGCGCCTACGCGCCCGAGGCGCTGAAGGGCCGCCTGACCGTCCTGGTGGCCAACCTCGCCCCGCGCAAGATGAAGTTCGGCGTCTCCGAGGGCATGGTGCTCGCCGCCAGCCACGCCGACGAGAAGGCCCAACCGGGCATCTTCCTGCTCGACTCGGCGCCCGGCGCGCAGCCGGGCCTGCGGGTGCGCTGAGCGCCCGCGAGACTGCCCCCCGGACCGGCGGCCGCTCCCCGATGAGCCCTCCCGGTCCCTCGCGCCGCCGCCGCTTCATCGCGCGGCGCCACCATTGCGGCCCCCCGGGCCGGCGTCGTCACCCTCCGATGACACGCCTGCCCGAGGAGTCCGCGCCATGTCCCTGCCCCTGCACCCCTTCCGCCCCCGGCTGCTGAGCAGCCTGCAGGGCTACGACCGCTCCCGCCTGCTGGCCGATGTCGGCGCCGGCCTCACGGTGGGCATCGTCGCGCTGCCTCTGGCCATGGCCTTCGCCATCGCCAGCGGCGTCAAGCCCGAGGCGGGGCTGTTCACCGCCATCATCGCCGGCTTCCTGATCTCGGCACTCGGCGGCTCGCACGTGCAGATCGGCGGCCCGGCGGGCGCCTTCATCGTCATCGTCTACGGCATCGTCGAGCGCTACGGGCTGGCCAACCTGCTCATCTCGACCTGCCTCGCCGGCGTGCTGCTGTTCCTGATGGGCTGGCTCAAGCTCGGGGCGCTGATCCGCTACGTCCCCGTGTCCATCGTCATCGGCTTCACCAACGGCATCGCGGTGCTGATCGGCCTGTCCCAGGTGAAGGACCTGCTCGGCCTGCCCATCGACAAGCTGCCGGCGGACTTCTTCACCCAGCTCGGCGTGCTGGCCGCGCACCTGGACCGCGTCAACCCCGTGGCGCTGGCGCTGGGCCTGGCCTGCACCGCCGTCGTCATGCTCTGGCCCAAGTCCTACCGGATGGACCGCGCGCCCGCCACGGCCTGGAGCCGGGTGCGGCGCGCCGCGGCGCACCTGCCGGGCACCGTCGTCGCGCTCGGGCTCGCCACGCTCGCCACCGTGGCGCTCGCGCTGCCCGTGGAGACCATCGGCTCGCGCTTCGGCGGCATTCCGCAGGCGCTGCCGGCCTTCGCGCTGCCGGAGTTCAGCTGGGCCGGCGCCAAGCAGTTGCTGATCCCGACGCTGACGATCGCGCTGCTGGGCGCGATCGAGTCACTGCTGTGCGCGCGCGTGGCCGACAACATGACCGAACTGCCGCGGCACGACCCCAACCAGGAGCTGATGGCCCAGGGCGTGGCCAATGTCGTGACGCCGCTGTTCGGCGGCATCCCGGCCACCGGCACGATCGCGCGCACCGTGACCAACGTGCGCGCCGGCGGCTCGAGCCCGGTGGCCGGCATGGTGCACGCGCTGACGCTGCTGGCCATCGTGCTCGTGGCCGCGCCGCTGGCCGGGCACGTGCCGCTGGCCGCGCTCGCCGGCATCCTGCTGTTCGTGGCCTGGAACATGGGCGAGTGGCGCGAGTTCGCGCACGCGCGGCGCTTCAACCTGCCCTACCGCGCCATCCTCTTCGGCACCTTCACGCTGACGGTGGTGTTCGACCTGACGGTGGCGGTGGAGGTCGGGCTGGTGCTGGCCTGCGTGTTCTTCATCGTCCGCATGGGGCGGCAGTTCAGCGTGGCTGAACGGCTGGGGCCCGCGGACGCGGGGCCGCTCGCCCCCGGAGCGCAGGTCTTCGACCTGGGCGGCGCGCTGTTTTTCGGCGCCGTCGGCCGGGTCGAGGGCCTGCACGAACGCGTCGCCCCCGACACGCGCTGCGTCGTGCTGGGCATGCAGCGCCTGGTGCTGATGGACAGCTCGGGCCTGGAGGCGCTGCGTCAGCTCCACCGCACGCTGCAGCGCCGTGGCGTCGTGCTGCGCCTGGCCGAGCTGGGCGAGCAGCCGCTGTCCCTGGTGCGCCGCGGGGGCCTGGAAGCCGCGCTCGGCGCCGCCGGCATCGCGCCCACGGTGGCGCAGGCACTCGCGGCCCCGATGGCCGAGGCCCCGGCGGCCGGCCGCACCGGGCCGACCTAGAATCTTGGCTCCTCCGAAGATCCCCATTGCTGTCGCCATGCCGCTGTTCTGGAAGCCCTACAAGTCCGACGTCACCCAGTTCATCGAGCAGATGAAGCAGGCCCGGCCAACGCTGGAGGACGAGCAGAAGCGCGGCCGCGCGCTGCTGTGGGACCGCCCCGTCGACCGCGAGTCGCAGGCCGACTGGCGCGAAGCGCGCGTGCCGCAGCAGCCCTACGTCTACCAGACCAAGGGCTGATAGCCTGGGAGTCATTCCCCCTGGCCCCGACCGACACCGCCGCGCCCGCCGACGCGGCGCCCGCGCCACCCGAGGTCGTCGACCAGGTAGCGCTCGCGCGCCTGTACGGCGAGCCGCTCTTCCAGTTCCCGCAGGACCTGTACATCCCGCCCGACGCGCTGGAGGTCTTCCTCGAGGCCTTCGAAGGCCCGCTGGACCTGCTGCTGTACCTGATCCGCAAGCAGAACTTCAACATCCTCGACATCCCGCTGGCCGACGTCACGCGCCAGTACCTGGACTATGTCGAGCAGATCCGGCGGCGCAACCTCGAGCTCGCCGCCGAGTACCTGCTCATGGCGGCGATGCTGATCGAGATCAAGTCGCGGATGCTGCTGCCGCCGCGCAAGAGCGAGGACGGCCGCGAGCCCGAGGACCCGCGCGCCGAGCTGGTGCGCCGGCTGCTCGAGTACGAGCAGATCAAGCTCGCTGCCGCGCGCCTGGACGAACTGCCGGTGATCGGGCGCGACTTCCTGCGCGCCCAGGTGACGATCGAGCAGTCGCTCGCGCCGCGCCTGCCCGAGGTGCGCCCGGACGATCTGCGCGCGGCCTGGGCCGAGATCCTGCAGCGCGCGCGGCTGAACCAGCACCACCGCATCACGCGCGAGCAGATCTCGGTGCGCGAGATCATGAGCCAGGTGCTGCGCCGCCTGCAGGGGCGGCGCTTCGTCGAGTTCCACGAGCTCTTCGACCCCGGCCGCGGCCAGGCGGTGATGGTGGTGACCTTCATCGCCATGCTCGAGCTCAGCCGCGAGCGCCTGCTCGAGGTGACACAGGCCGAGGCCTTCGCGCCGATCTACGTGCGGCTGGCCTACACGCCGAGCTGAAAGCCTGAGGCCGCGCACCGCGACGGGCCAGGTGCTGGCACACTCCATGCAGCGCATGGTCTTTCCGGCTATCGTGCCGGAGCCGATGTGCGATGGGAGACCCCGGCATGTCCTTCCAGTGGCCCAACCTGCTGTGGATGCTCGCCCTGCTGCCGCTCCTGGTGGGGCTGTACCTGTGGCTGCTGCGCCGTCGTCGGCGCTCGACCGTACGGCTGGCGAGCATCGCCGTGGCCAAGGCGGCGCTGGGCGCCGGCCCGGGCTGGCGCCGCCACGTGCCGCCGGCGCTGATGCTGGCCGCGCTCGCGGCGCTGGTGCTGGCCGCGGCGCGACCGGTCGCCAAGGTGACGCTGCCGCTGACCGAGCGCACCATCGTGCTGGCGATGGACGTCTCGGGCAGCATGCGCGCCACCGACGTGCAACCCAGCCGCATCGTCGCCTCGCAGGAGGCAGCCAAGGCCTTCGTCAACGCGCTGCCGCGCGACGTCAAGATCGGCATCGTCTCCTTCGCCGGCACCGCCGCCGTGGTGCAGGCGCCCACCACCAGCCGCGACGACGTCATCGCCGCGATCGACCGCTTCCAGCTCCAGCGCGGCACCGCCACCGGCAGCGGCATCGTGCTGTCGCTCGCCACGCTCTTTCCCGACGACGGCATCGAGATCGCGCAGATCACCGGCCAGCGCCCCATGCCGCGCCCGCTGGGCGACGACAAGCCGAAGAAGGAATTCAAGCCCGTCGAGCCCGGTTCCTTCAACTCCGCCGCGGTGATCATGCTCACCGACGGCCAGCGCACCACCGGGCCCGACCCGCTGGATGCCGCCAAGATGGCGGCGGAGCGCGGCGTACGCGTCTACACCGTGGGCGTGGGCACGACCTCCGGCGAGACCATCGGCTTCGAGGGCTGGAGCATGCGCGTGCGCCTGGACGAGGAGACGCTCAAGCAGGTGGCGCTGCTGACCCGCGCCGAATACTTCTACGCCGGCTCGGCGCAGGACCTGATCAAGGTCTACGAGTCGCTGTCGAGCAAGCTCGTCGTCGAGCGCAAGGAGACCGAGATCACCGCGCTGCTGGCGCTGCTGGGCGCCTTCTTCGTCGCGCTGGGCGCGGGCCTGAGCGTGTACTGGTTCGGGCGCGTGGCCTGAGATGCCTGCCCACAGAGCCGGGGGGTATCAGCCCTCCAGCGCCGCCTCCACCATCATCTGCACGCGCTGGCGGCCGTTCCACTCGTCGCGCGCCAGACGGTAGGCCAGGCGCACCTGGCCGGGCAGGGGCTCGGTGCGCTGGAACCACACCGCGTCGCGCACCTGGCCGGCGTGGCGCACGCGCAGCTTCAGGTGGCGCTCCTTCAGCAGCGTCTGCTGCAACACCTCGACCTGGTCGCAGAACAGCGGCGCCTCGAAGCCCGAACCCCAGACCTGGGCGTCGAGCAGGGCCACGGTCTCGGGATTGAACCACTGCAGGTCCAGCGGGCCGTCGGTGCGCAGCGTGCGCTGCAGGGTCGCGGCGTCCAGCGCCTCGCGCGCCACCTGCTGCAGCGCGGCGTCGAACGCGGCCAGGGCGCCGGGCTCCAGCGTCGCGCCTGCGGCCATCGCGTGGCCGCCGAAGCGGCGCAGCAGCCCCGGGGCGCGCTTGCTCACCAGGTCCAGCGCGTCGCGCAGGTGAAAGCCCGGGATCGAGCGCCCGCTGCCCTTGAGGCTGCCATCCTGGGCGCGCGCGAAGACGAAGGCTGGCCGGTGCAGGCGGTCCTTCATGCGGCCGGCGACGATGCCCACCACGCCCTCGTGGAAGCCCTCGTCGAACAGCGTCAGCGCCGGCGGCGGAGCCTGCAGCCCCGCGAGCAGGCGCTCGACGGCGGCCTCGGCCTGCTCGCGCATGCCGGCCTCGACCTCGCGCCGCTCGCGGTTGATCGCGTCGAGCTGGGCCGCCAGCGCCGCGGCGCGCTCGGCGTCGTCGGTCAGCAGGCACTCGATGCCCAGCGTCATGTCCGACAGGCGCCCGGCGGCGTTGATGCGGGGCCCGAGCCGGAAGCCGAAATCCTGCGCCGTCGCCCGCGCGGGGTCGGCGCCGGCCACCGCGAACAGTGCCGCCACCCCCGCCTGCATGCGGCCCTGGCGGATGCGGCGCAGGCCCTGGGCGACCAGGCGCCGGTTGTTCGCGTCCAGGCGCACGACGTCGGCCACGGTCCCCAGCGCCACGAGGTCGAGCAGTGCGTCCACGCGCGGCTGGTTCGCGGCGTCGAAGCGCCCGCGCGCGCGCAGCTCGGCGCGCAGCGCGAGCAGCACGTAGAACATCACGCCCACCCCGGCCAGCGCCTTGCTCGGGAAGCCGTCACCGGGCTGGTTCGGGTTGACGATGACGCTGGCCGGCGGCAGCACCACCTCGTCGCCCTGCAGCGCCGGCAGGTGGTGGTCGGTCACGAGCACGTCGAGACCGCGCGCACGGGCGTGGGCCACGCCCTCGAGGCTGGCAATGCCGTTGTCCACCGTGACCAGCAGGTCCGGCCGCTGCGCCAGCGCCAGGTCGACGATGGCCGGTGTCAGCCCGTAGCCATGGACCGCACGGTCGGGCACCACGTAGCCCAGCCGGCCCGGCTGGGCGCCGAGCAGGCGCAGCCCGCGCAGCGCGACGGCGCAGGCGGTGGCGCCGTCGCAGTCGTAGTCGGCAACGACGACGATGCGGCGGCCCTGCTCGATCGCGTCGGCCAGCAGCCGCGCCGCCGCGTCCGCCCCCTGCAGCGCCGCCGGCGACAGCAGGCGCGCCAGGCCGTCGTCCACCTCCTCGGCCGTGCGCACGCCACGGCCGGCCAGCAACTGCGCCAGCAGCGGATGCACGCCCGCCTGCACCAAGGCATGGGCGGCGCGCGGCGGGACATCACGAAGCTCGAGGCGGACGGCGGTCATCGGGGAAAGACTCTCAGGCTCTCAGTTCACAGCGACTCCAGCAGCCCCAGCGGGTCGGCGCGGCGCCCGAGGGCGCGCAGGCGCTGCCACCAGCCTGGACGGCCCGGGCGCAAGGTGAGGGCGTGCCGCTCGCCGCACAGCGTCAGCTCGACCGGTGCGCCCGCCTGCGCGCGCGCCAGGCAGTGCGCGAACAGGGTGTCATCCAGGCTGCCGAAGGCGCGGCTCCAGGCGTGCCAGTCCTCGGCCAGCGCCGGGCCGCGCAGGCTGTCGTCGACGGTGACGGTGCGCCGCCCTTCGCTCCCGGAGGCCACGTCCGGCGTGTCGCCGGACGGACCACCGGCAGCCACACGCACCACCGCGGCCTGCAGCGGCGCGGGCAGCCGCCCGCAGCCGTCGAGCCAGAAGGAATTGACGGGCAGCTCGCCGCGCGCCTCGCGCGCCTCGTTGACGGGGTGGCGGTGCAGCAGCATCTGCACCTCGTTCTGCAGCCGCCTCAACCATCGGGCCCGCGGGTCGCTGCCAAGCCACAGGTCCACGTTGCGGCCAACCACACGGTCCAGCGAGGCGCAGGCCAGGCCCTCCAGGGACGGTTGCGCGAGCAGCCAGCAGCCCGGGGCGAAGGCGCGCAGTTCCACGGGCCCGGCCCCGCCCGGGGCAGCCCCATCGCCCGCCGCGTCATCGACGAACAGCGGCCGCACCGCCTCCAGCAGCGCGTCCGAGGTGGGCGCGTCCAGGCGCAGCGCTGCCGGGTCCAGCATGCTGATCTGCTCGGTGCCGAGCTGCCAGTGCGCCAGCGTCAGGCGGCCCCAGGCGCAGTCGTGCGCCGGCCAGCCCGCGGCCAGGGCCAGCAGGGCCGCCCACGGCACCTGGCCGTCGCCCGCCTGCAGCCCCAGCGCCGCTCCCAGCGCGCGCTCGTGTGGCGGGCTCAGCGTCAGCTCGGGGGCCGCGTCGGGCGCCGCGCCCGCCCCCTGCGACAGGCCTGCGCGCACCGGCCCTGCCGGCGCCGGGCAGGCGGCCATCAGCGCCTGCAGCCGCGGCAGGTGCAGCTCGCGCAGCGCGGCCTGCCCGGCCTCGGACAGCACGCCGGCGAAGGGCACGATCACCGCGTCGGGACCCGGCATCGACAGGGAAACTTGCATCACCGTCGATTATCCGGCCGACCCCTCGGGTAGAGTGCCGCGCCATGCCCGACACCCCGGTCCACGGCCCGCAGGCCCCGCGCAGCCGCTCCTCAGGGCGCCGCTGGGCCCTGCCCTACGAGTGGCAGATCGGCTGGCGCTACACGCGTGCCGGGCGCGGCGGGCGGCGCAACGGGTTCATCTCCTTCATCTCGGCGGTGTCGATGCTCGGCATCGCGCTCGGGGTGGCGGCGCTCATCATCGTGCTGTCGGTGATGAACGGCTTCCAGAAGGAGGTGCGCGACCGCATGCTCAGCGTGATCCCGCACGTGGAGCTGCTCAGCGCCGACGGCGCCGCCCTGCCCGACTGGCGCGCCGTGGCCCAGGCCGCGCGCGGCCACCCCGAGGTGGCTGGCGCCGCGCCCTTCATCGCCAATCAGGTGCTCGTCGCGCGCGGGGAGCTGATGCGCGGCGCGGTCGTGCGCGGCATCTCGCCGGCCGAGGAGGCTACGGTCACGGCGCTCGGCGCGCGGCTGCGTGACGGCGTGCTCGCCACGCTGCGGCCCGGGGCCTGGAACATCGTGCTCGGCGCCGAGATGGCGCGCGCGCTGGGCGTGCGCGCGGGCGACCAGGTCACGCTGGTGGCCCCGGGCGGGCAGGTCACGCCGGCCGGCGTGGTGCCGCGGCTGCGCCAGTTCACCGTCACCGGCACCTTCGAGGCCGGGCACTTCGAGTACGACAGCGGCCTCGCGCTGGTGCACCTGGAGGACGCGGCGCGGCTGTTCAGGCTCGAGGGCCCGAGCGGCGTGCAGCTGCGGGTGACCGACGCGCAGCAGGCGCGCGCCGTGGCCGGCGAGTTGCTGGACCGCCTGCCGCCGGGCCTGCTGGTGCGCGACTGGACGCGCACCAACCGCCAGTGGTACGACGCGGTGCAGATCGAGAAACGCATGATGGCCATCATCCTGACGCTGATCGTCGCGGTGGCGGCCTTCAACCTCGTGAGCACGCTCGTGATGACGGTCACCGACAAGCGCGCCGACATCGCCATCCTGCGCACGCTCGGGGCGAGCCCGGGCTCGGTGATGGCGATCTTCATCGTGCAGGGGGCCCTGGCCGGCATCGTCGGCACCGCCGGGGGCGTCGGGCTCGGGCTGGCCGTGGCCTGGAACATCGACGTCATCGTGCCCGCGATCGAGGGCGCTCTGGGCGTCGCCTTCCTGCCGGGCAGCATCTACCTGATCAGCCGCATGCCCAGCGAGCCGCTGGCCGCGGACATCGTGCCGATCGCGCTGATCTCGCTGGCGCTGGCCTTCGCCGCCACGCTCTACCCGAGCTGGCGCGCCAGCCGCATCCGGCCTGCCGAGGCGCTGCGCCATGAGTGAGCCGCCCGTGGTGCTGCAGGCCATGGAGCTGCACAAGCGCTACCGCGAGGGCAGCGGCGCCGACGCGCTGGACGTGAGCGTGCTGCGCGGCGTCAGCGTGCAGGTGCGCGCCGGCCAGACCCTGGCCATCGTCGGCCCCTCGGGCGCGGGCAAGAGCACGCTGCTGCACCTGCTGGGCGGGCTGGACGCGCCCAGCAGCGGCCGCGTCGAGCTGATGGGCCGCGACTTCGCCACCCTGGGCGCGGCCGCAGCCGGCCGCTGGCGCAACGCCCATCTGGGCTTCGTCTACCAGTTCCACCACCTGCTGCCGGAATTCAGCGCCCTCGACAACGTGGCCATGCCGCTGCGCATCCGGCGCGAGCCGCAGGCACCGGCGCGCGCGGCGGCGCAGGGCATGCTCGCGCGCGTGGGCCTGGCCGGGCGCGAGCGACACCACCCGGGCCAGCTCTCGGGCGGCGAGCGCCAGCGCGTGGCCATCGCGCGCGCCCTTGTCACCCGCCCGGCCTGCGTGCTCGCCGACGAGCCCACCGGCAACCTCGACCGCAGCACCGCGGAGA
>JBILNB010000013.1:0-91006 GCA_044375195.1 Rubrivivax sp. | reverse complement strand
TGCCCATCAGTGGTGCCCGTAGTAGCCGGGTCCGCGCACGTTGTCGTGCTCCGGCATGGGCGCGGCGGCCCCACCCAGCAGGCTGCTGTCCTGCCGATCCAGCCCGCAGGCCAGGATCGACTTGATGCTGCGGTAGTGGGGCGCGCGGATGGACTGCGCGCGGGCACAGGCAGCCTCCAGGCGGTCGTCGCTGTACGCGCGTGCCAGCCGCATCAGGCCCAGGCAGGATCGGTAGCCCTGCTCGGGGTGGGTGCGGTGCTCCATCTGCCAGCGCACCACGCCGGCGGTGGCCGCGCCGATGCGCTCGCCCCAGCTGATGAGCTTGGCCGGCGTCCACTGCAGGTGCGCCCGGTGGGAAGCCGGCATGTGCTCGGCCACGGTGGTGAAGCCGCCGACCTTGGCGCTGCGCGCGTGGGCGGCGATACGCTGGCGGCGCAGCAGCACTTCCAGTGTGGTGGCCGTGATGCGCAACTCCACCGCTGCGCCGACGTGCTGGTGCGGCACCGAGTAGTAGTGGCTCTCGAAGGCGACGTGGTAGTCGATGTTCACCCGCGCGGGCTTGAACTGCGCCAGCGCCATCGCGGTGGCCGGCAGCGGCTTCAACGTCGGTGCGTCCAGTGCTGCGAAGGCCGAAGACCTGCAGCCGGGCAGCTTCTTGAACGGGCGCTGGTTCAGGTCTGCCAGCAACTCGGCGATGGCCCGGTTGAGCTCGGCCAGGCTGAAGAAGCGCCGGTGGCGCAGCCGCGCCAGGATCCAGCGCTCGACCACCTGCACGCCGACTTCGACCTTCGCCTTGTCTTGCGGTCGGCCCGGGCGCGCCGGCAGCACGGCCACGCCGTAGTGCTCGCCCAGCTCCTGCATCAGCCGCGCGGTGGTGGGCTCGTAGGCGTCGGGGTTGGCGATCAGCGCGCGGGGCTGGTCGGGCACCAGCAGCCGGGGCACGCCGCCGATGAAGCCCAGCGTGTCGATGATGGCGCCCACCCAGTCGGTGGCCGTCTGCTGCCAGGTGGCGCAGGCGTAGGTGTAGTTCGACGCGCCCAGCACGGCCACGAACACCTGGGCGCGGCGGATCTCGCCGCTGGTGGCATCGACCACCGGCACCGTCTGGCCGGCGTAGTCCACGAACAGGCGCTCGCCACCAGGGTGGATCTGGCGCATCGAGCGCTTGAGCCGCTTGGCCCAGGCGCGGTACTTCTCGCAGTACGCGCTGTAGCGGTAAGCCTGCTGGCCAGGGCCATCACCGCAATGGGCGCGGTACTCCTCCCACAGCAGTTGCAGCGTGACGCCAGGGCGCTTGAGTTCCTGGTGCAGCGCCGCGTAGTCTGGTTCCATCCGCGTGGTGCTGCGCGGTCGCGGCGTCGGGTACAGCCTGGCCTGCAGTTCGTCGTCGTTCAGCGTGCTGGCCAGCGGCCAGTCCACGCCGGCGTCGCGGGCGTACATCGCGATCTCGCTGATGGTGGTCTTGCTGACGCCCAGCGCGGCAGCGACCTGCCGCATGCTCAGGCGGGCGTCGCCGGCCAGCAGTTGAAGCGCTTGTCTGATCTTGCTCATGAGGACCCTTGGTGTGGGCATCGCCTCTCCCGGCCAAAAAGCCGGGCAGCTTATGCCTCGTTGGGTCACTCAGGACACCCTCCCGGTGTCCGCGATCAGGATGGAACGCTGTCCGCCTTCAGCGTGGAACGGTGTCCGCCATCACCGCGGAATGCTGTCCGCCATCAGAGTGGAACGGTGTCCGGGATGGCGTGGAATACGCACACAGCCGCCGAGCCCGGACACAAGCAGTCCAGTGGACTGCTTGTGCCTGGCGAGGGGCCGGGCCACTGGCCCGGCGCGCCCTGCAAGGGGCCCCGGGGCCGGGCGCGTGAGACCGGTGAGGCCTGGGTGCACTGAGCCCGGACCTGCGCCGTCTCACCCTCCAGCATGGGCATCAGACGGCCCTCCACGCGGCCCCAGAAGGACTCCTGCTTGGCGTTCTGGTAAGGGCTGTAGGGCAGCGTGGTCTGGTGCACGATGCCCAGCCGCGCCAAGCCGCTGGTGAACTCCTGGCTGAGCATGGCCGCGCCGTTGTCGCTCATCAAGGCGCGCGGCAGGCCGCGCTTCATGAAGGCCTGGCTCAGGCCGTGCACGAGGCTTTGGGCGCTCTCGTCGAGGTACCACTGCAGGTGACACACCACACGCGAGCGGTCGTCGATGACGCCCAGCAGGATCGGTCGCACCCAGTGCCCGGCGCGGGTGAGCACGCGGCGGCTGGCGTGGTGGAAGTCCAGGTGCCACAGCGCGCACACGTGCTCGAGCTCGAAGCTGCGCACCTCCAACTGCTCCAGGCGATCGCGGGCAAGCTGCGCACCCTCGGTGGTGCGACTGGGGCGTCGCTGGCGATGCATGGCATGGGCCTTGAGGTAACGCCGCACGGTGGAGTACCCCAAGTTCGACACTTTGCCCGCCTGCCGGGCCCTCTTGCACGCCCGAACATCCTGTCCAGTCAATCGGTTAGAAGCGTCAGACCGGGCATCAGGGAGAAGTTTTGTAGTGGTAATGGCGTAAGTTTCAAGTAGTGGTAGGAATTTCTGCCTGCCGTACAATCGGCAGGGCATGTTCATCAAGGTCACCACCGTGCGCGGCCGCCGTTATGCGCAACTGGTGGAGTCTTTCCGTAACGAGGCCGGTCAGCCCCGCCAGTGCACCATTGCCACCTTGGGCCGGCTGGAGGAAGGTGGCCAAGTTGACCGTCTCATCGCAGCGCTGCGCCGCGCGCAGGGGCAGGCCGACGGCGATGACGCTGCCTCGGCGGCGCCATCGTCTGCTTCGGCGTAGCTGGAGTTCCTCGAATCTCGATCCGCTGGGGACGTCTGGGCGCTCTGGCAGTTGTGGCACTCGCTGGGTCTGGAAGACCTTGCGCAGGCTTGGCGCTCCACCCGCAGCGAGATCGACGTGCTGGCCTGCCTGCGGCTGATGGTGTTCAACAGACTTTGCGACCCATCGACCAAGCTCGGCGTCCTGCGGTGGATGGACACGGTGGCCCTGCCTCGTGGCTTTGGCCTTGCCGATGGCTCGCCGGATCATCAGCATTTGCTGCGTGCAATGGACGTGCTGGACGATCACAGCGCCGCAATCGCTGATCGCCTGTCGGTACTGATGCGGCCGCTGATCGATCAGGACCTCTCGGTGGTGTTCTACGACCTGACCGCACCTGTCGCATGCCGGTGGGCATACAGCCCTCGAACACGATCACCTGCAGCGACATGGGGCAACCGGCGTCCGGAGGGGAGCCGTCAACCGAGCATGCCCGCCAGGTCCAGCATCACGCCGGGCAGGCAAGGCACGGTCACTCGGCCCGGCGTTTCCGTCGATGTGGCGTCCAGATAGCGGCCTTCAGCGGGTTGCCGGAAAAAGCGGATGCAACGCTCGTTCAGATCGACGATCCAGACCTCCGACACGCCATGGCGGGCGTACAGGGGCAGCTTGATCTCGCGGTCGTACCGGGCACTGGTATCCGCCACCTCGATCAGCAGCAGCACATCGGTAGCCACGGGATGGGCTGCGGCATAGAAGTCTGCTCGAGCCTGGAGCAGCATCAGATCCGGCTCGGGCTGGGAAAACTCGCCCAGGCTCAGCGGGCCCTGAACCGAGACGAGGGCATGATCGCCAACAGCGAACTGCAACTGGCGCGACAGACGGAGAACCGCGGCGTGGTGCCTCGAACCGATCGGTGCCATGTCGATCACCTCGCCCTCGATCAGTTCCACCCGCGCCTGTGGCCCCAACACGCCGGCTTCAGCCATGCGGTAATAGTCCGCCACGGTGAGACGGTGGCGGGTCAACAGCGGCAGTTCGTCCAAGGCACCCACGGCGGTATCCTCCGTTCGCAATGGTCCGGCTTTCTCATCCTGGTCAGTATGCCAGCGGCCAGGGCTCCGCAGTTGCGGAGCGAGCATCGTCTGGACCGAGGGCGACGCGGCGGCCGGTCGCCCAACCCCAGCCCACCGCGCTCAGCTCGCCAACGGATTCACCGCCGATCGAGACTGTCTCGCCGCCCTAGGCATAGGCCGCGAGGTCGTCGAGGACGAGGGTGACCACCCGACTTCGACAGTCCACGGTAGAAAACACGCTGACTCTCCCAATCAAATCAGCCACTTAGCAGCCAAGTTGCGACAATTCTTGTAATGGCACGTTTCTTCGGGTTTTCCCCACTTTGCTCCGCAGATTCAGACTCTTTCAGTAGTGGTGTGTTTGTCAAGCTAACCCACTCCGGATCACGCAGCTACGTCCAACTCGTAGAGGCCTATCGCGACGACGCCGGGCGGCCCAAGCAGCGCACGGTGGCCACCCTGGGGCGTCTGGATCAGCTGAACTCGGAGTTGGAGTCCGTCATCTCGGGCCTGCTGCGCGTGACCGGCAAGAGCGCGCCAGTTGCGCCTGCTGCCCCCAGTTTGAGCTTCGAGTCGGCCCGTGATTTCGGCGATGTCTGGGCGTTGACTGAACTCTGGAACTCGCTCGGCTTCGATGGCCTTCGGCGTGTGTTTCGCCGCACCCGACATGCCATCGATGTCGAGGCGCTGATTCGGGTGATGGTGCTCAACCGCCTGTGTGATCCGGAGTCCAAGCTGGGTGTGCTGCGCTGGGTGCAGACGGTGACGCTGCCAGGCACGATGGCCGAGTCCATCGAACACCAGCATCTGCTACGTGCCATGGATGCGCTGGTTGAGCACCAGGACGAGGTCGATGCCGTAATGGCAGGTTTGCTGCGCCCGCTGGTTGACCAGGACTTGGCGGTGGTGTTCTACGACATGACCACCATCCGCGCCGCAGGCCTGTCGGAGCAGGGTAAACGTCCGCAAACGACCGCCCCCGCGGCCGCGATCAGACGTCGACGATGTGTCGCAGCAGCGAGAAGGACACCCGCCAGATCTTGCCGTCGTCGGTGTGGATCGTGGCGGTCTGGCGGTTGACGCGGGCGATGGTGCCTACCTGGGCTTGGCAGTTGCGATCTTCGAAGATGACGCGCTCGCCGCCGCGGAAGTCGTCACGCCGGGGCTTGGCAGCGGGCTGTGGTGGTGCCGTCGGTGGCGCGGCAGGCGGGCTCGCCTGGTCGGTGGCGGGCTCCACCGCGGCGTAGGGCAGGTTCCACTGCCGGGGGGCACCTTCTTCCAGGACCTTCACATGGTCCTTGGCCAGCGCCATCACCTGGGCTGGGCGCATCTGCATCTGGGGGTCGCGCCAGTCCAGGAACTTCACCCGCTGCCCCAGGTGCAAGCGCAGCCGGGCCGCCGCGATGCGGGCCGGGTCGCTCATCTGCCGGTCGATCAGCGTGGACATCGCGAACAACTCCAGCAGCGTGGCCTGCTGCAGCGCCTGCACCACCTTCGGGTCGGCCGCGTTCATGCCGCGGTGGCCTTCCAGTGCATCGGCAGCAACTCATGCAGCCGGTCCATGCGGTGGCCGTCGATGCGCTCGAGCACATCCTTCAGGTAGGCCCACGGCTCCACGCCGTTCAGCCGCGCCGTCTCGATCAGGCTGAAGGCCACCGCCGCGGCCCGCCCCCCGCGCTCGGAGCCGGCGAACAGCCAGTTCTTGCGCGATACGGCCACCAATCTCATTGCACGCTCGGCCACGTTGTTGTCCACCTCCACCGCCCCGTCTGCGACGAAGGTGTTCAGCGCCGCCCAGTTGCTCAGCGTGTAGGCGAAGGCCTGCCCCAGGGGGGACTTCGGCAGCAGCCCGCCGGCGTGGCCCTGCAGCCACTGGTGGTAGTCCCGCAGCAGCGGGGCGCTGCGGGCCTTGCGCTGCTGCGCGCGCTCGTCCGGGGGCTTGCCCCGGATCTCGGACTCGATCTTGTAGACCTGCGTGATGAAGCGCATGGCCTCGTGCGCGAGCCCCGGCGGCGCGCCCTGCAGGGCGGCCTTGACGATCTCGAAGAACTTGCGCCGCGCGTGCGCCCAGCACGCCGCGTGCGTGATGCCCTCCCGGAAGCCCTGGTGGTAGCCCGAGAAGTCGTCGGCCTGCAGCGTGCCGCGCCAGCCCTGCAACACACGTCGCGGGTGCTCGCCGCTTCGGGTGAGCGTGAAGTCGTACAGCGCCGCCGGCGCGATGCGCTGCCACCGGCCTTCGGCGTCCTGACGCCAGCCGCCGGCCAGGTAGGTCCACAGCCGCGCGGTGATCGTGCGTCCGCGCCGCGGCTGACCCTTCACCCGGGGCTTCTGCAGCGCCAGCGTCGTGTCATCGCTGAAGATCACCGGGGCGCTGCGCACGTGGTCGGCCAGCGCCGCCGCCAGCGGCTCGAGCTTGTGCGCGCTGGCCAGCACCCAGTCGCACAGCGTCTGCCGCGACAGCCGCAGACCGTGGCGGGCGAAGATGCGCTCCTGCCGCGCCAGCGGGGTGTGGTCGGCGTACTTGGCCACCATCACCTGCGCCAGCAGCCCCGCGCCGGCGTTGCACTTGGCGATCGGCGAGGCCGCGGCCTGCGCTGTGCGCACCGTGCTCGTGCCGTCGGCGCCCTCGCAGCGGTAGGTCGCACGCACGCTCTCGACGATCTCCAGCCGGGCCGGCGTGTACTCGAGTATGCGGCTGGTCTGCTCGCCGATGCGCACGCAGCGCTCGAAGACCGCCTTGTCCTGCTCGCTGAGGTCGTGCTCCACGCGCCGCACCGGCAGGTCCGCGTCGATGGCTGGGCGACCGCGGCGACGGCGCTTTTGGGTGGCCACCTCCTCGTGCGTGTCCTCCACGGGCGGCACGGGCAGCTGTACCGTCTCGGTCCACAGCGTGGCCTGGCCTTCGTGCGGCAACACCTCCGAGCGCGGGCCGAACATGCGCCGGCGCAACTCGGCCAACTGGGCGGCGAAGCGCTCGTGCTGCTGCTGGGCCTGCGCGCGCAACTGCGTGAGTGCCGTCGACAACTCCATCACCATGTCCTTCAGCGGCTCCACCGCGTCGGGCAGGCTGTGGCGGTCGAGGGCGGCAGCGTGCATGGACAGCATGTTCACCCGCCCGCGCGCGCCGCACCAGTGGGTGTTGTGCCGATTGCAAGAGCGCGTGCTTCACGTTCTCATCGCACCCTGCTGACCTCGACCGCAGCCAGGCGCCGCGCACGGCTGAGGTCGATGCCCTCCAGCCATGTGACGAGCTCGCTCATCGCGATGCCACCCCCGCCCAGCCGGGCCGGATCGCCGAAGCGGCCGCTCTCCAGGCGCTTGTACAGCACCCAGAAGCCGTGGCGGTCCCACACCAGCAGCTTGGCCTTGTCGCGGCGGCGACCGATGAAGACGAACACGTGCCCCGACAGCGGGTCCTGCCCCATGCAGGCGGACACGATCTGCGACAGCGCGTCGATGGACTTGCGCATGTCCACCGCCTGGCTGAAGACGTAGGCCCGGATCGCCGATGACAGGATCATGGCAGCGTCCTCACCAGGCGCTGCAACAACTCTGCGGCGGCGGCACCGGCCAGCCGGATCACCAGGCCCTGGGGCGTATGAATCTCGGCCTCGGCGGCGTCACCGGGCCGGGTGGCCGCGCAAGCAAGGGCGTCGATCGGCACGAAGCGAGCATCACCCTGCAGCGGCGCCTTGGGGGTGACCGCAGGCGACCGGGAAGCTTGGCGCTGGCGGCGCGAGGCACAGCGCCCCTCGGGCTTGAGGCGGTGGCGATATGTGGAATGCGCCAGGTCATTGGCCTGGCAGTACTTCGAGACGCTCAGCCCCTGCTCGAGGCGCCGCTGTTCGTGCGCCTGCCAGAACGCATCGTCGCGCAGGTAGGCCATCTTGCCGCTGCGCCAGTCGAGCCGGCCCGCCCAGCGCTGCCCGTCCTGCGAGACACCCTTGTCGATCGACTCCGTATCCATCCGTCGGCTCCTCGTTGCGTGAGTGCTCGACGATCGCGCATCACGGGCCGCGCGGCAAGGACGAGGGTTCGCGGACGTTTACGGCCAACTGGCAACTCGTCGGACGCACCACCGGGCGCGGCAAGACCAGCACCGATCACGCCGCCCAGCTCCCAACCAAGGACGTGTGGCTCTACCCGCTGCGCAAAGACTTTAGGTCCGTCCTGGCCGTATAGCCGTCACCATCAACGGGCTCACCGAATGTTTACGAACTCGGGGGGGCACGGTCACGATCGCCGAAACGACCGGTCACGATGCCGAAACGGTCGGTCACGATGCGCCGAAATGCGCGGTCATCATCGGCCGAAATGTGCGGTCACGATCCCGAAATCGGCGGTCACGATCGCCGAAATACGCAGTGGAGCGGGGCTTCAGGCGACTGCCCAAGCGCACCGCACCCACCGAAGGCACATCGAGGCTGTGACGTGTGACCTGAATCGGCCCGGGCTGGGCGTCATCGGGCGGGCCGGGCTTGCTGCGACGCGGGCTGGCGTGGGTGGTGTGTTCCCAGTGCGGGTTCTCGTGCGCGGTATGGGCGTTCACTCAAGCGGCTCACGGGCCCTCGGGCCAGGGCGACCCCCTCCGCTCATGTCCTCCGGGATCGGCCTGGGGGCCGATCCCTCCCCCTTGACTTCGCTGCGGGGGTCGCCCTGTCCCGAGGGCTGGCGGACGCTCGGGTTCGCGGACTTTCCTGTCGGCTCGCCAGGCCCCGCCGGGCTCGCCGTGGTGCAGGCTTGCGCGGGCGTGACTTGCCCCCACTGCGCAAGAACCGGATCGCCACCGCCTGCCGCCTCTGCCACACTGCGCTGGTGCCGCCCGACGACCCCAGCCTCGACGAACATGCCCGCCATTACGCCACGGTGGCGCGGGCCATCGCCTACCTGCGCGCGCACGCCGCGCGCCAGCCCGGGCTGGAGGAACTGGCGGCCGCGGTGCACCTGAGCCCGCCGCACCTGCAGCGCGTGTTCTCGCGCTGGGCCGGCATCTCGCCCAAGCGCTTCCTGCAGGTGCTGACGAAGGACAGCGCGCTGCAGCGGCTGCGCGCCTGCGCCAGCGTGCTGCAGGCGGCCTGCGACGTGGGGCTGGGCAGCACGAGCCGGCTGCACGAGCTCATTGTCAGCAGCGAGGCCGTGACCCCGGGCGAGCTGAAGTCCGGCGGCCGTGGCCTGGCCATCGGCTGGGGCCTCGGGCCCACGCCCTTCGGCGCGGCCTTCGTCGCCTGGACGCCGCGCGGCGTGTGCCAGCTCGACTTCGTCGATGCTGCGGCAGGCGATGCGCCCGCGGCCGGGCATGCGGATGCGGATGCGGATGCGGATGCGGATGCGGAGGCCGCCGGGCCGGTGGCCACGCTGGCCGCGCGCTGGCCGCAGGCGCTGCTGGCGCGCGACGACACGCTGGCGCGCGACCTGCTCGCACGCGTGTTCCCGGCCACGCCCACGCGCGGCACGGTGCATCTGGTGCTGCGCGGCACGAACTTCCAGATCCAGGTCTGGCAGGCGATGCTGCGCACGCGGGCGGGTCAGGTGCTCAGCTACACCGACGTGGCGCAGGCCGTCGGCGCGCCGCGCGCGCAGCGCGCGGTGGGCAGCGCGCTGGGGGCGAACACCATCGCCTGGCTCATCCCCTGCCACCGCGTCATCCGCGACAGCGGCGAGATCTCCCACTACCGCTGGCGGCCGGAGCGCAAGGCCGCGATGCTGGGCTGGGAGGCCGCGCGCGCCGGCTCCCAGGGCCCTGGGAGTCCTCAGTCGTAAGTGATCATGCGCGCCGCCGCCTCGCGGTCGTAGCCGCGCGAGGCCAGCAGGAGCTGGCGCGTGTAGGGCTCGCGCGGGTCCTCGCGCCGCAGCGTGGCCACGTCCATCTCCTCGACGACGAGGCCGCGGTTCATCACAGCGAGCCGGTCGCACATGTGGGCCACCACGGCCAGGTTGTGGCTGACCAGGATCATCGTCAGCCTCTGGCTGACGCGCAGCCGGCGCAGCAGATTCAGGATCTCGGCCTGCACGCTGACATCCAGCGCGCTCGTGGGCTCGTCCAGCAGCAGCACCCGGGGCTCGAGCATCAGCGCGCGCGCGATCGCCACGCGCTGGCGCTGGCCCCCGGAGAGCTGGTTCGGGAAGCGGAATCGGAAGGCCGGGTCCAGGCCGACGTCGGCCATCGCCTTCTCGACCCGCGCCGAGACCTCGCCGATGCCGTGGATCTCCAGCGGCTCGGACAGCGCGCGGTCCACGGTGTGGCGTGGGTGCAGCGAGGCGTAGGGGTCCTGGAACACCATCTGCACCAGGCGCGGCAGACGCCGGTCGCGCGTGGACACGTCGATGCCGGCGATGGCCGCGCCCCCGCTCCAGTCGCGGTTCAGGCCGGCGAGCGCGCGCAGCACCGTGGACTTGCCGCTGCCGCTCTCGCCGACGAGGCCGAAGCTCTCGCCCTCGGCCACCTCGAAGGAGACGCCGCGCACCGCCTGCACCGCGTCTCGGCCGGCGCCGAAGGTGACGACGAGGTCGCGCACCGAGATCATGCTCAGCCCTCCAGCCAGGCCGGGTCGCGGCTGAGCGTGGGCAGCTCGGCGCGCTCGTCGCCGATGCGCGGCAGGCTGCGCAGCAGGCCCTGGGTGTAGGGGTGGGTGGCCGCGGCCAGGTCGGCCGCTGCGCGCTCCTCCACCACGCGGCCGGCGTACATGACCAGCACCCGGTCGCAGAAGGAGGCGACGAGGTCCAGGTCGTGGCTGATGAAGATCAGCCCCATGCCGCGCCGGGCGACGAGGTCGTCCAGGATGGCCAGCACCTGCATCTGCACCGTCACGTCCAGCGCGCTCGTGGGCTCGTCGGCGATCAGCAGGTCGGGCTCGGGCACGAGCATCATCGCGATCATGATGCGCTGGCCCATGCCGCCCGAGACCTCGTGCGGGTACAGCCGCGCCACGCGCTCGGGGTCGCGGATGCGCACGGCCTCGAGCATCTCCAGCGTCTTGCGCCGTGCCTGCGCCTTGGAGACGCCGCCGTGGATGCGGGCGGCCTCGGCGATCTGCTCGCCCACGGTCATGACCGGGTTCAGCGAGTACTTCGGGTCCTGCAGCACGAGCGAGATGCGGGCGCCGCGGATCGCGCGCAGCGCGGCCGGCGTGGCGCGCAGCAGGTCGGTGCCGTCGAAAGCCAGGCGCCGCGCCTCCAGCTGCGCCGACGGCGGCAGCAGGCGCATGATGGCGCGCCCCGTCAGCGACTTGCCCGAGCCGCTCTCGCCGACGATGCCCAGCCGTTCGCGCCCGAGCGCGAAGGACACGCCGCGCACGGCGTCGAAGCGCCCGGTGGGCGTGGCGAAGCTCACGCGCAGGTCGTCGACCTCGAGCAGCGCGCTCATTTCTTCTGCCTCGGGTCGAGCACGTCGCGCAGCCCGTCGCCCAGCAGGTTGAAGGCGAGGCTGACGACGAAGATGGCGATGCCGGGGATGGTGGCCACCCACCACTGGTCGAGCACGTAGCGCCGCCCGGCGGAGACCATCGCGCCCCACTCGGCCATCGGCGGCTGCGCCCCCAGCCCGAGGAAGCCCAGGCCCGCCGCCGTCAGGATGATGCCGGCCATGTCGAGCGTCACGCGCACGGTCAGCGAGGACACGCACAGCGGCATGACGTGCCGCAGCAGGATGCGCCCCGTGCCGGCGCCCTGGATGCGCGCCACCGAGATGTAGTCGCTGTTGCGGATGGTCAGCGTCTCGGCGCGCGCGATGCGGGCATAGGGCGGCCAGGAGGTCAGGGCGATGGCGATCACCGCGTTCTCGATGCCCGGCCCGAGCGCGGCGACGAAGGCCAGCGCGAGGATGAGGCTGGGGAAGGCCAGGAACACGTCGGTGATGCGCATCAGCGCCTTGTCCACCCAGCCGCCGAGGTAGCCCGCTGCCGCGCCGACGGCGAGCCCGATCGGCGCGGCGATCAGCGCCACCAGAACGACGATGTACAGGGTGATGCGCGCCCCGTACACCAGGCGCGAGAAGATGTCGCGCCCGAACTCGTCCGTGCCCAGCCAGTGCCCCTTGGCGCCGGGCGGCAGCAGGCGCTGCGCCAGGTTCTGCGCGTAGGGGTCGTGCGTGGCGATCCAGGGCGCGAAGGCGGCCACCAGCACCAGCAGGAGCACGATCGCCAGGCCGAGCATCGCCAGCCGGTTGCGCCGGAACTGCAGCCAGCCGCGGTAGAGCTGGCCGAGCTTGGCCTCGCGCCGCGAGCGCGGGCTGTCCGACAGCAGGGTGGCGCGCCAGGAACTCATCTGGCCCTCGGGTCGAGCACGCGGTAGAGCAGGTCCGACAGCAGGTTGATGCCGACGAAGACGGCGCCCACCACCAGCGTCGCGCCCAGCACCGCGTTCATGTCCGCGGCCAGCAGCGCGGTGGTCAGGTAGCGCCCGAGCCCCGGCCAGGCGAAGACGGTCTCCGTCAGCACCGCGCCCTCCAGCAGGCGCGCGTAGGACAGCGCAATGACGGTGACGAGCGGCACCGAGACGTTGCGCAGCGCGTGCACCCAGACGATGCGCGCCTCGGGCACGCCCTTGGCGCGGGCGGTGACCACGTACTCCTGGTTCAGCTGCTCGAGCATGAAGGAGCGCGTCATGCGCGCGATGTAGGCCACCGAGAAGTAGCCCAGCACCGCCGAGGGCAGCACCACGTGCCCCACGGCGTTGCGGAACACCTCCCACTCGCCGGCGATGGCGGCGTCCACCAGGATGACGCCGGTGACCACCGGCACCATGTCCTCGAAGGCCACGCCCAGGCGGCCCGGCCCGTTGACCCAGCCCAGCATGCCGTAGAACACCAGCAGGGCGATGATGCCGAGCCAGAAGATCGGCATCGAGTAGCCGACGAGCCCGATCACGCGCACGATCTGGTCGGGCCAGCGGTCCTGCCAGACCGCGCCGGCCACGCCCAGCGGCACGCCGATCAGCACGCCTACCAGCGTGGCCAGCGTCGCGAGCTCCAGCGTGGCCGGGAAGACGCGCGCGATGTCCTCGATGACGGCGCGATTGGTCACCAGCGACTGCCCGAAATCGCCCACGGCCATCTTCTGGACGTAGATCCAGAACTGCACCGCCAGCGGCTGGTCGAGCCCGAGCTCGCGCTTGACCGCCTCGTAGACGTCGCGCGGCGCCTGGTCGCCGACGACCGCCAGCACCGGGTCGATCGGCACAACCCGGCCGATGAAGAAGGTCACCGCGAGCAGGCCGAGCAGTGTCAGCCCGACCTGCAGCAGGAAGCCCGGCGCCTGGCGCAGGGCGGACGCGGCCGCCACCTCAGGCCTTGTTCGCGCGCCAGTAGATCGCCGACAGCCCCGGCGAGCTGGCCATGTAGCCGGTCACGTTGCTGCGCACGGCCACCTGCACCTGCTGCTGGGCGAAGACGACGAAGGGCGAGGTGCCGATGAACTCCTCCTGGATCTGGCGGTACATGGCCGCGCGCGCGTTGCGGTCGCGCTCGCGCATCGCCGCCTCGGTCTTCGTGCTCAGGGCCGGGATCTCCCAGTTGTTGCGCCAGGAGAGCTTGCCCGGGTTGGCCTGGCCGGGCGGGTTGTGGGCGAAGCTGTCGGCGTTGTAGTGCGGGTCGGGATAGCCCAGGCCCCAGATGCCGATGAAGAGCTGGTGGTTGCGCGCACGCACCTTGGCCAGCACCTGCGCCCCGGTGGCGGGCAGCACCTCGAGCTTGACCCCGCCGCGGGCGAAGCTCGCCTGCAGCGCCTGCGCGACGTCCAGCGACGGGAAGCTGTTGGCCGTGTCCATCGTCAGGCTGATGCCGTTGGGGTGGCCGGCCTCGGCCAGCAGGCGCTTCGCGCGCTCCGGGTCGAAGCGCCAGGGGCGGCTGTTCACCTCGCCCAGGATGGCGCGCGGGATGAAGGACTGGTGCGGGAAGACCTGCCCCGGCAGCAGGTTGTTGGCGATGGCGTCGTAGTCCACCAGCAGCTTCAGCGCGTCGATGACCTTCTGGTTCGACAGCAGCGGGTCGCCCTTGTTGGCGCTGAAGTACTGGATCGTGCCGCGCGGGAACTCCTGCAGGGTGATGCCCGGCTTGCCGCGCAGCCCGGCGATGTCGGTGGGCGTGAGGTTGCGCGCCACGTCCACGTCGCCGCGCTCGAGCAGCAGGCGCTGCGTGGCCGCCTCGGGCACGTGGCGCACGATCACGCGCTGCAGGGCGGCGCGCCCGCGCCACCAGTTGTCGTTGCGCTCGAGCACGTAGGTCTCGTTGGGCTGGTAACGCGCGATGCGGAAGGCACCCGAGCCGGCCGAGTTGCGGTTCAGCCAGGTGTTGCCCATGTCCGTGCCCGCGTTCTGCTGCACGAGCTTGCTGTCGACGACCGAGGCGATGGTGGCGGTGAACAGGTTCTGGATCAGCGAGGGCGCGTAGGCCCGGTCGAAGGTGACCTTGACCTCGAACTCGCCGCTCTGCTGCACGTTCTGCTCGACGTTCTCCTTCGTCAGCCCGACCGAGCGGTACATGAAGGCCGGCGTGCGGTTGATCTGCAGCGGCCGGCGCAGCGAGAAGACGACGTCGGCGGCGGTCAGCGCATTGCCCGAGTGGAAGCGCACGCCCTGGCGGATGCGGAAGGTGAAGGTCCTGCCGTCGTCCGACACGGCGTAGGACTCGGCGATGCCCGGCATCAGCTCGGCGCTGGCCTTGGTCTCGTCGATGGCGAAGAGCTGGTCGTACACGTTCTTCAGCGCGTCGCTGCCCGTCACCTCGAAGGAGTGGTGCGGGTCGAGCGCGACCAGGTCGTCGATCTGGGCCGCGATCACGAGCGCCGTGCGCGGGGTCTGGGCCTGCGCTGCGCGGGGCACCGACAGCGTGGCGCCAGCCAGCAGCGCGCCGCCCGCGCCCAGCAGGGCGCGCTTGGTCAGGCGGGGCGATTCGGCCCAGGTGCCCTCGGCCGGGGCGTCGTGCGGGCGGTCTTGGTCGTTCATGGCGCGTGTCTCCGTGCGTTCGTGCTTGGGGCGGGTCCGGCCGGGCGATGGGCCCGGGTCGCGGATGATAGAGAGATTCCTCCAGCCTGGGACTAGGGTGAATCCTTGCCCTGGCGCTGCGCCGGGAAGCTCGACACCGGCAAGAATCCACGCGGTGTCCTTTGCGAGGAGAGACCCGTGACCGGCCTCCGTATGCCTGCCTGCGAGGCGCCCGTGCAGTCGCGCCGGGGCGCGCTGCGGCGCCTGTCTGCGGCCCTGGCCGCGCTGCCGGGGGCGCTGGTGGGCGGCCCTGCCGTGGGGGCGCCGGGCAGCGGGCCGCCGGCCGCTGCCGACTTGCTGCACAAGCCCGTGCCTTCCAGCGGCGAGCGCCTGCCGGCCGTCGGGCTCGGCACCTGGATCACGTTCAACGTCGGCGCCGACCCGGCGGCCCGGGCCTCGTGCGCCGCCGTGCTGAACGCCTTCCTCGACGGCGGCGGGCGCGTGGTGGACTCCTCGCCGATGTACGGCTCGGCCCAGGCCGTCATCGGCGACGCGCTCGCGCGCTACCGCGGACCGGGGCAGGTCTACGCGGCTGACAAGGTGTGGGTGTCGCCGGGCGCGCGCGGGCCCGAGCAGATCGAGGCCTCGCGGCGCCTCTGGGGCCTGCCGCGCTTCGACCTGCTGCAGGTGCACAACCTGCTCGCCTGGGAGGCGCACCTGCCCACGTTGATGGCGATGAAGTCGGCAGGCCAGATCCGGCACATGGGCATCTCCACCTCGGAGGGGCGGCGCCACGCGGCCGTCGAGGCGATCATGCAGGCGCATCCGATCGACTTCGTGCAGGTGACCTACAACCCGCTCGACCGCGAGGTCGAGCAGCGCATCCTGCCGCTCGCGGCCGAGCGCGGCATCGGCGTGATCGTGAACCGCCCCTTCCGCCAGGGCGCGCTGCTCGAGGCCCTGGCGCGCCACCCCCTGCCCGCCTGGGCCCGCACCGAGCTGGGCTGCGACGGCTGGGCGCAGTACGTGCTGAAGTACGTCATCTCGCACCCGGCCGTGACCTGTGCGATCCCGGCGACGCGCCAGGTGGCCCACGTGCGCCAGAACCTCGGCGCGGCGCGCGGTCGGATGCCGGATGCGGCGACGCGGCGCCGGATGGCGGCGCACGTGGCGGCGCTGTAGGCGCGGGCTCGGCGTTCCGGGGGTCGGATGACGGAGTGGTGGACCTACCGCCTGTCGGACTTCCTGCTCTTCGCGCCCGACACCTACCGGCGCCTGTTCGAGCTGGCGCACGCGCAAGGCTGGCCCTGGGCGCAGGCGGTGGCCGCGGCGCTGGGGTTGGGGGTGGTGTTGTGCGCGGCGCGCGCGCCGGCCCAGCCCCGCGCGGCAGCGCTGGTCTGCCTGCTGCTCGGCGCCGCCTGGGCCGGCGCGGCCCTTTTCCTCGGGCGGCACTACGCCACGATCAACTGGGGCGCGCCCGCGCTGGCCGCGGCCTTCTGGCTGCAGGCGGCGCTGCTGGCGGCGCGCGGTGTGACCGGTCTCGCCACGCGGCAGCCCGGCCCGCCACCGGGGCCCCCGACGGTGCGGGCGCGGCGGACGGGCGGGTGCCTGATCGGCGCCGCGGTGGCGGGCTACCCCTGGCTGGCGCCGCTGCAGGGGCAGCCCTGGGCGCAGGCCGAGCTGTTCGCGCTGATGCCCGACCCGACCGTGCTCGCGACGCTGGGCCTGTGGCCGCTGCTGCGTGCCGGCGCGCCGCCCCAGGGCGGGGCAGAACGCGCGGCCGCGCTCCTCTGGTGGCTGGCCTGGCCCATCCCGTTGGCAGCCGCGCTGGTGGCCGGCGCGACGCTGTGGGCGATGGGCTCCCCCACGGCGCCGCTGCTGCCCGTCGCCGCGGCGCTGGCGTGCTGGGCGGCGCGGCGCTGAGAGCCTCTCACGCTCTGGCTCGCGCGGGCCCGTGGCAGGAGGACATGAAGATGCCGGCCGAGCCCCGCCGCACGACGGACCGCCTGCGCTCCCCGGTGACCCGCCTGGCCGCCGGGCTGGCCCTGGCGGTGCTGGCGCTATGGCTGCTGGTGCAGGCCCTCGTCGCCCTGGCGGTCCGTGAGGTCACCGACGACTACGTGAGCCGCTTCATGCGCGGCACGGTCGAGCTGCTGCAGCACGAACTCGCGCCGCTGCCGCCTGCGGCCCGGGCCGAGCGTTTGCGCGCGCTCGACGAGCGCTTCGCCTACCCGGTGGCCCTGGTGCCGCTGGCCAGCCTGCCTGAGGCCGAGCGCGCACGCCTGGCGCAGGGGGAGATCGTCGTCACGGGCCTGAACCGGCGCGTGCTGGCGGGGGGGCCGGGCGCGGAGCCCCCGGCGCAAGCCCTCGTCCTGGGGCCGCTCGGCCCCGACTGGAACCCCGGCCCGTCGGGGCCAGGACGGTCGGGGCGGGCAGCAGCTGCACCGCCGGCGCGGGCACGATCTGCTCGATGATGCGGACGTCCTGGGCGAGCGCGGCGCTGCTGCCGAGCACCAGGGCGGCAGCGAGGGTGGCGAAGGCGGCGGGGCGGGTGGGCAAGCGGTTCATCGTGATCTCCTGCCTGCTTGTGGCGACGCGGGCTGCGTCGACAGGAGAGATTCTGGAAACCGCGGTCGATCTTGTCTGTGGCGCCTGTGTGCGTGTTCTGTGACGGTCTGTGACAGAGCGGCCGGGCCGAGCTGCTCCGGGCGCCGGTCTGATGGTCGCGCGGCCCCGCCGCGGTGCGGAGCGCCTACCAGCTCGCCCCGAACTGCCGCCGCAGCGCGTCGATCTGCGCCTCGGTGAGCGGCGCGGGCCGCGGCTGGCACAGCAGCCACAGGCGGGCCGTCTCCTCCAGCTCTTCCAGCACCGCGCTCGCCTCGGCCGGGCTGCGGTGCCAGACGTTCGGGCCCAGGCGGTCCAGCATCACGGCCCGGATGGGCGTGCCGCGCGCGGCCATCGCGCCGATGCGCTGCGCGACGAGCTCGGCCACGGCCGGGTCGCCCGGGCGGTGGTAGGGGATCAGCGGCACGTGGCCGACCTTCATCACGTAGTAGGGCGTGATCGGCGGCACGATGTCGTCCGCGCTCCACACCCCCTGCAGCGTCAGCGCCACCAGGTGCGTGCTGTGGGTATGGATCACGCAGCGCGCCTGCGCGTCGGCGGCGTAGATGCGCCGGTGCAGCGCCAGGGTCTTGCTCGCGCGGTCGCCGCCGGTCTGCACGCCGTCGGCATCCAGGCGCGCCAGCCGCGCCGGCTCCAGCGCGCCCAGGCAGGCGTCGGTGGGCGTGATCAGGAAGCCATCGTCCATCCGTACGCTGATGTTGCCGGCGGTGGCGTGGACGTAGCCGCGCTCGTACAGGCTGCGGCCGATGCGGCAGATCTCCTCGCGCAGCGAAGATTCGGTGGTGACGGGTTGAGAAGGGGTCTTCACGGTTGCGCAGGCAGGGGTGCGGGCTGGTCGCGGCCGGTGGGGCTCAGGCAGGCGACAGCCTGGCCTGCTCGATCGCCTCGCGCACGCGCTGCAGGACCTGGCCGTGCACGCCTTCGCCGGCGCGTCCGTCGTTGCGCGTGGGCCGCTCGGCGAGCGTGAAGTGGCCGTGGCGGTCCTCGCCCCGCACCAGCATCGCCAGCGGCCGGCTGCCGTCGCGCTGGCGCACCTGCGAGGCGACGTAGCGGATGGCCAGCCCGACGCGCGGCACCGCGCTGCGGTTGGGGTCCGAGCCGTGGACGATCCACAGGTGGTGCATCGACATCTGGCCCGGCTCGAGTGCCAGGTCCACGGCCTGCGCCTCGTCCACCGCCACCTCGATCTCCTGGCCGCGCGACAGCGCGTTGTCCGGGGCGAAGGTGTCGCGCTGCTTCAGCGCCGGGCCGCGGTGCGAGCCCGGCAGTACCCGCATGCAGCCGTTGGCGCGTGTCGCCGGACCGAGCGCGACCCAGGCTGTCAACACCTCCATCGGCTCCAGGCCCCAGTAGGCGCCGTCCTGGTGCCAGCTGATGTAGGTCGGGTCGCCCGGCATCTTGACGAACCAGACCGAGTTCCAGGCCAGGATGTCGGGGCCGATCACGCGCTCGACCGCGTCCAGCAGGGCCGGGTGCCTCGTCAGGCGGTCCACCCACTCGAAGGCGAAGTGGGTGTCGGAGTTCACCTGCCAGCGCTGGTTGGGCGGCAGGGCCTGCAGGCGGTCCCGGTGGCGCGCTGCGAAGTCGTCGTAGCAGGCTCGGAACCCGGCGGTCTCGGCCGGCGTGAGCACCGGCACCGGGCAGATGTAGCCGTCGCGTTCGAAGTCGCCGCGCTGCACTGCTTGCGCTGGGATGGGACGGGCCATGGCGAGACCTCGGTGCAGGACGCTCAGATCGTCAGCCGCCGTGCCCGCGCCGTCACCGGCCAGCGCTCGGCGGCGCGGCCGTCGCGCACGGCCCAGACCTCGCTGTGCAGCGCCATCGTCGGGCAGACGTGGCGCGGCAGGCCGTAGACGACGTCGCCAACGTGGTATTGCGCGGCGCGCGGGGTCTGCAGCACCAGGTGCTCCTCGCTGTGGACGACGGCCTGCGCGTCCTCCAGGCCGAAGAGCTGCACACGCGGGTGCGCCATCTCCGAGCCCACGGCCTTGTGGCCCAGGTCCAGGCAGAGGCGGTCGGGCGTGGGCTTGCTGATGACGCGCGCCATCAGCACGGCCGCATGGCGCATGCGGTGCGAGGGGCAGACCGCCTCCTGGCCGAAGTCCCAGAGCGCGGTGGTGCCGGCGCCGACCTCGACCTCGACGCCCGGCGTGCGCGCCATGATCGCGAAGGTCGGCGTGCCGCTGGCCACGAGCCGGGGCACGGGCAGGCCCTGGGCGAGCAAGCGCTCGCGCAGCGCCCACACCGGGGCGAAGGTCGCGCGCACCAGGTGCTCGAGCACGGCGTCATCGGGATCGCGCAGGTGGCCATCATAGGCGTGCAGGCCGCCGGCGGCCACGCCCGGGGTGCGGCAAAGCTGGGCGTACAAGGCCGCCGCGGCGTCGCCAGGCACGATGCCGGTGCGGTTCATGCCGACGTTGAGGTCGACGTAGAGCTCCAGCGTCAGCCCGGCGGCGTGCGCGGCGGCGCCGATCGCGGCCAGGTTGTCGGCGTCGTCGACCAGGGTCGACCAGCGCACCTGCGGGTGGGCCTGCATCAGGGCGATCAGGCGGCCGATGCCCGGCCCGCTGGGCTGGTGCGCGAGCAGGATGTCGGGCCCGCCGGCCTGGGCCGTCATCTCGGCCTCGGCGATGGTGGACACCTTGAACTTGCGGATGCCGCGCGCCAGCTTCATCGCCACGATGGGCGCGAGCTTGTGCGTCTTGACATGCGGGCGCAGGCGCGTGGTGTCGCCGCCGACGAGCTCGATCATGCGCCGCAGGTTGTGCTCGACGCGGTCGGTGTGGACGAGCACCGTCGGCGAGGCGACCTCGGCGGCGTTGGCGATCTCGTACCAGGGGGCAGGCTGGGTCATCGGGGGCTCCGTGGACAGGGATGCTGGCGGGGCAGGCCGCCGGCGGGGCCGAGCCGCCAGTCGGGTCTCGCGGCAGGGCGACGGCCGGCGGCGACGCGTTTCACCAGGCGCTCCAGCCGCCGTCGACGACGAGATTCTGACCCGTGATCCAGCGTCCGGCCGGCGACGCGAACAGGGCGATCGCGCCGCGCAGGTCTTCCGGAACGCCGAGCCGGCCGAGCGGCACCTGGGCGCGGAAGCGCTCGCGCGTGACCGGGTCGATCCCGGCCTTGGGGATCTGGCCCGGGCTGATGCAGTTGACGGTGATGCCGTGGACCGCCCACTCGCAGGCCAGGGCGCGCGTCAGGTTCAGGATAGCGCCCTTGGCCGCGTGGTACGAATGCGACGAACGCCGGAACTCGGGCGCGTACAGCCGCGGGTCGCTGCCGAGGCTGGCGTGGATCGAGCCGACGGTGACGATGGCGCCGCCACCGCCGCGCGCCATCATCGCGCGCGCCGCGGCCTGAGCGCACACGAGCGTGGTCGAGACGTTCTTGCGCAGCGTGGCCTCGAGGTCGTCTCGGCGGATCGACGGGGCGATGTCGCTGCCCTGGCCGCCGCCGGCGTTGCACAGCATCAGGTCGAGCCGGCCGTGGCGCGCCAGCACCGCCTGCACCAGGGCGTCGATGGCGGCTTCGTCAGCAGCGTCGGCAGCGTGCGCCTGCGCGTCCAGGCTCGCATCGCGCAGCGTCGCGGCGGCGGCCTCGACGATATCGGCGCGCCGGCCGACCAGCACGACGGCCATGCCCAGTTCGGCCAGCGCCCGGGCCATCGCCAGCCCGAGGTGGGTGCCGCCGCCGGTGATGACGCCGACCTGGCCCGACAGATCGAGCCAGGCAGGCAGCGCCTGGGGCGCCGGGCGGGTGGACGCAGGGGTTGCGGCGGGGATGGGCATCGCGGTGGGGTCTTGAAGGGGGTTCGTCAGGCCGCGCGCAGCACCCGGCCGGGCCGGGCGCCGTTCAGCACACCGTCCTCGAGCACGCGCGTGCCGTTGACCCAGACGTGGCGCACGCCCACGGCCTGCTGCGCCGGACGCAGGTAGGTGGCGCGGTCGGCGACCTCGTCCGGGTCGAAGAGCACGAGATCGGCCGCCTGGCCGACGGCGATGCGGCCACGGTCGGCCAGGCGCAGGCGCTCGGCAACGCGGCCGCTCATCTTGGCCACGGCGGTGGCCAGGTCCAGGTCGCCGCGCTCGCGCACGTAGCGCCCGAGCACGCGCACGCTCGCGCCGAAGTTGCGCGGGTGCGGGCGGCGGCTGCCCTGGTCGAAGCACAGCGCCGAGCCGTCCGAACCCATCACGCAGTTCGGGTGTTTCAGGAAGGTCAGCATGTCGGCCTCAGTGCGGTAGAACAGCACCACCATGACGCCGTTGCCGCCCTCTCGGCACAACAGCAGCGCCAGGCGGCCGGGGCTGAGGCCGGCGGCGGCCGCCGCCTGTTCCAGCGTCCGGCCCTCGACCGTGCCGAGCAGGCCGTCGGTGCGCGCGAGCACGAAGCGATCCCACAGCCAGGGGATGCGCTGCGCCGACCAGCCCTGCAGAAGATCGGCCTCGGCGCGCTGCAGCGTGGCCTCGTCCTGCAGTCGCGCGCGCATCGCCGCCACGCCGCCCTCGACCACCCAGGGCGGCAGGTACTGCGTAAGGGCAGAGCTCGAGGCGTCGTAGGGGTAGACGTCGAAAGCCGCGTCCAGGCCTTCGGCCAGTGCCTCGTCGAAGCGCGCGGTCCAGCGCCCGGCCGTGCCCCAGTCCGCCGGGGTGTTGATCGCGGCGTGCGAGTACTGCACCCGCACCCCGGTCTCGCGCCCGAGGTGCAGGGCCTCGTTCAGCGGGCCCATCTTGTGGTCCGCGCCGGTGGGGTCGCGGTCGCGCGCGTGCGTCGCATAGAGCCGGCCGCGGCGCTGAAGCACGCGGCACAGCGCGATCAGCTCCGAGGTCGGCGCGTAGCGCGAGGGCACGTAGGTCAGGCCCGTGCTTAGGCCGAAGGCGCCCTGGTCGAGCATCCGCTCGAGCAGCGCGCACAGCGCCTGCTGCTGCGCCGCATCGGGCTCGGCCGTCGACACCCCCATGACCGCGATGCGCAGCGCACCGTGGCCCACCATCGGCGCCGTATTCAGCGCCAGGCCGCGGCGCTCGGCCGCGCAGCGGTAGCCGTCGAGGTCGGTCCACTCCAGGGCATGGGGGTCGTCGCCGATGCCGGCCATCAGGTCCTGGTGCAGCTCGAGCCGGCCCGGGTCGATCGGGAAGGGGGAGAAGCCGCAGTTGCCGGTGACCTCGGTCGTCACGCCCTGCGACACCTTGCTCTGCGCCCGGCCGTCGAGCATCAGGCTCATGTCGGAATGCGTGTGGATGTCGATCAGGCCCGGCGTGGCCACGAGGCCGCGCGCGTCGACGACCTCGCGCGCCGACACGGCGAGCCCGGGCGCCACCGCGACGATGCGGTCGCCGGTCAGGCCGATGTCTGCGGACCGCGGCGGTGCGCCCGTGCCGTCGACCACCCGCGCGCCCCTGATCAGACAGTCCATCGGCTCCCCCCTCGACGACGCCATGTCCGGCCGGCCGTGACGCCGCCCCGGTCTCGCGGTCGATTATGGGAGCCGGGTCCGAGGTGGCCGCACCGCAGGGCGTTTCATCGCATGCAACGGGGGCCCGCCGCGCCGGGTGCCGGCGCGGGCGCATCGGTGTTTCGCAAAGTGAAACACCCGCCAAGTGCGCGCTGCCCGGGCCTAACATGGGCCGGGAAACGGGCGCCGGACCGCGGGGACCGCAGGGTCTGACGACCGCGACCGTCCGGGTCCTTCACGTCCCGCCGCTGCGGCCCGGGGCGCCCCTGCCCCCTGCCACCCCTTCGCCAGAGGTCTTCCCCATGACGCATCCGATGCCTGCCGATCCCGAACCCACTGTCGAGGCCCTCGATGCGGACTTGGCGCGGCGCAGCGCGCTGCGCCTGCTGCTGGCCGGCGGTGCGGCCGCGGTCGCCCCCTGGGCCCGGGCCCAGTCCGGCGCCCCCCGGCGCGGCGGCCGCCTGACCATCGGCGCGGACGCCGACCCCATCGGGCTCGACCCGGTGACGCTGGCCGCCTTTTCGTCCTATGACTTCACCTCGCTGCTGTACAGCGGGCTGCTGCGCTGGAACGCGTCGATGAAGATCGAGCCCGACCTCGCCACGGGCTACGAGACGCCCAACAGCACGACCTATGTCTTCAGACTACGGCGCAACGTCAAGTTCCACAACGGCCAGGCCTTCACCGCGGACGACGTCAAGCACACCTTCGACCGCATCCTCGACCCCGCGTCGGCCAGCCCGAGCGCCAGCCTGTTCGCGGCCATCAAGGCGGTGACGGTGGTCGACGCCCACACCGTGCGCTTCGAGTTGAAGGCGCCGAGCGCGACCTTCCTGAGCTACCTGGCGACCAACCCCAACGGCGTCATCGTGCCGCGCGGGGTGCAGACCTTGAACACCAACCCGGTGGGCACCGGACCCTTCGTGTTCGAGTCCTACGAGGCCAACCGACAGTTCACGCTCAAGGCCAACCCGGCCTACTACGAGGAAGGCCAGCCCTATCTCGAGTCGGTCCAGTTCCGGTTCTTCAAGGACCAGGCATCGCTGGCCTCTGCCCTGCGGTCGCGGGCCATCGACATGACCTGGTTCAAGGACCCGAAGGTGTCTGCCCAGATCGTGCGCACGGCGCCCGATCTCGTGTCCGCGCCAGGCAAGACCACACGGACCTTCCCGGTCTGGCTCAACATGAAGGCGCGGCCCCTGAGCGATGTGCGCGTGCGTCGGGCGCTGAGCCTGGCCACGGACCGCAACGCCTGCCTGCAGACGGTGCTCGGCGGCTCGGGCAAGGTCGGCGCGATGATCCCCGAGACCCAGGTCGGGGGCTACGACGGCGTGTCCGAGCTGCCCTACTACAAGACCGATGCCGCCGCGGCACGCAAGCTGCTGGCCGAGGCCGGGCATCCGAACGGCATCGACCTGGGCGACTACATCGTCGTGGCGGCCAACGCGCTGGACGTGCAGTGTGCCCAGATCCTGCAGCAGCAGTGGGCCGCGGCGGGCATCAAGGTCACGATCAAGCCGATGGAGACGGCCCCGCTGCTGGCGCGCTGGGCCAATGGCGAATACGGCATCCTGTCGGTGGCCCTGGCCTGGAGCCCCGACCCCGACGCCATCCTTTCGCGCATGACTTCCGACAACCGCTACGGCAAGTCCATGGGCATGGCCGACGCGGCGCTCGACAAGATGATCGTCGATGCGCGCTCGCTCCTGGAAGATGCGCGCCGCGCCGAGGCCTACCAGCGCATCCAGCGCCACATCGCCGACCAGGCCTATGTGCTGCAGATCTACCAGTACCCCCTGCGCTGGGAGGCGTGGTGGAACCACGTCCAGGGCTACGTGGCGCTGGCGTCGAACATCCGCAGCTTCGTGCGCACCACCTGGGTGAACAAGTAGGCCGGCGGTGCGCCGGATGCCACGTCAAGCGAGGGCCGGGCAAGGATGCTGATCCGCCTGGTGCTCGCCCGCCTGCTCTGGTCGGTGCCCATCCTCTTCGGGGTGTCCGTTGTTGCCTTCGTGCTGATGCGCGCCCTGCCGGGCGACTTCGCCCAGGCCGCCGCCGGCACCACGGAGATCTCGGCCGAGGCGCTCGACACGATGCGCCGCCAGCTCGGCCTGGACCAACCGGTGTGGGCCCAGTACCTGCGCTGGTTGACCGACGCGCTGCAGGGAGATCTGGGCCGCTCCTTCGCGACCAAGGCGCCGGTGCTCGACGAGCTGGTCCCCCGCCTGCTCGTGACGGCCGAGCTCAGCCTGATCGCCGGCGCGATGGCCATGGGCATCGGTGTGTGCGGCGGCCTGGCCTCGGCGCGCCTGCGCGGGCGCGCCGACTGGGTGGTGCGCGTGTTCAACGGCCTGTTCCTGGCGATCCCCAACTTCGTCGTGGCAACCTTGATCGTGCTGACCGCCGGCCTGTACTTCCCGTCGGTGGGCATCTTCAACTACGTCCCGTTCGCCCAGGACCCCTTGGCCAACCTCGGCAGCATGGTGTTGCCGGCGTTCTCGCTCGCGCTCGCGGTGTCGGTGACGATCTCCGAGAACACGCGCGCGGCCATCCTCGAGGTCGCGAGCCAGGACTTCGTGATGGTGGCGCGCGCGAAGGGCCTGCGCCGCGGTGCCATCCTGGTGCACTACCTGATCCGCAACGCGCTGACGCCGGTGATCACCGTCATCGGGCTGCAACTCGCCACCCTGCTTGGCGGCAGCATCCTCATCGAGACCATCTTCACGATCCCCGGCATGGGGCAGTACCTGTTCGACTCCATCAGCAACCGGGACTATCCGGTGATCCAGGCCATCGTGCTCGTCACCGCCGCGATCGTGCTCTTCGTCAACGTGCTGGTCGACGTGGCCTACGCCCGGGTCGACGCGCGGGTGCGCTATGACTGAGCTTGCCCCGGCCGAGGAGGCCGCCGCCGCGGCACCGGCCGTGCCGACGCGACGGCGCCCGCGCGGCGCCGTGCTGCTCGGCATCGGCCTTGTCATGCTCGCCCTGATGCTCGCGATCACCCTGCTCGGGCCGGTGGTCGCACCCCATGACGCGACCCGGACGTCCCCCGACTCCCTGGCCGGGCCGAGCGCCGCGCACTGGCTGGGCACGGACTCGATCGGGCGCGACGTGCTCAGCCGCCTGATCATCGGCGGGCGGACCACGCTGTTCATCACCTTCGTCGCCGTGGCGCTGGCGGTGGTCTGTGGCCTCGTGCTCGGCCTGTCATCGGGCTACCTCGGCGGATGGGTCGACCAGGTGGTCATGCGCGCGCTCGACATCGTGTTCGCCTTCCCGGTGTTCCTGCTGGCGATCGCGGTCGTCGCCGCGCTCGGGCCGAGCGTTCCCAACCTCGTCCTGACGATCGCCATCGTCTACACGCCCACCCTGGCCCGGGTCGTTCGCGGCCCGGTGCTGAGCATCAAGCGCTGGGACCACGTCGAGGCCGCGCGCAGCGTGGGCGTGTCCGAGTTCGCGATCGCCACGCGGCATGTGCTGCCGCTGGTGCTCTCGCCCATCCTCGTGCAGACGAGCCTGACGCTGGCGCAGACCATCTTCACCGTGACGGCCTTGTCCTTCCTCGGCATCGGCCCGCCGCCGCCCAACCCCAACTGGGGCAGCATGCTGTCCGAGGCGCGCCAGTTCATGGAGCTGGCGCCGCTGACCGTGATCGGCCCGGCCGTGGCGATCACCTACGCGACCATGACCTTCATCGTGCTGGCCAACGGCCTGCGCGAATTCCTGGACGTGGGCCATCGATGACGGCGCTTCTGCCACCCGGCACCACCGCCGATGCCGCGATGCTGCAGGTGCGCCAGCTGACGGCCCGCTTCACCACGCGCGACGAGGCCGTGCAGGCGGTGCGGGGTGTGTCCTTCGACATCGCGCGCGGCGAGGCGGTGGGTTTCGTCGGTGAGTCAGGCTGCGGCAAGAGCGTGACCGCGCGCGCCCTCATGCGGCTCGCGCCCGAGGGCTCCTCCGTCGAATGGGGTGGTTCGGTCCTGTTCCAGGGACACGAACTGCTGAGCCTGCCCGAGCCGGCGATGCAGGGTCTGCGCGGCCGGCGCATCGCCATGGTGTTCCAGGACCCGATGACCTCGCTGAACCCGGTGCTCAGCGTGGGCCGCCAGATCGACGACATGATCCGCCGGCACGCCGGCGTGTCGGCGGCCGAAGCCCGGCGGCGGACCGTGGATCTGCTCGGTCTGGTGGGCATCCGCGATCCTGCCCGTCGCGCCGACGACCACCCGCACCAGTTCTCGGGCGGCATGCGCCAGCGGGTGCTGATCGCGATGGCGGTGTCGTGCCAGCCCGACCTGCTGATCGCCGACGAGCCGACGACGGCGCTGGACGTGACGGTGCAGGCCCAGATCCTGCGGCTGTTGCTGCGGCTGCGCCAGGACCTGGGCATGGCCTTGATGCTGATCACGCACGACTTCGGCGTCATCGCCGGCATGGTCGACCGCGTCCACGTGATGTTCGGCGGCGAGATCGTCGAACACGGCGCGGTCGACGAGATCTTCGCCGCGCCCCGGCACCCCTACACGCGGGCGCTGCTCGATGCGGTGCCGCGTTTGACGCCCGGCGGAGCCGTGCAGTGAATTCCCCGCAGCCCCTGCCCGTAGCCGCCGCTGCGCCAGCCCCGCTGCTGCAGGTGCGTGACCTGACCGTCACCTTCCCGGCGCGCCACTCGCGGCCGCCGGTGCGCGCTGCAGACGCGGTGTCCTTCGACATCGCCCGCGGCGAGACGTTGGGGCTGGTGGGCGAATCGGGCTCGGGCAAGACCACGACGGGACGGGCCATCCTGCAACTGCAGGCTGCCAGCGCTGGCTCGGTGCGCCTGATGGGCCGGGAGCTGATCGGCATGCGCCCGTCCGAGCTGCGCTCGATGCGCCGGCACATGCAGTTCGTGCTGCAGAACCCGTATTCGAGCCTGAACCCGCGCATGACTGTGGCGCAGATCCTGGCCGAGCCGTTGCGGGTGCACCAGACGGTGCCTGCGCGCGCGGTGCCCGAGCGCGTGGCCGAACTGATGACCCTGGTCGGCATGGACCCGGCCGTCGTGCGCCGCCATCCGCACGAGTTCTCGGGCGGGCAGCGCCAGCGCATCGTGATCGCGCGTGCGCTGGCCGTGAACCCGGACTTCGTGGTCTGCGACGAGCCGGTGTCGGCGCTGGATGTGCGTACCCAGGCGCGCATCGTCGATCTGCTGCAGTCGCTGCAGGAACGGCTGGGCCTGTCCTACCTCTTCATCGCCCACGACCTCGCGATCGTCCGACACGTCGCGCACCGCGTGGCCGTGATGTTCGGGGGGCGCATCGTCGAGATGGGACGCGCCGAGGAGGTGTACGGGCAGCCTTCGCATCCCTATACCCGGGCTCTCTTGGACGCGGTGCCGGTGCCCGATCCTGTGCGTCAGCGCGCGAAGCTGTCGCAGGCCCCCGTGGAACTGGACTTCCACGCCTTTCGTGCTGCTGCTGGCGCCTGTGCCTTCGGCGAAGACCACGCGCACACCGGCACCCTGGAGTGGCATCCGCTGTCGCCCACGCACGGTGTGTCTTGCCGCTTCTTCCCGCCACCGGCCTGACCGCGAGCGGCGCAGAGCCTGCGGACCCTGTCTTCAGGGTAGACGGGCGTCGGCTTCGAAGGGATACATCGGCCGGCACCGGTGACGATAGACGAAGGTGGACAGATCGGCGCTCGTCACGCCGGGTGTGGCCACCCAGTGCATCGCCCGGGCGATGGGCGCCACGGTCGGGCGGGGCGAGTGCACGCCCTTGGCCACGATCATCCGGTAGTCGGCGGGCTCCAGCCCGAGGCGGCGGAACTGCTCGAGGCTCTGCGTGCCGCTGCTCAGCGTGGACAGCACGAGGCCCCAGCCTTCGTCGGTGACGACCCCGGCGCTCGGGCCGTCGTCGTAGTGCCTGAACCCGCCGTGGGTCGGGCCGGTAGCCTCGTAGCGGCCGTCCGACAGGGCGTGCACGCGCCCGCGCACGTGCACCGGCGCTCCGTGCCGGGGGTCCTGCCGGCCGCCGACCTGCAGGTCCACCGTGCCCCCCAGGCCCGCTCGCTGGCAGGCCTCGACCGCCGGCGCATCGCGCAGCGCCTGCAGCACCGAGCCCATGCCCGCCCGCCGGGCGGCGTGCAGCAGGTGCGTGCCGTCGCCGGGCGAGCCGCCGCCCACGTTGTCGCCCACGTCGAAGAGCACCACAGGGCCGGCCGGGCTGGCCAGCGCGGCGTTGATCGCCTGCTCGATCGACAGGCCCGCCTGGTTCAGCGCCGCGCGTCGTGACCAGGCCAGGGCCGCCAGGTCGTCGGCGATCTCGCGTGCCAGCGCGGGCTGGCCGTCGGTGACGGCCAGGAAAGACATGCCCATGTCGGGCACGTCTGCATAGGGGTAGCCCTCGATCACGCTGACCGACAGCACGCCCGGGCGGCGCTGGTGCGCCGCCGCCCGCCCCAGCAGTTCGGACATGGGTGCCTCGTCCGTGCCCTGGTTCAGGATGTTCACCACCAGCGGTGGCTGGGCCAGGGCGCTGACCGGGTGGATCCGGCCGGCGATGCAGTCCAGGAGCAGCCGGGCGCAGCGCAGGGCCTGCTCGCGCGCATCGACATGAGGATTGGTCTGGTAGACGGTCGTGACGTCGGCCTGGGCGATCATGCGCTGCGAGACATTGGCATGCATGTCCAGCGTCACGCCGATGGGCACCGCGGGGCCGACCAGGGCCCGAACGGCCGCGGTCAGCTCACCTTCAGGGTCGTCGCAGTCCTCTGCCACGGCCGCGCCGTGCAGCGCAAGCAGGACGCCGTCCCACGGACCGCCGCAGCGCAGCGCGTCCAGGATGCGGTCGAAGATGTTCGCGCGGGCCTGCGCCGTCAGGGCGCCCATTGGCGTCAGGCGCGTGAACACCAGCGGCTCGAGCCGCAGGCCGGGCTGCTCCCGGCCGAGGGCGAGGAAGCCCGCCAGCGTCGATTGCGAATCCTCGAAGCGCTGGCGGATCGCCGCGCCGGTGAGCACGCCGGAGCGCTCGAACTTCTCCCAGGTCGCCGGGACGGCCGAGAAGGTGTTGGACTCGTGCTGGAAGCCGGCGATGGCGATGCGCGTCATGGCGATGCTGTCGGTTCAGTCGTAGTTGATGCGCGGGTCGATGTAGGCGTAGAGCACGTCGACCAGCAGGTTGATGAGCACGAAGACGACCAGGATGAAGAGGATGCAGCCCTGGATCAGCGGGTAGTCGCGCGTGCCGATGGCCTGGATCAGCAGCCGCCCCAGGCCCGGGTAGGTGAAGACCGACTCGGTGACGACGGTACCGCCGATGAAGTTGGCCATCATCAGGCCGACGATGGTGACGAAGGGCAGCAGCGCGTTGCGCATCACGTGGCTGCCGACGACGTCGCGCTCGCGCAGCCCCTTGGAGCGCGCGGTGCGCACGTAGTCGGCGCGCAGCTCGCCCAGCAGCGAGGCGCGCAGGAAGCGGGCGAAGATGCCCGAGACGTAGACGCCCAGCGTCAGCGCCGGCAGCAGCAGGTTGGCCACCGCCTGCCCGGGCGACTCGAAGAAGGAGACGTAGGTCGACGCCGCCGGCAGCCAGCGCAACTGCACCGCGAACAGCAGGATCAGCAGGATGCCGAGCCAGAAGGTGGGGACGCCCAGCGCGAGCGCGCTCCAGCCGCTGAGCGAGCGGTCGATCCAGGAGCCGGGCCGCAGCGCGCTGAGCACGGCCACCGGGACGCCCAGCAGCAGGCCCACGACGGTGGCCGCCAGGCCGAGCTGCACCGTGGCCGGGATGCGCTGCGCGATCAAGTCGCGCACCGGCTCGCGGTTCTGGATCGACAGGCCCAGGTCGCCTTGGAGGGCGTTGCCCAGCCAGGCCAGGTACTGGGCATGCACCGGGCGATCCAGGCCCAGGCGCTCGCGCACGGCCTGCACCTGCTCGGGCGTGGCGTTCTCGCCCACGATCACCGCCACCGGGTCGCCGGGGACGGCGTAGATCATTCCCCAGATGCCGATCGAGGCGATCAGCAGCACGGGCAACAACTGGGCGAGGCGGCGCAGGATGTAGCCGATCACGGGCGGGCCCCTTCCGGCGCCGGCTCGGCCACCTCGTGCCGGTCTTCCAGCACGCGGGCGAGCGTGCGCCCCAGGGTGTCGAGCGACAGGATCGTGAACGTGAGCACCAGGCCCGGGAAGATGGCGTAGGTGGGTGCGTCGTGCAGGTAGGACTTGCCGGTGCGCAGCATCTCGCCCCAGCTCGGCGTCGGCGGCGGGATGCCCAGGCCCAGGAAGGCGAGCGAGGCTTCGATCAGGATGGCCATCGACGACAGGATCACCACCTGCACCAGGATGGGGCTCCAGGCATTGGGCAGCACGGTGCGGAACATGTTGTAGGCGGCCGAGCCGCCCAGGGCCTCGACCGCGGTGACGAAGTCGCGCTGGCGCAGCGACAGCACCTGGGCGCGCGTGATGCGCGCGAAGGTGGGCACGCCTGTGATGCCCACCGCCACCAGCGCCGCGACCTGACTGCGCCCCAGCACCGCGATCATCGCCATCGCGAACAGGATGCCGGGCAGCGACAGCAGCACGTCGACCAGGCGCATCAGCACGGCGTCGCGCCAGCCGCCGAAGTAGCCGGCGACCAGGCCGATGGGCACGCCGACGACGGCCGCGATCGCCACCGCGCCGGCGGCCGTGACGAGCGAGGTGCGCGCGCCGTAGACCACGCGCGCCAGCACGTCGCGCCCGAGCTCGTCGGTGCCGAACCAGTGCGCGGCGCTCGGGCCCTTGAGCATGTTGACGTAGTCCTGGTCCAGCGGGTCCAGCGGCAGGGCCCAGCCCACGAGCAGCGAGGCCAGGATCATGAGCCCGAGGTAGAGCACGCTCAAGCGTGCGCCGCGGTGGCCGAGCACGCGGCGCACGACCTCACGCGTGTGGGCCGCGTTCACTCCAGCGCTCCGGCGTGGTGGCAGGCCACGTGCGTGGGCAGGCCAGGGAAGGCCCGGTAGGCAGGCGCCTCGCCGCGGCAGCGCTCTCCGGCCTTGAAGCAGCGCGGGTGGAAGTGGCATCCCGAGGGCGGCCGGGCCGGGTTGGGGATGTCGCCCTCGAGGATGATGCGCTGCCGCTGGTGGCGCGCGTCCGGGTCGGGCAGCGGCACCGCCGACATCAGCGACTGCGTGTAGGGGTGCACCGGCTGCCCGTAGAGCGTCGCGGCCGCGCTCTCCTCGACCACGCGGCCCAGGTACATCACGGTGACGCGGTCGCAGATGTGGCGCACGACCGAGAGGTCGTGGGCGATGAAGAGGTAGGCCAGCCCGAGCTCGCGCTGCAGGTCCTGCAGCAGGTTGACGACCTGGGCCTGGATCGAGACGTCCAGCGCCGCGACGGGCTCGTCCAGGATCAGCATGCGCGGCTTGAGCGACAGCGCGCGCGCGATGCCGATGCGCTGGCGCTGGCCGCCGGAGAACTCGCGCGGGTAGCGCCCGGCCATCGTCGGCGAGAGGCCGACGAGCTCGAAGAGCTGCGCGACCCAGCGCTCGCCGCCGGCCTCGTCGTACAGGCCGTGGATGCGCAGCGGCTCGGCCACGATCTCGCCCGCGGTCTTGATCGGATTGAGCGAGGAGTAGGGGTCCTGGAAGATGTACTGCAGGTGCCGCCGCACCTTGCGCATGTCCTCGCGAGGCAGGCGCGTGATGTCCTGTCCGTCGAAGCGCACGCTGCCGCCGTGCTTGGGCACCAGCCCCATGATGGCGCGGCCAGTGGTCGTCTTGCCGCAGCCCGACTCCCCCACCAGGCCGACGGTCTCACCTGGGTGCACGGTCAGGTCGACGCCGTCCACGGCGCGCACCCAGCCCGTGCGCCGGCGAAGCAGGCTGCTCCGGACCGGGAAGTACACCTGCAGGCCGCGCACCTCGAGCAGGGGCGCGGCGCGGGCCGCCGCCGGGGTTGACGCAGCCGCGGCCGCGGAGGGCGCCGCGGTCAGCAGCGCAGGCACCTCGGCCGCGAAGTGGCAGGCGCTGGCGTGCGCCTGCGGCCCCGTGTCCACCGCATCGGCCACCGCCCGCAGCGCCGGCTCCTGCTGCCGGCAGGGCGCGCGCTCGCGCCCGAGCGCGCAGCGCGGGTGGAAGGTGCATCCCGGCGGCAGGCGCGCCGGGGTGGGCGGCTGGCCGACGATGGGGACGAGGCGTGCCTCGCCGCCGTCCAGGCGTGGGATGCTGCGCAGCAGGCCCACGGTGTAGGGGTGGCGCGGGTGGCGGAAGATCTCGCGCACCGTGCCGGTCTCGACGATGCGCCCGCCGTACATCACCGCCACGCGGTCGGCGACCTCGGCGACGACGCCGAGGTCGTGCGTGATCAGGATGACGGCGGCGCCGGTCTCCTTCTGGCGCCGCGCGAGCACCGCGAGCACCTGCGCCTGCACCGTCACGTCCAGGGCGGTCGTCGGCTCGTCGGCGATGATCAGCCGGGGGCGGCCCGACATCGCCATCGCGATCACGGCGCGCTGGCGCATGCCGCCGGAGAACTGGTGCGGGTACTGCTGCGCCCGGCCCGCCGGGTCGGGGATGTCGACCTCGCGCAGCAGCTCGATCGCGCGCGCGCCGGCGCGCGCGGCCGGCACCTGCCCGTGCGTGACCTGGCCTTCGATGACCTGGCGCCCGATCGTGAACACCGGGTTGAGCGTGGTCGTCGGGTCCTGGAAGACCATGCCCACGTCGCGCCCGCGCATGCGGCGCAGCGCCTCGGCGTCGAGCGTGGTGATCTCCACGCCGTCGAGCTCGATCGAGCCCTCCAGGCGCGCCTCGGGCGGCAGCAGGCCGCTGAGGGCGAGCGCGGTGACGCTCTTGCCCGAGCCGGACTCGCCGACGATGCCCAGCACCTCGCCGGCGCCCACGTCCAGGTCGACGCCGCGCACCGCCGGCACCGGCCGCCCGGTGCCGACGAAGCTGACCTTCAGCCCGCGGACACGCAGCGTCAACGCAGGCCCATGGTCCGGAAGACCGGCATGTTGTCGATCTCGCGCGTGATGCCGCCCACGTTCTTCGCCGCGACGATCAGGCCGATGTCGTAGGTGTTGGTCGGGATCGCGAAGGCGGTCTCCACCAGCGTCTTGTTCAGATGGTCGTAGGCCGCCTTGACCTGCGCGCCGCTGCCGAAGGTGCTGTTGACGCGGTCGATCGCGGCGACGTAGGCCGGGTGCGGGTGCGGGTCGCCGAGCACGGGGTTCTTGCTCGTGCGGTAGATGCTGTTGGTGGTGACCCGGGTCGGGAACTTCTGGATGTTGCCGATCCCGCCGAACAGCGCGTTGAACTTGCCGGCCAGCAGCGCCGTCGTGAACTCGGGCGTGCCCATGACGTCGAGCTGTACGTTCAGCCCCGCCTTGGCCAGCGTGCCCTGCACCACCTGGCTGATTGCGACCGAGGACGGGTCGCCGCCGTTGACCAGGATCTTCCAGTTCTCCATCTCGGCCTTGGAAAGGCCCGAGGCGGCGATCAGCGCGCGGCCCTTGTCCAGGTTGAAGGCGTAGTTGCTGTTGTAGGACTTGTCGGCCGCGGGGCTGGCCGGTGCCCAGGGCAGGGCGGTGACTTCGCCCAGCCCGGCGTAGCCCACCTGCAGGATGGCCTGCCGGTCCATCAGGAAGTTGAAGGCCTGGCGGAACTTCTCGTTGCGGAAGGGCCCCTGCGTGGTGTTGATGCGGAACACCTGCACCAGCGGCCCCGGGCCCTGGACGAGCTGGAAGCCAGCCGAGCGCAGGCGCAGCGCCTGGCGCGAAGCGCCGCCGTAGATCATGTCGATCGAGCCCGACTCGAGCGCGGCCGCAGCGGCGTCGTTGTCGCTGAAGACGGTCAGCACGACCTCGGTGAGCAGGGGCTTCTCGGCGCGCCAGTAGCGCGGGTTGGCAGTCATGCGCACGCGCTGGCCCAGCACCCGCTCGGCGAGCACGTAGGGCCCGGTGCCGGCGGGCTTGGCCTCGACGTCGGCAATGCCGGCCGGGTCGATCGGCGAGATGAACTGCAGCAGGTCGGTGATCTGCTTGTCCGGCATCGGCGCGCTGAAGTTCAGCCGGATCGTGTAGGGGTCGACCACGGTCCAGTCCTTGACCGTGGCCATGGTGGCGAACAGGTTCTTGCCGGCCTTGGGGTCGGCGGCCTTCTTCAGCGTGGCCGCGACGGCTGCGGCGTTGCAGGGCGCGCCGCTGTGGAAGCTGACGTCGCGGCGCAGCGTCAGCGTGACCGAGGTGTTGCCAGCGCCGATGGTCCAGGCCGAGGCGATGCTCGGCACGGCTTCGCCTTCGGCCGTGTACTCGATGAGCGAGTCGTACAAGCTCTTGATCAGCGGGAAGTTCTGGCTCGAGAACTGTGCCGGGTCGAAGTTGACGATGTCGGCCAGGATGGCCACGCGCAGGCGCCCGCCCTTGAGGGCCTGGGCATGCGCGCCGAGCGGCGTGACGAGCGGGGCGGCCCCCAGCGCCAGCGAGGCGGCCAGGACGGAACGGCGATCGACGAGCTTGTTCATCGGTGTACTCCTGAGAGGGGGGTCGTGACCAGGGGGTGGTTCATGTTGACGCGACGCTGCGCCAGTCGTCAATAGGGTCCAGCGGGTAGACCGGCCGCGGGATACGGCGCCAGGGCAGGCTGAACACGTCCGATTGCCCCGGGCCCCGCGTGTCCACGCGGATCACGCGCGAGGTGATCGGGGCGAAGTACTGGAAATTCGACGCCGTCTTCAGCACCGCCATGTGGTGCTCGACGGGCTCGATGCCGAAGGCGCGATAGACCTCGGGGACGTTGCCCGCCACGCCGCGCAGCTCGCTGACGAGCAGCGTCACCGGGCCGACCTCGAAGACGGCGCTTGCGCCCATGTCGACCGTCTCCTGGTGGTGCCCTGCCACGCGCACCCAGCCGCCGCCCACCCTGCGCACCGTGCCGGTCACGCGCAGCGGCTCGAAGAAGGCCGTGGCGCTGTGTCCGCCGATGTCGATCTCCACCGTGGCGCCGGCGCCCGCCCGCACCAGCGCCTGCGCCGTCACGGGCTCGATCAGCGGGACCAGCGCGCGCTTGGACACGCGCTGACGCAGCATCGATTCCAGGATCAGGTTGCTGTCACCGGCCGAGCCGCCGAAGACGGTGTCGCCGGTGTCGCTGAGCACGACCACGCCGCGCGGCTCGCGCTCGGCCTGGCGCACCGCCTCGTCGATGGACACCGCCTCGCGGACCTGGAACTCGTCGCGCATCGACCAGGCCAGGTCGGCCAGCTCGTCGGCCAGCCGGTCGGCGAGCGCCGCGTCACCGTCGGTGACGACGATGCTGGCCCAGCCGCCCTCGGCCACGTCGAGCCAGGGCTGCATCGGGTAGTTCGAGGCCTGCAGCACGCGCGGGTCGGATTCCATGGCGCGCGCACGGTCAAACCAGCGCTTCATCGGCCCGTGCGAGGTCAGGAACTGCTCCTGGTGCGACAGCAGCGGGATCTTGCGCCAGCGCATGACTGGCCGCACCTCGCCGCGCACGATGCGCAGCAGCAGCCGCGTGCCGATGACGCCGGTGTCGAAGGGGTCGTGCGGCTGTGTGCGGTGGCCGACGATGGCGTCGCAGTGCGCCACCATCCTGCGCGTGATGTTGGCGTGGTGGTCCAGGCCGAGCACGATGGGCACGCCGGGCCCGAGGATCTGGCGGCACAGCGCCACCTGTTCGCCCTCGACGTCGTCGAGGCCCTCGGCCGCGCACGCGCCGTGCAGTTGCAGCGCCAGGCCGTCGATGCGACCGGCCGCACGCAGGCCCTCGGCGATCTTGCGCTGGAAGAGCTCGAAGCAACTGCGCTCGACGCGGCCGCCGGCCGTGGCCCAGGCGCGCACGATGGGCACGGTCTCGACGTCCAGGCCCGAGTCCTCGACCGCCTGCAGGTGGCCGCCGACCTGGCCGAGGCCGCGCAACTGCTCCAGGATCTGCGCGCCCTCGAAGATGCCGAAGGACTCGAAGTCCCGCAGCGTCGTGAGCACGGGGTTGAAGTCGTTGGTCTCCTGGCCGATGTGGATCAGGGCGATGCGCATGATGTTCAGAGGATGCCCAGGCGCGCGAACACCGCGGCCAGCGATTCGCCCGCGCGCAGCGCGTCACGGGTGTGGTTCTCGCCCCGCACCTTGGCCTGTGCGAGCTCCATCACCTGGGCCTCGGCGTGCCGTGGCACGACGACCACGCCGTCGACGTCGCCGAAGATCAGGTCGCCCGGGTCGATCTGCACCCCGCCGCACTCGACGCGCACGTCGCGCTCGACCATGCGCGCCCGTCCCTTGGTGTCGAGCGGGCCGATGCCGCCGTGGAATACGGCGAAGCCCATCTCGCGGATCTGGCGCACGTCGCGCACCAGGCCGTCGGTGACGCAGCCGGCCGCGCCGCGCACCGTGGCCGCGGTCGACAACAGCTCGCCCCAGGGCGCGATGCGCTCGGTGGGCCCGTTGCAGGCGAGCACGACGACGTCGCCGGGCTTCAGGTCGTCCACCAGGGCGATCTCGACCTCGTAGGGGTTCTCGCCCTCGCGCACCGAGTACGCCGGCATGTACAGCCCGGTGCGCGCTCGCCCGGCGAGCACGCGCGACTCGTCCAGCGGGCGGACGAAGGGCGCCATCGCGCGCCGCCCCAGCCCGAGGCTGTCCATGATGTCCGAGAGGATGGCTGCACTCAGCCCCTGCAACTGGTCCGGGTCGATCGCCGTCATGGTGTCTCCTGTGGTTGCGGCGGTGGAGGCTGGGCCGGGCCGGGCCCGGCTGCGCTCGCCTCGGCGGTGGTCTGCTCCGAGGCCATCGTACACACGGTCCCGGGCCCTGGGAAGCCCGGCGCCGCTGCGGGCGGGCCGGCCCCGGAGGCGACCCGATTGACGAAACCGCCTCAGCTCGCTAGTCTGCCATGCAGGAGCTTGCCGGGACCCGGCCGCGGGTGCCTGCACGAAGGAGACGAGGGCGAACATGAGTCTGGATCCGCGCTACGTGGTGATCCCGGTGCACAAGTCCATGCTGCTGCTGGACGTGCTGGAGGCCAGCCGCCACCCCATGACCTTGTCCGACCTCGCGGCCCGCACCGCGCTGCCCAAGACCACGGCCTTCCGCTACCTGTACACGCTGCGCGCCTCGCGCCTGGTCGACTACGACGAGCAGACCGAACGCTACTCCACCGGCCCGCGCCTGTGCGTGGCCCCGCCGCTGCCCGACCGCGCGCGTCACATCCGCGAATGGGTCCACCCGGCGCTGCGCCGGCTGCAGCGCCAGTTCAACGAGACCGTCAACCTCGCCATCCGCGACGGCAGCGACATCATCTACATCGATATCGTCGGCTCGACCCGCCTGCAGCATGCCGAGGCGGCCATCGGCAAGCGCGATCCGCTGTACTCCACGGCCCTGGGCAAGGCCTTCCTGATCGGGCTGCGCGCAGAGGAGATCGAGCGCGTCCTGCCCGAGCGAGTCGAGCCGCGCACCCCCCACACCATCACCGACCGCGAGCGCCTGCTGCAGGAGATCGCGCGCAGCGCACGCCGCCGCTACGCGCTCGACCTCGAGGAGAACGAACTCGGGGCCTGCTGCGTGGCCGCCCCCATCGCCTCGCCCGAGACGGGCGAGCCCATCGCCGCGATTAGCATCTCCGGTCGCACCGAGCAGATGACGATGGAGACCCTGGACCGCATGGGCCGGGTGCTGAACCGCACGGTGCACGGCCTGCAGGCCGAACCCCGGCTCCAGTAGGCCCCGGCAGGGGCCGTCCCCGCCCGGCCGGACCGCGCGGTGTTTCGTCCGGGGAAACGCCGCCGCCGCCTCGGGCGAGGCACGCTCGCCACAATCGGCGGCCATCAGCGGCAACTTCCCCGCAGGCGGGGCCACGCACCATGATCCGCATCGCCACCGCGGGCTTCCAGCACGAGTCGAACGTCTTCTCCGCGGTGCCGGCCACGCTGGCGCAGTTCCAGCGCGCCGGCATCCTGCGCGGCGCGGCGGTGCGCGCCGAGTACGAGGCCTCGCGCTCCTCGCTGGCGGGCTTCTGGGCCGTCGAGCGGGAGGACCCGGACGTGCGTATCGAGCCGCTGGTGTTCAGCCGCCTCACGCCCATGGGCGCGATCACGCCCGAGGCCCTGGCGCACCTGTTCGACGCCATCCTCGGCGCGCTGCGCGACGGCGGGCCGTGGGACGGCGTGCTGCTGCCGCTGCACGGGGCCGCCGTGGGCCAGGCCTGCCATGACGCCGACGGCGAACTGATCGAGCGCGTGCGCGCGCTCGTCGGGCCGCGGGTGCCGATCGGCGTGGCGCTCGACATGCACGCCAACGTGTCGCCGCGCATGGTGGCGAACGCCGACATCACCACCGTCTACCAGACCAACCCGCACATCGACGCCTACGAGCAGGCGCAGGCCTGCGCCCGGCTGCTGGTGAGGCAGATCCGCGGCGAGATCCGGCCTTGCAGCGCGCTGGCGATGCCGCCGCTGGTCGTCAACATCCTCTGCCAGGGCACGCAGGACGAGCCCATGGCCACGCTGCTGCGGCGTGCCGACGAGCACCGCCGCCGCCCCGGCGTGCTGACGCTGAGCGTGGTCGAGGGCTACCCCTATGCCGACGTGGCCGAGATGGGCATGTCCTTCATCGCCGTGACCGACGGCCAGCCGGCGCTGGCGCGCGAGATCGCCGACGACCTGGCGGCCACCGCGTGGTCGCTGCGCGAGGCGCTGAACCGCGGTGGCACCCCCATGGACGAGGCCTTGCGCCAGGCCATGGCCGCCCCGCGCGGGCCGGTGGTGCTGTTCGACGTGGGCGACAACGTCGGCGGCGGCAGCCCCGGCGACAGCACCCACCTGCTGCATCGTGCGCGCGAGCTCGGTGCGCGCTCGGTGCTGCAGTCGCTGTGCGATGCGCAGGCCGTGAGCGCGTGTGCGGCAGCCGGCGTGGGCGCGCGCGTGGAACTCGAGGTCGGCGGCAAGAGCGACGAGCGCCACGGGCAGCCCCTGCCGGTACGGGCGCGGGTGCTCGCGCTGTCCGACGGCCGCTACGAGGACCCCGGCCCGACGCACGGTGGCTTCCGCCACTTCGACGACGGCCCGAGCGCGGCCATCGCCACCGAGGACGGCTGGACGCTCGTGCTCACCTCGGGCGGCGGCGGCACGCAGAGCCTGCAGCAGTTCCGCCACCTCGGCGTCGAGCCGACGGCGCACCACATCCTGGTGGCCAAGGGCGTGCACTCGCCCCGGCCCGCGGTGGAGCCGGTGGCGGCGCAGATGATCTGGGTCGCCACGCCCGGCGTCACCAGCGCCGACCTGGACACCTTCGGCTACGCCCATCGGCGCCGGCCGATGTTCCCCTTCGAGCCCGAGGCGGCCCGGGGCTGAACGGCTGACCGGCGGAACGGCTGGGCCGCCGCAAGGCCCAGCCGTCCTGGCGCGCCGACCGCGGGTTTCAGCCGTCGCGGGCCGCTGCGGCGCCTGCTGCACTGCGCCGTCGCACCGCGTCGATCAGCCCGTGCATGTAGCCCACGGCGAAGATCTGGCCCTTCATCATGTAGCCGGGCTGGGTGTTGTCCTCGCCCTCCATCGTCGGCGCGTGGTCGGGGCGGATGGGGCCGTCGTAGCCGATGTCGTGGTAGGCCTGCATGGCCTCGACCATGTCGGTCTCGCCCTCGTCGTGGAAGGTCTCCTCGAAGCAGGGGACGGTGCCGCGGATGTCGCGGAAGTGGGCGAAGAACAGCTTGCCGCGGCGGCCGAAGTGGCGGATGCCCTGCGGGATGTCCACCCCCATCGCGGCGAAGTTGCCCTGGCAGAAGGTCACGCCGTTGCTCGGGCTGTCGGCCATGGCGAGCACGCGGTCGAAGGCGTCCAGGTCGCGCATGATGCGCGCCAGCCCTCGAACCGGGGACATCGGCGGGTCGTCCGGATGCAGCGCGAGCTTGACGCCGGCGCGCTCGGCCACTGGCAGCACGCGCTTCAGGAAGTATTCGAAGGCCGACCACATCTGCTCGTCGGTCGTGCGGCCGGCGTAGGTCAGCTCCCCGGCGGGGATGTCGGCGGCATTGAACTCGGTGACGAGCGCGCCGCCGCGGCCGGGCTTGTCCACCGTCGTGCGCAGCCAGTTGAAGACGGCCATGAAGTTGTAGCAGTAGACCGAGACGCCCGCGCGGCCCATGTTCTCGATGCTCTCGCACACGCGTGCGATGTCGTCGTCGCGGCCCGGCAGCCCGAGCGTGATGCGGTCGCTGAGCTGCCAGCCCTCGATCACCGACAGGCGCAGCCCGCGCGCCTGCACCTGCGCCTGCATGGCCTGCAGGTCCTTCAGGGCGAGCGCCGGGCCCTGTTCGCGCTGCGGCGCCATCGAGATCCCGGGCACCGTGCTGACCACGTCGCTCATGCCCATCTGCACCGCCAGGTGCAGGTCGGCGTCCGCCAGCGGACGCGACACCATGGCCAGTTTCATCGCGTGAACTCCTTGTCTGAGGGGCCCGATCGACCCGATGGGCCATGGGCGATGTGAGGCTACGCGGCAGCCGTCCACCAGGCTCCCGAGAGCACGAGGCCCGCGCTGTCCCAGCGGTGCGCTCCCTCGATCGACACGCCTTCCACGTCGGTGTAGGTCGTCGGCGTCTCGACGATGCGCACGATGCTCGCGTCGGTGCCCACGCCCGGCTCGAGCGTGCCGAGCTCCGGGCGGCGGATCGCGCGCGCCGGGTGCAGCGTGGCGGCGGCCACCAGCTGCGGTACCGTCATCCCCAGCGCGTGGAACTTGCCCAGCGTGTGCAGCAGGTCGAAGGCCGGGCCGTCGATCGAGATCACGTGTACGTCCGACGAGATGACGTCGGGCAGGAAGCCCGCGGCCAGCATCGCGCGCGCGGTGCCGAAGCCGAGCGAACCGCCGCCGTGGCCGATGTCGAAGATGACGCCGCGCTCCCGCGCGGCGAGGATCTCGTCGCGCACGCCGCCACAGGGCTTGGCCGGCGCGTTCGGGAAGGGGCGGAAGCAGTGCGTGAGGATGTCGCCCGGCCGCAGCCGCGCCATGACCTCGGCGCGCGAGGGTGGCGGGTGGTCCAGGTGCGCCATCAGCGGCAGCCCGGTCTCTTCGGCCACCTCCAGCGCCATGTCCAGCGGGAAGGCCCCCGCGCTGCCGCTGGCGCTGCGGCCCACACGCACCTTGATGCCGACGATCAGGTCGGCGTGCTCGCGCGCGACATGCACGCAGGACTTGATGTCGAGCAGGCGCACGTCCTCGCTCTCGCCCACCATCACCGTGCGCGAGAAGGCGAAGATACCGGGGAAGGACAGGTTCAGCAGCGGCACGATGCGCACCGGCCGCGAGGGCTCGATCACGTGGCGCCGGAAGCCCAGGAAGTTGCCCGGCCCGGCGGTGCCGGCGTCGACGAAGGTGGCCGTGGCGCTGCGCAGCGCGAGTTGGGTGGCGTCCACGCCGATGGCCGTGCCGCCCCAGTAGACGTGGGTGTGCAGGTCGATCAGGCCGGGCGTGACGATGCAGCCGCTCACGTCGCGGACCTCGGCTGCGCCGGCGGCCAGGCCGGGGCCGATCTCGGCCACACGGCTGTCGCGGAAGCGCACGTCGACCACGGCATCGAGGCCCTGCGAGGGGTCGATGACATGGCCGCCGCGCAGCAGCAGTTCGGTGTTGCTCATGGGGATGTCCTGGAGAGTATTCGGGTCGGTGGGGGCAGGGGTCCGGAGTTGGGGGTTCAGGGTTCGGGGTTCGGGGTTCAGTGGTGGGGTCCGGCCGCGGGCTTCAGGGGGCCGGTGAGGTGGCCAGCGCCGCCACCAGTCCGGCCACGAGCGCTGAGTCGTCCTGCTGGCTCAGGGCCAGCGGGTTGATGGTCAGCACGCCTTCGTCGAGCCGGTCTTCTGCCAGGTGCACCGGCCGGGCCTGGGCCTGCAGGCGCCGGCACAGCGCAGCCGCGGCAGCCGGATCGGGCCGACCTTCGGCGCCGATCGTCAAGTCCAGCGCCGGCACCGCGCGGCCGCCGGGTGCCGCCTCGCGCAGCGCCGCCCGCAGCAGGAGCTGGCCGCCCAGGCTCACCGCCATGGCGCGCAGGCGCTGCGTCCAGACATCGACCTGCGCGGCTTCGTCGCGCGCGACGAAGCGCTCGAGCGCGCACAGCAGGCCGGCGATCTCCTCCTTGCCGACCTTGAAGCCGCGGCCGATGCCGTGGAGTGGTGTGCCGCGCAGGCGGGCCGTGTCGACGAGCTCGGCCGGCGCCCAGGTTGCGGGGTGGACGTCCATGTCCATCATCTGCAGCAGGGCCGAGCCGACCAGGTCGCGTCGGCCTGTCAGCAGGCCGCTGGCCTGCGGTCCGCCGAGCGCCTTGCCGCCGCTGAAGACGACGAGGTCGGCGCCCTGGTCGACGAAACGGTGCAGGTTGCTGGCCGGCGGCAACTGTGCCGCGGCATCGACGACGACCGGCAGGCCGTGGCGGTGCATGACCTCGCTCACCACGGGCAGCGCAGCCGCTCCCCCCGCCCCGGCGACGAAGACGAAGCCCGCGGTCTGCGCGTCGACGGCAGATTCGATCTCCCAGGGTTCGACGCCGCGAACGCCGGCACCGGTGCCGCGGTCGTTGTGGCCGACGTCGACGATCTGCGCGCCGGCCAGCCGCGCCGCGTGGTCGTAGCTGTTGCGGTGCGTGCGCAGCATCAGCATGCGCGCGGGCATGCCGCGCGTATCGGGCAGCGCGGCCATGCGCGCCGCATCCCAGCCGGCCAGGCAGGCCGCGGTGGCCAGCGTGAGGCCGGCCGAGGCGCCGGAGGTCACCAGTCCGGCCTCGGCCCCGGTGAGCGCGGCGATGCGCCGGCTCGCGGCGGATTGCAGCTCGGCCATGTCGACCGACGACGATGCCGCCTCGCGCATGGCGTCCAGCACCTCGGGCGCCATCAGCGAGCCGCCCAGGCGCGTGAGCGTGCCCGCGGCGTTGATGCGGCGCGGGACGCCCAGGCGGTCGAGAATGGAGCTCATCGTGCGCGGTGGGAAGGCTGCCGCTGCGACGCAGGCCTGGCGCAGGGTCTGCCCGGGGCTTCGACAAGCTCGGCCCGAACGGTTTCCGGGACGGCCTTTGCGGTTTCCGGGGTGGCCCGAACGGCTTCATGACGATCACCGCGCGTCGGCCGGGGCATGGAAAGCTCTCAGGTCCTGAGGTGGCACGAGACGACGTGCCCCTCGGCCACCGGCCGCAGCGTTGGCGCCTCGCGCCGGCAGCGCTCCTGTGCCAGCGGGCAGCGGGTGTGGAAGTGGCAGCCCGCGGGCGGGTCGATCGGACTCGGCACGTCGCCCTCGATCAACAGCCGCTCACGCTTCAGGCGCGGGTCGGCCACCGGCGCGGCGGCCATCAGCGCCTCGGTGTAGGGGTGGGTCGGGGCGCTGAAGATGCGTTCTCGCGGGCCCATCTCGACGATGCGGCCGAGGTACATCACCGCCACCCGGTGCGCCACGTGCTCGACCACGCCGAGGTCGTGCGAGACGAAGAGGTAGGCCAGGCCGAGCTCGTCCTGCAGGTCCTTCAGCAGGTTCAGCACCTGCGCCTGCACCGACACGTCCAGCGCGGAGACCGGCTCGTCGGCCACGATCAGGCGCGGGTTGAGCGCGAGCGCGCGCGCGATGCCCAGGCGCTGACGCTGCCCGCCGGAGAACTCGAAGGGGTAGCGTTCGAGCGCGTCGGGGCGCAGGCCCACCTGGTTCAGCAGCGCCTCCAGCCGCGGCCGGCGTTCGGCCCCGGGCGCGAGCCCGTAGTTGTCCAGCGGCTCGGCCACGATCTCGCCCACCTTCATGCGCGGGTTGAGCGAGGCATAGGGGTCCTGGAAGACCATCTGGAGCTGGCGCCGGTGGGGGCGCATGGCTGCCTCGTCCAGATGGGTGACTTCGGTGTCGCCGAGCCAGATACGCCCGGCCGTGGGTTCGATCAGCCGCAGCACGGTCTTGCCGACGGTGGACTTGCCGCAGCCCGACTCGCCGACCAGGCACAGCGTCTCCCCCGGGGCGATGCCGAAGCTCACGCCGTCCACCGCCTTGACGTGGCCGCGCACGCCTTGCAGCAGACCTTGCCGCACCGGGAACCAGGTGCTCAGCCCCTCGACGCGCAGCACGTCGGCTGCGCCCGTCGGCGGGGCGGAGTCGGCGGCGGATGACGTGGTGACGGTCGTCATGAAGAGAGCACCCGCTTCAGTTCCCAGCACGCCACCTGCCGCAGCCCCGGGGCGGCGGTCTCGACGTCGCCCACCACCTCGCCCGTGTCGGTGCAAGCCTGCAGAGGCGGCGCCTCGAGCCGGCAGCGCTCTACGGCGTAGCCGCAGCGCGCCGCGAAGGCGCAGCCCTGCACCGGCGCCTGGCCCGGCGACGGCTCGCGCAGCGAGGGCACGATGCCCGGGATCTCGGTCAGCCGGCGCTGCCGCGCACCCTGGCGACCACGCGGGATCGAGGCCATCAACCCGCGCGTGTAGGGATGCAGCGGGCGTTCGAACAGCGCGTCCACCCCGGCCTGCTCGACCTTGCGCCCGGCATACATCACCACCACGCGCTGCGCCGTCTCGGCGATCACGCCCAGATCGTGCGTGATCAGCAGCACGGCGGTGCCCGAGCGCGCCTGCAACTCCAGTATCAGGCGCAGGATCTGGGCCTGGATGGTCACGTCCAGCGCGGTCGTCGGCTCGTCGGCGATCAGCAGTCGCGGCTCGCAGCTCAGCGCCATCGCGATCATCACGCGCTGGCGCATGCCCCCGGAGAACTCGTGCGGGTAGCTGTCCACGCGCCGCTGCGCGTCGGGGATGCGCACCCGCTCCAGCATCTCCACGGCCCGCGCGCGCGCCTGCGCCCGGCCCAGGCCCTGGTGGATGCGTACCGCCTCGGCGATCTGCTGGCCGATCGTGTGCACCGGGTTCAGCGAGGTCATCGGCTCCTGGAAGACCATGGCCATGCTGTTGCCGCGGATGCGCCGCATCTGCGCCTCGTCGAGCGGGACCACGTCCTCGCCCTCGAAGCGGATCGCGCCGCGCACGATGCGGCCGGAGCGCTCGGGGATCAGCCGCATCACCGACAGCGCCGTGACCGACTTGCCGCAGCCGCTCTCGCCGACCACGCCCAGCACCTCGCCCGGCATGACTTCGAGCGACAGGCCCTCGACGGCGCGCACCACGCCGTCGCGCGTGAAGAAGCGCGTGTGCAGATCGGCGATGGAGAGCACCGGTCGCGTCACGTCACATGCTCCTGGAGATGCGCGGGTCCAGCCGGTCGCGCAGGCCATCGCCGAGCAGGTTGACCGCCAGCACGACCAGCGCGAGGCAGACCCCCGGGGCGAAGACGGTCCACGGCGCCAGCATCAGGAACATGCGGTTGGAGGCGATCATGTTGCCCCAGGTCGGAAACTCCGGCGGCGTGCCGGCGCCCAGGAAGCTCAGCCCGGCCTCGGTCAGGATGGCCGAGGCGCAGATGTACGTGGCCTGCACGATCAGCGGCGGCACCGTGCTGGGCAGGATGTGGCGACGCAGCAGCGTGACCACGCGGGTGCCGTTGGAGCGCGCCGCCTCGACATAGGGCAGGTTGCGCACCGACAGCACCACGGAGCGCACCAGGCGGCACACCCGCGGCACCTCGGGAATGGCGATCGCGATGATGACCACCTTGACGCTGGCGCCCAGCAGCGCCACCAGCGCGATGGCCAGCAGGATCGCCGGGATCGCCATGACCCCGTCCATCACACGCATCAGCACCGCGTCCACGCGCGGGAAGTAGCCCGCCAGCAGGCCTGCCAGCGCGCCGGCCAGCACGGCCACCGCCGCCACCGACACGCCCACCAGCAGCGAGATGCGTGCTCCGTGGACGAGGCGGGCGTAGACGTCTCGCCCCAGGCTGTCGGTGCCGAGCCAGAACTCGGCCGACGGCGCCTTCAGGCGGTTGACCGGCTCGAGCAGCAGCGGGTCGCCCGAGATCCAGGGCGCGAGCAGCGCCGCCAGCGTGACGAGGGCGATCAGGATCCCGCCCACCGCCACCGTCGGGTAACGGCGCAGGCCCTGGAGTGTGGCAGCCAGCGTCGTCATCGGTAGCGGATGCGCGGGTCGATGAAACAGTACAGGATGTCCACCGCCAGGTTGATCAGCACGTAGACCCCGGCGAAGACGATCATCACCCCCTGGATGATCGGGTAGTCGCGGCGTGTGATCGCGTCCACCACCAGGCGTCCGATGCCCGGGATGTTGAACACGCTCTCGGTGATGACCACGCCAGAGATCAGCAGCGCCACGCCGATGCCGATGACGGTGACGATGGGCACGGCTGCGTTCTTCAGCGCGTGTCGCAGCAGCAGCGGCGCCGTGGCGACTCCCTTGGCGCGCGCAGTGCGCATGTAGTCCTCGGACATCACCTCGAGCATGCTGGTGCGGGTGATGCGCGCGATCAGCGCGACGTAGGCCAGGCCCAGCGCCAGCGAGGGCAGCACCAGGTGGCGCGCCCAGTCCCACAGTCCGTCCGCGATGGGCCGGTAGCCCTGAACCGGGAACCAGCGCAGCTTCATCGACAGGAAGTACACGAGCAGGTAGCCGACGACGAACACCGGCACCGAGAAGCCGGTGACCGCCACGCCCATGACGGCGCGGTCCAGCAGGGAGCCTGCCTTCCAGGCCGCGAGCACGCCCAGCGTCACCGCCAGCACCACCGCGACGAACATCGTGCTGGCGGCGAGCGAGACCGTGGCCTCCACGCGCTGCGCGATGAGTTGTGACACCGGCAGGCCGGAGAACATCGACACGCCCAGGTCACCCCGCAGCACGCCACCGCCCCAGTCGAAGAACTGGGTCAGGAAAGGCCGGTCGAGGCCCAGGCTGGCGCGAATGCGCGCGATGTTTTCGGCCGTGGCGTTGTCGCCGGCGATGATGGCCGCCGGGTCGCCGGGCGCGAGGTGCAGCAGCGAGAACACGAACACGCCCACGACGAGCATGACCGGGATCACGCCCAGCAGGCGGCGCAGGATGTAGGACAGCATCAGCGGTGTTGCAGGCGGCGCCAGCCCGGGCCCGCAGGCTCCCCGGGTCGCGGGGGGTGCGACCCCGGACCCTCGGAGCCGCCCGGGCGCTGCGAGCGCCCGGGGCAGCCGGCAGGCGCGCGCGGTCGGGCGCTCAGCCCACGCGCTCCACGTTCCACCACGGCACCACCTCGGGCACCGGCAGCACGTTACGGATGCGGTCGCTGCGGTAGGCGGTGGGCTGGATCCACTGGCCGGTCTTCACGTCGTGCACGTACTCGTGCATGTTCCGGTTCATGCGGCGCGTGACCTCGCGCCGCGCCTCCACCGTGGGCGCCGCGGCCCAGTCGTTGCGCATCTGCTCGTGCTGCGCGTTCTCGGGCCAGCCGAACCAGGCCTTGCGGCCGGTGGCGGCGTGGCCGGTCAGCAGGATGGGGCTGGACGTGGCATTGCCGCCGCCCCAGGTGAAGAAGATGTTCCAGCCACCCTGGTCCGGCGGGTTCTGGTTCGAGCGCCGGGCCACCACGCCGCCCCAGTCGGAGGAGGCGAGCTGCACGTTGAAGCCGACCTGGCGCAGGTTCTGCGCCACCACCAGGATGGTCTGGTTCATGATGTGGATGTCGGTGGCGTGCAGCAGCGTGATGGGCTTGCCGTCGTAGCCGGACTGCTTGAGCAGTTCACGCGCCCGGGCCTGGCGCTCGGGCATCGGCGTCTTCATCATCAAGGCCTCGGCGCCGTCCTCCACGCCCATGCTCGAGCCGCAGGTGAAGTGCGAGCCGCAGGTGCGGTAGTACTGGGCGTTGCCGATGGCTGCGCGCTGGATGTCCTCCTGGTTGATGGCGAGTTGCGCCGCGCGCCGTGCGAGCACGTTGTTGAACGGCGCGTGCAGGTGGTTCAGGCGCACATAGCCCACGTTGCCGAGCTTGTTGAAGACCTCGATCTTGATGTTGGGCTGGTTGAACATGGGCAGCAGCTCGATCGGCGGCTGCTCGAACATGTCGATCTCGCCGGCCAGCAGCGCGTTGGCCGCGGTCTGCGCGTCGGGCATGATGTCCCAGATGACGCGGTCGAGCAGCGCGCGCTTGCCGCCGGCAATGCCCGAGGCGGGCTCGCTGCGCGGCACGTAGTCGCGGTTGCGCTCGTAGACCACCCGGCTGCCGGGGCGGTAGTCGGCCTCGATGAAGCGGAAGGGCCCCGAGCCGATGTGCTGCTTGATCTGCGTGTTCGGGTCGGTGGCGGCGATCTCCGCCTTCATGATGAAGCACACCGGCGTGGCCGTCTTGGCCAGCAGGTCGATCAGCAGGCCGTAGGGCTCCTTCAGCACGATGCGGAAGGTCTTGTCGTCGACCACCGGCAGGTCGGCCACGCGCTGGAACAGGTGCTGTCCACCGCCGTCCTTGGCCTGCCAGCGCCGGATCGAGGCCACGCAATCGCGCGCCGTGACCGGCGTGCCGTCGTGCCACTTCAGGCCCGGGCGCAGCTCGAAGGTGTAGGTCTTGCGGTCGGCCGACACGTCCCAGCGGCCCACCATCTGCGGCTGCGGGTTGAAGTTGGCGTCGATCCCGAACAGCGTGTCGTAGATCATCGCCCCGTGGTAGGCCGTCATGTTGGCCGTGGTCCAGATCGGGTCGAGCACGCGCAGGTCCCCGTGCGGGACCATACGCGCGACCTTCTGGCCGGACTGCGCGCCGACGAACTTCGGGACGCCGGTGCCGACGACTGCGGCGGACGCCAGGCCGGCCTGCAGGAGGGCGCGTCTGCGTTGCATCATGATGTTGTCTCCTCGTGGTTCTCTGGGTCCGGGGGCTCGCGCTGCCTTCTCGGCAGAGGGGGGCAGCAGACGCCCTCGGCAGATTGGAGACCCGTCGTCGGCGGGCGTCAACCGGGTTCTCCCGGGTGTTCCGGCAGGAGCACCCCCCCAGCCGCGCGGCTGCTCAGCCGTCGACCTGCAGGATGGCTTCGATCTCGACCGTCATCCGCCCCGGCAGCGAGCCCATGCCCACCGCCGAGCGCGCGTGCCTGCCGGCCTCGCCGAGGACGTTGACGAACAGGTCCGAGCAACCGTTGATCACTTTCGGGTGGTCGCCGAAGTCGGGGGCGGCGTTGACCATCCCCAGCAGCTTGACGACGCGGCGCACGCGTGCCAGATCGCCCAGCGCCATGTGCGCGACGGCCAGCAGGTTCAGCCCGGTGAGCTGGGCGTCGAGGTAGGCCTGCTCGACGCTGACGTCGGCCCCCACCTTGCCCGCGGGCATGCTGCCGTCGGCGCGCCGCGGGCCCTGCCCCGAGAGGTAGAGGAAGCCGTTGGCCAGCACGTAGGGCACGTAGTTGGCCACGGGCACCGCGGGGGTGGGCAGGCTCAGGCCCAGGGCCTTCAGGCGGTCGTAGGGGGTCGTCAAGGTCATGTCTCCTGCGGGGTTGGCGTGCTTTCAGACCAGCGCCACCGGCGCTGCCTCCTCGTCCAGGGGCCAGATCGGCCGCTGGACGCGGGTGTAGGGCACCTTGCGGTGGTCGCGCGGGATCGGCCCGCCGGCGTCGCAGTACAGCACCTGCGAGGCGATGGGCGCGAAGGCGGCATGGAAGTGGTTGGTCGACTTCACGACGACCAGGCGCTTGTCGTCTAGGCGCACGCCCTGGCCGGTGAACAGGTCCAGGCCGAAGGCCTGGGTGCGGTCGGAGATCAGCACGACCTCGATGCCGTCGAAGGCGATGGTCGCGCAGTCACCCAGGGGCACCTTCGCGTCGACGAAGGTCTGGTGCGCGTCGCGGCGCAGCGCGGTGACCGTGACCTCGGCGTCGATCGGCGGCCCGGAGGTCGGCGCGATCTTGCCGCCGAAACGCAAGCGCAGCCGCCCGCCTTCGCCAGCCATGAAGCACAGCCGCACGGCCATCGGATCCCACAGCGGGCCGAGCGCGACGCCGGTGACGCCGCGCTCGATCAGGCGGCGCAGGATCCAGGTCGAGTCGCCGGGGGCGCCACCGCCCGGGTTGTCCGACGGGTCGGCGCAGACGACCGTTCCGGTGGCGGCCTGCAGCGCGTCGATGACGCCGTCGGGCGTGAGGTGCGGCGGCATGGTCGTGCCGCGCATGGCGAAGAAGTCCTGGGCCAGTGCCGAGGCCAGTCGGTCGCCATCGGCCTTGCGGTCGTCGGTGACCACGAGCACGCGCGAACCCATCTCGGGCACGTCGGCGTAGGGGAAGCAGTGCGCCAGCGAGATCGACAGCACGCCGTCGCGGCCCTCGAGCGCCTTGATGCGGTCGACGAAGCTGCGCATGGGCTCGCGCGTGGTCGGGAAGCTGCCGATCATGCGGCAGTCCACCACTGACATCACCGGCCGGATCTCGCCGCGGATGGTGCGCAGCACCAGGTCCACCACCTCCTCGCCGCGCTCGACGTAGTCGATGTGCGGAAACTCCTTGAAGCAGATGACGAGGGTGGCGTGGCGGATGCGCTTTTCCGTCAGGTGGCAGTGCGGGTCGAGCTCGACGCCGATGGGCACGTCGGGGCCGACCAGCGCGCGCACCTGCGCGATCAGCTCGCCCTCGCAGTCGTCGCAGCCGTCGGCCACCATCGCCCCGTGCAGGCCGAGCAGCACGCCGTCCACCGGCAGCGCGGCGCGCAGCTGGCCGAGGATCTCCCCGCTGAGCGTCTCCCAGGCCTCGCGCGAGACCAGGCCCGCGGGCTCGGCGAAGGTGGCCGTGCCCTCCACCAGCGTCCAGCCCTCGGCGCGCGCGCGCCGCCGCGCCACCCACAGCGGGGCCGTGCACAGCTTGGCGTCCTCGGGGTGCTCGCCGGGCGCGGCGTAGAAGCTCTCGTGGAAGCTCGACAGCGCCGTCGGGATGGGCGCGAAGGTGTTGGTCTCGGTGCCGAGCGAGGCGGCGAACAGGCGCATGGGGCGCGCTCCGGTGGTGGCGAAGGCGTCTAGCCTAAGCCGGGGCGCCGGGGCGCGGTACAGGGTTTACCTGCAAGCGCGGGGTGCGCTGCGGGCGGATGTCGGCCCGCAGCGGGGGGCGATCAGCCCAGCGTGTCAAAGGCCCGCGTGAAGAAGTCCACCCCGCCGAAGTTGCCTGACTTCAGCGCCAGGTGCAGCCCGTCCGACCGCGCCGGCGGCGTGGCGTGGCACCAGGGCACGCCGGGGTCGATCTGGGGGCCGATGCGCAGGGTGCGCACGCCCAGCGCCTGCACGCAGGCGCCCGAGGTCTCGCCGCCGGCCACGAGCAGTTGGCCCACCCCGGCCTCCACCAGCCCGGCGGCCACGCGCGCGAGCGCCTGCTCCACCAGCGCGCCGGCGCGCTCGGCGCCGAGCTGTGCCTGCACGGCCTTCACGGCCTCGGGCGCCGCCGTGGCATAGACCAGCACCGGCCGCGCGCCCAGACGCGGCCGCGCCCAGGCCAGGGCCTGCGCCGCCACGTCCTCGCCGGCGGCCAGGCGCAGCGGGTCGATGGCGCAGGCGCGGTCGGGCCCGCCCTTGGGGTGGGCGAGAAAGGCCGCGACCTGCGCGTTTGTCGCCGCCGAGCAACTGCCGCTGACGACCGCGCGCTCCCCCGTGGCCGGGGGCAGCTGCGCTGCGAGTGCGCTGGGCGCCAGCCCGTGCAGTGCCGGGATGCCGATGGCCAGGCCCGAGCCGGCCACCACCAGCGCGAGGTCCTGGCTGGCCTGCGCCAGCACGTGCAGGTCGGCGTCGCCCACCGCGTCGGCCACGGCATAGGCCATGCCCTCGGCGCGCAGCGCGGCGATGCGCTCGCGCACCGCCGGCGCGCCCCGCGCGACCGTGCGCTGCTTGATCAGGCCGCAGCGTGAGCGCGCCAGCTGCGCCTGCATCACGCGCACCAGGTTGGCGTCGGTCATCGGCGTCAGCGGGTGGTGGCGCATCGGGCTGTCCGACAGCAGCACGTCGCCGACGAAGAGATGCCCCTTGTAGACCGTGCGCCCGTTCTCGGGGAAGGCGGGGGTGACGATGGCAAAGCCCGGCGCGGTGCCTGCGGGCGGGTCCTGCGACAGGGCGTCCATCAGCGCCTCGGCCACCGGGCCGATGTTGCCGCGCGGCGTGGAGTCGAAGGTCGAGCAGACCTTGAAGTAGACCTGGCGCGCGCCGCCCGCGCGCAGCCAGCCGCAGGCCGCGAGCGACTGCGCCACGGCTTCGTCCACCGGCGCGGTGCGCGACTTCAGCGCGACGACGACCGCGTCCACCCCGGTGAGGCCGGCCGAGGCGGCATCACCCTCGGGCACGCCGATGGTCTGCACGGTGCGCATGCCGGCGCGCACGAGGTTGTTGGCCAGGTCGGTGGCGCCGGTGAAGTCGTCGGCGATGCAGCCCAGGATCATGGTGCGAGGTCTTTCGAGGCAAGGTCGGCACATGCGAGCGGCGCCACGCGGTCGAAACCGCCAACGGCCTGCTCGAGCTCGCGCGCGAGCTGCAGCAGCGTGCTGTCGTCGCCGAAGCGCGCCACGGCCTGCACGCCGACGGGCAGGCCGTCGGCGTTCCAGTGCAGCGGCAGGCTCACGGCGGGCTGGCCGGTGGCGTTGAACGGGCCGGTGAAGGGCGTGTAGCGGCGCATCATGCGGCCGTAGTCCTCGATGTCGGTGCTGCGTGTGTGCAGTTCGCCCAGGCGCGCCGGCGGCTGCGCGAGCGCGGGCGTCAGCAGCACGTCCCAGGTCTCGAAGAAGGCCGCCAGGCGGCGCACCTGGGCGTTGAAGACCGGCAACTGCGCGGCGTACTCGATGCCGCTGACGCGGCGGCCCATCTCGACCGCGGCGCGCGTGAGCGGTTCGAGCTCGTCCTCGCGCGCGGCGCGGCCGAGCTGCTGCTCGCGCGCCGCCACCTGCGCGGCCAGGCCGGTCAGCAGCAGCTTGGTGCTGGCGGCGAACAGGGCGGGCGCGTCGAAGGCCGGGGCTGCGGGTTCCACTGCGTGGCCCAGGGTCTGCAGGCGCCACGCGGCGGCCTCGACCGCCTCGGCGCAGTCGGGGTGCACCGGGGCCCCGGTGAAGTCGTGCACGGTGAAGGCGATGCGCAGCCGCCGCGGCGGGGTGGCCAGGGCCTGCAGGTAGGGCAGGGCCGGCTTCGGCGTGAAATAGGGGGCTCCGACGTCGGGGCCGGCGACCGCGTCCAGCAGCGCCGCGCAGTCGCGCACGGTGCGCGTCACGGCGTGCTCGTGGCTCATGCCGTGCGATGCGTCACCGCGGTGCGGCCCGGTCGGGATCAGGCCGCGTGTGGGTTTCAGTCCGACGAGGCCGGTGACCGAGGCCGGGATGCGGATCGAGCCGCCACTGTCGGTGGCGTGCGCGGCCGGCACGATGCCGGCGGCCACCGCCGCCGCGGCCCCGCCGCTGGAGCCCCCGGCGCTGTGCTGCAGGCTCCAGGGGTTGCGCGTCGGGCCGGTCAGCACCGGCTCGGTGGAGACGTTCATGCCGAACTCGGGCGCGGCCGTGCGGCCGAGGATGCGCAGGCCTGCACGGCGCAGGCGCGCCACGGTCTCGCTGTCGAAGTCGAACACCTGGCCCTCGAACAGCCGGCTGCCGTGGCGCAGCGGCACGCCGCGCACCGGGGCGTGCAGGTCCTTGATGAAGTAGGGCACACCCGCGAGGGGGCCATGGTCTGCGGCGGACGGGTCGGGCCCGGCCCGGCACAGGCGCTCGGCCAGTGCCTCGTCGAGCCAGGTGACCGCGCCCACCATCGGGTTGACCGCATGCAGCCGCTCGAGCGCGGCCTGCATCACCTCCGCCGCGCTGAAATCGCCGCGCCGGACCGCGGCAGCCAGGCCGAGCGCGTCGTGCCGGCGGTAGTCGTCGAAACCGAGGGTCATGCGCGGGTTCCGGCCCGGTGCCTCAGCTCACCACCAGCCGCACCGGGATGCGGCGGTTGCCGAAGGTGCCGGCTGCAGCGTCCCAGCGGCCGGCGATCGCGGTGCCGCAGTGCGGGCAGCCGCCCTGCGCGTCGAGCGTGTACTGCTTCAGCAGATGCCAGTCGCGCACGATCAGCGCCTGGCCGCAGCCGGGGCACAGGGTCGTGCCGCCCACGGTGTCGTGCACGTTGCCGGTGTAGACGTGGCGCAGGCCCTGCTGGCGCGCGACGGCGCGCGCCATCGTCAGCGTCCGCTGCGGCGTGCGCTCGATGTCCGTCATGCGGTAGTTCGGGCTGAAGGCGGTGAAGTGCAGCGGCACGTCCGGGCCCAGGTGGTCATGCACCCAGCGCGCCAGCGCCTCGATCTCCGCCGGGCTGTCGTTCTGGCCGGGGATCAGCAGCGTGGTGATCTCGAGCCAGCAGTTCGTGTCGTGGACGATGTACTCGAGCGTCTCGAGCACCGGGTTCAGGTGGGCGCCGGTCAGGCGGAAGTAGAAGTCCTCGGTGAAGGCCTTCAGGTCGACGTTGGCCGCGTCCATCTTGGCGAAGAACTCGCGCCGCGGCGCGGCGTGGATGTAGCCCGCGGTCACCGCCACGTTGTACAGGCCCTGCTCGCGGCAGGCGTCGGCCGCGTCCAGCGCGTACTCGGCGAAGATCACCGGGTCGTTGTAGGTGTAGGCCACGCTCGCGCTCTGCGTGTGCTTCGCCGCCGCGGCGATCAGCGCCGGCGGGGCCACGTTCATCAGCCGGTCCATCTCGCGGCTCTTGGAGATGTCCCAGTTCTGGCAGAACTTGCAGGCGAGGTTGCAGCCGGCCGTGCCGAAGCTGAAGACCGGCGTGCCCGGGTGGAAGTGGTTCAGCGGCTTCTTCTCGATCGGGTCGACGCAGAAGCCCGAGCTGCGGCCGTAGGTGGTGAGCACCATCGCGTCGCCCTGGCGCGCGCGCACGAAGCACAGCCCGCGCTGGCCCTCGTGCAGCCTGCACTCGCGCGGGCAGAGGTCGCACTGGATGCGCCCGTCGTCCAGCCGGTGCCACCAGCGCGCCGGGTGGGCGGCCTCGAAGGTCTCGGCGGCGGTGGCGTTCGCGGCGCTCATCGTGGATTCATCGCGTCGGCTCGATTGTCGTCCGTGCGGAACTGGTGGCAAGCCGCCTCGGAGCCAACGGGTCAGGCCCGGCCGCACATGGACTCACCGGCCCCGGGGCAGCTCGATCCCCGGGAAGATCTTGATCACCGCGCTGTCGTCCTCGCGCCCGAAGCCGGCGCTGGAGGCCTGCATGAACATCTGGTGCGCGGTGGCGGCCAGCGGGAGCGGGAACTTTGTCGCGCGGGCGGTGTCGAGCACGAGCCCGAGGTCCTTGACGAAGATGTCCACCGCCGACAGCGGCGTGTAGTCGCCCGCCAGCACGTGGGCCATGCGGTTCTCGAACATCCAGCTGTTGCCGGCGCTGTGGGTGATGACCTCGTACAGCGCCGCCGCGTCCACGCCCTCGCGCAGGCCCAGGGCCATGGCCTCGGCCGCGGCGGCGATGTGCACGCCGGCCAGCAGCTGGTTGATGATCTTGACCTTGCTGCCCGCGCCGGCGCGGTCGCCCAGGCGGTAGACCTTGCCGGCCATCGCGTCGAGCATGCCGCCGCAGCGCGCGTAGGCCTCGGGGGAGCCGGCCGTCATCATCGTCATCTGGCCCGCGGCGGCCTTGGCGGCGCCGCCGGAGATGGGCGCGTCCAGGTAGTGCAGCCCCAGCGCCTGCAGCCGTTGCTCGAAGGCGATGGAGACGTTGGGGTCTACCGTGGAGCACATCACGAAGACGCTGCCCGGGCGCATGGCCGCCGCCGCGCCGCCGCTGCCGAAGAGCACGTCCTCGGTCTGCTGCGCGTTGACGACGACGCTGATGACGACATCGCAGGCCGCGGCCAGCCCGGTCACGCTGGCGCAGGCGGTGCCGCCGTCGCGCGCGAAGGCCTCGGCCACGCCCGGGCGGATGTCGAAGACGTGCGGCGCCAGGCCGGCGCGCCGCAGCGAGGCGGCCATGCCGCCGCCCATGGCGCCCAGGCCGATGAGGCCCACGCGCGCGGGCTGGTCGCCAGGGCCCGGGGCGGCTTTGGAGGCCTGTGTGCCTGGCGTCGAGGTCGAGGGGTTCTGCATCGTCTTGAGGTCCTTCGCGGGTCCGGTTTGCGCGCGTCTCAGGCTCTCAGTCGAGCTTGATCTTCGCCACCTCGACGACGCGCTTCCAGTTCGCGCCGTCGCGGGCCATGAACTCCGTCGTGGCGCGCGCGCCGGTGAAGCCCACGGTGGCGCCGCTGCGTTCCATCGCGGCCACGATCTCGCCATCGCGGGCCACGGCCTCGAGCGCGCGCTCCACGCGCGCCAGCACCTCGGCCGGTACGCCGGCCGGCGCCGCCAGGCCGTAGAAGGCGCTGACGTCGAAGTCGGGCACGCCGGCCTCGGCCAACGCGGGCACGTCGGGCAGGGCCTTGCTGCGCGTGCGGGTGGTCACGGCCAGCGCCTTCACCGCGCCGGCGCGCACCTGGCCGAGCACGCTGGGCAGGTTCTCGAACATGGTGTCGACCTCGCCCGCGATCAGCGCCGTCACCGCCGCCGCCGCGCCCTTGTAGGGGATGTGCGTGATCTGCGTGCCGGTGGCGGCCTTCAGCAGCTCGGCGCTCAGGTGCAGCGAGGTGCCGTTGCCGTTGGAGGCGTAGTTCAGCTTGCCCGGCGCCGCCTTGGCGCGGGCCAGCAGCTCGGCCACCGAGGCGATGCCGCTCTTCGGGTTGACCAGCAGCACGTTGGGCACGCGGCCCACCAACCCGATGGGCACGATCTGCTCGGGCTTGTAGGGCAGCTGGGGGTACAGCGCCGGGCTGATGGTCAGCGGCGGCGAGGCCATCAGCAGCGTGTGGCCGTCGGCCGGCGCGCGCGCCGCCTCGGCCGCGCCGAGATTGCCGCCGGCGCCGGGCTTGTTGTCGATGACCACCGCCTGGCCCAGCTCGGCTGCCAGCCGCGGCGCCATCAGCCGCGCCATCTGGTCGATCAGCCCGCCGGGCGGGAAGGGCACGACCAGCCGGATCGGCCGGCTGGGCCAGGCCTGGGCGCGCAGGGACGGTGCGGCGAGCAGGGCGGCGGCGGCGGCCAGGGCTTGGCGGCGGTTCGGGATGGGCATGGACAAGGCTCCGGAGGGGTGGGTCGAGGAATCGGGCGGGACCCGGCAGCGGGCCCGCCATTGCCAGGGCACTAGGCCGGTTGCAGATTTCGCATGCGGGCGCTTGCGATGTCGGGCGGCAATCCCCGCGAGGTGCTCGCCCGATGCATGTCCATGGCGGCGAGGCAGCGCGCCATGTCGCGGGATGCCAGGCCCTCGATGATCTGCTCGTGCTCCTCGACCGTGCGGTGCCGGGCCTGCGAATCCGCCATCTTGGCCGCGATGAACAGATCGGCCAGTCCCCACAGCCGCTTGACCTCGCCGAGGATGAGCTTGGAAGGCGAGAGCGAATAGACCTGCAGGTGGAACTCGCGGTTCAGCGCGACCAGCGGACTCCAGTGGTCCGAGGCCGCGCACTCCCGCATCCTGCGGTTCAGCTCCCGCAACTGCGACAGGTAGTCTGGATCGGGCCATTCGATCGAGACCAGCAGCTCGTTTTCGAGCAGTTCCAGGATCCGCCGGATCTGGGCCAGTTCGTTCGGGGCCCGCTTGGCGACGAAGTAACCGGCATTGGGCCGGTGCATCAGCAGGCCCTGTTCGGCCAGCACGTTCAAGGCCTCGCGCAGCGGCATTCGGCTCACGCCGAGTTCGTCGGCCATCTCGTGCTGGCGAATCTGCTCGCCGGGATGCAACTCACCCGAAACGACCTTGGCCCGGATCTGCTGGATCGCCAGCTCCACCGACCTGGGCTTCCTGTCGTGGCGCAGCGTGCTCTCGGAAGCTTCCATGAAACGAGTCTAGCGTGTCCGGTCTGTCGGGGGTGGGCGTACCAGCGCCGGGCCCTTCTCGCGCCGTCGTCGGGCATTCCGGCCGCTGCGCCGGCTGCGGCCAGGAAGGGGTTGCCGCGTGGCAAGTGGCCAAGGAATCCTATGGTAATCCCCGATACCATCCACGATTGGATCCAATCTAGTATGCGCAAACCAGATCAAGACCAGCCCATGTCGATACCCACTCCCTTTGTCTTCGACCCCTATTCGGTCGATGTCCAGGAGGACCCCTACCCCTACTACGCCGTCCTGCGCAGGGACAGCCCGGTGTACTGGTGCGAGACCGCTCGCGCCTGGGCGCTGTCCCGCTACGAGGACGTCGCGATGGCCTGCAGCGATCCGGCCCGGTTCTCATCGGCCCGCGGCAATGTGCTGGACGACGATCCCGCCCGCATGGGCAATACGCTGGGCACCAGCGATCCCCCCAAGCACACCCGGCTGCGCAGCCTGGTCAACGCCGCCTTCATGCGTGGCAAGGTGCTCGAGCGTGAGGCGCGCATGCGCAGCATCACGACCGAATTCCTGGACGAGTTCGTGTCGATGGGCGGCGGCGACCTGATCCAGCAGCTGTCCGCGCGCATCAGCACATCGACCATCTGCGCCATCCTGGGCTTCGACCGTGCCGACCATGTGCAGCTCAAGAAGTGGGTCGACGGGCTGATCTATCGCGACCCCGTCACACGCCAGCTGCCGCCTTCCGGCGTGCAGGCCCGCAAGGCCATGGTCGAGTACGCCTCGGCCACCATCGAGGCCCGGCGGGAGGAGCCTCGCGACGATCTCATCAGCGCCCTGATCGCTGCAGAGGTGGAGGGCAACAAGCTCACCGCGACGGACCTGGTCCACACCGTCGGCACCCTGCTGGGCGCGGGCATCGAAAGCGCTTCCAGCTTCATCGGCAACGCCATGCTGGCGCTGCACGCGCACCCCGAACAGGCTCGGCTGCTGGCATCGGACCTGTCGATGGCGCCCCAGGCCGTGGAGGAAATGCTGCGCTACGACACGCCGACCCAGCGTTTCCATCGCGTCGCGACGCAGGACATCGCCCTGCACGGCCAGCTGATCCAGGCGGGCCAGAGCGTGCTCGTGATGTACGGCTCGGCCAACCGCGACGAGCGCAAGTTCCCGGATCCCGACACCTTCGACCTGACGCGCACGCCCGAGCGGCATCTGGCCATGGGTCACGGCACCCACTTCTGCCTGGGCTCGCAACTTGCCAAGGCCATGAGCCGCATCTTCCTGGAGGAGTGGTTTGCGCGCATTCGCAGCTTCGACGTGCTGCACGACCGCGTCGTTCGCATGCACTCGCCCGTGTTCCGCGGGCTCAGCTCGATGCCCGTCAGTGTGACGGGCCGCTGAGCCTGGGCCGCAGTTTCGAAAGGCAGAGGCGATGACCACTGGCACGACACCGGACCCGGGGCGCTCGGTGCGTCGCGGTCGATCGCTGGAGGTTCCCGGCGTGACCCACGGCGGCGCCCCGATACCGATGGGCGCCCGCGTGGGCAACACGATCTACTCCTCCGGGATCGCCGGCGTGGACCCGGCCACCGGCCGGGTGGCGCCCGATGCCCCTGCCCAGGCGCGCTGGGCCTTCGCCCACCTGCGCACGCTGCTGCAGGCCGGGGGCGCCAGCCTCGACGACGTGGTCCGCGTCACCGTCTACCTGAAGGACCCCGCCGCGCGCGAGCCCGTCAATGCCGAATGGATCGCGTGTTTCCCCGACCCGCACGACCGACCGGCTCGCCACATCCTGGCCTACGACCTGCAGCACGGGATGCTGCTGCAGCTGGAGGCGGTGGCCGTCGTGCAAGACCGCTGAACCCCCGATCAGCCATGAACGAGATGATTGCGAGACAGACCCTGGGCGACCTGCTGCGCCGCAGCGCCCGGCGGCATCCGGACAAGCCTGCCATCCTCTGCGGCGCCGTGGCCTGGACCTACGCCGAGTTCGACGAGGTCTGCAACCGGCTGGCGGCGGCCTTGGCCGGCCAGGGTGTCGGGCCCGGGGACCGGGTCGCCGTGCTGGCCCGCAATTCGCACGCCTTTGCTGCGCTGCGTTTTGCGGCCGCGCGCCTGGGCGCCGTCTTCGTCCCGATCAACTTCATGCTCAACGCCGAGGACGTGCGCTACATCCTCGACCATTGCGGCGCCCGGATGCTGGCGCTGGACAGCGGTCTGGCCGAGCTGGGGCGGCAGGCGGCCGCAGGTACCCGCGTCGAGCGGTTCCTGTGGCTGCCGTCCGAGGAGACGGGCACGCCGCTGCCGGGGATGCTCGACTTCGAGCAACTGGTGCGCCAGGAGGCGCCGGCCCCGGACGTGGCGCTGGACGGATCGATGCTGGCGCAGATCGTCTACACCAGCGGCACCGAGTCCCGGCCCAAGGGCGCCATGCTCACGCACCAGGCCGTGATCTCGGAATACGTCACCTGCCTGGTCGATGCGGAGATCGCCGAGGGCGATCGCGTCCTGCACGCCTTGCCGCTGTACCACTGCGCCCAGCTCGACGTCTTTCTCGGCCCCTGCATCTACGTGGGGGCGACGAACCACATCACCGCCCGGCCCACGGCCGACAACCTGCTGGCGATGATGGGGCGCCACGGCATCACGTCGTTCTTCGCCCCGCCCACCGTCTGGATCTCGCTGCTGCGCTGCCCGGCCTTCGATGCCACCGATCTGTCATGCCTGGCCAAGGGCTACTACGGCGCGTCGATCATGCCGGTGGAGGTGCTCAAGGAGTTGCAGCAGCGCCTGCCGAACGTGCGGCTGTGGAACCTGTACGGGCAGACCGAGATCGCGCCCGTGGCCACGGTGCTCAAGCCCGAGGACCAGATGCGCAAGGCCGGCTCCGCCGGCCGGGCCGCACTGAACGTCGAGACGCGCATCGTCGACGACGCGATGCGCGACGTCGCGGTTGGTCAGGTCGGGGAGATCGTGCACCGTTCGCCGCAGTTGCTGAGCGGTTACTACCACGACGACGACAAGACCCGCGCGGCCTTCGAGGGCGGCTGGTTCCACAGCGGCGACCTCGGCACGATCGACGACGAGGGCTACATCACGGTCGTCGATCGCAAGAAGGACATGATCAAGACCGGCGGGGAGAACGTTGCCAGCCGCGAGGTCGAGGAAGCGCTCTACCGGATCCCCGGGGTGTCCGAAGTGGCGGTCATCGGCCTGCCCGATCCGCGCTGGATCGAGGCCGTGACCGCGGTGGTCGTCCGCAAGCCCGGCCATGAACTCAGCGAGGAGAGCCTGATCAGCGCCTGCCGGGAACACCTGGCGGCCTTCAAGACCCCCAAGCGCGTGATCTTCGTCGACGCGCTGCCCAAGAACCCCAGCGGCAAGTTGCTGAAGCGCGAACTGCGGCAGCGCCATGCCTGAAGCCCGCCCAGGTGACACCCCCATGATCATCGATGTCCACGGCCACCTGTGCGCCTCGCCCCGGCTGTATGCCTGGTACACGCTGCTGCTCGCCAGCCGTGCCAGCTACGGCACGCCGCCCCCGGCGTTCTCGGACGACGAGATGCTGTCGCTGCCCGAGACCCGACGCAACCTCGATGCCCTGGACCTGGCCGGGACGGATGTCCAGCTGATCTCGCCCCGCCCCTTCACGCTGTTCCAGGCCGAGAAGCCGGGCCGGGTGGCGCACCGCTGGATCGAGGGGGTGAACAGCTACATCGCGCAGTTCTGCCGCCTGCTGCCTGATCGCTTCGCGGCCATCGCCGCCTTGCCGCAACCGGTGGGCGAGCCCATCACCACGTCGCTGCCCGAGCTCGAGCGCTGCGTGCGGGAACTGGGCTTCGTCGGCTGCCTGCTCAACCCCGATCCCGGGGAAGGCGACAACGCCACGCCGACGCTCGACCACGAGTACTGGTACCCGCTGTACGAGAAGCTCTGCGAACTCGACATCCCGGCCCACGTCCATTCGAGCGGCAACCAGAGCGGCCGGGGCACCTACAGCACGCACTTCATCGACGAGGAGAGCCTGGCCGTGCTGGCGCTGGCGAACTCGCGCGTCTTCCTGGACTTTCCCAGGCTCAAGGTCATCGTCTCCCACGGCGGTGGCGCCGTCCCCTACCAGATCGGCCGCTGGCGCGCCGAGCGCCTGCACCCCGTGATGGCCAAGAGCTTCCCGCTCGCGGAAAGCTTCGACCAGAGCCTCAAGCGCATGTGGTTCGACACCGTCCTCCATACCCGGGACTCGATCGCCCTGCTCGTCAAGCTGGTCGGCAGCGAGCGTGTGGTCTTCGGCACCGAGAACCCGGGCTCGGGCACCGCGCTGAATCCGGAGACCGGCCGCTCCTTCGACGACATCAAGGCCCTGGTCGACGAGATCGAGTTCCTCACGCCCCAGGACCGCGCCAACATCTACGAGAACAACGCGCGTTTGCTGTTCCCGCGGCTGCGTGCCCGTGGCGGCGCGCCCGGCCGCGCGACCGAGGCGAACCGATATCTGTCCGCCGCCGACGCCCGCAAGGGCCTCGGCATGTAGGGGGCCGCGAGCCATGGCCAGGATCGTGCTGGGTCTGGGCGCTTCGCACAGCCCGCTGCTCGTGCTGGGCGGCTCGCAGTGGGCCTTGCGCTCGCTCGACGACCGGCGCAACAAGGCGCTGAACACGCTCGACGGCCGGCTGGTGTCCTACGAGCAACTGGTCGAGGAGCGAGGCGAGCCGTTCGGCCGCCAGAGCGACCCCGCGGGCTTCCCCGCGTTGGCCGCCCGGGCCGAGGCCGCGCTGGACCATCTGGCGGCGCAGCTGCGGGAGGCGGCGCCCGACGTGGTGCTGGTCGTCGGCGACGACCAGGGCGAGCTGTTCTCGCCGGACAACTTCCCGGCCGTGGCGGTCTACCGCGGCGAGGAGATGGTCATGAAGCCGGCGGAACACCTGCAGGGCATGCCCCCGTGGGCTGACCTCAGCTTCTGGGCCGGCTACCGGATGGACCTGCCGCACCGCCATCCCGGCGTGCCCGGTCTGGCCACCGAGCTGATCGAGGGACTGATCCGCGAGGGCGTGGACGTCACCTCCTGCGCCGGGGTGCCCGACCCGACGCAGCGCGGGTTCGGCCATGCCTTCGGGTTCGTCATCCAGCGGCTGATGAAGGACCTGAGCGTCCCGATGCTGCCGGTGATGCTCAACACCTATTTCCCGCCCAACACGCCGACGGCGGCGCGCTGCCATGACATCGGCTGCAGCATCCGCCGGGTGCTCGAGGCCGCGGCATCCCCCGCCCGCGTGGCCGTCGTGGCCTCGGGGGGGCTGAGCCACTTCCTGTGCGAGGAAGCCTTCGACCGGCAGCTGGTCGCGGCGCTGCGGGCCGGTGATGCGACCGCGCTGCGGGCCATCCCTCAGCAGGCTCTGCTGTCCGGCTCGTCCGAGATCCGCAACTGGGTCGCCGTGGCCGGGGCAACGAGCCACCTGCGCCCGGACTTCACCGAGTACATCCCGGTCTACCGCACGCCTGCCGGCACCGGCATCGGGCTGGCCTTCATGAGCTGGCGTTGACCGCCCGGCGCCTGGCATCGACTTTCCCTACCCCAACCCGCAGGAGACACCCGATGGACACCTCCACCCTGACCCGACGGTCGGCCCTGGCCGGGCTGACGCTGCCGCTGCTGCCCGCTGCCGGCCGGGCGCAGAGCCCGCAGGCTCTCGAATACGTGCTGGGCTACCCACCCGGATCGGCCGCCGACGCGGTGGGGCGCATGGTGGCCGACGGCATCGCCAAGGCCCTGGACAGGACCGTCGTCGTCACGAACAAGCCGGGGGCCGGCACCACCATCGCGGCGCAGTACGTGGCGACGGCCCGGGTGCCGATGCTGTTCAACGCCGACTTCGCCACGCTGGCGACGATGCCGCACCTGCTGAGCCGGATCCCCTACGACCCGGACAAGGATCTTGCCCCGATCAGCATGCTGGCGCGCGTGCCGCTGATGCTGGCCGTCGCGCCCAGCGCCCCGGCGCGCAACCTCAGCGAGTTCGTCGCCTGGTCGCGGAGCACCGCGGGCGGTGTCTCGTACGGCTCTTCGGGGCCGGGCAGCCCCCATCATCTGGCCGGCGAGCTGGTGAAGGACCTGATCGGCGCGAACATGGTCCATGTGCCGTACCGGGGCGGCGGCCCGCTGCTCAACGACATGGTCGGCGGGCAGATCAAGGCCGGCATGGTCGATCTGGCGAGCGCCAAGGCCTTCATCGCGGCGGGCAAGATACGCGGCATTGCCATCGCCAGCCTCCAGCGCGCCCAGGCCCTGCCCGATGTGGCCACCTTCCACGAGCAGGGTTTCAGCAACTTCGAGTCCTCGGCCTGGCAGGCGGTCGTGGCCTCGCCGGCGACGCCGGCGGACCTGCGCGCCAGCTTCCACGCGGCACTGCACGCGGCGCTGGCCAACCCGGCGCTGAAGCAGCGGCTCGAGTCGCTGGGGGTGGAGACGCTGCCCACGACGCCCGAGCAGATGACGAGCTACACGCGAGCGGAGCGCGCCCGTTGGGGCGAGATCATCCGCAAGCACAACATCCGCATCGATTGAACTGCCCGAGGTACCGGACATGGCCACCTTCCTGCTTGTTCACGGCTCATGGCATGGCGCCTGGTGCTGGGAGGCGCTCGAGCCCCGCCTGAAGGCGCAGGGCCACGCGGTGATCGCGCCTGACCTGCCCGGACACGGCAGCGATCGCACACCGGCCTGGCGCGTCACGCTGGGCGGCTTTGTGCAGCGGGTGGTCGAGGCATCGCGCGGCGCCTCGGGCCCGCTGATCCTGGTCGGCCACAGCATGGGCGGGCTCGTCATCACCGAGACCGCGGCACGCAACCCCGGCCTGGCCGCCGGCCTCGTCTACGTCTGCGCCTTCGTGCCCCTGCCCGGGGAGCGCCTCATCCAGCTTGCGATGACCGACCAGGCCAGCAGGACGGTCGCCGCCATGCGCCGGGGCCTGCTCACGACCGGGATCCGGGACGAGCGCGCCGCGGAGGTGTTCTACGGCCGGTGCCCTCCCGCCGTGGCCGGCTCGGCCGTCTCCAGGCTGCGCGCCGAGCCGATGCTGCCGCTGTTGCAGCGCGTGTCGCAGCCCGTGGGCCCCCTGCCTGCCCGCGCCTACGTCGAGTGCAGCGCCGATCAGGCGATATCGATCGGTCACCAGCGCATGATGCACCGCCGTGCCGGCATCGAGACGGTGACGACCCTCGACAGCGACCACTCGCCGTTCTACAGCGCTCCCGAGGCCCTGGCGACCCGCCTGGTCGACCAGGCACGGGCCTGGTCATGATCGATCTCCTGTTGCAGCGCCTGCGCCGGCTCGACGTCTGCGCCGTCTCCGACGCGCTGGACAGGCTCGGGCTGCCCGGTGCCGTCACGGGCATCCCCCAGCGCAGTGGCGACGGCCGCATCGCCGGCTGGGCAGTGACCATGAAGGTCGGTCCCGGCCATCCGCCCCCGGGCCCTGCCCGGCACCTGGGGTGCGCGGCCATCGAGCTGGCCGGGCCCGACGAGGTCATCGTCATCGAGCAGCGCAGCGGCGTGGAAGCCGGATGCTGGGGCGGCCTGCTCACGCTGGGCGCCAGGATGCGCGGCGTCGCCGGGGTCGTCGCCGACGGGCCGCTGCGTGACGTGGACGAGGCCGTCGCCTGCGGCTTTCCGGTGTGGGCGCGCTCGCTGACCTGCCGCACGGCGCGTGGCCGGGTGGTGGAGCTCGGCACCCAGGTGCCCGTGATGCTGGGTGACACGGTCGTTCACCCCGGAGACGGCGTCCTCGCCGACCGCAGCGGTGTCATCGTGATCGCCCGAGCCGAGTTCGAGCGGGTGCTGGAAGCCGCCGAGGCCATCGTCGCGCGCGAGACGGCCATGGCCCAGGACCTGCGGGCCGGCGTTCCCATCAGCCAGGTGATGGGGGGCGCCTATGAGCACATGTTGAAGGCGGGTTCGCCATGAAGGACGTTCAAGACGGCAACGTCCGCCGCGCCGCGGCGCTCGACACCTCCACGCTGAGCGATGCGCTGGACAAGCTGGGCATCGCAGGCCAGTGCCATCGCATCCTCCCGCGCGCCCCTTCCTTCCGCATGGCAGGGCGTGCCTGGACGCTGCTCTACGGGCCGGCTGGCCAGCCGCCCGGCACGGTGGGCGACTTCATCGACGATGTGCCGCCCGGCAGCGTGATCGTGCTGGACAACGGCGGCCGCGACAACGCCACCGTCTGGGGCGACATCCTGACGGAGATCGCTCACCGGCGAGGGATCGCCGGCACCGTCATCGACGGCATCTGCCGGGACACCGCGCTGTGCCTGGAACTGGGCTATCCCGTGTTCAGCCGGGCCCACTGGATGCGCACCGGAAAGGACCGGGTGCAGGTCGAGGCCACTGGGGTGGTCGTGAACATCGGCGACGCCCGCGTGGCCCCGGGCGACATCGTCCGCGGTGACGCTGATGGCGTCGTCGTGATCCCGCGCTCCCACGAGCAGGCCCTGCTCCAGGTCGCCGAGGACATCCAGGCGGCGGAGGATGCCATCCGCCAGGCCGTGCGGGGCGGCATGCGCCTGGACGAAGCCCGGCGCCAGCACCGCTACCACCGGCTGCAGTCGCGTGAGACGCCGTGACTTCGGTGCACCCGCGGCGCGCGCCAGGACTTCAGCGCCAGCGGACGGAGCGAGCCCCCGGCACGGTGCGGTGATGGCATCGGGTATCTGATCGGCCTGATGCCCCTGGAGAAGCTGGCGTAAGCTTCTCCGCCTGATCGCGGGCCGTCCGGGCCAGGGCACCCGCCCGGGCCGCAAGCCCTGGAGATGTCCATGACCACCACGCGCGAAGGCGGCTGCCTGTGCGGCGCCGTCCGCTTCCGGGCCATCGGCGAGCCGCTGCGCACCCTCGTCTGCCACTGCCGGTTCTGCCAGCGCATGACGGGCACGTCGTTCTACGCCCAGGTGAGCTACGACATCGGCGCCGTGGAATTCACCGGTGCGCCGATGTCGCAGCACGCGCACCGCTCCGAGGGCAGCGGCCGGCAGGTGTACGTGCACTTCTGCCCGCGCTGCGGCACCACGGTCTCGCTGAGTTTCGAGCGCTGGCCGCAGGTCCGTGGGATTTCGCGCGGCGCCTTCGACGAGCCGGATTCGGTGACCATCACCTCGCACATCTGGACGGAGTCTGCGCAGTCGGGCGTCGTGGTCCCGGCAGGTGTCGACTGCTTCCGCGGCGCCCGGGCCACGCTCGACGGCACGCCCGTCGAACCGACCCGCCACCCGGAGCCTGTGAGCGCCCGCGGCGCGGCTTGAGGCCATGGCCCAACACCTCGGCCTCGTCTGTGTCGTCGTGCGCGACTACGACGAGGCGCTCGCCTTCTACGTCGGCAAGCTCGGCTTCACGCTGGTCGAGGACACGCCTGTCCCCGCCCAGGACAAGCGCTGGGTCGTGATCGCGCCCCCGGGCGCACGCGAGTCGCGGCTCCTGCTGGCCCGGGCTTCCAACCCCACGCAGCAGGCCCTTGTCGGTGACCAGACCGGCGGGCGGGTCTTCCTGTTCCTCGAGACCGACGACTTCGAGCGCGACTTCGCGCACTACCTGTCCCAGGGCGTCGAGTTCGTCAGGGGGCCCAGCCCGCAGCCGTACGGGACGGTGGCGGTCTTTCGCGACCTCTACGGCAACCTGTGGGACCTCATCGGTCCGCCAGCGGCCGGCGACGGCGCCACCCCCACCCGGCGCCGGCACGATATCGTCCAGCAGCCCGCTCGCGCTGACCTGATAGCGCTGCGGGTTCACGGCGCCGGCGCGGCGCATGGTGGATCAGAGGCTGAAGGACGAAGCCGCAGCGATGATGATTTGATGATCTGATGCTATAGAATCAACGCATCCGATCGTAGGGGCCATGGATGCGCACCACGCTCGACATCGACGACGACGTGCTCGCGGCGGCGAAGGAAATCGCCCGTCGGGACCGCGAGTCCGCAGGCCAAGTGGTCTCGCGCCTGCTGCGCGCAGCGTTGTTGGGGTCGGCGCATCACGCGACATCGTCCGGCCATGAAACAAGCGCCACCGGGGGATTCCGTCCCTTCGCGTCGCGCGGGCGTCCCGTCACGAACAACGACATCGACCGCCTGCGGGACAGCGAAGGCGCGTGATGCGCGCCCTGCTGGACGTCAATGTCCTGATCGCCCTCCTCGACGGGGCACACGTCCACCATGGGGCAGCACACCGTTGGCTCGAAAGCGCGTTGCCATCCGGTTGGGCATCCTGTCCGCTGACGCAGAACGGGTGCCTGCGAATCATGTCGTAGCCCTCCTATCCGGGCGCGCTGCCAGCGGCGCAGGTCGCGGAAAGACTGATGGAAGCCGCTGCCGGCGAGGCGCACGTTTTCTGGCCTGATGACCTGAGCCTTCTGAGCCTGGGCGTGCTCGACTGGAGCCGCGTGCTCGGCCATCGGCAGGTCACGGACGCCTACCTGCTGGCACTGGCGGTGCGCCACGAAGGGCGCTTCGTGACTTTCGATCGCCGCATCGCACTGGAGGTCGTACCCGGCGCGCGTGCCGAGCATCTCGTCGTGCTCGAGTGACCCGGCTCCGCGGAATCAGCCCAGCCTGCCCCCGACACCTTGATCACCTGCGACCGCACTGATCGTTGAACAACTTCCTGCGCGACTTCCTGACGCGGGAACGGGTCTGGTTCATGGTGTGCGAGCGGCCGCTCAGTAGCCGCCCCGGCCGGCGACCGCGCCACCCCCACCCAGCACCGCAAGGATGTCGTCCAGCAGCCCGCTCGCGCCGATCCGAAAGCGCTGCGGGTTCACGGCCTCGGCGCCCAGGCTCTCGGTGACCAGGGCCATGTAGCGCGTGGCGTCGGCCACGGTGCGGATGCCGCCGGCGGGCTTGAAGCCGACGCGGTGGCGGGCGGCGGGGTCGGCGGCGATGGCCTGCAGCAGCAGCCGCGCGGCCTCGGGTGTGGCGTTGACGCGCACCTTGCCGGTGCTGGTCTTCAGGAAGTCGGCGCCGGCCTCCAGCGCGATGCGACAGGCTCGCCGCACCGTGGCCGGATCGGCCAGCTCGCCGGTCTCCAGGATGACCTTGAGCCGCAGGCCGGGGCAGGCGCGGCGCACCGCGGCCAGCAGCGCCGGAGCGGCATCCAGATCGCGCCAGGGCAGCACGACGTCGACCTCCTGCGCGCCGGCCTCGACGATGGCGCGCGTATCGGCCACGGCCGCGGCGATGTCGCTGCCGCCGTGCGGAAAGTTGGCCACCGCCGCCACCGCCACCTGCGGCGGCAGCAGCCGGCGCGCGTGCGCGGCCAGGCGCGGCCAGACGCAGACCGCGGCCACCGCGCCGTGCGGGCCGACGGCGCGCGCGCACAGGCGGTCGATGTCGGCCTCGGTGTCGGCGTCGTTCAGGCTGGTCAGGTCCAGGCAGGCCAGGGCCCGGCGCGCGGCCTCGGCCGGCGTCTGCGCGCGGTCTGCCGTGCTCGTGGTGTCATGGGCGCCCGGTGTGTCCGGTGTGCCCGGTGCGGCCGGTGCGGCCGGCGCTGCAGGCTCGGCGCTTCCAGCCCGCTCCACCCCCAGGTGGCTCGGCCCGAAGCTCGCTGGCAGCAGCCCGCCCAGCGTGTGGCGGGCGCGCAGGCGCGTGGCGTCGGCGCAGATCACGGGGCAGTCGTCACGCGCGAATTCGCGCAGGCGCTGGCGGCAGCCGCCGCAGGGGGTGACGGGTTCGTCGGCTTCGCCGACGACGACCACGGCCCGCGCCGCGCGCCCGCCCGCACCCACCATCGCGGCCAGCGCCGAGGTCTCGGCACACCAGCCCTGGGGGTAGGCAGCGTTCTCGACGTTGCAGCCGGCGTGCACCCGGCCCTGCTCGTCCAGCACGGCAGCGCCCACCGCGAAGCGCGAGTAGGGCGCGTAGGCGCGCCCGCGCGCGGCGCGGGCGGCGGCCAGCAGGGCCTGCAGCGTGGTCTCGGGCAGGTCTTCGGTGGCGTTCAATGCCGCTCCTTCACATAAGGCGTGCCCAGGGCCCGTGGCGCCACCGCGTGGCCGATGAAGCCGGCCAGCAGCACCACGGTCAGCACATAGGGCAGAGCCTGGATGGCCTGCACCGGCACCGCGCCGCCGCCGAGTGCGGCCGGCAGCTGCGCGCCCTGCAGGCGTATTGCCACCGCGTCCATGAAGCCGAACAGCAGGCAGGCCAGCACCGCGCCGCGCGGGTGCCACTTGCCGAAGATCAGCGCCGCCAGCGCCATGAAACCGCGGCCGGCCGTCATGTGCGGCTGGAAGGCCGGGTTCAGTGCCAGCACGAGGAAGGAGCCCGCCAGCGCCGCGAGCACGCCGTTGAGCGCCAGCGCCTGGTAGCGCAGCTTCAGCACCGATACGCCGGCCGCGTCCACCATGGCCGGGTTCTCGCCCGCGGCGCGCAGGCGCAGGCCGAAGCGCGTGCGGTAGACCAGCCACCACACCAGCCCGGCCAGTGCGAAGGCGCCGTAGACAAACAGCGTGTGCCCGAACAGCGCCAGCGACAGGAAGCGCCCGAGCGTGGGCCCTACCAGCGGCAGCGACTCCAGCGCCTGCCCCACCCCCGCGAGCCAGGGCTCGGCGCGCACTCCGGCCGGCAGCGGTGGCGTCTGGCCACCGGTCTTGAAGGCGGCCAGCGCCACCACCATCGTGAAGCCGCCTGCGGTCAGCGTGAGCGCCATGCCGGTGACCATCTGGTCGCCCGGGTGGCTGACGCAGGCATAGCCGTGCAGCATCGACAGCGCCACGCCGGCGACGATGGCCGCGCCCAGCGCCAGCACGGTCGAGCCGGTGAGCACGCCGACGCTGGCGGCGACGAAGGCCGTCATCAGCATCTTGCCCTCGAGGCCGATGTCGACCACGCCCGAGCGCTCGCTCAGCACGCCGGCCAGCGCGCACAGGATCAGCGGGGTGGCCACGCGCAGCGTGCTGCCCACCAGCGTGCCGAGCACGTTGGCCCAGGCGGCGAGGTTCAGCGCCTCATCCAACGCCGCCCTCCCCCGCACCCGGCGCCGCGGCCCGGCTGCGCCCGCTGCGCACGGCCCGCAGCCCGCCGCGCAGCCAGCCGGCGACGGCCGGCGTCAGCGCCCCGGCGAAGAGCACGATCAGGCCCTGCAGCATGTAGACCATGTCGCGCGAGAAGCCAGGCAGCTCGAAGCTGAGCTCGGCCCCGCCCTGGTAGAGCGCGCCGAACAGCAGCGCCGCGAAGACGATACCCACCGGGTGGTTGCGCCCGATCAGGCTGACGGCAATGCCGGTGAAGCCGGCACCCGCGACGAAATCCAGCAAGAGCCGGCCGTGCATGCCGGCGATCTCGTTCACGCCCACCAGACCGGCGAGCGCGCCCGACAACGCCATCGTGCCCACGGTCACGCCAGCCGGCCGGATGCCGGCGTAGTGCGCCGCCGCCGGCGCGTGGCCCACCGCGCGCAGCGCGTAGCCGGCGCGCGTGCGCTGCAGCAGCAGGTGCACCAGCGGCACCGCCGCCACGGCCAGCAGCACGCTCGCGTTCAGCGGCGTGCGTGGCCAGGCAATGCCCAGGGCGCCCAGCAGCTCGTGCATGCCGGGCAGGCGCGCGGCGGGGTCGAAGGCCGCGCTCTCGGGCGCCATCTGCCCCGGGGCCTTCAGCGTGTTGACCAGCAGGTAGGACAGCAGCGCCGAGGCGACGAAGTTGAACATGATCGTCGTGATGACGACATGGCTGCCGCGCCAGGCCTGCAGCGCGCCCGGCACCGCGCCCCACAGCGCCCCGCCCAGCGTGCCGGCCAGCACCAGCGCGGGCAGCATCAGCACCGGCGGCAGCACTGCCGCCCAGGCCAGGGCGGCCAGGCCGACGAAGAGCCCGCCCACCGTGGCCTGGCCCTCGGCGCCGATGTTGAACAGCCCGCCGTGCAGCGCCACGGCCACGGCCAGGCCGGTGAAGACGAAGGTGGTGGCGTAGTACAGCGTGTAGCCGATGCCCGCGCGCGAGCCGAAGGCGCCCTTGATCAGCAGCACCAGCACCTGGCCGGGGTCGAAGCCGACCGCCATCGACACCAGCGCTGCCACGCCGAGCGCCAGCGCCAGGCTGAAGGCCGGCAGGACGACGACGTCGACCCAGCGCGGCAGGCCCGGGAAGGTGCTCGTGGACATGGGGACGGGGCTCCCGCTCAGTGCCGTGCCGCGGCGCCGCCCATCAGGCGGCCCAGCGCGGCCTCGGTGCACTGGCCGATGGGCAGCTCGCCGGCCACGCGGCCGGCGTTCATGACGAGCACCCGGTCGGCCAGCGCCAGGATCTCGTCGAGCTCGGAGGACACCAGCAGCACAGCGCCGCCGGCCTCGCGCAGCCCGCGCAGCCGGCCGTGGATGAACTCGATCGCGCCGATGTCCACGCCGCGCGTGGGCTGACCCACGAGCAGCACGCGCGGCGCGTGCGCGGCCTCGCGCGCGAGCACCAGCTTCTGCTGGTTGCCGCCGCTGAAGTTGCCCGTGCGCAGCGCGGGCGCGCGCGGGCGGACGTCGTAGCGCTCCATCATCTGCGCGCAATCGTCGCGCAGGGCGCGCCGGCGCAGCCAGCCGCCGCGCCCATAGCGCGGCAGGTGCTGGTGACCCAGCACGGCCGACTCCAGGGCCTCGAAGGCCAGCACCAGCCCGCGGCGCTGACGGTCCTCGGGCACATGGGCCAGCGCCAGGGCGCGCGCGGTGGACGGGTCGAGCCAGCGCCCGGCGCCGGCCTCGAAGCGGCACCCGCCCAGGCGCAGCGCGCCCGCGGCCGGGGCCTGCAGCCCGGCCAGCACGTCCAGCAGCTCGCTCTGACCGTTGCCCGAGACGCCGGCGATGCCGACGATCTCGCCCGCGTGCAGCGCCAGGCCCACGCCGTCCAGCCGCACCACGCCCAGGGCGTCGACCACGCGCAGCCCCTCGGCCTGCAGCAGGGGCTCGCCGGCCGGGGCGGGCGCCTCGCCGACGGCGCCCTCGCGCCCCAGGCGCACCTGGCGGCCCACCATGGCCTGCGCCAGGCTGTCCACCGTGACCTCCGCGATCGGGCGGTCGAGCACGACGCGGCCGCCGCGCATCACGGTGACGTGGTCGCACAGGGCCAGGATCTCGCGCAGCTTGTGCGTGATCAGCAGCACCGTCGTGCCCTGCGCGCGCAACTGGCGCAGCACCGCGAACAGGGTTTCGGTCTCCTGCGGCGTGAGCACGGCGGTGGGCTCGTCCAGGATCAGGATGCGCGCGCCGCGGAACAACGTCTTCAGGATCTCCAGGCGTTGGCGCTCGCCCACCGGCAGGTCGGCCACCGGGGTGTCGAGGTCGACCTGCAGTCCGGTGTCGCGCATCAGCGTCTCGAGCCGGGCGCGCGCCTGCGCGCGGGCGCGTCCGAGCTGCCAGTGCGGCTCGGCGCCCAGCAGCACGTTGTCCAGTCCGTTGAAATCCTCGACCAGCATGAAGTGCTGGTGCACCATGCCGATGCCGCGTGAAATGGCCAGCGCCGGGTCCCCCGGCGCCAGCGGCCTGCCCTCGACCTCGATCTCGCCCGCGTCGGCGCGGTGGAAGCCGTAGAGCACGGCCATGAGCGTGCTCTTGCCGGCGCCGTTCTCGCCGACGATGCCGTGCACCGTGCCGGCGCGCACGGTCAGGTCCACCGCTTGGTTGGCGTGTACGGTGCCGAAGCGCTTGTCGATGCCGCGCAGGCGCACGGCCGGTCCGGAACCGGCCGCGCCGCCGGCTGCGGCGCCGACCGCCGCGGCCGGGGCCAGCGCCCCCTTCGCGGCGTTCACACCCGGCCCGTGCCCAGCCGCCCGCCCCGGGCGGGGCGGGCCGTCAGAACCTCACTTGCAGGCATTGGCCGCCATGTAGTCGATGACCTTGATCTTGCCGGCGATGATGTCGGCCTTGGCCGCGTCCACGCGGCGCTTCATGTCGGCCGTCACGAGCCGGGCGTTGTGCTCGTCGAGCGCGTAGTCCACGCCGCCTTCCTTCAGGCCGAGCGAAGTGACGCCCGGCTGCACGCCCTTGAAGGCGTTATAGACGGCCACGTCCACGCGCTTGACCATCGAGGTCAGCATGGTGCCCGGGTGCAGGTGGTTCTGGTTGCTGTCCACGCCGATCGCGAGCCGGCCCGCGTCCTTGGCGGCCTGGTAGACGCCCACGCCGGTGCCGCCAGCGGCGGCGAAGACCACGTCCACGCCCGAGGCGAACTGGCCCTTGGCGAGTTCACCGCCGCGCGCCGGGTCGTTCCAGGCCGCGGGCGTGGTGCCGGTCATGTTGGCGCTGACGCCGATGTTCGGGTTGACGAACTTCGCGCCCTGCTCGTAGCCGCACTGGAACTTGCGGATCAGCGGGATGTCCATGCCGCCGACGAAGCCGACCTTGCCGGTCTTGCTGGCCATCGCCGCCATCATGCCGACGAGGAAGCTGCCCTCGTGCTCCTTGAAGACGATGCTCTGCACGTTGGGCAGGTTGACGACCGAGTCGACGATGGCGAACTTCAGCTTCGGGAAGTCGCGCGCCACCTTGTCCAGGCTCGAGCCCTGCGAGAAGCCGATGCCCACGATGGGGTCGGCGCCGCGCTCGGCCATGCGGCGCTTGGCCTGCTCGCGTTGCGCGGGGTTGTTGATCTCGAACTCGAGGTAGGCTTTCCCGCTCTCCTTCTTCCAGCGCTCGGCGCCGTCGAAAGCCGCCTGGTTGAAGGACTTGTCGAATTTGCCGCCCATGTCGAAGATCACGGCGGGCTGGGCCAGCACGGCGGGGCTGGCGAGGCCGGCGGCAAGGCCGGCGGCAAGGGTCAGGCGCTGGAGGGATTTCATCGGGGGGCTCCTGGTGCGGTTGGGACGGAAGGTGAAGCGCCCGGCAGGATAGCAAGCTCCGGGCCCGCCCCGCTCCCGGGGAAGCCCGGGGGAGACTGGGGGCTTGGCGCCTGGCCCATGGCCTACGATGCCCGCCATGGCCGACGCCGACCTGCACCCCGCCGACCCGCTGCTCGTGCGCCTGCGCACCCTGCCCAAGGTGGTGCTGCACGACCACCTGGACGGCAGCCTGCGGCCGCAGACCCTGCTCGAACTGCTGGCCGCGCGCGGTCAGCCGGCGCCCGCGCCCGATGCCGCCGGTGTCGAGGCCTGGATGGACGCGCGGGCTCATGCCGGCACGCTCGAGGCCTACCTCGAGGGCTTCGGCCTGACCGTGGCGGCGATGGCCGCGCCGGCAGCGCTGGCGCGCGTGGCGCTGGAGGCGGCGCAGGACGCGCAGGCCGACGGCGCCGTCCTGGCGGAGTTCCGCATCGCGCCGCTGCTGTTCGAACCGCTGGGCGTGGGCCCGGACGCCGCGGTCGAGGCCCTGCTCGACGGGCTGGCGCGCAGCGGCCTGCGCTGCGGGCTCATCGTCTGCGCGATGCGCCACCTGCCGCCGCACGAGACGCTGCGCGCGGCGGACCTGGCGCTGCGCTGGGCCGGCCGCGGCGTCGCCGGCCGCGGCGTCGTCGGTTTCGACCTGGCCGGCGCCGAGGCCGGGCACCCGCCATCGGCTCACGCGCAGGCGCTGGCGCGCGTACGCACCGCCGGGCTGCCGATCACGCTGCACGCGGGTGAGGCCGACGCCGGGCCGCGCGTGGCCGAGGCGGTGCGCCACGGCGCGCGCCGCATCGGCCACGGCGTGCGCCTGGCCGACCTGCTGGACGACCCGGCGCAGCAGGCACGGGTGGACGAGGTACGCGCCGCGGGCGTGCACTTCGAGGTCTGCCCGACGAGCAATGTCCACACCGGGGCGGCGGCCTCGGTCGCGCAGCACCCGATCCGCGCCCTGTGGGACGCCGGCTTCGCGCTGAGCGTGCAGACGGACAACCGCCTGATCTCGGGCGTCAGCGCCAGCGGCGAGGCCTGCCGCCTCGTGCGCGAAGCCGGCTTCACCGAGGTCGACCTCGTGCGCATGGGGCTGGACGCGGCCGAGCACTCCTTCCTGCCCGAGGACGCGCGCCGGCACGCACGCGCCGCGCTGCAGGGCTGGGCCCGGGGGCAGGGCCTGACCGGGTTCTGAGAGCCTGTCCCGGCCTGGGGAAAACGCGCGGTCGGCCGCGGGCACGCTGGCGCGGCGCGTATCCTTCGCCTCTTTGCCGGGCCCCGTGCCCCAGGTGCCGCCGATGAACCCTGCCGCCCCGAACGTCGCCCCCGCAACCGTCGCACCGGCCGTTGCGGCCGCGTCGGCCGCCCCCTCAGCTGGCCACATCCGCCTGACTTCGCACCCCGGCTCGGGCCCTAGCGGGGCGCCGGCGGTGCACTGGGGCGCGGCCGACCCCCTGGCGCGCGGCCCCATCGTCGGCACGACGACGACGCGACGCCAGCGCAACGTCGTCGGCACCCACAGCGGCAGCTACGGCGTGTACCGGGCGCTCGCGGTCGCGGCGGGCAACCTTGCGCGAGGGCACCGCGCCGACCTCACCGACACCGCGCCCACCGACGCCATCGGCCCCCACCCGCAGTGGGGCGAGCCCGAGAAGATCGTCTCGATCGACCCCTGGGGCGCGAGCGTGCAGCAGGTCTATGCCGACTTCCTGGCCCAGGGCTACGACATCCGGCCCACCATCGCGGTCACCAAGGCCCACATCCACCTGCCGGAGATCAAGCAGGCCATCGCCTTCCAGCGCCTGGCCATCGATGGCCGTATCCTGCTCGACGACGCCTCGGCCACGGTGACCAAGATCGCGGTCGAGCCGGTGTGGTGGCTGCCGGGCGTGGCGCGGCGGTTCGGCGTGAGCGAGGCCGACCTGCGGCGCGCGCTGTTCGAGGAGACCGGCGGCATGTACCCCGAGCTTGTCACGCGCAGCGACCTCGAGGTCTTCCTGCCGCCCATCGGCGGTCAGACCCTGTACGTCTTCGGCGACGTGCGCGCGCTCGCCGATCCGGCCGTCACGCTGACCGCGCGCGTGCACGACGAGTGCAACGGCTCGGACGTCTTCGGCTCGGACATCTGCACCTGCCGCCCCTACCTGACGCACGCCATCGAGGAGTGCATCCAGGGCGCGCAGCGCGGTGGCGTGGGCCTGATCGCCTACAGCCGCAAGGAGGGCCGCGCGCTGGGCGAGGTGACGAAGTTCCTGGTCTACAACGCGCGCAAGCGCCAGGCCGGCGGCGACCGCGCCGACAAGTACTTCCTGCGCACCGAGTGCGTGGCCGGCGTGCAGGACATGCGCTTCCAGGAGTTGATGCCCGACGTGCTGCACTGGCTGGGCATCCGCCGGATCCACCGCCTGGTGAGCATGAGCAACGACAAGTTCGACGCCATCACGGGCAGCGGTATCGAGGTCGGCGAACGAGTCAAGATCCCGGACGAGCTCGTCCCCGCCGACGCCCGGGTCGAGATCGAGGCCAAGATCGCCGCCGGCTACTTCACCGACGGCAGCGTGCCCACCGGGGAGGACTTGGCGCGAGTCAAGGGGCGCGGCCTTGAGTGACACCAGCCTGACCCATCAGGCGCCCGGCCCCGCCTCCGCTCTCGCTCCCGCTGCCGGCCCCGGGGCGGCGCCGCCCACCCGCGACCCGCTGGCGGCGCTGCGCGAGCCGTCCACGGTGCGCGCGCGCTGCCGCGCTGTCACGCGCGCCGTCGAGCAGGGCTTGTCGGGCCATTTCAAGCTCGACCGCAGCCGCCTCGACGAGGCCGCGCAGCGCGTGGCCCGGCTCACGCGCGAGCGCTTCCCGGACTTGAGAATTCCGTACCACAGCCGCTGGCGCCACTTCGAGGCCGGCGGGGTGGACCGCAAGGGCGAACTCGACGCGCTGCTGGCCGGGCGCAGCCCGGCCGAGGTGGCGCGCGCGCGCATCGACTTGACCGTGGTCAGCGTGCTGCTCGACGCCGGGGCCGGCGCGCAGTGGCGCTACACCGAGCGCCCCCAGATCGACGCGCTGGCCCTGCCGGTGCACCGCCAGCGCGGTGACGACCTGCTGGCGATGCTGGGGCAGGCGGCCGGTGCGAGCCCCACAGCCCACACGGCCGAAGCGACCGAGGCGCCCGCTGGCGCGGCCGTCGAGCCGGTGGCCGCGGCCGCACCCGCCCCGGCGCCATTTGGCGGCGAGGCTGCCGCAGCGCCCGCGCGCAGCTATGCCCGCTCCGAGGGTCTGGGCGTGGCCAGCTTCCGCGCCTTCGTCGCCGGGGTCTTCTCGGCCACGCCCGGGGACCCGCTGCGCGTGGACGCGCTCGCGCTGGAGCGGCTCGACGCCGCGGCGCTGCGCGCGCTGTTCCAGGCCAGCCCCTCGAACCCGCTCGTCGGCCTGGAAGGCCGCGCCGCGCTGCTGGCCGCGCTTGGCAGCGTGCTGCGCGAGCAGGCGCAGGCCCGGGGTGGCGAGGCCCGACCGGGGCGCTTGTGGGACACGCTCGTCGGCGCCAACGGTAGCGCTGCGGCCGCCCTCGACGCCGGAGACCTGCTGCGCACCCTGGTGCGCGACTACGCCCCGATCTGGCGCAGCGGCAGCCGAGTGCTCGGCCTGCCCGCGGGCGATGTCTGGCCGCACCGCTGGGCCGGCGCCGGGGCCGGCGACGGTGGCCGCGATGGCGTCACCCCCGGCTGGGTCCCCTTCCACAAGCTCAGCCAGTGGCTGACGTACTCGCTGCTCGAGCCCTTCGAGTGGGCCGGCGTCAGCGTCGGCGGCCTGCAGGCCCTGACCGGCCTGCCCGAGTACCGCAACGGCGGCCTGCTGCTCGACTGCGGCGTGATCGTGCCGCGCGCCGCGCGCGACCTGACGCGCACCTGGAAGCCGGCCGACGAGTTCGTCGTGGAGTGGCGCGCGCTCACCGTCACGCTGCTGGACGAGCTGGCCGAGCGCGTGCGCGCGCTGCTGGGCGTCACGGCGCAGCAGCTGCCGCTGGCCTGCGTGCTCGAGGGCGGCACCTGGGCGGCCGGGCGCCAGATCGCCCAGGAGCTGCGCGGCGGCCTGCCGCCCTTTGCGATCGACAGCGACGGGACGGTGTTCTGATGGCGGGGCCCGCCCTGGCCGCGCTGCTGGGCACCGAGCTGCCGGTGATCCAGGCGCCGATGGCCGGCGTGCAGGGCTGCGCGCTGGCGCTGGCCGTCAGCCGCGCGGGCGGCCTGGGCTCGCTGCCCTGCGCGATGCTGGGGCCCGAGGCGATCCGCGGCGAGCTGGCCCGGCTGCGCGACGGCACCGACCGGCCGTTCGCCGTCAACTTCTTCTGCCACCGCCCGCCCGCGCCCGACGCGCGGCGCGAGCAGGCCTGGCGCGCCGCGCTCGCGCCCTACGCCGCCGAGGCCGGCATCGACCTGGAGATGGCGCCGCCTGGGGCGGGACGCGCCCCGTTTTCCGAGGCGCTGTGCGAGCTGATCGAGCCCTTCCGCCCGCCGGTGGTGAGCTTCCACTTCGGGCTGCCGGCGCCGGCGCTGCTGGCGCGCGTGAAGGCCTGGGGCGCGGTCGTGCTGTCGTCGGCGACCACGGTCGAGGAGGCGCGCTGGCTCGAGGCGCACGGCGCCGACGCCGTGATCGCGCAGGGCCTGGAGGCCGGGGGCCACCGCGGGCACTTCCTCGGCGCCGACGCCGACGTCGCGCCGCAGCAGGGCCTGTTCGCGCTGCTGCCGCAGGTGGCGCGCGCGGTGCGCGTGCCGGTCATCGCCGCCGGCGGCATCGCGGGGCCGCAGGAGGCGGCGGCCGCGCGCGCGCTCGGCGCGGCTGGCGTGCAGGCCGGCACGGCCTACTTGCTCTGCCCCGAGGCGAGCACGCCGGCGCTGCACCGCGCGGCGCTGCGCGAGGCCGCGGCGCCGGGGCCGACGGCTGCGGGCACCACGCTGACCGATGTCTTCACCGGCCGCCCTGCGCGCGCGCTCATCAACCGGCTGGTGCGTGAGCGCGGGCCGATGGGCGCCGAGGTACCGGCCTTCCCGCTCGCCGCGGCGGTACTCGCGCCCTTGCGCGCCGCCGCCGAGGCGCGGGGCCGCGCCGATTTCACGCCGCTGTGGGCTGGCTGCCGCGCCGATGCCTGCCGCGAGATCCCCGCCGCCGAGCTGACGCGCCACCTGGGCGCCGGCTGGGCCTGATCCCTCACTCCCAGGAGCCGTGCCCATGACCGCCCCCGAAGTCCACCACCTGAACCACCCGCTGATCCAGCACAAGCTCACGCTCATGCGCGAGAAGGACCGCAGCACCAGCAGCTTCCGCCGTCTGATGCACGAGGTCAGCATGCTCATGGCCTACGAGGTCACGCGCGGCATGCCCACGCACTTGGTCGAGATCGAGACGCCGCTGGAGAAGACGATGGCGCCGATGATCGACGGCAAGAAGATCGCGCTCGTGGCGATCCTGCGCGCCGGCGTGGGCTTCCTCGACGGCATGCTCGAGGTCGTGCCCAGCGCGCGCGTCGGCCACATCGGCCTGTACCGCGACCCGAAGACGCTCGTGGCCGTCGAGTACTACTTCAAGATGCCGCAGGAGATGCACGAGCGCGACGCGATCGTGCTCGACCCCATGCTCGCCACCGGCAACTCGGCGGTGGCCGCGGTCGAGCGGCTCAAGGAGACGCGGCCGAAGTCCATCCGCTTCGTCTGCCTGCTGGCCGCGCCCGAGGGCCTGCGCAACTTCCACGCCCATCACCCGGACGTGCCGGTCTACACCGCCGCCATCGACCGCGAGCTCAACGACCACGGCTACATCGTGCCCGGGCTGGGCGACGCCGGCGACCGGATCTTCGGGACGAAGTGAACGACGCACGGACCATGAACCGCGCTGCCGCCCTGCCATGCTGATCCGCAACGCCACCCTCCCCGACGGCCGTGCCGGCGTCGACGTCCTTGCCCTGGACGGGCGCATCGCGGCCGTCGGGCCGACCCTGCCGGCGCCCGCGGGCGTGGAGGTCGTCGAGGCCGGCGGCCTGCTGCTGAGCCCGCCCTTCGTCGATGCGCACTTCCACATGGACGCGACGCTGTCCTACGGGCTGCCGCGCGTCAATGCCAGCGGCACGCTGCTGGAGGGCATCGCGCTGTGGGGCGAACTCAAGCCCCACCTCACGCAGGAGGCGCTGGTCGAGCGCGCGCTGGCCTACTGCGACTGGGCGGTGGCGCGCGGGCTGCTGGCCATCCGCAGCCACGTCGACGTCTGCGACGAGCGCCTGCTCGCGGTCGAGGCCCTGCTGCACGTGAAGGAGCGCGTCAAGCCCTGGCTGGACCTGCAGCTCGTGGCCTTCCCGCAGGACGGCCTGCTGCGCAGCCCGAACGCGCAGGCCCACCTGGAGCGCGCGCTCGACCTGGGCGTGGACGTGGTCGGCGGGATCCCGCACTTCGAGCGCACGATGGCCGACGGCGCGCTCAGCGTGCGCCTGCTGTGCGAGACGGCCGCGCGCCGCGGCCTGCGTGTGGACATGCACTGCGACGAGACCGACGACCCGCTGTCGCGCCACATCGAGACCCTGGCCTTCGAGACGCAGCGCCTGGGCCTGCGGGGCCGCGTCAACGGCTCGCACCTGACGTCGATGCATTCGATGGACAACTACTACGTCAGCAAGCTGATCCCGCTGATGTGTGAGGCTGGCGTCTCGGCGGTGGCCAACCCGCTGATCAACATCACGATCCAGGGTCGGCACGACACCTACCCCAAGCGCCGCGGCATGACGCGCGTGCCCGAGCTCATGGCCGCCGGCATCACCGTGGCCTTCGGCCACGACTGCGTGCTCGACCCCTGGTACTCGCTGGGCTCGGCCGACATGCTCGAGGTCGCCTCGATGGGCCTGCACGTGGCGCAGATGACCTCGCAGGCCGGCATGCGCGCCTGCTTCGACGCCGTGACGGTGAACCCGGCGCGCATCCTCGGGCTCGAGGGCTACGGCCTGGAGCCGGGGTGCCGCGCCGATTTCGTGCTGCTGCAGGCGCGCTCGCCGGCCGAGGCGATCCGCCTGCGCGCGCAGCGGCTGCTCGTGGTGCGCGGCGGCCGGGTGTTGGCGCGGGCCCCGCGCGCAGAGGCGACGCTGGCGCTGCCCGGCCGGCCGGCGACGGTGGACTTCCTGATGGCGCCCCGCGGCTCGCAGGCGACGTCCCTGGCGTCCCAGGGCGCGGCAGCGGCCTCCTAGAATCCTGGGTTCTGGGAGATCGAATACATGACGATGAAACTGATCGGCGCCCTCACGAGCCCTTATGTGCGCAAGGTGCGCATCGTGATGGCCGAGAAGAAGCTGGACTTCCAGCTCGTGCTCGAGGACGTCTGGAACAGCGATGCCATTCTCGAGGCCAACCCGCTGGGCAAGGTGCCCTGCCTCGTCATGGAAGGCGGCGAGGCCGTCTTCGATTCGCGCGTCATCGTCGAGTACCTCGACACCCTGTCCCCCGTGGGCAAGCTCATCCCGCCCGCCGGGCGTGAGCGTGCCGAGGTGCGCACCTGGGAGGCGTTGGCCGATGGGCTGGTCGACGCCAGCATCCTCGCCCGGCTCGAGGCCACCTGGAAGGGTCGTGCCGAGGGCGAGCGCTCGCAGGCCTGGATCGAGCGCCAGATGAGCCGCGTCGATGCCGCGCTGGTCGCGATGGCGCGCGGCCTGGGCGAGCGCGGCTGGTGCGTGGGCAACCACCTGAGCCTGGCCGACATCGCCACCGGCTGCGCGCTGGGTTACCTCGACTTCCGCTTCCCGCAGGTGGACTGGCGCGCGCGCCACCCGAACCTGGCGCGCCTGTCCGACAAGCTCGCGGCACGGCCATCCTTCGCCGAGACCCTGCCCCCGAAGGCCTGAGGCGCTCTTGCGGGCCGGTTGCCGCGGCCTTTAGCATTCTCAGCGGGTCTTGAGTACCGCCAGCCCCTTCAGGTACTCGCCCTCGGGGTAGGCCAGGGTCGTGGGGTGGTCCGGCGCCGCCTCCAGGCGCTGCAGGATGGCGCCGTCGACCCCGGCGTCGGCGGCCGCGCCGGCGACGATCTTGTGGAAGAGTTCCGCCCCGATGCCGCCCGAGCACGAGAAGGTCAGCAGCAGCCCGCCCGGGGCAAGCAGCTTCAGCGCCAGGCGGTTGATGTCCTTGTAGGCGCGCGCCGCGCGTTCGGCATGGGCGGCGGTGGGCGCGAACTTCGGCGGGTCGAGCACGATGGCGTCGAAGCTCTCGCCAGCCTGCAGGCGCTCGCGCAGGAGCTGGTTGACGTCGGCATCGACGGCCTCGTGGCGCGCCGCGTCGAAGCCGTTGAGCGCGACATTGGCGCGCGCGCGCTCCAGGGCCGGGGCCGAGGAGTCGACGCCGGTCACGTGCGCGGCGCCGCCGGCCAGCGCCGCGACCGAGAAGCCGCCCGTGTAGCAGTAGCAGTTCAGCACGCGCTGCAGGCCGAAGTGCCGCACCCACTGCGCGAAGCGCCCGCGGTTGTCGCGCTGGTCGAGGTAGAAACCGGTCTTGTGGCCCTCGGCCACATCCAGGCCGAGTTGCCAGCCGTGCTCGCGGATCGCCAGCGTCGTGGGTGGCGGGGCGACGCTCGCCCCCGCGGCCGCGCTCCCCGCGCAGCCCGCCGGCCCGCCGCGCAGCCAGCCGGCGCGCGGCTCCAGGCCCTCGAGCGCGCGCACGCTGGAGTCCGAGCGCTCGTACAGCCGGTCCAGGCCGGTGGCGCCGAGCAGCACGTCGGCCACGGCCTCGCGCCAGCGCTCCATGCCGGCGGAGAGGAACTGCGCCGACAGCGTGTTGCCGTAGCGGTCGACGATCAGCCCGGGCAGGCCGTCGGCCTCGCCGTGCACCAGGCGTACCCCGTCGCTGTCGATCGGCAGGCGCGCGCGCAGTGCGAGCGCGCGCGCGACGCGGCGCTTGAAGAAGGCGTGGTCGATGCGCTCGGCCTCGTCGAAGCTCCAGGCGCGCACGCGGATGGACGAGCTCGGGCTGAAGGCGCCCCAGGCGAGGAATCGGCCGTCGGACGCCTCCACGCGCACGGTCTCGCCGGCGTCGGCGCGCCCGCGCGCGATGCTGCCCTCGAACACCCAGGGGTGGCGGCGCAGCAGCGAGCGCTCCTTGCCTTCGCGCAGGCGTATCGCTTTCATGTCGCTCCCGATGTTGCCGATGCCGCCGACCCGCCCGTGCCGGTGCCCGCCGCGCCCGCCGCGGCGCTGCGCGCCCGGGCCCGCGGATGGGCCGCGTCGTACACCCGCGCCAGGTGCTGGAAGTCGAGCTGCGTGTAGACCTGGGTGGTCGAGATCTGCGCGTGGCCCAGCAGCTCCTGCACCGCGCGCAGGTCGCCGCTGGATTGCAGCAGGTGGCTCGCGCAGCTGTGGCGCAGCATGTGCGGGTGCACGTGCGTGGGCAGCCCGGCCTCCAGTGCCAGCGCCTTCAGGCGCGAGCGCACCTGGCTGGCGGTCAGCCGCGTGCCGCGCCGGCTGACGAACAGCGCGGGCTCGTCCGGCCGCGCGAGGCCCGGCCGCGCCTGCAGCCAGGCGCGCAGCGCGGCCAGGGCGGCGGCGCCCACCGGCACGCCGCGCCGCTTGGAGCCCTTGCCCAGCACCTGGGCCGTGGCATCGGTGGCGTCGATCCAGCCTGCAGCGCCAGGGCCTGCCCGGGCGTCGAGCCCGACGAGTTCGCCCACGCGCAGCCCGCAGCCGTAGAGCAGCTCGACGATGCAGTGGTCGCGTACGCGCAAGGCGGCGTCGCCGCGCTGCGGTGCGTGCGTCGCCAGCGCGACGGCCTGGTCCACCGACAGCGCCTTGGGCAGCGGCCGCGGCGCCTTGGGCGCGCGGATGCCGTCCACGGGGTTGAGCGCCACCAGGCCCTGCCGCCCCCACCAGCGGTACAGCCCGCGCCAGGCCGCGAGCGCGATGGCGATGCTGCGCGGGCCCAGCCCGCGCTCGCGCAGCTGCGCGGTGAAGCGGCGCACGTGGTGCGGCTGCACCTCGCGCAGTGCCACCGGCCAGGCGGCCGCGCCGTCCTCGAGCCAGCGCAGCGCGTCGCGGTACATCGCCACCGTGCGCGGCGCCAGCCGCCGCTCGACGACGAGGTGCTCGAGGTGGCGCGCGAGCTCGGGGCCGTTCACGGCGCGGGGCGCAGGCGCGACAGCGCGGCGCTGGCCACGTCGCCGATGCGCATCAGGAACTCGGTGCCCATGTCGGCGCTGTAGCGCGTCGGGTCGGGCGAGCCCAGCACGAGCAGGCCGAAGGTCGACTCCGGGCCCGGGCCGGCGCCGTGGCGCAGGGGCAGCAGCGCGAGCGACTGCACCGTCGAGCCGCCGTCGTCGAGCCAGCGCGCGGCGGCGAAGCCGGTGTTCGCGCCGCAATAGGGCAGGCCCAGGCTGCTGGCGAAGCTGCGCACGTCCTCATCCACGTCCTGGGTGAAGGGCTCGGCGTCGAAGGCCGCGTCCAGGCTCCACAGCCGCAGCGCCGCCTGCGGGATCAGGAACTGGTGCTTCAGCTCCTCCAGCAGCCGCCCCGGCAGGGCGGCGGCGCGTGCGGTCAGCAGGATCGCGCGCGTCCACCGGTGCAGGCGGTCGGCGATGGCCACGTTTTCCTGGCCGTGTCGGATCATCTCGACGATCTTGCCCTCGAGCCCCTTGATGCGCTCGCGCAGCATGTCCATCTGCCGCTCCTGCAGCGAGACGGCGCGGTGACCATGGGGGCTGGCCAGCCGGATGCTGCCCAGCAGTTCGGCGTGCCGCTCGAAGAAGCCCGGGTTGGCCGCGAGGAAGTCGGCGATGTCCTGCTCGGTGATGCCTTGCGGTGGCGCCACCGGCGCCGTGTCGGCCACGGGAGGGTTGCTCACAGTTCGATCTCTCCTTCGAAGACGGATTGGGCCGGCCCGGTCATCAGCACCGGGGCGGCCAGGTCGCGCGCGCCCTCCCAGGCGATGGTCAGCAGCCCGCCCCGGGTCTGGACATCGACCTCGGCGTCAAGCCAGCCCAGCCGGATGCCGGCCACCACGGCGGCGCAGGCGCCGGTGCCGCAGGCCAGCGTCTCGCCGGCGCCGCGCTCATGCACGCGCAGCCGCACCTGCGAGCGCGACAGTACCTGCAGGAAGCCGGCGTTCACGCGCTGCGGGAAGCGCGGGTGCAACTCCAACAGCGGCCCGACGCGCCCGACCGGGGCGGTGTCGACGTCGGCCACGCGCTGCACGGCGTGCGGGTTGCCCATGGACAGCACCGCGACCTCGACCTCCTCGCCGCCCGGCAGGGCCAGCGGCCAGAGCGCGAAGCCCGGGGCGGCGGGGCCGCGGCCAGCCAGCGCGGTGGCGTCGAAGGGCACGCGCGATGGGTCGAACACCGGGGCGCCCATGTCGACGCTGACGCGGCCGTCGTCGCGCTCGCGCAGCTCGAGCAGGCGGTTGACGGTCTGCACGCGCACGCTGCGCTTGGGCGTCAGCCCGCGGTCGCGCACGTAGCGCAGGAAGCAGCGCGCGCCGTTGCCGCAGTGCTCCACCTCCTCGCCGCTGCTGTTGAAGATGCGGTAGCCGAAGTCGATGCCCGGCGCGGGCGACGGGCCGACCACCAGGATCTGGTCGGCGCCGACGCCGAAGCGGCGGTCGGCCAGCGCGCGCACCTGTGCCGCGCCCAGCTCGAGGGGGCCACGCGTGGCGTCGAGCACGACGAAGTCGTTGCCCGCGCCCTGCATCTTCGTGAAGCGCACACGCATGGCGGTGGATTATCGGCGCCGGCCGCCTTGCGTGGACGCGGCGGCCCGGCCCGCCGGCGCTCAGTAGACCGGCGGCTCGCCGGGCGGGCGCGTCTTGAAGCGCTGGTGCACCCACAGGTACTGCGCCGGCATCGCGCGTACCTGCTCCTCGATGAAGGCGTTCAGCCGCGCGGCGTCGGCCGTCGCGTCATCGGTGGGCCAGTCTTGAAGCGGCTCGAGGAAGCGCACGCGCCAGCCCGCGCCGCCGGGCAGCATCTCGGCGACGACCGGCTGCACCACCATGTCGAGCAGGCGCGCCATCTTCGACGGCGCCTCGAGCGTGGCCGCCGGCACGCCGAAGAAGGGCACGAAGACGGACTCGCGCGCGCCGAAGTCCTGGTCGGGCATGTAGAACAGCGGGCAGCCCGCGCGGATGCGCTTCATCAGGGTGCGGATCGGCGTGCCGCGCGGGTAGCACTCTCCGCGCCCGAATCGCACCCGCCCCTGCTTGAGCACGCGGTCCAGGTAGGGGCTGCTCTGCGGGCGGTAGAGGTCGATGCCGGTGCGGCCCTGGAACAGTTGCACCGCCGCGCCCGCGACCTCCAGCGCCAGGAAGTGGGGCACGAGCCACATGACCGGACGCGTGCTGCGCTCGGCCAGGCCGATGTCGCCCTCGACCCGGATCAGGCCGCGGATGCGCTGCGGGCTGGCGTACCACAGCAGGCCACGCTCGAGCAGGCTGCGGCCCAGCAGCGCGAAGTGCTCGCGCACCAGGGCCGCGCGCTCGGCGCTGCCGAGTTCGGGGAAGCACAGGTCGATGTTGCGCCGGGCGATGCGGCGTCGCCGGTGCCCGAAGGCGTGCAGCAGCGCGCCGAAGCCCCGGCCCAGCGATGAGAGCACCGCGAGCGGAAGATGCTGCAGCAGCCACAGCAGGCCCACGAGGGCGCGCGCGCCGATTTCCATGCGGCAGGATTGTCGCGGCTCGGCGCGGGTCAGCCGGCTTCCGTCGGACGGGCGGCCGCTGCCCGGCGGGGATTCTTGTAGCGGGCATAGCCCCACAGGTACTGCGCCGGGCATTGGCGCACCAGCGCCTCCATCGAGCGGTTGATCGCGGTTGCGGCCTGCAGCGTCCAGTCCTCCTCGGCCTGCGCGTCGGCGCCCGCCGGCGGCTCGGGCGGGAGCGGGTGCGCCAGGGCCTGCACGCGCAGCCGGAAGCCCGCGCCGCGCGGCAGGCGCTCGCACCAGGCTGCCAGCGGCAGCGCGCCGGTCTGACGCACCAGGCGCGCGGCCAGCGTCATCGTGTAGGCCGGGCGGCCGAAGTACGGCGTCCACACGCCCTGGCCCTCGGGGGGCACCTGGTCGGGCAGCAGGCCCACGGTCTGGCCCTGGCGCAGCGCGCGCAGCATCTGCCGCACGCCGGCCAGCGTGGCCGGCGCGGTGGCCAGTCCCGGCCGGTGGCGCGCTGCCGCCTCGAGCTCGCGCAGCCAGCGCTGGCGCGCCGGCCGGTAGAGCACGGTCATCGGCTGGCGCGCGCCGAAGCGCTCGGCGTAGGCCTGGGCCGAGACCTCGAAGGCGCCCTGGTGCGGCGTCAGGAAGAGCAGCCCGCCGGGGCGGCCGAGCGCGGCCTCGATCAGCTCGGCGCCTTCCCAGTGCACGGGGTCGGGCAGGGTCGCGCCCGGGGGGCGCAGCCACAGGCGCGGTGTCTCCATCGTCATGCAGCCGGCCTGCGCGACGCTGGCGCGGCGCGCCGCGGCGCCGACGCCGGCCAGGGCGGCATGCTCGGCCACGCGGCGCCGGTAGACCGGCGAGGCCAGCCAGGCGAGCCAGCCCAGCAGCGCGCCCGCGGCGTGGAGCGACCTCAACGAGCGGCGCGACAGCCAGCCGAGCACAGCGAGCATCTTTCTATAATGGGCCGATCGCCGAGTTAAGGACAACTTGCGGGGCGATGCGGCCGGGAAACCGGTCGCCAGGAGCGGGCCCTCGGCCCGGGGCCTGAATACCGCTAAAGCGTCGCCGCTTTCCAGGGCATCCTGAACGGCTACGCCGATTCAACCAACCTGGAGCACACAAGTGGCAAGAGATTATCTGTTCACCTCCGAATCGGTCTCCGAAGGGCACCCGGACAAGGTCGCCGACCAGATCTCGGACGCGATCCTCGACGCGATCTTCACCCAGGACCCGCGCTCGCGCGTGGCCGCCGAGACGCTGTGCAACACCGGCCTGGTGGTGCTGGCGGGCGAGATCACGACCAACGCGCATGTCGACTACATCCAGGTCGCGCGCGACACGATCAAGCGCATCGGCTACGACAACACCGAGTACGGCATCGACTACAAGGGCTGCGCCGTCATGGTCTGCTACGACAAGCAGTCCAACGACATCGCGCAGGGCGTCAACCACGCGAGCGACGACCACCTGAACACCGGCGCCGGCGACCAGGGCCTGATGTTCGGCTACGCCTGCGACGAGACGCCCGAGCTGATGCCCGCGCCGATCTACTACGCGCACCGCCTGGTGGAGCGCCAGGCCCAGCTGCGCAAGGACGGCCGCATGCCCTACCTGCGCCCGGACGCCAAGAGCCAGGTGACGATGCGCTACGTCGACGGCAAGCCGCACTCGATCGACACCGTGGTGCTGTCGAGCCAGCACGCGCCCGAGTGGAGCCTGGGCCCGAAGATGAAGCCCGAGTTCGTCGAGGCCGTGGTCGAGGAGATCATCAAGCCGGTGCTGCCGGCCGAGTGGCTGAAGGACACGCGCTACCTCGTCAACCCGACTGGCCGCTTCGTCGTCGGCGGCCCGCAGGGCGACTGCGGCCTGACCGGGCGCAAGATCATCGTCGATACCTACGGCGGCGCCTGCCCGCACGGCGGCGGCGCGTTCTCGGGCAAGGACCCGTCCAAGGTCGACCGCTCGGCCGCCTACGCGGCGCGCTACGTGGCCAAGAACATCGTCGCCGCGGGCCTGGCCCGGCAGTGCCAGATCCAGGTGGCGTACGCGATCGGCGTCGCGCGCCCGATGAACGTGACGGTCTACACCGAGGGCACGGGCGTGATCCCCGACGAGAAGATCGCGGCGCTCGTCAACGAGCACTTCGACCTGCGCCCCAAGGGCATCATCCAGATGCTGGACCTGCTGCGCCCGATCTACCAGAAGACGGCTGCCTACGGCCACTTCGGCCGCGACGAACCCGAGTTCACGTGGGAAAGAACCGACAAGGCTGCGGCGCTGCGCGCCGCGGCGGGCCTGTAAGGCCCTGAGCGAAGCGAGCTTGTCGGTTCTAGGGCCGCGCTCATATCGCGCAGCGATGTGAGCGTGGACCAGAAGGCCTGTCAGGCCGCGGCGCTGCGCGCGTGGACCAATAGGTCTGTCAGGCCGCGGCGCAGCGCGCTGCGGCGGGCCTGGAAGGCCTCTCCCCCGCTGCGCCGCCCCCCGGGCCCGCCCGCGGGGCCTGAACCGGGCGGTCGGCCCGCCGGGCCGACTCCGCTGCGATGCTCGCGCCGGGGTCGCGCCGCCGAACTCGCTGCGCTCTCCTTCGGTTCGCTGCGCTCGGACAACGGCGGCGAGTCAGTTGACGAAGCGCGCTGACGCGCGCCGACCCCGCCGCTGCGCTTCTCGCCGCCCTCGAAGGCCCCGCGGACGGGCCCGTGGGGCGGCGCGGGCCTGGCATGGGGGAGCGGCTCCTGCAGCGCGGATGGCGCCCCAGACTGGAGTCCCGGAACTCAGTTGCTCTGAGCGCGGGCCTTGCCCCCCTCCCCCCCTGGCGGGGGAGGGGTTGGGGGAGAGGGGGTGAGCACCGGGATCTCGGCATTCCCCCCTCTCCCCAACCCCTACCCAGGAACCTCCTCGTGAGCCTGGCTTGTAGTGCCGCCGCACTGCCTGCCCCCCCTCATGCTGCCACAGGCGCTTTCACCAGCTGCATCCCGAACTTGCTCGC
>JBILNB010000058.1:0-30585 GCA_044375195.1 Rubrivivax sp. | reverse complement strand
CGCCGGGTAGAGGGCCGGGCTGCCGTAGCGCGTGGGCAGGTCGAGCGTGTCGAAGATGTCCTTCACCCCCACCGGGACGCCGGCCAGCGGGCCCGCGCAGCGCCCGGCCTGGGCCGCCAGCGCCGCCCCGTCGGCCAGGCAGGCGAATGCGCCGAGCTCCGGCTCGCGCGCCTGGATCGCGCGCATCACCTCGAGCACGTGGGTGCGGGCGCGCTGAGGGTCAGCGGCGTGGGCGGCGGCTTGCGCCTGCACGCCGGAGGCGTGGGCGGGGGCGGTGGGGTTGGGCGAAGTCATGGGGTGTGGTGTCGGGAGAGTCGGGGCGGCAGCTCGGCTGCGGCGCCGGTCGGGCCGCTTGCGCCCCCCCGATTCTGGTCGATGGCCTGGCGCCCGCCCGGCTGCAGTCGCGAGAACCGTGCGAGGTGATGCGTTGATGCGAAAATAATGCTAAGATGCAATCATGCGCACGACCGTGAACCTCGCCGAAGACGCGCTGATCGCCGCGCAGACCTTCGCGCGACGCCGCAACATCACGGTCGGCGAGGCCGTCTCCGAACTCGTCCGCCGAGGGGCCAGCCTGCCGGCCGATGCGGGCACGGCGCCAGCGCCGCTGCGCGGGCGTTTCGCGCTGCTGCCGCGGCGCGGCGAGATCGTCACGGCCGACCACGTTCGAGCGCTCATGGAGCGCGAGGGCGTCTAGCGGCCGGCAGGCCGCGAGGCTGAACCTCCTGTCTGCCCGGGAAGCGCCCATCGTGTCCGAGCCTGCACGCCCGCCCGAGGTGCGCGAGGCCCCGCCTGCCAGGCCCTGGCTGGCGCCGCGCTCGCTGCTGGACGTCGACGTCTGGATCGCGCTGCTCGACGACGCGCACCAGTTCTCCGAGGCCGCCAACGAGTTCGTGGACGACCCGTCCACGCGCATCGCCACCTGCCCCCTGGTGGAGAACGGTGTCATCCGGGTCATGGCCATGCCGGCCTACAGCCGTGGCGGCGGGGTGCCGATCGCCGTCGTGCGCGCGCGCCTGCAGCAGGCTTGCCGTACGCTCGACCACGCCTTCTGGCCCGACGACGTCAGCCTGCGCGACGACACGCTCGTGGACTTCGCGCGCGTGCAGGGCCACCAGCAGGTCAGCGACCTGTACCTGCTGGCCCTGGCCGTGCGTCACGGCGGGCGGCTGGTCACCTTCGACCGCGCCGTCGCCTTGTCCAGCGTGCGCGGCGCCACGCCAGAGCACCTGCTGGTGTTGTGACGCCGCGGGCCCCGGCCACGCGGTCGGCGCTGCCCGTGCTCACACCCGGGGTCAGAGCTTCGGCAGCAGCACGTGGTCGATCACGTGCAAGACGCCGTTGCCCGCCAGCACGTCGGTGGCCACGATCCGGGCGGTGCAGCCGCACTGGTCGCTGATGTTCATGTTGGCATCGATGGTGAAGGTTTCGCCCTGCAGCGTCGTGATCGGCTGGCCCACCGGGATCTGCTGGCGCAGCACCCGCCCGGCGACCACGTGGTAGGTCAGCACCTTGGTCAGCAGCGCGCGGTCGGCGAACAGGGCCTCCTTCGTCATGCCGAAGCGCTGCAGCAAGTCGGCGAAGGCGGCGTTCGTCGGCGCGAACACGGTGTACGGCCCCGGGCCGGCCAGCGTGGGCGCCAGGCCGGCGGCGGCGACCGCCTCGGCGAGGACGGACAGCTCCGGGTTCTGCTGCGCCAGGCTCGCGATGTCGGGGCGGTTCTCCTCGCCTCCTCCGCAAGCGGCCACAAGCGCGATCATCCCTGCCGCCAGCACACCCTTGATCCACCTAAGCATCTGCCTTCTCCCTGCACTCGACGATGCACGGGGGCGTTTGCGCCCCGCGGACGGCCGACGGGCCGACGCCCTCGTTTTTAGGGGGTGCCCCGCCGTCTCGGGCTGAGCTTGCGCAGCGGCTGTTACCGCCGCAGCGGGGCCGGGATAATCGGCGACGTGCTGCGTCTGTCCCGCGTCCCGCTGTACCTGGACCTGGTCCGCTGGGACCGCCCCGCGGGCTGGTTGCTGCTGCTGTGGCCCACGCTCGCGGCGTTGTGGATCGCCGCGGGCGGCTTCCCGGGCTGGCACCTGCTGCTCGTCTTCGTCGCCGGCACGGTGCTGATGCGCAGCGCCGGCTGCTGCGTCAACGACGTCGCCGACCGCGACTTCGACCGCCACGTCAAGCGCACCGCGCGGCGCCCGGTCACCTCCGGCGCGGTGCCGGTGCGGGAGGCGCTGGCGCTCGGCGCGCTGCTCGCGCTGGCCGCCTTCGCGCTGGTGCTGACGACCAACCCGCCGACCATCCTGCTGTCGTTCGCGGCGCTGGCGGTGACGCTGGCCTACCCCTACGCCAAGCGCGTCGTCTCGATGCCGCAGGCGGTGCTGGGCGTGGCCTTCAGCTTCGGCATCCCGATGGCCTTCGCCGCCGCGCGCGGCGGGGCGGGGTGGAGCCTGGGCGCCGTGGCCCAGGCCGTGCCCTGGCAGGCCTGGGCGCTGCTGGGCGCCAACCTGTTCTGGGTGCTGGCCTACGACACCGAGTACGCGATGGTCGACCGCGACGACGACCTGCGCATCGGCATGAAGACCTCGGCCATCACGCTCGGGCGCCACGACGTGGCCGCGGTCATGGGCTTCTACGCGGCCTACCTGCTGTCCTGGGCGGCGCTCGGGCGCGCGCTCGGCCTGGGCGGGGTCTTCCTGCTCGGCATCGCCGCGGCGGCGGCGCAGGCGCTGTGGCACCACCGGCTGATCCGCGACCGCAGCCGCGCGGGCTGCTTCCGCGCCTTCCGCGTCAATCACTGGCTGGGCTTCACGGTCTTCGCCGGGGTTGCGCTGGACCTGGCCTGGCGCTGAGCGGTACGCGCCAGGAGCGCTTCGCCGCGGCCTGCGGGTTTTCGTGGTCACCCCCGGGGGGCTGGCTGGTGCAACATCCGGCCTTTCCCGCGACCGCGGGTACCTTTGACCTGGAGCGCACCCTATGAAACTCTCCCGCCGCATCCTCCTGGCCGCCGGCGCGCTGGCGCTGGCCGCCACCACCGCGCAGGCGCAGCAGTTCTTCCGCATCGGCACCGGCGGCACCGCCGGCACCTACTTCCCCGTGGGCGGCATGGTCGCCAACGTCATCAGCCAGCCGGGCAAGCTGGCCGCCACCGCGCAGTCCAGCGCCGGCTCGGTGGCCAATGTCAACGCCATCGCCAGCGGCGCCATCGAATCCGGCTTTTCCCAGGCCGACGTCGCCTCCTGGTCCTACACCGCCACGGGCGTGTGGCAGGGTCGGCCGGCCGTCTCCAGCCTGCGCCTGATCGCCAATCTCTACCCCGAGAGCGTGCACATCGTCGCGCGCAAGGGCGCGGGCATCCGCAGCGTGGCCGACCTCAAGGGCAAGCGCGTCGCGCTCGACGAGCCCGGCTCGGGCACGCTGCTGAACGCGCGCAGCATCCTCGCCGCCTACGGCCTGAAGGACGCCGACCTGCGCGCCGAGTACATCAAGCCCAACCAGGCCGGCGACAAGCTCAAGGACGGCGCGCTCGACGCCTTCTTCTTTACCGGCGGGGCCCCGGCCGGGGCGATCGCCGAGCTCGCCTCCGCGGGCGCCGGCATCGAGCTGGTGCCCATCGACGGGCCGCAGGCCGATGCCATTCGCAAGGCCAGCGGTTTCTTCGCCCCCGACGTGATCCCGGCCGACACCTACAAGGGCCTGCCCGCGGTGAAGACGCTGGCCGTGGGCGCGCAATGGGTCACGAGCGACAAGGCCGACGCGAACGTGGTCTACGAGATCGTCAAGCGCCTGTACTCCGCCGACGGTCAGAAGGCGATGGGCGCCGGCCACGCCAAGGGCAAGTACATCACGAAGGAGAACGCCGTCCAGGGTGCTGGCATCCCCTTCCACCCCGGCGCCGAGCGCTTCTACAAGGAAGTCGGCGTGCTCAAGTGAGCGGGAGCCCCCGCTGACCGAGTCCGGGCGGGCGGCCGATCGGTCGCCCGCCCGTTTTCCTTGACCCTGGCACGCCCATGCGATGAGCACCACGACCCTGCCCGACGAGCGTGCGCTGCAGCAGCTCGAGCAGAAGTTCGACCCCGAGATGCGCTTCCGGCCGCTGGGCACGGCGGCTACCACGCTCGTGGGCGGGCTGCTGATCGCGCTGTCGCTGTTCCACTACTACACCGCCGGCTTCGGCCTGCTGCAGGAGATCACGCACCGGGGCGTGCACCTGGCCTTCGTGCTCGGGCTCATCTTCCTGGTCTTCCCGCACCGCAAGGCGCTGCTGGAGCGCGCGCTGCCCTCGCGCCCGGCCAGCCCGGGCGGCCTGCCTTGGTTCGACTGGGTGCTGGCCGTCGCGGTGGCGGCCTCGGTGCTCTACATCCCGTGGATCTTCGACGACCTGATGTTCCGCGTCGGCAGCCCGCTGCCGCTGGACGTGGCCATGGGCACGGTGCTGATCGTTGCCTTGCTGGAAGCCACGCGCCGCAGCATGGGCTGGCCGCTGCCCGTGATCGCCCTGGTTTTCATCGTCTATGCCTTGGCGGGCCCCTACTTCCCCGGGCTGCTCAAGCATGCCGGCTCGGGCTGGCAGCAGCTCGTCAGCCACCAGTACCTGACGAGCCAGGGCATCTACGGCGTGGCCGTCGGCGTCGTGGCCACCTACGTCTTCCACTTCGTGCTCTTCGGCGTGCTCGCCACGCGCATCGGCCTGGGACAGCTCTTCCTCGACGTCGCCTCGGCCGTGGCCGGGCGCTACGCCGGCGGTCCGGCCAAGGTCAGTGTCTTCGGCTCGGCGATGTTCGGAATGCTGTCGGGCTCGTCGGTGGCCAACGCGGTGACGGTGGGCTCGCTGACCATCCCGGCCATGATCCGCGTGGGCTACAAGCGCGAGTTCGCCGGCGCCGTGGAGGCCGCGGCCTCCACCGGCGGGCAGATCACGCCGCCCGTGCTGGGCGCGGCGGCCTTCCTGATGATCGAGTTCCTCTCGGTCCCCTACCAGACCATCATCGCCGCGGCGGCGGTGCCAGCCTTCATGCACTTCTTCGGCGTGTTCATGCAGGTGCACTTCGAGGCCCGGCGCTACGGCCTGCGCGGTCTCACGCCCGAGGAGATGCCGCGCCTGCGCGAGTCGCTGCGCCAGCGCTGGCCCACGCTGGTGCCGCTGGCGCTGCTGGTTTTCATCCTGGTGAGCGGGCGCACGCCCTACCTGGCGGCCTTTGCCGGCATCACCTCGTGCGCCATCGTCGGCCTCGCCACCCGCGTGCAGGGCAACAGCGTGCGCCACTGGGGCCTGTGCGCGGCGCTGCACGCGGTGCTGCTCGTGCTGGTCTTCGGCGGCATCGAGGACCAGCACCTGAAGCTCGCGCTCTTCCTCGTGGCCGCCACCGCCACTCCGCTGCTGCTGCGCGCGCTGAAGGTCGACGGCCGCATCGGCATGCCGGTGCTCGTGGAGGCGCTGGGCACCGGCGCGAAGTACGCGCTCGCGGTGGGCGCCGCGGCGGCGACGGTGGGCATCGTCATCGGCGTGGTCACGCTCACCGGCGTGGGCTTCAAGCTCAGCACCATCATCACCGGCGCGGCCCAGGCCGTGGCCGGTGGCGTCGACGCGCTGCTGCCCACAGGCTGGACCGACCCGAAGGCGCTGACCCTGCTGGTGGCGCTGGTGATGACGGGCGTGGTGTGCATCCTGCTGGGCTGCGGCATCCCCACCACCGCCAACTACATCATCATGGTGACGGTGGCGGCGCCCACGCTGACGCTGCTGGGCGTGGAGCCGCTGGTGGCGCACTTCTTCGTCTTCTACTACGGCGTGCTCGCCGACATCACGCCGCCGGTGGCGCTGGCGGCCTACGCCGCCTCGGGCATGGCCGGCAGCGACCCCTTCCGCACCGGCAACACCGCCTTCCGGCTCGGCATGGCCAAGGTGCTGGTGCCCTTCGTCTTCGTCTTCTCGCCCAGCCTGCTGATCGTGGCCAAGGGCTTCACGCCCTACGACTTCGCCGTCACCTTCATCGGCTGCGTGCTCGGCATCACGTTGATGGCGGCGGCGCTGTCGAGGTTCTTCCTCGTCGAGATGACGCGCGCCGAGCAGGGCGTGTTCATCGTCGCCGCGCTGCTGATGATCGCCCCCGGCCTGTGGCCGACGCTGGCGGGCGCCGCGATCGCGCTGCCGGTCGTGCTGCGCCATGTCGCGCTCGCGCGGCGCGGCGGCCGGCCTCCGCCGGCGATGGCGGCTTGAGCCGGGTGGCTGCGTGCCGACACCGGCCGGGACTGCGGGGCGTTCGGGGGGCCACGGCGCGCCCGCAGGGCTGCCGGCGGACCTGCTGATCGTCGCCTGCGGCGTGGTGTCGGCGCTGCACGTGGGCAAGCTGCCCACCGCGCTGCCGCTGCTGCGCGCGGAGTTCGGGCTCGGCCTCGTGCAGGCGGGCTTCCTGCTCTCTCTGGTGCAGGCCGCAGCCATGGCGCTCGCGCTCGCACTCGGCCTGGCCGCCGGGCGCGTCGGCCTGCTGCGCGCGCTGCTGCTGGGCCTGCTGGTGCTGGCCGTGGCAAGTGCCGGCGGCGCCTGGGCCGGGCAGGCGGCGGCGCTGCTGGCCTGGCGCGCGCTGGAGGGGGTGGGCTTCCTGCTCGTGTCGGTGGCGGCGCCGGCGCTGATCCGTCGCCTCGTGCCGCCGCAGCGCCTGAACCTGAGCCTGGGCCTGTGGGGCACTTACATGCCGGCCGGCACCGCGCTCGCGCTGCTGCTGGGCCCGCTGGCCACGGACGCCGCGGGCTGGCGCGCCTGGTGGCTGGCGCTGGCGCTGCTGGCGGCGGTGGCTGCGGCCGGGGCGGCCTGGCGGCTAGGCCGTGACACCGACCGCGACGCACGCGCCGCTTGGGTCGACCCGGCAGCCACCGCCGCGACCGCCAGAGCCCGCGAAACCGCCGGTTCGAGGGGGGCGCCCGTGGCCGCCGAAGGCGTCCGGCCGGGCTGGCCCGCGCTGCTGCGCGCCAGCGTGGGCGCGCCGGGCCCGTGGATCGTCGGCGCGGCCTTCGCCTGCTACGCGGCGCAGTGGCTCACGGTCATCGGCTTTCTGCCGACCATCCACGCCGAGGCCGGCCTGGCCGGCGCACAGGCAGGCGCGCTGACGGCGCTGGTCGCGCTCGTCAACGTTGTCGGCAACCTGGCGGCCGGCCGGCTGCTGCAGCGCGGCTGGCCGCCGTGCCGCCTGCTGCACCTGGGCTTCGGCGCGATGGCGCTCGGCGCCGGGGTCGCCTTCGGCCTGCAGGACGAGGTGCCGGCTCTGCTGCGCCACGGCGCGCTGCTGCTGTTCTCGGCCGTCGGCGGCCTGATCCCGGCCACCTTGTTCGCCTGCGCCGTGCGCGTGGCGCCGGGCGGCGCGGCGGTACCGGTGGTCGTGGGGCTGACGATCCAGTGCTCGGCGCTCGGGCAGTTCGCCGGTCCGCCGCTGGCCGCGGCCGGGGCCGGGGCCCGCGGCGGCTGGTCGGCCATCTGGATGGCCACCGGCGTCGCCGCGGCCGCGGGCGCCCTGCTCGCGACACGGCTGTGCCGGCCCGTACCCCCCTAGGCTGAAGGGCGCCACGGGGCCGGCGGTGCGGCGCTTGCGCCGCCGCAAGGGGCGGGTGCCGGGCCTGCGTACATTGCCGTCCACGATGAACGCCGCCCTTGTCGATGACCGCCCGTCGTCCGTGGCCGCGGACCCCTACGAGACCCTGCCGGTAGGCCTGCTGAGCGTGGACCGCCGGCTGCACGTGCGGCGCGCGAACGCGCAGGGGCGGCAACTGCTCGGGTGGGGCCAGCGCGCCGCGGCGCCGGGCCGCCGGCTGCTCGACCGGCTGAGCCTGCCGGACCGCGAGCGCCTGCTGCAGGCCATCGCCTCGCCCCAGGTGGCGCGCGGCCTGAGCCTGGGCGAGGTCGCACTCGGCCCTCCGGGGCCACGCGGGCTTGTCGTGCGCATCGACGCTCGCGCGCAGCCCGGCGTCGACGAGGTGCTGCTCGCCTGCGTCGACGTCACCGCCTCGAACCGGCGCACGGCGCAGGCCGAGCACGAGGCCCTGCACGACCCGCTCACCGGTCTGCCCAACCGGGCGCACGCGCTGCAGCAGCTGGAGGCGGCGCTGGCGCAGGCGGGTGCCGACGGTGAGCGCGTGGGGGTGATGTTCGTCGACCTCGACCGCTTCAAAGCCCTGAACGACAGCCTCGGGCACGAGGCCGGCGATCGCCTGCTGTTCGAGGTGGCGGCGCGCCTGCGGGGCGCGCTCGGCGGGGCCGGGGTGCCGGCGCGGCTGGGCGGAGACGAGTTTCTGGTCGTGCTGCCGTGCCTGGCTCAGGGCCTCGATCCGCTGGCCCTGGCCACCCGGGTGCTCGAGGCCGTGGGTCGCCCGTGGCGGCACGGCGGGCAGACGGTGCAGCCGGCGGCCAGCGTGGGTCTGGCGCTGTGCCCGGATGACGCGTGCGACGCCCCCGGGCTGCTGCGCGCGGCCGACCGCGCCCTCTACCGGGCCAAGCGCGAGGGACGCAATGCCGCGCGGCGCTTCGACGCCGGCCTCGACGGCGCGGTCACCGAGGCGCCCGCGTGGGTGGCGCAACTGCACCAGGCGCTGCGACGCAACGAGTTCTGCCTGCACTACCAGCCGCAGGCGAGGCTCGCCGACGACCGGTTGTGCGGGCTGGGCGCGCTGCTGCGCTGGCAGCACCCGCAGCACGGCCTGCTCGCGCCTGGTGCCTTTTTGCCGCTGGCCGAACAGGGCGGCCTGGCCCCCCGGCTCGGGACCTGGGTGCTCGCCGAGGCGGCCCGGCAGTGGCAGCACTGGCACGGCACGGGCCGGGCGCCGCCGCGACTGGCGGTCAAGCTCTCGCCGCGGCAGCTCGCGCAGGCCGGGCTCGACACCCTGGTAGCCGACACCCTGGCCGCGCAGGGCATGCCGCCGCAGGCGTTGCAGCTCGAGGTGAGCGATCCGGCGCTCGCGGCCGCGGACCCGGCAGCGGTCGACACCCTGGCCGCGCTGCGGCAGGCGGGGGTCGGGCTCGCGGTCGGCGGCTTCGGCTCGGGCGCCTCCAGCCTGCCGCGCCTGTCGCGCCTGCAGCCCCAGCTCCTGTGCATCGACCGCGGCATCGTCGCCGCCCTGCCGCAGGAGCGCCCGGCGCATGCCGTCGTCGCGGCGACGGTCGCGATGGCGCGCGCGCTCGGAAGCCGCGTGCTGGCCGCCGGCGTGGAGACGCCGGCGCAGCGCTCACGCCTGGCCGACTGCGGGGTCGACGAGTACCAGGGACCGCTGCTGGGCCGGCCGGCCCCGGCGGGCGAGGTCGCGCCGGGCTTCCACCTCTGATTTTCGACCGGCCTTCGGAGTAGCTCACGCCATGAGCTACTCAGGTCGGAGACTGGCTCTGCCGGGGACGTCCCGGCGGCAACGCAAGGCCCTGGCCATGACGCAGATCGCCCTCCCGCTCGAGACCCTCGCCCGCCCCCGGCAGCCCCTGCGGCCGACCCCTGAACTGCCGCCCTCGGCGCCGAGCCCTGACGCTGCCTTCGACGCCGAGGGCTGGCGCATCGGCTGGGAGCATGCGCGCCACGGCATCGCGCCGCCGGCGGACCACCTGCACCCCGGTCACCCGGTGCGCGAAGGCTGGCAGGCCGGGCGCCTGGCCTTCGGCGCGCGCGCGCTCGCGCCGTCGCGCCCGGCGCGGCTGGGGTTGGAGCTGCGCCTGCGGTGCTGGCTGCGGGGTCGCGCCTTCGATGCGCTGCTCGTGACGCCCCGCCTGATGGCGCGCATCGACGTGGCGCGCTGCCCCGTCACCCGCGAGCCGCTGCGCGACCCCGCCGGCGCGCCCGCGCCGCAGGACGCCGTCGTGCTGCCGCTGCACCCGAGGTCTGCGGTCAGCGCTGGCCACCTGGCCGTGGTCAGCCGCCGCGTGGCCGAGGCCGCAGCCGGCCTGGACGCGGGGCAGGCTCTGGCGCGGGCGCGCCAGGGCGAGGCGGGTGCGGCGGCGGGTGCGATACCGGGTGCGGCACCGGGTGTCTCGGCGCCGGCCCTGGACGCGCCGCAGTGGCGCCGTCTGGCCACGCTGCTGGCGCTGGTTGCGCCCGCGGGCGCGGCGGGCTGGCCGGCCGACGAGCCGCTGCACCTGTTGCCGCCGCCGCGCGTGTGCGTGCTGAACCCGATGCCGGGGCTGCAGGCCCTGCTGACGCAGCTCTTCGCCGCGCCCGCCTACGGCCGGCGCATGGCCGAGGTGGCGGCCCTGCTGCCGCAGGCGGCCGCGCGGCGCGCCTACTTCCAGCTCATGAGCGCGCTGCTGGCCCGCCGCATGTCCGCCCGCCCGGGCGCCGACGCCGCGCAATTGCGCGAGGTGCTCGAGGATGCCTGGTCGCACCCGGTCGTGCGGCGCTGCTGGCAGGCGCTGGCGCAGGCCCTGGGCGCGGCGGGCTGCGCGCGCCTGCTGCGCCTGGCCGCCGGGCGCGGCCTGGCCCCGGGCGCGCGCTGGCTGGACGACGACGCTGCCACCGAGGGCTGGGCGCTGGCCCAGGGCGGGCAGGCCGCCTGGGCGCGCGCCGAGGCGGCGGTGGCGACGCCCACCACGCCCGTCGAACCCGCGACACGGCGGGCCGGGCCTGCCCGCCACGCCCGTCCGGCAGGCCCGGCGCGCTACGGCGCCGCGGCCTCGCGCGGCGCCACGTTGGGCACAAGCAGGCCGGCCGAGGCGATGTCGGCCACGCGGCGCACACCCGCGAGCCCCATCACGCGGTCGAGCTCCGAGTCCAGCACCTGAAGCACGCGCTCGACGCCGGCCTGCCCGCCCGCGGCCAGGCCCCACAGGTGCGGGCGGCCCACCAGCACGGCGTCGGCGCCGAGCGCCAGGGCCTTGAAGACGTCGCTGCCGCGGCGGATGCCGCCGTCGATCAGCACCGCCATGCGGCCCTGCGCGGCGCGCGCGACCGCCGGCAGCGCGCGCACGCTCGACAGCGCGCCGTCGAGCTGGCGCCCGCCGTGGTTGGAGACGACGACGCCGTCGATGCCCTCGGCCAGCGCGCGCTGCGCTTCCTGCGGGTGCAGCACGCCCTTGAGCAGCAGCGGGCCGGCCCACTGGCGTCGCACCTCGGCGATGTCGGCCCAGGTCATGCCCGGGTCCAGCATCTCGCCCATGCGGCCGGCAAGCTGCGCCGCCGACTCGGGGCGGTCCGGCCGCACGTAGTTGCCGAAGGTGATGCGGCGCAGCTCGCCGCGCATGGCCCAGCACCAGGGCAGGCGGCTGGCGAACTGCAGCCACTGGCGCGGCCCGATGCGTGGCGGGATCGTGAAGCCGTGCACGAGGTCGCGCTCGCGCTTGCCCAGCAGCTGGTTGTCCAGCGTCACGATCAGGCCGTGGTAGCCCGCGGCGCGCGCGCGGTCGACGAGCTCGCGCGTGAAGCCGCGGTCGCGATAGACGTAGACCTGCATCCAGCGCAGGCCGCCCTCGCCGTGGGCCTGCGCCAGCGCCTCGAGCGTGCAGACCGAGCCGTGGCTGAGGCTGTAGACGGTGCCGCGGGCGGCCGCCGCGCGCGCGGCCGCGACCTCGCCGCGCGGCCAGAACAGGCCGGCCAGGCCGGTCGGCCCGATCAGCACCGGCGAGGCGAGCCGGTGCCCGAACAGCGTGATCGAGAGGTCGCGCGTGCCCGCGCCGTCCAGCGGCCGCGGCAGCACGGCCCAGTCGTCGAAGTCGGCCTCGTTGGCGCGCAGCGTGCCCTCGTCCTCGGCGCCGCCGTCGATGAAGTCGAACAGCGGCTGCGGCAGGCGCCGGCGCGCGAGTTCGCGCATCACGGCCACGCTCCAGGCCTGCGCGGGGGTGGGGGTGGTGGCGGGCATCGCCATGAGGGCGGGTTGCCGGGCGCGCTGCGCGCAGCCTGAGTCCCTGGCGGCTGGCCTGTCAGCCGAGGAAGGCCGGCCGCGTCGCGCCCTGCCGCACCGATTCGTCGGCGCGGGCCTCGGCCTCGCGGATGGCCGGCAGCCGCGCCAGCACGTGCGCGATGCGCGCCTGTGGCACGACGACCACGCCGTCCAGGTCGGCCAGGATCAGGTCGCCGCTGCACACCGGCTGGCCGGCGATCATGACCGGAAAGCCCACGGTGCCGGGGCCGCTGCGGTGCGGCGAGTTCGGCGTCACCCCCCGGGCCCAGGCCGGCAGGCCGACGTGGCGCAGGCCGACGAGGTCGCGCACGCAGCCATCGGTGACGAAGCCCACCGCGCCGCTGTTGCGCGCCATCCCCAGCAGCAGGTCGCCGGTGACGGCGCAGCCGGTGTGGCCCTCGGCCGCGGCCACGATCACGTCGCCCGGGCGCACTGCGGCGAGCGCGTGCACCAGCGCCAGGTTGTCGGCCGGGCCGGTGTGGCAGGTCAGCGCGACGCCGCAGAAGGCGTATTGCTCGGCGATCGCCGGGCGCAGCCGGAAGTCCAGCGCGCCGCTGCCGCCCATCGCGTCGACGACGAAGCCGGTGGGCGTGCCGCGCAGCGCCTGCACCGCCTCGGGCGGCGGGCGCGTGAAGTCCTGCGTCTGGATCGTGGGGGCTTCGTCGATCATCGGGGCTCCTGGGTACGCAGGCGGACGCCTCGTCACTGGGCGGCTCACGGCACGCAGAGAGTCTAGGCCGCGCCTGCGCGCGCCCGGACTGCGGGCAAACCCGGGGGATGCCCCCCCGGCCGGCTCTGGAATGATCCAGGCTTTTCTCACATCGACTCAGGAGTCGCGCCCATGCCCAAGGCCTACTGGATCAGTGCCTACCAGGAAGTCAGGAACCCCGACGCGCTGGCCGCGTACGCCAAGCTCGCCGGCCCGGCGCTCACGGCGGCCGGCGGCCGCTTCGTCGTGCGCGGCATGCCCGTGGCCGTCAAGGAGGCCGGCCTGATGCAGCGCACCGTCGTCGTCGAGTTCGACGACCTGCAGGCCGCGCTCGCGGCCTACGACAGCCCGGGCTACGCCGAGGCCCTGGCCGCGCTCGGTACCGACGCCGTGGTGCGCGAGATCCGCATCGTCGAAGGCGCTTGAAGGCGGGGCGGGCACGGCTTTTCCGGGGACCGCGGGCGCCGCGCCCGCGCTCGGCTTGGAACGTCCCGGAAACTCGCCGTCGCGCCTGCCATGCCGATCGCCAGCCCCAGCACCATCTTCCAGGGCAAGGTCCCTGCCGACCTGCCGATTTTCGTCTGCGACCTGTCGGACCAGCGCGAGGTGCTCGACCTCGCACGCGCCGCGCTCGACGACCTGCGCCGCGACCACCCCGAGTCGACGCCGTCCAACGTCAAGGCGGTCTACATGAGCCCGTGGAAGAGCCACGTGCTCACCGACAAGCTGCTGCCGCTGTGCAAGACGGCGTGCTGGGTGGCGCGCCAGGCTGCGCAGCGCATCTGCACCTTCGACCTGTCCTTCATCGAGGTCGACATGGTCGTCACCGACTGCTGGATTGCCGTCTACGAGGAGGGCGACCGCACGGTGCGGCACAACCACTTCCCGGCCGACTTCGGCTGCGTGGTCTACCTGGAGGCCGAGCCCGGCTGCGCACCGCTGGTCTTCGCGGGCAAGACGGCGCACCAGCCGACCCCGGGCTCGATGGTCATGTTCCCGGGCATCCTGGACCACGAGGTCCCGGCCACGCCGGGGAGGCGCGTGGTGGTGGCGATGAACCTGGCCAAGCGCAGCACGATGTTCGCCGATTCGCCCCCGCCGGCCTGAGAGCCTGAGAGTCATTCCCCCACGCCCGCCTTGCATGCCAAAACACCCCGTCTCGTCGTTGCAAATCCTCGCCATAGCCCGCGCTATGGCTGCGGTTTGCGCCTAGATCCGGGCAGTTTTGGCACGCCTTTCGGACGCGGCGGAATGACTCTCAGGCTCTGACCTGACACCCGCGCCGGCCGGCGCTCAGGCCTTGCGGACCCAGGCGCTGCACCAGCCCGGGCCGGCCACCAGGCGCGTGCCGAACAGCGGGCAGCCGGCCCACGCATCGCTGGCCTTGCCCTGGTAGAGCTGGCAGTTGTCGCAACGCTGGTTCGGGGCGTGCCTGGGGTGCTTGGCCTTGTCGACTTTGTTCGTGTCGTGCCGGTAGCCCAGCGCGACGGCCTGCGGGTCCTTCTCGTCGATCCTGGCGGGCTGGGCGCCTGCCGCCGTGGCCGCCAGCGCGGCACCGGTCGCGGTGGCGGCGTGCAGCATGAAGCAGCGGCGGGTGGTCGTTTGCATGGTCTGTGGCTCCTGTAGAGGCGAAAGAATGCGCTTTGCGCGGGCAGGAGTCTCTCAGCGCGGCGAAGACCACGGCGCCTGAAGCCGTAATCCACCGCAGGGGATGAGAGGCCATGCCATCCGGCCACAGAGCATGGGGAGCGACCAGGGCCGAAGGGCAGGCCCATGATTCCGGCGGCGGGACATTCCCCGCCGACCGGAGCCCGATCTCATCCTTCCGTGCCCAAGGGCACGCCCTTGTGCTCCTGGCCGGCCACAGCTTCGGGGCCAATTCGGCGATGGCCTGCATGGCCGATCGCGGGGGCGCCGATGGCGTGATCGCGCTGGCGCCAGGTCAAGGCGTGGATCCTGTCCCTGCCCTGAGGGCGGGCTCGCGCGCGCTCAGACCTGGAGCCTCTGGTTCGCCGTCAGGCGCGGGACTCGCCGGCGCCATGGCCGGAAGACGATCGAGGCGGTAACGACGGCCTCACGAGCGACTTTGCATGCAGAAACACGGCGGAAACATCGCGGAGTGGTCGGTCCATCGAGAATCGAGTCCATGAGTGCACCCGCCATCGCTCTCAACCGCTTCGGGCTCGGCGCCCGATCCGACGAGCCCATCCCCCAGGACCCCCAGCGCTGGCTGCTCTCGCAGTTCGAACGCCACGAAGCGCTTCCACCGGCTTGGCAACCTGCAGCGCGAACGCCGGCACTCGTGGGCGCATGGCTGCGTCAGCAACGCGCTGTCAGGCTCGCCCCCGAAGGCCAGCGCAGCGGCATTCGCGAGGCCTATCTGCGCGAGGGCCGTGAGGCCTACGTGACCGCTGTCGGCGCGCGCGTGGCCAGTGCCCTGCAGTCGCCCACGCCCTTCGTCGAGCGTCTCGTTCATTTCTGGTCCAACCACTTCGCCGTGTCGGTCGACAAGCTGCTGATCGTCGGACTGGCCGGCGGATTCGAGGCCGATGCGATCCGTCCGAACGTGATGGGCCGGTTCGAGGACCTCCTTCTTGCGGCGGTGTCGCATCCGGCGATGCTGCTCTACCTCGATCAGGCCCAGTCCATCGGGCCACGCAGCCTTGTGGGCATGCGGGCTGCGGACCGCCAGCAGCGGCCCCGTGGGCTCAACGAGAACCTGGCGCGCGAGATCCTCGAACTGCACACCCTGGGCGTGCGCAGCGGCTACACACAGGACGACGTGACCGAGTTCGCGCGGGCGCTGACGGGCTGGACCCTGCCGTCCGACGAAGCAGTCGGGGCGGTCACAACCACTTCTCGATTCGTGGCGGCGATACACGAACCCGGAGCGCGGACGGTGCTGGGGCGAACATACCCCAGCGCCGGCGAGCAGCAGGCTCGCGCCATCCTCCATGACCTGGCGGTATCGCCCGCGACGGCGCGCCACCTTGCACACAAGCTTGCGCGCCACTTCGTGGCGGATGACCCGCCCCCAGCCCTCGTCCAGCGGCTCGCCGAGACCTTCGAGCGTTCCGGAGGCGACCTGCCATCGGTCTACCGGCAGCTCGTGGCGGCCCCAGAGGTCTGGGCTGCGTCGGCGGTGAAATTCAAATCGCCCTTCGACTGGGCCGTCTCCGGCCTGCGTGCCTTGGGCAGGGTGGAGTTGCCGCACTCGCAGGCCGTCAACCTGATGAACCAGCTCGGGCAGCCGGTCTGGCGGCCCGGGTCGCCGGCCGGATATGCCGATATCGGGTCGGCCTGGGCCGCACCGGACGCCCTGCTGCGCCGGGTGGAGGTGGCACAGCGCCTGGCCGCCCAGGCGGGAAGCGCGGTGGATGCGCGCGAGCTCGGCCCCCGCGTGCTCCCGGGGGCGCTGGGCGCACAAACGGCCAGCGCCCTCGCGCGGGCCGAGAGCGCAGGCACGGCGCTGGCGCTGCTGCTCGTCAGCCCCGAGTTCCTGAGGAGATGAGCATGGCCCTGGACCGACGCACCTTCGTGCGCGCTGCCGCGCTGATGGCCGCCTCGCCGGTACGTTTCGCGCATGCCGCGACGCCGCGGCGCTTCGTCTTCATCATCCAGCGCGGTGCTGCCGATGGCCTGAACACCGTCGTTCCCTATGCCGAGCCGGCTTATGCCCGTGTGCGCGGCGCCCTGGCCGTCGATCCCGGCCACGGGCTCAAGCTCGACGGCAGCTTCGCCCTGCATCCGTCACTGGCGACCGTGCACGGGCTCTACGGCGCCGGCCAGGCGAGCTTCTTCCACGCGGTGGCCTCCCCGTATCGCGATCGTTCCCATTTCGACGCACAGAACGTGCTCGAGACCGGCGGGCGCGCGCCCCACCTGGTGAAGGACGGCTGGCTCAACCGGCTGCTGGGCCTGCTGCCGGGTGGCGGCCGGACTGCGGTGGCCCTCACTCAGGCGGTGCCACTGGCCCTGCGCGGCGCGATCGATGTCACCACCTACGCACCCTCTGCCCTGCCGCAGGCCGACCAGGACCTGCTGCTGCGGGTCGAGCAGCTCTACGCGACGGACTCCCAACTGCATGCCCTGTGGTCGGCCGCGCTCGATGCCCAGGGCATGGCGGGCAATGCGCGGGGCGGGGAGCGTCGCCAGGATCCCGCGTCCCTGGGCCGCGCGGCAGCCGGCTTCCTGGCGCGCGAAGACGGTCCGCGCATTGCGATGATCGAAACCAATGGATGGGACACGCACAGCGGGCAGCAGGCACGGCTGGCAGGCCAGTTGAAGGCGCTGGACAGCCTGATCGCCGGTCTGCAGTCCGGACTTGGCGCCGTCTGGGCCCAGACCGCCGTGCTGGTGGCCACGGAATTCGGGCGAACGGTCGCCGCAAACGGGACCGGTGGCACCGACCACGGCACCGGTGCTGCCGCCATGCTGCTGGGCGGTGCTGTCCGTGGCGGTCGCGTCATCGCAGACTGGCCCGGTTTGAACCCGGCCGACCTCCACGAGGGACGCGACCTCAAGCCCACCCTGGGCCTGGAGTCGCTCGTGCCGTGGGTCTGCGCCGAGACCTTCCGCCTCGATCCGGAGCGGGTGGCGGGAGTGCTGTTCCCCGGCTCGGGGTATCGCAAGCCGTTGACGGAACTGCTGCAAGGCTGACCCGGCGGCCTGCTCAGGGTTGAAGGCTGCGTCTGACTTTGGAGGGTCAGACCTTGAAGCCGTAGTCCACCGTCAGCGGCGCGTGGTCGCTGAAGCGGCTGGCCCTGTGGATCTGCGCGGCGCGGGCCGTGGCGGCCAGCGCCGGGGTGGCCAGGTGGTAATCGATGCGCCAGCCCACGTTCTTGGCCCAGGCCTGGCCGCGGTTGCTCCACCAGGTGTAGCCCTCCTCGGTGGCCTGCGGGTGCAGGTGGCGGTAGACGTCCACCAGGCCGGTCTCGGCGAACAGGCGCGTCATCCAGGCGCGCTCCTCGGGCAGGAAGCCGCTGTTCTTCTGGTTGCCCTTCCAGTTCTTCAGGTCGGCCTCGGTGTGGGCGATGTTGACGTCGCCCACGAGAATGAACTCGCGCTCGCGAGCCAGCGCCTGCAGGCGCGGGAACATGGCGTCGAGGAAGCGGAACTTGGCCTGCTGGCGCTCGTCGCTGCTGGAGCCGCTGGGGAAGTAGCAGCTCACGAGGCTGAGCCGGCGCCCCGGGCGGTCGAAGCGCAGCTCGACCCAGCGGCCCTCGTCGTCGAACTCGGGCACGCTGATGCCTGTGAGAACGTCACTCGGCGCATGGCGCGTGTACAGGCCGACACCCGAGTAGCCCTTCTTCTGCGCGCAGTGGAAGTGCCCCGCCAGATCCCCGAAGCGCTCGAAGCGGCCGGCGATGTCCTCAGGCTGGGCCTTGAGCTCCTGCACCCCCATACAATCCGCGCCCGCCGCGGTCAGCCAGTCGGCCAGCCCCTTGGACGCCGCCGAACGGATGCCGTTCAGGTTGAGCGAAACCAACCGAAACCCCACCGGAACACCCCCATGCAAGTGCCGGCCCCCGACGCCCTGGCCCAGGAGTTCGTGCAGTTCTCCGTGCAGGCAGGCGTGCTGCGATTCGGCGAGTTCAAGACCAAGGCCGGGCGGCTGTCGCCGTACTTCTTCAATGCCGGCCTGTTCGACGACGGCGCCAAGCTCGGCCGCCTTGCGGAATTCTATGCAAGCCGCCTGCTCGCCTCGGGCCTGGAATTCGACATGCTGTTCGGCCCGGCCTACAAGGGCATCACGCTGGCCGCGGCGGTGGCCATCGAGCTCGCGCGCGCCGGCCGCAACGTGCCCTACGCCTACAACCGCAAGGAGGCCAAGGACCACGGCGAGGGCGGGGTGCTCGTGGGCGCGCCGGTGCGCGGGCGCGTGCTGATCGTCGACGACGTCATCAGTGCCGGCACCTCGGTGCGCGAGTCCATCGCGCTGATCACCGCCGCCGGGGCTACGCCCTGCGGCGTGGCGATCGCGCTCGACCGCCAGGAGAAGGCCACCGAGGGCGGTGCCGACGCGCCCTGGTCGGCGGTGCAGTACGTGCAACAGCGCCTGGGCCTGCAGGTGGCCGCGGTGGCCACGCTGGCCGACCTGCTGCGCTACCTCGAGACCCATGACGACCCGGCGCTGCGCCAGCACACGGCGCCGGTGCGGGCCTACCGGGAGCGCTACGGGGTGTGAGGCAGCCCCCAGGCGTCGGCAGGCGGTCTCACACCTGCAGCGCAGGCGATCCGTAGCGCCCGACCGCTTCATCTGCGGTCAGCAGCGTCATGCCTTCGACCTGAGCCTGGGCCAGGAGGAGGCGGTCGAAGGGGTCCTTGTGCAGCGCTGGGAGTTGTCCGACCGCCAGTGCGTGTGGGCCGAGCACGGGCAGTTCGGCATAACCGTTGTCGAGCAGGCCGCGCCGCAGCACGCGCGCGTCGACGATGAAATCATCGCGCCCGAGGCTGCGCTTGATCGCCACCTCCCAGAGGCTGGCAGTGCTGAACACCAAGGCGTTGACGGGATCCAGCAACATTTCGCGCGCCCGCGCGGACAGGCGCTGGGGCGAACCGGCCGCCCACAGCAGCAGGTGGGTGTCCAGCAGCAGGTTCACGCGTGGCCGCCGAAGAGGGCTTCGATGGCCTCGTGTCCCATGCGATCGAAGTCGTCAGGCACCTGCACCGCGCCTTTCAGGAAGCCCAGACGGGAACGCTGCGCGGGTTCGGGTGCGTCCAGCGGCACCACCTTGACCATGGGCTTGCCGGCCTTGGCGATGACGAATCCCTCTCCTCGCGCCGCCTTCTCGACCAGCCGCGACAGATGGGTCTTGGCTTCGTGAATGTTGACGATGTCCATGGCTCGGCCGGATCTGGTTCAGTGGCCTTAGTCTACTCGCGCCGCCTCACCCCAGCTTGCGCCGCAGCAGCTCGCCGGCCTGCGCCGGGTTGGCCTTGCCCTTGCTGGCCTTCATCACCTGCCCGACGAGGGCGTTGAAGGCCTTGTCCTTGCCGGCGCGGAACTCGGCCACCGACTTCTCGTTGGCCGCCAGCACCTCGTCGACGAGGGCCTCGAGCGCGCCGGTGTCGCTCATCTGCTTCAGGCCGCGGGCCTCGATCACGGCGTCGACGTCGCCGCCCTCGCCCGACCACAGCGCGTCGAAGACCTGGCGCGCGCCGTTGTTCGAGACCGTGCCGTCGACGACGCGGCCGATCAGCGCCGCCAGCGTGGTCGGCGCCACCGGGCAGGCGGCGATGTCGGCGCCCTGCGCGTTCAGGCGTTTGGAGACCTCGCCCATGAGCCAGTTGGCCGCCAGCTTGGCCGGCGCCCCGGCGTCGCGCGCGGCCTCGTAGAAGCGCGCGAAAGCCAGGCTCTGCGTCATCATGGCCGCGTCGTAGGCGGGCAGGCCGTCGTCACGCTGGAAGCGCGCGGCCATCGCCGCGGGCAGCTCGGGCATGGCCGCGCGCACCTGCTCGACCCAGGCCGGCTCGATCACGAGTGGCGGCAGGTCGGGGTCGGGGAAGTAGCGGTAGTCGTGCGCGTCTTCCTTGGTGCGCATCGCCCGTGTCTGGCCGGTGTCGGGATTGAACAGCACCGTGGCCTGCTCGATCGGCAGGCCGTCCTCGATGCGGTCGATCTGCCACTGCACCTCGTAGTCGATGGCCTGCTGCAGGAAGCGGAAGGAGTTCAGGTTCTTGATCTCGCGCCGCGTGCCCAGGGGCGCGCCCGGGCGCCGCACCGAGACGTTGGCGTCGCAGCGGAAGCTGCCTTCCTGCATGTTGCCGTCGCAGATGCCCAGCCAGACTACCAGCGCGTGCAGCGCGCGCGCGTACTCCACGGCCTCGGCCGCGCAGCGCATGTCGGGTTCGGAGACGATCTCCAGCAGCGGCGTGCCGGCGCGGTTGAGGTCGATGCCCGACACGCCGCGGCCTAGCGCGTCCTGCGCCTCCAGGCCCTCGTGCAGGCTCTTGCCCGCGTCCTCCTCGAGGTGGGCGCGCGTCAGGCGCACGCGCCTGGGCTGGCCGTCGAGCAGGAGCTCGATGCCGCCGCCCTGCACCACCGGGATCTCGTACTGGCTGATCTGGTAGCCCTTGGGCAGGTCGGGGTAGAAGTAGTTCTTGCGCGCGAAGATCGACAGCGGCGCCACGGTCGCGCCCACGGCCAGGCCGAAGCGGATGGCGCGCTCGACCGCGCCGCGGTTGAGCACCGGCAGCGTGCCGGGCAGGGCCAGGTCCACCGCGCAGGCCTGGGTGTTGGCGGCGGCGCCGAAGCGCGTGCTCGCGCCGCTGAAGATCTTGCTCTGCGTGGAGAGCTGCGCGTGCGTCTCGAGGCCGATCACGACCTCGAAGCCGCGCACGAGGGGGGCTTGGCTCATCGGGGGTGTCCTGGGGGCCGCGCTCAGGCCGTCGCAGGCCGGCGCGCGTGGAAGTCGGTGGCCTGCTGGAAGGCGTGCGCCGCGTGCAGCAGCGTCCCCTCTGCGAAGTAGTTGCCCACGAGCTGCAGGCCCACGGGCATGCCGGCCTCGCCGAAGCCGGCGGGCACGCTCATGCCGGGCAGGCCGGCCAGGCTGGCCGGCAGCGTGAAGATGTCGGCCAGGTAGGCCTTGACCGGGTCGTCGCCCTGCTCGCCGAGCTTCCACGCCACAGTCGGCGCCACCGGGCCGGCGATCAGGTCGCAGTCGCGGAAGCAGGCCTGGAAGTCGTCGGCGATCATGCGCCGCAGCTTCTGCGCCTGCAGGTAGTAGGCGTCGTAGTAGCCGTGGCTGAGCACGTAGGTGCCGATCATGATGCGGCGCTTGACCTCGGCGCCGAAGCCCTCGGCGCGGGTCTTGCGGTACATGTCGAGCAGGTCGTCGTAGCGCGCCGCGCGGTGCCCGAACTTCACGCCGTCGAAGCGCGAGAGATTGGAGCTCGCCTCGGCCGGGGCGATGATGTAGTAGACGGGGATGGACAGCTCGGTGCGCGGCAGGCTTACGTCGCGCAGCGTGGCGCCCAGGCGCTCGAGCTCGGCCAGCGCCGCGCGCAGCGCGCCGTGCACGTCGGCCGCGAGCGCGGCGGGGAAGAACTCGCGCGGCAGGCCGATGCGCAGGCCCTGCAGCGGCCGCCCGGCCGTCGCCTCCGGGCGCGGCGCGAGCATCTGCGCGTGGTAGTCCTGCGGCGGGCGCTGCGCGCTCGTCGCGTCGCGCGCGTCGAAGCCGCTCATCGCCGACAGCAGCAGCGCGCAATCCTCGGCGCTGTGTGCGATCGGGCCGGCCTGGTCGAGGCTGGAGGCGAAGGCGATCATGCCGTAGCGCGAGCACACGCCGTAGGTGGGCTTGATCCCGGTGACGCCGCAGAAGGCCGCGGGCTGGCGGATCGAGCCGCCGGTGTCGGTGCCGGTGGCCGCCGGCACCAGGTCCGCGGCCACCGCCGCCGCCGAGCCGCCGGAGGAGCCGCCGGGCACGCGCGCCAGATCCCAGGGGTTGCGCGCCGGGAAGAAGGCCGAGTTCTCGTTGCCCGAGCCCATCGCGAACTCGTCGCAGTTGAGCTTGCCCAGCGTGACCATGCCGGCGCCGGGCGTCGCTTCAGCCCCGGGCGGCGCGGCCTCGCCCGCGCCGAGGCGCGCCACGACCGTGGCGTCGAAGGGGCTCCTGTAGCTTGCGAGCATCTTCGAGCCGGCGGTGGACGGCAGGCCGCTCGTGTCGAAGTCGGTGACGAGGATGTCCTTGTGCGCCACCGGCACGCCGGTCAGCGGCCCGGCCGCGCCGCGCGCGCGCCGCGCGTCGGCCGCGCGCGCCTGCGCCAGAGCCGACTCGGCGTGGGTGGCGAGGAAGGCGCCGCAGCGGTCGTGCGCGGTGGCGCGCCCGAGCAGCGCCTGCGTCAGCTCGACGCTGGAGCACTCGCCGGTGGCCAGGGCGCGGCCGAGCGCGGCCACGCCGCGCTGGTGCAGGGGCGCCGTCATTCGATGACCCTCGGCACGAGGAAGAGCCCGCCCTCGACCGCCGGGGCGCTGCGCTGGTTGCGCTCGCGGTCGTCGGCCTCGGTCACGGCGTCGTCGCGCAGGCGCAGCGTGACCGCCTGCACCGCTGACAGCGGCGTGTACAGCGGCTCGACGCCGCGCGTGTCGACGGCGCTCATCGCGTCGACGATGCGGAAGAAGCCGTTGAGCTGGCCGAGCAGGGACTCGCGCTCGCCGGTCGAGAGCTCGAGCCGTGCGAGGTGCGCGATGCGTTCGACGTCCTGGGGGTTCAGGGCCATGGGGTTGCGGGGCTCGGGGACCGCGCGGCGCGGGCGCACGCACGGGACCCGGGGGCCCGGGTAACGGGTTGCAAGAGTGCGGGAAGAGCCCTCGGGATGCCGGCTTTCGCGGGGGGCTGCGGTATTATCCGCGACCCCTTCTGCGGCCGCCGTCGGCCGCTTTTCCGCTGCGGTCCCCGGGCCGCACGCCGCCTGTCATGTTCTCCTTCCTGCGCAGCCACTTCTCCACCGACCTGGCCATCGACCTGGGCACGGCCAACACGCTGATCTACGTGCGCGGCAAGGGCATCGTGCTCGACGAGCCCTCGGTCGTCTCGATCCGGCACGAGGGCGGGCCCAACGGCAAGAAGACGATCCAGGCCGTGGGCCACGAGGCCAAGGCCATGCTCGGCAAGGTGCCCGGCAACATCGAGGCCATCCGCCCGATGAAGGACGGCGTGATCGCCGACTTCACCGTCACCGAGCAGATGCTCAAGCAGTTCATCAAGATGGTGCACCCGCGCTCGCTGATCAAGGCGAGCCCGCGCATCATCATCTGCGTGCCCTGCGGCTCGACGCAGGTGGAGCGCCGCGCGATCCGCGAGTCGGCGCTCGGCGCCGGCGCCTCCGAGGTCTACCTGATCGAGGAGCCGATGGCCGCGGCCATCGGCGCCGGCTTGCCGGTGAGCGAGGCCTCGGGCTCGATGGTCATCGACATCGGCGGCGGCACCACCGAGGTCGGCGTGATCGCGCTGGGCGGCATCGTCTACAAGGGCAGCATCCGGGTGGGCGGCGACAAGTTCGACGAAGCCATCATCAACTACATCCGCCGCAACTACGGCATGCTGATCGGCGAGCCCACGGCCGAGGCGATCAAGAAGAACATCGGCAGCGCCTTCCCCGGCAGCGAGGTCAAGGAGATGGAGGTCAAGGGCCGCAATCTCTCCGAGGGCGTGCCGCGCAGCTTCACCGTCAGCAGCAACGAGATCCTCGAGGCGCTGACCGACCCGCTGAACCAGATCGTCAGCGCGGTGAAGAACGCGCTGGAGCAGACCCCGCCCGAACTCGGCGCCGACATCGCCGAGCGCGGCATGATGCTCACCGGCGGCGGCGCGCTGCTGCGCGACCTGGACCGCCTGCTGGCCGAGGAGACCGGTCTGCCCGTGCTCGTGGCCGAGGACCCGCTGACCTGCGTCGTGCGCGGCTGCGGCATGGCGCTGGAGCGCATGGAGCGCCTGGGCAGCATCTTCACCTCCGAGTGAAGGCGCGCCGATGCCGCTGGGGACGCTCGACCGGACCCCGCCGCCGTTCTTTCGCCAGGGCCCCTCGGCCCTGACGAAGCTGGTCTTCTTCTCCGCCCTGGCCCTGCTGCTGATGGTGGCCGATGCGCGCTGGCGCGTCGTGGACCCACTGCGGGCGGGCCTTGCCACCGCGCTGCTGCCGCTGCAGCAGGTGCTGGCGGCGCCGGTGCAGGCCTGGGACGCGGCGGGCGACTACCTGCGCGGTCTCGAGCAGGCGCGCGCGGCCGAGCAGGCGGCGCGCGCGGCGCTGGCGCAGCAGTCCGAGCGCGCGGTGCGCGCGGGCCAGCTCGCGGTGGAGAACGAGCGCCTGCGCGCCCTGCTGGCGCTGCGCCCTGCGCTGGTGGTGCGCTCCACGCCAGCGGAGATCCTGTACGAGGCCGCCGACCCCTACTCCCGCAAGGTCGTCATCGACCGTGGCACTACGCAGGGGGTGCAGCGCGGCGCGCCGGTGGTCAACGAGGCCGGCGTACTCGGCCAGGTCACGCGCGTGCACCCGCTGACGGCCGAGGTCACGCTGCTGACCGACCGCGACGCCGCGATCCCCGTGCTCAACGCGCGCACCCAGCAGCGCAGCGCCGCCTTCGGCGGCGCGGGCGGCGGCGCCAACCCCGGAATGGAGCTGCGTTTCATGGCCGGCAATGCCGACGTCCAGGCGGGTGACCTGCTCTTGACGAGCGGCATCGACGGCGTCTACCCCCCGGGGCTGCCAGTGGCGCGGGTGCTGGCGGTCGAGCGCCGGGCGGATACGGGCTTCGCGCGCATCGCGCTCGCGCCCGCGGCCCCGCCCGACGGCGTGCGCCATGTTCTGGTGCTCGAACCCACCGCAGCGCAACTGCCGCCGCCTCCTGCACCCGAGACGGCGGCCGCCGGGCGGGGTGCCGGCGTCGCGCCCGCCACGGGCAGCGGCGGCCGGCCGGGCATGCCGGCGCCGCAGGGGGCGGGGCGATGAGCCTCGGGCGCGGTACCGACCAGCTCCTGCTGCCGGTCAATCCCTTCTTCATCGCGTTGTCGCTGCTGCTGGCCCTGGCGCTGAACCTGCTGCCGGTGGGCCGACACCCGGCGGTGCCGGACGTGCTGGCCGTGGTGCTCGCGTTCTGGAGCGTGCACCAGCCGCGTCGCGTCGGCCTGGGCGTTGCCTTCCTGTGCGGGCTGGCGATGGACGTGCACGAGGGGGCGCTGCTCGGCCAGCATGCGCTGGCCTATGCCGTGCTCGGCCATGCCGCGGTGATGATGCACCGCCGGCTGCTGTGGTTCGGTCTGGCCGGGCAGGTGGTGCAGGTGCTGCCGCTGTTCGCGCTGGCCACCACGGTGGCGCTGGCAGTGCGCCTGGCCGTGGGCGGCATGTTCCCGGGCTGGGGCATCCTGCTGGCGCCGGTGTTCGACGCCCTGCTGTGGCCGCTGGCCCATCTGCTGCTGCTGGCGCCGCAGCGCCGCCCGCCCGACCCGGACAAGACCCGGCCGCTGTAGCCGAGCCAGCGGGCCCGCGGCGCAGGCCGCAGGGCCGAGAATGCGCGCCACCGTACCATGGCCGAGATCCGCAACGTCGAACTGGAGCTGCGCCGCTTCCGCGGCCGGCTGCTCGCTGCCGCGGCCTTCGTGCTGCTGTGCTTCGGCCTCGTGCTGGCGCGCCTGGTGTGGCTGCAGGTGGTGCGCCATGACGAACTGGCGCTGCAGGCCGAGGCCAACCGCATCGCCGTCGTGCCGGTGGTGCCCAACCGCGGCCTGATCGTCGACCGGCACGGCGTCGTCCTCGCGACCAACTACTCCGCCTACACGCTGGAGGTCAGCCCGCGCGCGGCCGCGCGGCTGGAGGCCCTGGCGGAGGCGCTGGATGGTGTGGTGGAGATCACGCCGCGCGACCTGCGCCGCTTCCGCCGCCTGCGCGAGGAGATGAAGGGCGCGGACTCGCTGCCCCTGCGCAGTCGCCTGAGCGACGCCGAGGTCGCGCGCTTCCTCGCCCAGCGTTACCGCTTTCCCGGGGTCGAGATCAAGGCACGGCTGTTCCGCCACTACCCGCTGGGCGAGACCGGCAGCCACCTGCTGGGCTACATCGGCCGCATCAATGCGGCCGAGAAGACGGCCATGGAGGACTGGCCCGACGAGCGCACGGCCAACTACCGCGGCACCGAGCACATCGGCAAGCTGGGGCTGGAGCAGCGCTACGAGGAGGCGCTGCACGGCGCCACCGGCTTCGAGGAGGTGGAGACCAGCGCCGGCGGGCGTGCGGTGCGGCGCCTGAAGAGCCAGCCGCCGACGCCAGGCGACAAGCTCGTGCTGTCGGTCGACATCCGGCTGCAGTGGCTGGTCGAGCAGATGTTCGGCGAGCGCCGCGGCGCGCTGGTCGCGCTCGACCCGCGCAACGGTGAGGTGCTGGCCTTCGTCAGCAAACCCACCTTCGACCCCAACCTCTTCGTCGACGGCATCGACGTCGAGAGCTGGCGCGAGCTCAACGAGTCGATCGACAAGCCGCTGCTGAACCGCGCGCTGCGCGGCACCTACCCGCCGGGCTCGACCTTCAAGCCCTTCATGGCGATGGCCGCGCTGAACACCGGCAAGCGCGGCGCGGGCGAGGTCGTGCACGACGGCGGCACCTTCCAGTTCGGCAACCACGTCTTCCGCAGCCACGGCGACACCGGCCTGGGCGCGGTGAACATGCACCGCTCCATCGTCAAGTCCAGCAACGTCTACTACTACTCGCTGGCCAACGAGATGGGCGTGGACCTGATGTACGAGCAGCTCTCGCCCTTCGGCTTCGGGCGTCCCACCGGCATCGACCTCGACAACGAGGTCTCGGGCGTGCTGCCCTCCACGGAGTGGAAGCGCCAGCGCTTCAAGCGCCCCGAGCAGCAGCGCTGGTACGCCGGCGAGACGATCTCGCTGGGCATCGGCCAGGGCTACAACAACTTCACGATGCTGCAACTGGCCGGCGCGACGGCCACGCTGGTCAGCGGCGGACAGCGCTTCTCCCCGCGACTGGTGCGCGAGGTGGAGGATGCGGTGACGCACGCGCGCCGGGCGGTGGCGCGCGAAGCGTTGCCGCCGCTGGCGCTGAAGCCCGAGCATGTCGAGGTCATCCGCCGCGCGCTGCACGCGGTCACGCTCGAGGGCACGGCCACGCGCGTGTTCGCCGGCGCGCCTTACGCCAGCGGCGGCAAGACCGGCACGGCCCAGGCCGTGGGCATCCGCCAGAACGAGAAGTACAACGCCGCCCGGCTCGAGGAGCACCAGCGCGACCACTCGCTGTACATGGCGGCCGCGCCCATCGACGCGCCGACCGTCGTGCTGGCGGTCGTCGTCGAGAACGCCGGTTTCGGGGCCGAGGCGGCGGCGCCGATCGCGCGCCGTGTCTTCGACTACCTGCTGCTGGGCCAGGTGCCGAGCGAGGAGGATCTGGCCGCCGTGCGCCAGGGGCGCGCGGCCGCGCCCATCGGCATCCCGCGCCGCGCCGAGGACCTGCTGCTTCCCGGCGCGGCGGCGGTCGTCGAGGCGGCGCGCGCGCCGATAGCCGCCCCACCGCACGCGGGCGCCAGCCTCGACGGCGCGCGCGTCGTGCAGCGCGCCCCGGCCGGAGAGCCCGCGCGATGACGGCCGTCGTCCAGCGGCCGGCGCTGTGGCAGCGCCTGCAGCCCTGGTTCAGCGGTTTCGACGGCTGGCTGATGCTGGCCGTCGGGATGCTCGCGGCCATCGGCCTGGTGGCGATGTACTCAGCCGGCTACGACCACGGCACCCGCTTCGTCGACCACGGCCGCAACATGCTGATCGCGCTGGCGGTGATGTTCATCGCCGCGCAGGTGCCGCCGCAGCGGCTGATGTCGCTGGCCGTGCCGCTGTACGCGCTGGGGGTGCTGCTGCTGGTGGCCACGGCGCTCTTCGGCATCACGAAGAAGGGCGCGACGCGCTGGCTCGACCTGGGCCTCGTCGTGATCCAGCCCAGCGAGATCCTGAAGATTGCGCTGCCGCTGACCCTGGCCTGGTGGTTCCAGAAGCGCGAGGGCCTGCTGCGCGCGCCCGATTTCCTCGTCGCCGGCCTGATCCTGGCGGTTCCGGTGGTGCTGATCGCGCGCCAGCCCGACCTGGGCACCTCGCTGCTGGTGCTGGCTGCCGGCCTGTACGTGATCTTCTTCGCCGGGCTGAGCTGGCGCCTGATCGTGCCCGTGCTCGTGCTCGGCGCCGCCGGCATCGTCGCCATCGTCGTCAGCGAGCCCTGGATCTGCGAGCCCGGGGTGCGCTGGCCGGTGCTGCGCGAGTACCAGCAGCACCGCGTCTGCACCCTGCTGGACCCCGCGCGCGACCCGCTGGGCAAGGGCTTCCACATCATCCAGGGCATGATCGCCATCGGCTCTGGCGGTCTCACCGGCAAGGGCTTCATGCAGGGCACGCAGACGCACCTGGAGTTCATCCCCGAGCGCACGACGGACTTCATCTTCGCCGCTTTCAGCGAGGAATTCGGCCTGCTCGGCGTGCTCGTGCTGCTGGCCGGCTTCACCTTCCTGATCCTGCGCGGGCTGACGATCGCCGGTGAGGCGCCCACGCTCTTCGGCCGCCTGCTCGCCGGCTCGATCACGCTGAGCCTGTTCACCTACGCCTTCGTCAACATGGGCATGGTCAGCGGCATCCTGCCCGTGGTGGGCGTGCCGCTGCCCTTCGTCAGCTACGGCGGCACGGCGATGGTGACACTGGGGCTGGGGCTCGGCATCGTGATGTCGGTGGCGCGCAGCCGCGGCCTGATGCAGAGCTGAGCGGCCCGCCTCGGCGGGGCGGGGCGCTCAGCCCGTCACCGGCTGCACGTCCAGCGCCCACACCAGCAGCGTGAAGGTGGCGAAGGCGGCCACCGTGCTGGCCATGATGATGCGCGCGACGCGGCCGTTGTCGGCGCCGAAGCGCTCGGCCAGCAGCGAGACGTTGCTCGCGCTCGGCAACGCGGCCACGAGCGTGATCACCAGGATCTGGAAGGCGCTGATCGGCGCGCCGAGCGCGTGCGCGCCCGCACCCACGCCGAAGACCAGCAGCGGGTGCAGCACCAGCTTGATCGCCGCCACGGGCAGGTACAGCGCCGGCGGCGTGCGCGTGTGCGCGTGGCGCCCGGCGCGCCAGAGCACGGCCCCTATCGTGAACAGCGCCACCGGGGTGGCCGCGTCGCCGAGCATGCGCACGACGGTGTCCACCGGCCCCGACAGGCGCAGCCCGCTGGCGGAACTCGCCGCGCCGAGCGCGATCGCCCACGGCAGCGGATTGGCCACCGTGCCCTTGAGCGCCTGGACCAGGGCTGCGCGCGCGCCCTGGCCTGAGGCCTCGTGCGCCTGGGCCAGCGCGATGCACAGCGAGCTCGTGATGAAGATGTCCACCAGGATGGTGCAGATCGCCGGCCCGGCCGCGCCGCTGCCCAGCAGCGCCACCAGCAGCGGCACGCCCATGAAGCCGGTGTTCGGAAACGCGGCGACCAGGGCGCCGAAGGCCGCGTCCTTCAGGTTCACGCGCGCCCCGAGCGTGAGCGCGACCGTGAAGCCCACGACCAGCAGCGCGCACAGCAGCCACACCGCGAGCAGCGTGGGGTTCAGCAACTCCAGCACCGGCGTGCCGGCGCCGAAGCGGAACAGCATGCACGGCAGCGCGAAGTACAGCACGAAGGCGTTCAGGCCGCCGATGGCGCTCTCGGGCAGCACCCCCTGGCGCGCAGCGAGGTAGCCGCACAGCACGAGGGCGAAGAAGGGCGCGGTAACGGCGAGGATGGCCTCCATGGGGCCGGCAGTATCTCAAGGCCTGAGGGCGGCCATTGGCGGACGAGGGGCCGCCTTCGCGGGTTTTCCTGCGCTTGCGCGCCCGGTGATCCCGCCCGAACAATCACCGGTCTGGGGACCGCGCGGAACCGCCAGGCCGCTGCCGCCCCGGCCCCGCCCGCCCTCGTTCCCAGGAGTCCGCCCGTGCCCCGAGCCCCCGCCGCGCCCCGCCCCTTGTCCGCCCCGCGTCGCCGCGCCGCGCCGCCGCCGGTGATGGAGGCGCCCGAGGCGCTGCGCTGGCGCTGCATCGGCCCGCCGCGTGGCGGGCGCGTCGTGGCGGTGGCGGGCGACCCGCGCGACCGCATGACCTTCTACTTCGGCGCCTGCGCCGGCGGCATCTGGAAGACGGTGGACGGCGGCACCTACTGGCGCTGCGTGTCCGACGGCTTCCTCGGCAGCGCGGCCATCGGCGCGATCGCCGTCGCGCCCTCGGATGCGAACGTGGTCTACGCCGGCACCGGCGAGACCACGATCCGCGTGGACGTCTCCTACGGCGACGGCGTCTACCGCTCGTCGGACGCCGGGCGCAGCTGGCAGTCGGTGGGCCTGAAGGCCAGCAAGCACATCGGCCGCATCTGCATCCACCCGCAGGACCCGGACCTCGTCTACGTCGCCGCGCTCGGCGACGCCTTCGGCCCGAACGAGGAGCGCGGCGTGTTCCGCTCGCGCGACGGCGGGCGCCACTGGGAGCGGGTCTTGCACCAGGGGCCGGACGCCGGCGCGGTGGACCTGTCGATGG
>JBILNB010000057.1:0-31261 GCA_044375195.1 Rubrivivax sp. | reverse complement strand
GGCCTGCGTCGGCGGCGCGCTGCTGTGCCTGGGGCGCCTGGTCATCGAGGTGCATCCGCGCGAGCTGCGCTGGCGCTTCGGCTACGTGGGCTGGCCGGCGTGGACGCAGCCCCTGGCCGAGGTGGCGTGCACGCAGGTGGTGCGCACGCGCTTCCTGCGCGGCGCGGGCATCCGCGGCTCGAGCCAGCACCGCTTCTACACCGTCCGCCCTGGCGGCCTGGCCCTGTGCCTGCACCTGCATGACGGCCGCACCGTGACGCTGGGCACGCCCGACCCGCCGCGCCTGGCGGCGGCGGTGGATGCGCAGCGGTGCGCGGGCTGAGGCTGCGCTGGCGACGAGGCGCCGCATCGGCGCGCCGCGCCCTGCGGCCCCGAGCGGCGCGTCAGCCTGAGGCGGGGCGCGGCAACGGCGCCAGCATCAGCCGCTCGATGAATTCCTGGCGCGTGCGCCGCGCCGTGGCATCCCCCTGGCGGTGCAGCAGCGACTCGGCGACTTCCAGCCCGTAGAGGGCGAAGGCGCGCAGGCGCGATTCCTCCGGTGCGAAGCCCAGGGTCTCGAAGATCTGGGCGTGGTAGGCGATGCGGTTGCGGTCGGCTTCGTCCAGGGCTTCGCGCGCCATCGCGTCCCGTCGGGCCCAGGCGCGGATGGCGAGTTCGATGCGCGCGGCGCGCCCAGCGGCGCGGCCGCGGTGGGGCAGCGAGATCACGTCGCGCAGCTGCTGCTGCGGGCTGTCGCCGTGCGCGCGCTCCAGGCGCTGGGTGAGGGCGACGGTGGCGCGGTCCTGCCAGGCCTTGAGCACGCGGCGAAGCAGGTCCTCGCGGTCGCGGAAGTGCCAGTAGAAGCTGCCGCGCGTGACGCCGAGCTGGGCCGCCAGCACGTCCACGCGCACGTGGTCGATGCCCTGGTCCACCAGCACCTCGGTCGCGGCCTCGACCCAGGCCTCGGGCGTGAGGCGGACGCGCGCACCGGCGGCCTCGGCGTCGGACGCAGACGCGTCGGCCGTGGCAGCGACCACGGCAGCGCCGGACGCCGCGCGACGCGGCTTGCGCGCGGCAGCGACCGCTGAAGCGGGGCGGACGGGGGTGGTGCGGGGCATGTCGAGGACCGCGATCATCTCCATACACAGGTGTTTGGAAACTGGGGAAAACCCTGATGCACGGGCGCAGGCGGCGCGCTAGCATCACCTCCAAACACATACACATCTGTATGGAGAGCGGGTGCAGGCCTTCCCGACCGACGGCGGCGCGCGCAACGAGTGGACGGAGACCCCGATGGCACAGCCCGCCGCGACCCCCTTCTTCGACGCCCCGGCCCTGCTCGCGCCGCGCGCGGCGGTGCGCGAGGAGCTGCCGGGCGGCGCCTTCGTCCTGCGCTCGCCCGAGCCGCTGCGGCCCTACGGGCGCTGCGCCGGTGAATGGCTCGAGCGCTGGGCCCGCGAGACGCCCGACGCGCCGGCCTTCGGTGAGCCTGCCGTCGGCGGTGGCTGGACGGTGCTGAGCTGGGGCGCGCTGCGCCAGCGCGTGGGCAGCGTCGCCCAGGCCCTGCTGGACCTGCCGCTGAAGCCGGCCGCGCCCATCGTCGTGCTGTCGGACAACTCGCTCGACCACCTGGTGCTCATGCTCGCCGGCATGCACGTCGGCCGCCCGGTGTGCACCGTCAGCAGCGGCTACGTGCGCCTGGCCGGGGGGGACTACGGGCGCATCCACGGCATCCTGAACGCGCTGGATCCGGCGCTCGTCTACGCGGCCGACGCGGCGGTCTACGCCGGTGCGCTCGCGGGCTGCGGCCTGCAGCCGGTGGCCGTCTACAGCCAGGGCGCCGCGGCCGTGTCCGGCGCGCTCGCCTTCGAGGCGCTGGCGGCCACGACCGAGACACCAGCGGTCATGCAGGCCTACGCCGCCGTCACGCCCGACACGCACGCCAAGTACCTGCTGACCTCCGGCTCCACCGGGCACCCCAAGGTGGTGATCAACACCCACCGCATGCTCTGCGCCAACCAGCAGATGCTGGCGCAGACGCTGCGCTTCCTCGAGCGCGAGAAGCCGGTGCTGCTGGACTGGCTGCCCTGGAGCCACACCTTCGGCGGCAACCACAACCTGAACATGGTGCTGCGCCACGGCGGCACGATGTACATCGACGACGGCCGACCCATGCCCGGTCTGGTGGACAAGACCCTCGCGCACCTGCGCGAGGTGCAGCCCACGGTCTACTTCAACGTGCCGCGCGGCTACGAGATGATGCTGCCCGCGCTCGAGGCCGACCGCGAGCTCGCGGGGCGCTTCCTCGGCCGGCTGCGCATGATGTTCTACGCCGGGGCCGGCATGCCCGAGCCGGCCTGGCGGCGGCTCGAGGCCGTGGCCGCGCCGGTGCGCAGCGAGCCGCTGTGGTTCACCACCTCCTGGGGCGCGACCGAGACCTCCCCCGCCATCTCCTTCGCCAACTGGAAGCTCGACCGCCCCGGCGTGATCGGCAACCCCATGCCGGGGGCCGAGGTCAAGTTCGTGCCCAATGGCGGCAAGCTGGAGATGCGCATCCGCGGCCCGCACGTCTTCCCCGGCTACCGCGGCAACGCGCAGGCCACGGCGGAGGCCTTCGACGCGGACGGCTTCTACCGCATCGGCGACGCCGGCTTCCTGCAGGACGAGGCCGACCCGGCCTCGGGCATCGTCTTCAACGGCCGTGTCACCGAGGACTTCAAGCTCACCAGCGGCACCTGGGTCTCGGTGGGCACGCTGCGGCTGAAGGTGGTCGGCGCGCTCGCGCCCTGGGTGCAGGACGTGGTCGTCACCGGCCACGACCGCGACGACATCGGCCTGCTGGTCTTCCTGACCGAAGCCGGACGCCGGGAGCCTCCCGCGGCGATGGCCGAGCACGTGCGCGCCGGCCTGCGCGCGCTCAAGGCCGAGGGCCTGGGCTCCTCGGCCACGCCGGTGCGCGCGCTGCTGCTGCCCGATGGGCCGAACATGGCTGCAGGCGAGATCACCGACAAGGGCTACCTCAACCAGCGCCTGGCGCTGCAGCGCCGCGCCGACGATGTGGCCGCGCTCTACGCCACGCCGGCGGACCCGCGCGTGATCCGGCCCTGACGGCTCTGACCCGAACCCGACCCTCCCCGATTGCCCACCATGAACCCCGAAGAACTCCAGCCCCTGTCCCCTGCCAGCGGCCCGCTGTCCGGCCTGTCGCTGCTGCAGTTGTCGCTCGGCGGCCCGGTGCTGCACCTGCGGCTGAACCGGCCGGCCAAGCGCAACTCGATCAGCGACGAACTGCTCGCGCAGATCCGCACCGTTTTCGTCAACCTGCCCAAGGACGTGCGCGTCATCGTGCTGAGCGGCGAGGGTGATCATTTCTGCGCCGGGCTCGACCTCTCCGAGGTGAGCGAGCGCAGCGTCGCCGAGGGCATCCACCACTCGCGCTCCTGGCACGCCTGCTTCGACGACATCCAGTTCGGCCCGGTGCCGGTGATCGCGGTGCTGCATGGCGCGGTGGTCGGCGGCGGTCTCGAACTGGCCGCCGCAGCGCACCTGCGCGTGGCCGAGGACTCCACCTTCTACGGCCTGCCCGAGGGTACGCGCGGCATCTTCGTGGGCGGCGGCGGCTCGGTGCGCATCTCGCGCCTGCTGGGCGTCTCGCGCATGACCGACATGATGCTCACCGGCCGCGTCTTCGACGCCGACGAGGGCCAGGCCTTCGGGGTCTCGAACTACCGCGTGGGCGACGGCCAGGGCCTGGCCCGAGCGCTGGCGCTGGCGCACAAGATCGCCGGCAACGCGCCGCTGTCCAACTACGCCATCACGCAGGCGCTGCCGCGCATCGCCGACCTGTCGGCCAGCGACGGGCTGTTCGTCGAGTCGCTGATGGCCTCGATCGCCCAGGGCGACGAGGCTGCCAAGGAGCGTGTGCGCGCCTTCCTGGAGAAGCGCGCCGCCAAGGTTGCCAAGGCGGGCTGAGACAGCTGTACGTCACCACCACCGCACAGAGGATGCCCGCGATGCCCGCAGGACTGTTCCAGCGCTTCGAGCAGGTCTACCTGCTCGACGGCGTGCGCACGCCCATGGTCGACTACATGGGCGCCTTCGCCGACGCCAACCCCATCGACCTGGGCATCAAGGCCGCGCGCGCGGTGCTCGAGCGCACCGGCACCGACCCGACGCGGGTGGATTCCGTGCTCGCCGGCAACATGGCCCCGGGCGGCTTCGACCAGTTCTACGTGGCGCGCCACATCGGCCTGTACAGCGGCGTGCCCCTGGAGGTGCCGGCCCTGGGCGTGCAGCGCATCTGCGGCACCGGCTTCGAGCTCTTCCGCCAGGCCGGCGAGCAGATCGCCACCGGCGCGGCCACGCTCGCGCTGCTGGTGGGCACCGAGTCGATGACGCGCAACCCCATTGCCGCCTTCGACCACCGCGGCGGCTTCAGGCTGGGCGCGCCCGTGGGCTTCAAGGACTACATGTGGGAGGCGCTGACCGACTGCGCGGCGGGCATCTCGATGATCCAGACGGCAGAGAACCTGGCCCGCCAGTACGGCATCGCGCGCGAGGATGTCGACGCCTTCGCCGCCTCGTCCTTCGCCAAGGCGGTGGCGGCGCAGGAGGCGGGCTGGTTCGACGGCGAGATCGTGCCGGTGGCCGATGAGAGCTTCGAGTGCGCGGGCCTGCGCCCGCGGAGCCTCCGGCTGGCCGGCAAGGCACGGCTCGCCGACCGCGATACGCACCCGCGGCCCACGCCGGTGGAGGTGCTGGCCACGCTGCGCACCGTCTTCAAGGACGGCGTGCAGACGGGCGGCAACAGCTCGGCGCTGACTGATGCCGCGGCTGCGGCGCTGGTGGGTGATGCCGCGGCACTGCGCGCCTTCGGCCGCGCGCCGCTGGGCCGTATCGCTGCCGCGGCGGTGGTGGGCGTGCCGCCGCACCTCATGGGCATCGGCCCGGCCCCGGCCATCGGCCTGCTGCTGCAGCGCAGCGGCCTGGAACTCGACGACATCGCCCGCTTCGAGATCAACGAGGCCCAGGGCGCGCAGACCCTGGCCGTGGCGCGCGAACTCGGGCTCGGGCTGGATCGGCTCAACGTGAAGGGCGGGGCCATCGCGCTCGGGCATCCGCTGGCGGCCACCGGCGTGCGCTGCACGGTGACGGTGGCGCGGCAGCTGCGCGAGATCGGCGCGCGCTGGGGCGTGGCTTCGGCCTGCGTCGGCGGCGGGCAGGGCATCGCCGTGCTGGTGGAGAACGTGGAGGCGAGTTCATGAGTGGCACCCCGATCCGGGCCCCTGCGGCCCCTGCATCGCCCGAGCCGCCCCAGCCGCGCTCGCGCGAGCACGTCTACCGCGTGAACGTGCAGTTCGGCGACTGCGACCCGGCGGGCATCGTCTTCTTCCCGAACTTCAACCGCTGGATGGACGAGGCCTCGCTGGCCTTCTTCATGGCCTGCGGCATCCCGCCCTGGCGTGAGCTGGTCAAGACGCGCGGCATCGTCGGCACGCCGCTGCTGGAGATCCACACCCGCTTCATCAAGACCGCCACCTACGGCGAGACGATCGAGATCCACACCACGGTGGAGCACTGGGCGGCCAAGACCTTCCGCCACCGGCACGTGGTGCGGCGTGGGGAGACCGTGTTGTGCGAGGGCACCGAGGTGCGCGCCTTCGTCATGCGCGACCCGCAGGACCCGGACCGCCTGCGCGCCATCCCCGTGCCCGAGGACATCAAGGCCGCGTGCACGCTGCCGGACGAGGCCGCGGCGAGCCCCGCGCCGGCTTGAGCCTTCCCGGTCGAGGAGCCGCCATGCCCTGGGACTACGTGCCGCCGCTGGCGGACATGCGCTTCGTCATCGAGCGGGTGCTCGGCGCGCCCGCCTCCTGGGCGCAGTGCGCGCCCTTCGCCGACCTCGACCTCGAGACGGTGGACGCCGTGCTGCAGGAGGCCGGCCGCTTCGCCGCGGGCGTGCTGCTGCCGATCAACGCCGGGGGCGACGCGGTGGGCTGCGTGCGCGACGCCGTCACGGGCGAGGTCCGCACGCCGCCGGGCTACCGCGAGGCCTACCGCGCCTTCGTCGACGCCGGCTGGCCCGCGCTGCCCTGCGACCCGGCCTGGGGTGGCCAGGGCCTGCCGCTGCTGGTGGACGCGGCCACGCGCGAGATGTTCGTCGCCTGCAACCACGGCTGGGTCATGTATCCCGACCTGCTGCACGGCGCCTACGAGACGATCAAGGCCCATGCCGGCGACGACCTGAAGACGCGCCACCTGGCGGACGTAGCCGCCGGCCGCACGCTGGCGGCGATGGCACTGACCGAGCCCCAGGCCGGCAGCGACCTGGGCCTGCTGCGCACCCGCGCCGTACCCCAGCCCGACGGCAGCCTGCGCCTCAGCGGGCAGAAGATCTTCATCTCCGGCGGTGAGCACGACTTGACCGGGCAGATCGTCCACCTGGTGCTGTGCCGCCTGCCGGACGCGCCCCCCGGCACCAAGGGCATCTCGCTCGCGCTGGTGCCCAAGTGGCTGCCCGACGGCACGCGCAACGCGATGCACTGCGACGGCATCGAGCACAAGACCGGCATCCACGGCAGCGCCACCTGCGCGATGCGCTACGAGGGCGCCACCGGCTGGCTGGTGGGTGAGCCCCACCGCGGCCTGGCGGCGATGTTCCTGATGATGAACTCGGCGCGCCTGCACGTGGGCCTGCAGGGCCTGGGCCACCAGGAGATGGCGACTCAGAACGCGCTGCGCTACGCGCTGGAGCGCGCGCAGGGCAGGGCAGCGGCCGGGGGGGGCGGCGCGGCCGATCCGATCGCGCTGCACCCGGCCATGCGCCACACGCTGCTGCGCCTGCAGGCGCTCACCGAGGGGCAGCGCGTCGTCGCCTACCGCGCGGCGCTGGCCATCGACGAGGCGGCGCACCACCCCGACGCCGCGCGCCGCCAGGCGGCGTCGGCGCTGGCCGCGCTGCTGACCCCGGTGGTCAAGGCCTTCTGCACCCACCACGGCTTCCACGGCGCGAGCGCGGCGCTGCAGGTCTGGGGCGGCTACGGCTACGTGCGCGAGTACGGGGTCGAGCAGACGATGCGCGACGCGCGCATCGCGATGATCTACGAGGGCACGAACGAGATCCAGGCCATCGACCTGCTGCAGCGCAAGGTGCTGGCCGACGGCGGCGCCGCGCTCGGCCTGTGGCTGGCCGAGGCCCGGGCCGAGGCCGCCGCCTGCGAGGAGGCAGGCCTCGCGGAGTTTGCGGCGACCCTGCTTGCCGAATGCGACGCCGCGCAGCAGGCCACCGCGCGGGTGGCCGCCGCCGCGACCACCGACCGCGAAGCGCCGCTGCGCGTGGCCGACGACTACCTGATGGGTCTGTCGCACACACTGCTGGCCTGGGCCTTTGCCGCCAGCGCACGCGCTGCGCAGGGCCTGGCCTACCGTCCCTGGGCCGAGGCCAAGACGGCGCGCATGCGTTACGGGGTGCAGTGGCTGCTGCCCCAGGCGGGGGCGCACTGGCAGCGCGTGCGTGCTCTGGACGCAGCGCTGCCCCGAGTCTGAGGCCTTGCAGGCGGCGCAGCGCGGTCGGCCGGCGTCCAGCCGTGACCGTCGCGCGCCGTCCCAAGATCGGTGACAGGGCGCTGTGCATAATGTGCATAACGCATGCTTCGAGACTTGCATGTGGAGCTGGCATGACGGCACAGGGAGACTGCGATGCAGAAGCGGATGACGATCACCATGAACGAGGAGGTCTACGACGGGCTCCTCCGTGTCGTGGGGCGACGCAAGATCAGTGCGTTCCTCGAGCAGCTCGCCCGGCCCCATGTCCTGGGTTCGGAACTGGCCCAGGGTTACAAGGCGATGGCGCTCGACACCGAGCGTGAGGCCGAGGCCCTGGCCTGGAGCGAAGCGCTCATCGGTGACGTCGACCGTGCGGCGCGGTGAGATCTGGTGGGTCGACTTCGAGCCCGCCCGTGGCGGCGAGGTGCGCAAGACACGCCCCGCGGTCATCCTGAGCAACGACCTGGCGAACGAACACCTGAACCGGGTCCAGGTCGTTCCGCTGACGTCCAACACGGGGCGCGTCTACCCGAGCGAGGCCGTGGTCGACGTGGCCGGACAGTCCAGCAAGGCGATGGCCGACCAGCTCACCACGGTCGCGAAGGAGCGCCTCGGCCGACGCCTGGCGGTGCTCTCCCGCAAGGACATGGCCGAGGTCGAGCGCGTGGTGCGCGTCCAGCTGCACTTGCCGGGCTGAGGGTCAGCCAGCGGGCCTCTGGCTTGCCGCGGAACGGGTCGCCCGCTCTACCGTCGGCCCCGTGCTGAGTGCACCGTTTATCGGCCGGGGCGGCTCTGGAGAAAACGCCGGGCCGCCCCAAGTATTCTTGTGTTCCCGTGTGGGGGGTCGGGACGGGCGCAGCCCGGCCCTTGGGGGCGCTCTCAAGTGGCCGCCTGCGCCCGCTGCCTGAGCAGCCGCCCGGCGGTCGTGGCCGCGGGATGCCCTGGCGGCGGCAGTCGCTGTCCGTTGACGAAGACCGCCTCGATGCCCGAGGGGTGGCTGACGAGACGGTCCTCGCCCGCGGGCAGGTCGTGCACGCGCTGCAGCGGACCGGCGCCGACCGTGGCCGGGTCGAAGACCACCAGATCGGCCGGCAGGCCCGGGGCGATGCGGCCGCGGTCGTGCAGGCCGAAGACCTCGGCCGGCTGCGAGCTCAGGCGGCGCACGGCCTCCTCCAGGCTCAGCGCGCCGCGCTCGCGCACCCAGTGCCCGAGCAGGTAGGTCGGGTGGCAGGCGTCGCACAGCTGGCTCATGTGCGCGCCGCCGTCGCCCAGCCCGAGCACGACGTGCGGGTCCTGCAGGATCTCGCCCACCTCGTCCTCGTCGAAGTTCAGCAGCGCGATGCGCCAGCGCATGCGCAGCTCGCTGCCCAGCGCCAGGTCGAACATCAGGTCCACCGGGTCCACGCCACGCTCGCGCGCCAGGTCGATGAGGCGGCGCTCGGTCAGCGTGGCGTCCGCGGCCCAGGAGATGGACAGCTCGCGGAAGGCGGCGCGCCGGGTGTCGCCCTCCGCCTCCTTGCCGGCGAACCAGGCGTCGTCGGGGCCGCGACCCGCCACCTGGCGCTTCACGCGCGCGCGGAAGGCCGGGTCGGCGTAGACCGCGCGGCGCCCGGCCTCATCGGCCGCCTGGCGCACGGGCTCGAACGAGGCCCAGGTGTCGAAGACGACCGGGGAGCGGAAGTCGAACTCGAACTGGATCGGCCGGCAGGCGCCCTGGCCGTGGATGGGCAGGCCGCGCGCGCGCTGCTGCGCGGCGCGCTCCAGGTGCGCGCGGTGCGAGCCCGGCCCGAGCGAGCCCGCGAGCAGCGAGGTCCACACGACCGGGCGGCCGCTGGCTGCGTGCAGGGCCTCGTAAGCCTCCCACAGCGGTTCGCGGCCGACGTTGTAGTGGATCAGCCCGTGGCCCGAGGCGCCCACGGCGCGGGCCAGTTCGAGCATCTCGTCGAAGGCCGCGAGGCGGCTGGGCACCGGCCGGCCGGCGTAGCCGATGTGCACCTTGGACACCGAGGTCGCGAAGCCCACCGCGCCGGCGTCCATGGCCTGCGCGACCAGCGCGCGCATCTGCGCCACCTCCTCGGCGGTGGCCGCGCGCGTCGTCGCCTCGTCGCCCATGACCCACAGCCGCACCGGCGTGTGGCCCACCATCACCGCCACGTTGATGCCCAGCGGCACGCGCTCGAGCGCGTCCAGGTACTCGGGGAAGCTCTCGAAAGGCCAGTCCCGCCCCAGCCCGGCCTCGAGCGCGGCCAGGCTCATGCCCTCGACGCGCTCGAGCGTGCGCAGGATCAGGTCCCGGTGCTGCGGGCGCGTCGGCGCGACGCCGAAGCCGCAGTTGCCCAGCACCGCCGTCGTCACGCCGTGCCAGGGCGACACCGTCAGCAGCGGGTCCCACAGCACCTGCGCGTCGTAGTGGGTGTGGATGTCGACGAAGCCCGGCGCCACCACCCGGCCACCCGCGTCGACGGTCTGGCGCGCGGCCGCGGGCACGTCGCCGACGGCGACGATGCGACCGTCCCGGATGCCGAGGTCGGCGCGGCGGCGCTCGGCGCCAGTGCCGTCGACGAGCGTGCCGCCGACGATCTTCAAGTCCAGGTCGGGCATGGCCTCACTCCACCTTGACCCCGGTGAACTCGATCATGCGCCGCCAGTAGTCGAGGTCGCCGCGCTGGCGCTCGGCCAGGGCGTCGGGCGTGCTGCCGATGGGGTCGAAGCCCAGCGTCTTCCAGCGCTCCATGGACTCGGGGTGGCGCAGCGCCTTGTTGATCTCGGCCGACAGGCGCTCGGCGATCGCGCGCGGCGTGCGCGCCGGCGCGAAGACCCCGTACCAGCCCTCGATCACGAAGTCCTTGAACCCGGCCTCGACCATGGTCGGCAGGTCGGGGGCCGAGGGCGAGCGCTTCGCGCAGGTCTGCGCCAGGGCCTTGACCCGGCCCGCGCGCGCCAGCGGCAGCGACGAGGGCAGGTTGTCGAACATGAAGGTCAGTCGACCGCCCAGCAGGTCGGGCATGGCCGCGCCGCTGCCGCGGTAGGGCACGTGCGTCGCGCGCACGTTGCTGCTGCGCAGCATCAGCTCGGCGGCGACGTGCTGCGAGCTGCCCGCGGCGGCCGTCCCGTAGCTGGCCGTGCCGCCCTGGCGGCCGATCCAGTCCACCAGCTCGCGCGCCGTCGACACGGGCAGGCTCGGCGGCACGATCAGCGCCAGGCAGGAGGTGCCCACCAGGGTCAGCGGCTGGAAGTCGCGGATCGGGTCGAAGGCCATGTTCGGGAAGAACACCAGGTTCGACGCGTGCGTGCTCTGCGTGCCGAAGACCACTGTGTAGCCGTCGGGCGCGGCGCGGGCGACGAATTCCGAGCCGATGGCGCCCGAGGCGCCGCTGCGGTTCTCGATCACCACGCTCTGTCCGACAGCCTCGGCCATGCGCGCCGCGAGCACGCGCGAGATCGCGTCGGTCGGGCCGCCGGGCGCGAAGGGCACGACCCACTTGATCGGCCGGTTCGGCCAGTCGGCCTGGGCGGTCGCGGAGAGGGCGGCCGCCGCCAGCCCGAAGGCGGCCAGGGCGGAACGAAGGACTCGGTGCATGGCGGATCTCCTGGGCGGAAGGAAACGAACGCGGATGATCGTCGATGTGCGGGCGGTGCCGCCGCCCGTTGCGGGTAAGTCCCAGGCCTGCCGATGCCGAGGGCGGATCATCCCGAGGCCCCGGGCTACAGCAGCTCTTCCGGCGCGACGGCTCGCAGAAGGCGCGCGAGCGCGCGGCGCCACAGCCCGACCTCGGGCTCGTGGTGGGTGCGCAGCGGCAGGTTGCCGTCCTGGGCCGCCCACTGCAGGTGTGGCACGCCCGCGGCTGGCTCGACCCAGCGCACCTGCCAGGCGCGTGCAGGGTGGATGGCCTCGTCGAACAGTTGGCCGAGCGCGCGGCCCAGGGCCGGGCTGTCCAGCAGCACGGTGATCTCGGTGTTGGCGTCGCGCGATCGCGGGTCCAGGTTCATCGAGCCCACCAGCACGTGGCGCCGGTCGATCACGAAGGCCTTGGTGTGCAGCGAGCCGCCCGACCAGCGTGCCGGGTTGCGCCAGCGCCCCGGCTCGTCGGGCGCGCGGCGCATCTCGTGCAGCTCGACCCCGGCGCGGGCGAGGGCGGCACGGTGCCGGCTGTAGCCGGCGTGCGCGATGGGCAGCAACTCGGCCGAGGCGAGCGAGTTCGTCAGCACGCGCACGCGCACTCCCCGGCCCGTCAGGTCCGCGAGCGCCTGCAGGCCTTGGGCGCTGGGGATCAGGTAAGGCGTGACCAGCAGCAGCTCGCTGCGGGCTTCCGCCAGCAGCGGCTGCATGCGACGCGCCAGTGGCGGTGGCGGGCGTTGGCCTTCGCGGGCTGCGTCGACCTTCGACGGCGGGTCGTGGAAGACCTCGGCCTGCGCGGCTTCCAGCTCATGGCGTTCCGCGCGCCATGCCGGGCCGAGGCTGCGCTCGCGCAGCGCCGCCGCATACCCGGAGGCGTGAAAGCGCTGTTCCTCGGCGGCGAGCGCGGCCTTCAGGTCACGCGTGTCATCACCGTCGGGCTGGCCGTCGCGCAGCAGGGCCTGCACCGGCACCGCCCAGGGGCTGTTCCAGTAATCGTCGAAGCTGGCCGACACGGCGGGCACGGCAGCCCCCGCGAGCAGCAGGTCCAGGTCGGCGAAGTTGATCCCGTCGCTGGCCTCGAAGTACTCGTCGCCGAGGTTGCGTCCGCCCACCACCGCGACCGCGTTGTCGGCCACCCAGAGCTTGTTGTGCATGCGCCGGTTCAGGCGTTGCGAATCGGCCAGCAGTTCCAGCAGGTGCCCCGGCCCGAAGCGCCCGCGCGTGGCGAAAGGGTTGAACAGCCGCACCTGCACCGGTCCCGCGGCGGCGAGCGTGCCGAGGTCCAGGTCCTTGCCCAGGGCGTCCAGGTCGTCCACCAGCAGCCGCACGCGCACGCCGCGCCGCGCCGCCGCCAGCACCCGGGCCATCAGCAGCCGGGTGGTCACGTCGTCGCGGACGATGTAGTACTGCAGGTCCAGCGTATGCTGCGCGCGGTCGGCCAGGGCCACCCGTGCGGCGAAGGCGTCCTGGCCGGCCACCAGCGGCAGCGCGCCGCTGGCCGCGCCGGGCGGCGGCGCGAAGGCACGGGCCAACGCCGTCTGCGCCGGGTGCGACCAGGCCTGGCTCTCGGGCCATGGCACGGTTTCGAACCGGAGCGCCGTGCAGGCCCCCAGGGCGAGGGCCAGGGCGAGGGCCAAGGGAATCAGGGAGGTGCGCGTGGACATGGCTGGGTTGCCGCGGCGAGCCCGCGCGCGGAGCCCAGGTCACGCCTGTGTACGACCCACGGGATGCTGAGGCTGTGCCAGCCCGGCCGATTGCGCGGCGGCAGTGACCGGTCTCGGTGCCGGCGGGTTGGCACCATCGAGGGATGCACGGTGCGGGCCGACAATCGCGGCGCAGGTTTGGCCGAGGGCCAGGGCCGATCGCACCGCCCAGCCTGCATGGACGCCGAGGACGACGCCGATGAACACCCCGACCCACCCCTCCGTTCCGCCGCTGGCCGACGGCGAGTTCGCCCTGCACGACCTGCGCGTGCGCGTTGTCGAGGTCGGTCCGCGCTGCACCTGCAGCATGAGCGTGGGGGACCACGTCGAACTGCGCGGCGGCAAGCTGTCAATCCCGGGCGACCGCTCGTTCTGCCTGTATGCGCTGCAGGCCGTGATCCCGCTGCTGCCCGCCAAGCAGCGCATGAACCATCCCGCCGACTGGATGGAGACCGACAGCACCTGCACCTGCCCCGACCCCGCGTGCAGGCTGCTGATGCAGATCGAGCGCACGCGCGTCACCACCTTCCGGCATGACGAGGTCAGCGCGCAGGTGGCTTGGGAGGACGTGCGACGCTGAGGTCGCCTGCGGTCTGGGCGTAGACGGTTTCGCCGACGATCAGCCCGTCGCGAAAGTCGATGACGACGACACAGGGGCCCACGAGACGGACACCGCCGGCCACCTGGGCCTCGGGCGCGAGTGCGAGCACGCCCTCGGTGTACAGGCAGGTGTCCGTGACGGTGACACGGTCGAAGTGCCCCATCACAGGGCCCGGCCAGTGCGCGAAGCGGTTCAGGTAGTACTGGCGCACGGGCTCCTGGCCGACCACCTCGACGCCCAGCGCCGGGATGCGCTGGAAGGGCTGCACGGGGTGCATGGTCGACATTGTGGCCTCGATGTCGCCAGTCCATTCGGCCAGGAAGTGACGCTCCATCAGGGCCTTGTTGTGACGTGCAGCCGGGGTTTCCAGCACGGTCAACGGGCCGCGCGTCCAGCGCTCCAGGCGCACGTTCTCGGCGGTCCAGTTCGTTGTCGTCATGGTCATCTTCCGGGCAGCAGGCCCAGCGCGATCTGCGGGAACAGGAAGAGCAGGGCGATGCCCAGCAGCATCGGCAGCACGAAGACGGCCGCTCCGCGGCTGACCTCGGCCATCGTCACGCCGGGCACGACCGAGCGCAGGACGAAGAGGTTGAAGCCCACTGGCGGAGTGATCGCCGCGATCTCGATGGTGATCGTGACGACGATCCCGAACCACACCGGGCTGTAGCCGAAGCCCTCGACGGCCGGGAAGAAGATCGGCACGACGATGACGAGGATCGATAGCGGATCCATGAAGAAGCCCAGCAGCACCAGCAGCGCGACGATGGCCACCATGATGACCACAGGTGGAACGTCCAGGCTCGTCAGGCTCTCCGCCAAGCCCTGCGGGACGCCCAGCCGTGCCAGCAGGAAGGCCACGAACAGGCCACACACGAGCAGCAGCAGGAACATGGCGGTCGTACGTGCCGCGCCGTCCAGGCACTCGCGCAGCAGCCGCCAACTTAGCCGGCGCTGCAGCGCCGAGATCGCGATCGCGCCGAGCGCGCCCAGGGCTGCGGCCTCGGTGGGAGTGGCCACGCCGCTGTAGATGGACCCGGTGACGCCGACGATGAGGGCGAGCACCGGCCACAGCCGTGCCAGCGCTTGCAGCTTGTCCTTCCAACCGGCTCGCGTGGGGTCGCGCGGGGCCAGGGCCGGGTTGCGCCAGACGAGCACGATCACCGTGAGGCTGAGCAGGGCCGCCAGCATCAGGCCGGGGATGACCCCGGCGATGAACAGGTCGCCGACCGAGGTCTCGGTGATGACCCCGTAGAGGATCATCGGGATGGACGGCGGGATCAGGATGCCCAGAGTGCCGCCGGCGGCCGTGGCACCGAGCGCTAGACGCTTGTCATAACCTTGGCGCTGCATCTCGGGGACGGCGAAGGAGCCGACCGTCGCGGCCGTCACCGGACTGGACCCGCAGACTGAGGAGAAGGCAGTGCAGGCCGCCACGGTTGCCACGGCTGACGAGCCCGGCAGGGCGCGCAGCCATAGCCTTGAGGCCCGGAACAGGGTCTCGCCCAGCCCGGAACGCGCCAGTACCTCGCCCATCAATACGAACAGTGGCACGACAGTCAGCACGAAGTCGCCGGAGGACTCGAAGGCTTGGCTCGCGATCTTGCCCACGGCGTTCCAGGAGACGAACACGCCGACGCCCAGCACGCCGAGCAGCCCCATGCACACCGCCACCGGGGCACCGGTGGCCAGCAGAACCAGCAGGACGGCGACGAACAGCGCAAGGGTGATCCAGGGGTCCATGGGTCAGGCGGCCTTGGCGGGTCTGGGCCGGATCGCCAACATCGCGGCGGTCAGCAGGAACTGCGCACAACCGACGGGCGCGACGGCGACGATCCACTTCTTGGGGATGGGCAGTACGGTCTGGGCGAGGGCATCCTCGGAGAAGTCGCGTGCCACGCTCCAGGCGACGAACCACAGAAGGATGCCCGCGAAGACCACGCTCAGGATCGCGGCGACGCGGGATACGTGGTCGGCCCAGGCCTTGGGCCAGACGCCGGCGAAAAGGTCCACCGCGACGTGGTGCCCGCTCTGCAGCGCCGGTGCGAGCGCGAGGAAGAAGACCTGCGTGAGCAGGATCCGCGCCACGTCCAGTGCCCACAGCGAGGGCGCGCCGAACAGGGCACGGCGCGCCACGTCCTGCGCGACCACGACCATCAGCACGAGGATCAGCAGCGCTGCGATCGCCGCGAACCACCGGTTCACGGCGCTGACCGCGGTCTCCAGGGTGCTGGTCATGGCGCTCCCCTCTTGCGACCCCCGGTCACCAGTACGGCCTCAGGATGTCGGCAATCGGCTTGCCGGCGGGGCCGGCCGACTCGTCGATGCGGGCGATGACCGGCCGGACCGCGGCCTTGAAGGCGGCCAGCTCGGCGTCGGTCAGGGTATGGATGTCAGCGCCCTGGCTGCGCATCGTCGCTGCGGCGGATTCCTGGCGTTGCAACAGGTAGTCGACGCCGAAGGTCTCGGCCGCCGCGCCGGCTTCGAGCACGGCTGTGCGCTGCGGCTCCGACAGGCCTGCCATCGTGCGCGGGTTGACAAGATAGATGGTGGCATTGACCGGCTGGCGAAGCTGCGTGATCTTCGGCGCGACCTCATGCAGCTTCAACCCGAGCGCTAGAGTGTTGTTCGAGAGCACGCAGTCGACCGTGCCCTGCCGCAGCGCGATGTACTGCTCGGCCGGATCGATCGTGACCGGCACGGCGCCGAGCGCCAGCAGCTGCTGACTCTGCCAGCGACCGGCGGTGCGGACCTTCTTGCCGCGCCAGTCCGCCGGCGTCTTCAGGTGCGCGTCGCGGCAGGCGACGAGGCCGCCGAAGGCGCCCTGCATCCAGGTGTAGGTGACGCCACGCTCGCCGAGCAGCCGGGTCATGACCGGGCGCAGCTTCTGCGCGGCATCCTTGGCCGCCGGGCCCTCGCCTGGCAGGCCGCCGATGATCTCGATGTAGGCCATGGCCGGTATCTGCCCGGACAGCACCCCTGCGGCCGTTGTGCCCGCGGGCACGATGCCGTCGCGCACGGCGGCGTAGGTCTCGGTCACCTTTGCCAGGCTGCTCGCCCAGTGCGGCGTGAGGGCCACGCTGCGGTTGCTGCGCGCGCCGGTCTGCTCGATCCAGTGCTTGATCGCACCGGAGAAGCTGTCGGCCTCGGGGTGGAACACCGCCAGATCGATCTTCGTCTGCGCGCTGGCGCTCGCGCCGAGGGCCATGGCCGCGCACAGGGCGACCGCTTGCAGGAACTTGGGCATGGTCTGTCTCCTTATCGATGGATGCCGGATTTCAGGGTTGACGCACCAGGGCACGGGCGGCATCGACCACCTGCGCCACGGACGGGATGATGGCGCCCTCCAGCGGGGGGCTGTAGGGTGCGGGTGCCGCCGGGCGGCCGATGCGCACGATCGGACCCTTGAGCGCGCCGAAGCGGTGCTGTGCGATGCGGGCGCTGATCTCGGAAGCGACGGAACAATTCAGCACGCACTCGTCGATGACGACGACGCGGCCCGTGCGCTCGACCGAGGCGAACAGGCCGGCCTCGTCGAAGGGGACCAGAGTGCGTGGGTCGAAGACCTCAGCCTCGATGCCCTCGCGGGCCAGGACCTCGGCTGCTTCCAGGGCCACGCCAACGGTCCAGGAGGTGCCGACGAGGGTGACGTCGCGCCCCGGGCGCTTGACCTCTCCCTGGCCGAAGGGGATGGCGAAGCCGGGTTCGTCGGGCACCTCGCCCTCTACACCCAGCAGCTTGGCGTGGTCGAGCAAGAGCGTCGGGTTGGGCGAGCGCAGCGCGGTGCGCAGCAATCCTTTGGCGTCACGCGGCGTCGAGGGCAGCACTATCTCCAGCCCGGGTGCGTTCCAGTACTGCGCCTGCGGGCTGTGCGAGTGCTGCGGTGCTCCCCCACCGCGCACGCCGTGCAGCATGTGCAGCACGAGCGGGCAGCGGCTCAGGCCCCCGGACTGGAAGTGCACGTTGGCCGCCTCGTTGACGATGGCCGAGAAGGCCACGTAGGAGAAGGCGGCGGTTCCGAGCGAAATGAAGGGCCGCCCGCCCGCCAGCGCGGCCCCGACGCCGAGCATCACGAGACCGGCCTCAGCCGACGGCGGGTCGAAGACGCGGTCGGCATGGCCCTTGCGGATGCGCTCGAACTCGAATCGGGCCGGTCCCAGGCCGAGCACATAGCTGCCGACGACGCTGATCGCGGGGTCGGCCTGCATCTCCTCGGCCAGCGCATCAACGAGCGCGGCGGCATAGGTGCGGCGGGTCATCGCTCGGCCTCCGCGAAGACGTGAGACGTGGCGCGAGAGGGGTCGGGCCACGGAGCCCCGAGGGCTGCCTCCGCGCCCTGCGCGTAGGTTTGCCGAAGTCTTTCGTCCAGCGCCGACAGTTCCCCGGCAGTGGCCCACCCGGCGGCCAGAAGGTCGCGCCCCAGCCGCATGAGCGGGTCGCCTGTGCGCACCCAGTCGCTGGCTGCGTCTTCGGACACGGTGTCGGGCTGCCAGGCCTGGCGCACGTCGGTCGGACCATGCACCAGTTCTGGCCACAGGCCCTGGCTGCCGGCCCAGCGTCGCGTCACGGCTTCGATGAAGACGGGCCCCTTGCCGGCGAGCAGTTGTGTGCGCGCAGAAAGCGCCGCGCGGTACAGGCCTTCGGCATGCGTGCCGTCGTAGCTCATCGTCGTGACCGCATAGCTTTCGGGGATGGCCGTCAGGCGCTCCGTGCCGATGATCGACCCAGGAAAGCCGCCACCCTGTGCCCCGATGGCGCCTACGCCATTGTTCTCGCAGACGAACAGGACCGGCAGTTTCCACAGCGCGGCGAGGTTGATGGCCTCGATGCTCAGTCCTTCCTCGAGCGCCCCGTCGCCGAAGAAGGCCACGGCGATGCGGGGCGACTTGCGTCGCGCGAACTCGAAGGCCGCGCCGACCGCGGCGGGCGGCGCGCCGCCGACGATGGCGGAGGTGTGCGGCATGCCGATGGCAGGGTCGCACAGGTGCAGGGTGCCGGCCATCCCCGAATTGACGCCCGTGGCGCGTCCGAGCAGTTCGGCCAGGCCGCGTGCAGGGTCGCCGCCGCGCGCGATGTAGTGGCCGTGGTTTCGATGGGTGCTGAACAGCAGGTCTCCAGGCTGCAGCGCGGCAATCACCGCGGCACCGGTGGCCTCCTGACCGATGTAGACGTGGTAATGGCCCGTCAGGTGACCGCCCGCGTGCAGCGCGATGGCGGCCTCCTCGAAGCGCCGCATGCTCAGCATGCGGCACCAGATGTCCAGCGCCGTGTCGCGGTTCCAGCTCACGGGGTCTCCTTGCGTCCGAGCATGCGCAGCACGTGGCTGCGGACCTCGCGCGCGCCGGGCAGGACGGCCTGCTCCAGGGCGGGCGCGAAGGGCACCGGATGGTCTGCCGCGGCCAGGCGCTCCACCGGGGCGTCGAGCCAGTCGAAGACCTGCTCCGACAGGGTCTGGGCGATCTCGGCGGCGAGGCCACCGCGGCGGCTGCCCTGGTCCAGCACCAGAGCGCGGCTGGTGCGGCGCACCGAGTCGGCCAGCCCGGAGACGTCCAGCGGCGACAGGGTGCGCACGTCCAACACCTCTGCCTCCACGTTTTCCTGCCGAAGCAGCTCTGCCGCGGCCAGTGCAATTCCGACGCATCGGCCCACGGCGATCAGGCTGATGTCCCGCCCGCGACGCACCACTGCAGCTCGACCCAGCGGCGCGATCAGTTCGCCCTCGGGTACCGGCCCCTTGACCGCGTAGCTCGCACGGTCCTCGAAGAAGACGACCGGGCTGTCGTCGCGCACTGCGGCCTTCAGCAGGGCCTTCGCGTCCGCGGCGGCCGACGGGAAGACCACCTTCAGGCCCGGCACGTGCGCGCACCATGCATGCAGTGCCTGTGAATGCTGCGGCCCGGTCGACGAGCCTGTGCCCACCGAGGTGCGCAGCACCAGAGGCACGCGGAACTGGCCGTTTGACATCCAGTGGATCTTGGCAGCCTGGTTGACGAGCTGGTCCATGCCAAGGGTGATGAAGTCACCGAACATGATCTCGACCACGGGACGCAGGCCCGCCATGGCCGCACCCACGGTCAGGCCGACGATCGCGGACTCGGAGATCGGGGTGTCGATGACGCGCTTGGCGCCGAAGCGCTCGTACAGGCCCCGCGTCTGGCCGAAGACGCCACCCGCGGCACCCACGTCCTCGCCGATCAGCACGACCCGCTCGTCGCGTTCCATCTCCTCGGTCAGGGCCTCGAGCACGGCCTGGCGGTAGCTGATCTGGCGCATGGCTGGGCCCGGGCTCTCAGGCGTGGACACGGAGTGAGTTGAGGGCCGGATCGGGCTCGGGAGCGGTCAACGCAGACCGCGTCGCGGCCTCGATGCGGGCCTCGGCCTGCGCGAGCACGTCGTCAAGTTCGCGCGCATCGACCCCGTGGTCGCGCTGCAGCAAGTGCCGCTGCTGCAGCAGCGGATCGCGGGCCAGCCACTGGCGTGTCTCCTCGTCGTCCTTGTAGTCCTGGCGGTCACTCGCATGGTGGCCGGAATAGCGCCACGCACGGCAGATCAGCAAGGTCGGGCCGCCCCCGGCGCGCGCGCGCTCAGCGGCCTGCCTGGCCTCGGCCCACACGTTCATCACATCCATGCCGTCGATGTCCCGCGTGGGAAGGCCGAAGGCCTCGCCGCGGTCCTGCAGACGCCCGGCGGTGACGTCGTCGCTCGCGGTGTACTCGCCGTAGCCGTTGTGCTCGCACACGAGGAGCACCGGCAATTGCCACAGGGCTGCCATGTTGAAGCATTCCAGGACGACCCCCTGGTTCATCGCGCCGTCACCGAAGAAGCAGGCTGCAATTCGGCCGGGATGCAGCCGGGTGGATGCCAGCGCCGCCCCGACGGCGAGCGGTACGCCACCACCGACGATGCCGTTCGTCCCGAGGTTGGCGTTTTCGGCATCGAAGATGTGCATCGAGCCACCCCGTCCGCCCGCGTATCCGGTGGCGCGACCGAGGATCTCCGCCATCATTTGTGCCGGGTCCGCTCCCTTGGCAAGGCAGTGGCCATGTCCGCGGTGAGTGCTCGCGATCCAGTCCGTCTTCTGCAGTGCCGCGCAGACGCCCGCGGCTACGGCCTCCTGCCCAGTGCATAGATGCGGAAGGCCGGGCACCCGTCCGGCGGCATGCAGGCGCCGGACCTTCTCCTCGAAGGCGCGCACCAACACCATGCACGCGTACAGGCTGACTGCCTCGTCCCGGGTGACGGTGTCGGGAATCGCCGTGCTGCCTGCTGAAATGCCCAGAACCTGCGCTGATGGGGCCATTTAGGGTTGCTTGTTCTGTCGCCGGCAGGGCCCGCGCGGCCGGTCCGACCGCGCCCGCAACCGGTCCCGGCTCAGGCGCCGACGTGCATGCGCGGACTCACAGTGAGTTGCAGGGACGATAAAAGCAAGCCATCGGCTCTGTCAAGCAGCGTCAGGGATATCACCAGTGCCCGTCTCGGCGGGCTTCAGGGTGGCCGACGGCCCGGCCCTCGGTCAACCGCCGAACAGGTCCGCCTTGCCGGCCTCCACCACCGGCGCCGCGTGGAACACCTCCACTGGCGCGAGCCCGACGACGGCCGCTGCCTCGGCGGTCGTGCCTTGGAGCCAGGCGGCCTCCTGGGTCGCTTCCAGGACGACGACCGAGCGCTTGTCCTGGCGTTCGGGCGGCAGTGCGGGTTCGGGCCTGTGCATGCGCCGCATCAGCGGGTGAGCGTCCGCGTTCAGTGTCAGCATGGTGTAGCTCTCGACAAGTTCGCCGCTGGCGGGGTCGACCCAGGTGTTCCACAGCCCGGCCAGCGCCCAGGGCTGGCCGTCGGCGCGGCGGAAGCGCCACCACACGTTGCGTCCGGTCTCCCAGCAGGGCTCGTCGAACCAGGCCGCCGGGATGATGCAGCGCTGGCCGCGCGCCCACGGCTGGCGGTAGCTCGCCTTGGCGGCGAGCGCCTCGAAGCGCGCGTTGTTGGTCGAGTAGGGCAGCCGGGCCGAACGGGCGAAATCGGGGACGAGGGCCCACTGCCCGACCAAGAGCTCGACCGCGCCCGGCTCACCCGGTGCCCCGGCCGCATGCCCCCGGCGCGCGCGGATGAAGGGCCCCGGCGCGCGCGGGTACACCGGGCCTGCGGGGAAGCTCACCGAGGCCTGTCGCGGCAGCCAGCGCTGCTGCACGTCTTCGGGCCTGGGCGGGGCGTAGCGGTTGCACATGGGGTGGGAGGGCCGTGGCGCGCCAGTGACCGATGCTCAGCCTCGCAGCGCCCGGCACAGCCGCCCGCCCGCGGCGCGGCCCACGCTGCCCACGGCCACGGCCGAGACGCCCTCGGCCTGCAGGCGCTCGAAGACGGCCCGAATGGCGGTGGCGTCGACCGCCTGCAGGCCTTGCAGTCCCTCGTCCACGCCGCGCACGCGGCCGAAGGCGAAGAGGTCGAGCGCCGCGTCCTCCAGCCTCTGAAGCGGCGACTCGAGCACGCGCAGGCGCCTGACGCACAACTGGCTGCGCGCGCGCTCCAGGTCGACCGGGTCGATGCGCTCGGCGTGGCTGCGCAGCAGCGTGCCGACTTCACGCACGAGCTCGTCGAGCATCTCGGGCGCGGTTGAGGCCTCGACGACGAGTTGCCCGCTCAGATCGGTGACATCAGCCGCGCAGGTGGCGTGGTAGGCCAGCGGACGCCGCTCGCGCAGGGCCTGCAGCAGGGGCGAGCTGACACCCTCGCCCAGCACGGCCGCGGCCAGGGGGCCCGCGTCGTCGCCTGAGGCCAGCGGTGGCAGCATCCCGCCGACGAGCACGTGCGCCTGGCCGCTGCCGTCGAAGGCCTGGGCTCGCACGTCGCCACGGTAGGCTGGTGCGCCGACGGCGTACGCGCTGCCGGCCGCCATGTCACCGAAGACGACCTCGGCGGCGCGCCTTACGGCGTCGGCCTGCACCGCACCGGCCACTCCGACGACGAGATTGGCACCGGTGTACTGGCGTTGCACCCAGCCCAGCAGGTCGGCAGGCGACAGGCGCTCGACGTTGGGGCGCGTGCCGATCACCGGCTGCGCGGCCGGGTGCAGGCCGAAGCAGGCGTGGTCGAAGAGCCGGTAGGCGGCGTCCATCGGGTCGTCCTCGACCTCGGCGAACTCGTGCAGCAGCACCTGGCGCTCGCGCTCGAGCTCGTCGGCCGGGAAGGTGGCATGGCCCACGATGTCGCCGAGCATGTGCACGAAGGTCGCGGCGTCTGCGGCCAGCCCGCGCATCTGGAAGGCTGTGTCGTCCTTGTCGGTGTGCGCCAGGACCTCGGCGCCCAGGCGCTCCGCATCCAGGTTGATGCGCTGCGCGTCGCGTGTGACCGTGCCCTTGAACGCCATGTGCTCGATGAAGTGGCCGATGCCCGCGAGTGCGCGCGGCTCGTGCGCGCTGCCGCTGCGCACGAACACGCCTGCGCAGCAGGTGGGCAGATGCGGCATCGCCAGCACGACGATACGCAGGCCGTTGGGCAGCGTCGAGACTTCGGCGCGGTCGGCCACCTTGGCTGCGGGGAAGGGGGTCAAGCCCGGTTCTCCGTCAGGGCAGGCGAGACCAGGCCGCGAGGGCCGCAACGCCCGTCGCGCAGCCTCAGGAACAAAAAAGGGTCAGGACCCTCGTGGTCCTGACCCCTGTCTCGTCTGGTGCCGGTGAAGAGAGTCGAACTCCCGACCTTCGCATTACGAATGCGGACAAACAAGGGTTTGCCCGCATTCGACTTTGTTGATACGATCATCCTGTTTCCTATGAAAAACAACGACTTCTGTCGGGTAGGCGTTGATCGGTTGCCTGGGATGTTGAGGAAATCTGCTTACATCCGCCGTTACATCCTGGCCGATGTAAGCAGTCTGAGCAGGGGGTGCAGAGCATGGGCAAGGTGTCATTCTCGAAGAGCAGGGTCGACGGGTTCAGATGCCCGCCGGAACGGGCGCAGGCCTTCCTGTGGGACAAGGGGGCACCGGGCCTGGCGCTGCGTGCGACCCCGGCCGGGAAGCCCGCCTTTGTCTTCCAAGGGCGGTACCTGGGGCAGTCGGTGCGCGTCACCATCGGCAATCCCGAGGCCTGGAGCATCCCCGAGGCGCAGGCCAAGGCGCGCGCGCTGCAGCGGGAAATCGACGAAGGTCGCGACCCTCGAGGGGTGAAGGCCGAGGCGGTGGCAGCAGCCAAGGCGCAGGCCAAGCAGGCAGCCGCCGAGGCGCTGCTGGTCTCGGAGGCCTGGGCGCGCTACATGGCCGAAGGCAAGCCGGCGCGCAAGGATGCCTGGAAGCCGCGCTACGTGGCCGACCTGCAGGCCGCAGCCGCGCCGGGTGGCGAGGCGCGCAAGCGCGGCAAGGGGCAGACCCTGCCGGGCCATCTGTGGCCGCTGATGGGCGAGCGGCTGGCCGACGTGAATGCCGACCTGATTCGCGATTGGTATGTGCGCGAAGCCAAGCGCAGCCCGAGGCAGGCCGCGCGCAGCGCGGCGATGTTCAGCGGGTTCCTGCGCTGGTGCAGCCTGCAGCGTGAATTCCGCGACCTCGTCGACGCGCGCGCGGCAAGTGCCGATGCCCTGCGTGACCTGCTGCCGGGCAAGAAGCGCCGCACCGATGCGCTGGAGCTCGGGCAGCTGGCGGCCTGGTTTGCCGGCGTCGCGAAGCTTTCGAGCCCCGTCGCGCGCGCCTATCTGACGGCGCTGGTGCTGACCGGCGCAAGGCGGGAGGAAATGGCCGCGCTTCGGTGGGATGCGGTGGATCTCAGATGGCGGAAGCTCACCATTGCCGACAAGGTGGGCGATACGCGCACCATCCCGCTGACTCCCTACGTGCAGGCGCTGCTGGAAGGGTTGCCCAAGGCCTCCCTGCCCGATGGCAAGCTGAACCCCTTCGTCTTCTCCGCCAGCGGCAGGACAGGCCACATTGCCGAGCCGCGCTCGCCGCACCAGCAGGTGCTCACCGACGCCGGTATCCCGCACGTCAGCATTCACGGGCTGCGACGCACCTTCGCGCTGATGGGCGAGCAGGCGGGCGCACCGGCCGGCGCAATTGCGCAGGTCATGGGGCACCGGCCGAGCGCGGTGCATGAGTCTTACAAGCCGCGCAGCATCGACGCGCTGCGCCCCTACCTGGAGCGGGTCGAAAGCTTCGTCCTGCAGGCCGCAGGGGTTGACTTCACGCAGCCCGAGCGCCGGGGCGCAGGCTTGCGGCTGGTGGTGGGCGCGGTAGGGTGATCTACCGCCACGGCTGGGCGGGGCTGCAATCCCGCCGAAGAGACGGAGCCCCCGCCCGTCCTGCCGCTGGCGACCTTTGCGGGGTGCATCGGGGGATGCGATGGCCGGGAAAAGTGAACTGAAGTCGCTTGGCGGTGCTGGGCATTGCGACGAGGTGCCGCACTTCGTGATGGAGGTGCGCCCCTCCTCGATCCCGCCAGCGCTGCTGCGACTGCCCGACGATGTCCACGTTACCTACGAGTCCTGGAGCAAGCGTTGGCAAGGGCGCAGCGTGGCGAGGGCGCATCAACTCCGCGAGCAGATCATGGAGACCATGACGCGGCAGAGGGAGGGCTACTTCACACTAGATGAAGCCGCACAAATCATTGCCGACAGTCGCCCTGCGGTTACCCCTGCTGATGCCGTGGAGAGGTTCCTCTTAGCGCATCAAAAGGGTCACTTGACCATTCATCAGGGTGGAACCCGCTTCCGTCGCGAAGTGAATGAGGCAGTCAGCGACTTTCATGACGTGTTGGAGGCGGGCGCGCTTGACAGATGGCTGCGTGAATCGACGGGCTCCGGGTTCCCTGCCTATTCCCCACCCGAAGCAGCGCCGCCGGAGGCAGCGAGAGACCGTGGCAGATGCTTGCAGCGTCGTGAGCTGATTTCGCAAAACTTTCCCAGGTGGCGGAGCATTGAGCGCGATCTTCAGGATGCCGCGACGAATGGGCTGACCCGGGCTGCGTGGACTGGGAGTCGCGGTTTCTGGTGGGAGGGTGATGCGCTCGATTGGGCGAGAGCTCGGGGCAAGCTAAAGGAAGCGCCTGAGGGACTTCCGAGGATCGTGCATCGGATGAAGGGCTAGCAGCTCGGCCGAACGATTACCGACTTTCTGCCGCTTTTCTGCCGCTTTTCCGCCGCCGACTTCCGAGTGCGAATACTGCGAAACCGTCACATCAAAGCCCGAACGGGCAAGGACGGTCCGCAATGTCTCAGAAGTTCCCCCCGCTGGAGCAAGTCACCAGCCCGAACGTGCCGACCTCGCAGGCGGCCCACTACCTGGGGCGCCGCCCGCAGACCCTCCGCATCTGGGCCATGGGGCAAACCGATGCCCCCGTCAAGCCGCTGAACATCGGCGGCCGTCTGGCGTGGCCTGTGGCGCGCCTGCGGGAAATCTGCGGGGTGGCTCGATGAGCCCCGCCGACCGCTTGCTTGCCGCCGCGACCGGGGTCCGCCGCAGCGGGCCGGGACGGTGGAGTGCGATCTGCCCGGCGCATCCGGATCGCCGGCCGTCCCTGAGCGTTCGGGAGCTCGACGACGGCCGGGTTCTGCTGCATTGCTTCGGCGGCTGCGCCGTCGATCAAGTGGTCACTGGCCTGGGCCTGACGCTCGCCGACCTGCACCCGGCGGACCGGCCGGGCAGATCCCCCGGCAGCGGCGCACCGCGAGAGCGGCGACCTTGGTCAGCAGCCGATCTGCTGCGCTGCGCAAGCTTCGAGGCGACCGTGGTTCTGGTGGTCGCGGCCGACCTGCTGGCCGGCCGACCAGCCGACCGAGAGCGGCTGCTGCAGGCCGCGCAGGTGCTGACCGGCCTGGTGGGGGTGATCGATGGATAACTCCGACTTCGAACAAGTTCAGCGGGTCGCCGAGAAGCTGCGCGCCCGAGTTGAGCCGCCTAGCGCGAAGCAGGGCCGACCCGAAGATGGCATCGTCCTGAAGTGCGCAGCCGACATCAAGCCCGAGGTGATGCGCTGGCTTTGGCCCGGGCATCTTGCCCGCGGCAAGCTGGCCGTCCTTGCGGGCAGCCCGGGGCAAGGAAAGACAACGCTGGCGCTGGCTTGCGCTGCGACGGTGTCCGGCGGCGGACGCTGGCCCGACGGGTCCGGCTGCGAGCCTGGCACCGTTCTGATCTGGTCCGGCGAGGACGATCCCGCCGATACCCTGCTGCCGCGCCTGATCGCGATGGGGGCAGACCGGAGCCGCGTCTTCTTTGTCACCGGCAGCCGCATTGAAGGCGAGGTGAAACCCTTTGATCCGGCGCGGGATCTGGTGTCCTTGACCGCGGCAGCCGAGCGCATCGGCGACGTTCGGCTCCTGATCGTCGACCCGGTTGTCTCCACGGTGGGGCGTGACAGCAACAACAACGGCGATGTTCGCCGGGCCCTGCAGCCGGTGGTCGACCTGGCTTCAATGATCGACGCGGCAGCCCTCGGCATACACCACTTCGCGAAGGGCTCCGTCGGTCGGGATCCGGCGGAGCGCCTGATCGGCAGCGTGGCCTTCCAAGCTGTCGCGCGCGTGGTCATGGTGGCCGCAAAGGTCAAGCCCGCTGGCCCGGACGATGTTGGTCGGCGCATCCTGATCCGCGCGAAGTCGAACATCGGTCCGGACGACGACGGGTTCGAGTATCACCTTGAGCAGGTAGCACTCGAAGCGCATCCCGACATCGTGGCGACGCGCGTACTGTGGGGGGATCCGGTGCAGGGATCGGCCCGGGCTCTGCTGCGCGAGGCCGAGGGCCCGCAAGACGAAGGCGGCGCGCAGGACGACGATGGTCCGGGCGACGCTGCGCAATGGCTGCGCGAACTCCTGGCGAAAGGGCCTTGCCCGAGCTTCGAGGTTCGGAAGCTAGCCGACGACGCGGGCTACTCCAAAAGATCCGTGCAGCGCGCGATGAAGCGAGCGGGAGTGCAGTCCCGTCGCGACGGATATCCAGCCCGGACGGTTTGGTTTCTCGCGGCGCGCGGAGGGGCCGCAGAGCCCGGTCGCGCCACAGTTGCGCCAGTTGCGCCAGCCTCAAAGGCAGGCGCGACTGTCGCGACTGGCGGCGCGACTGACCCCGATGGCGCTGCCGCGGTGGCCGTGCCCGCGGAAGGCAGAGAGAGCTTCAGCGAGTTCGAGGAGTTCTGACCATGGGCGCGCGCGACATCCTGACCGCGCTGCAGGCCGCTGGCTTGCAGGTTCTCGTGGTAGGCGACCGCTTGCGGGTCGAGCCCGCCCACAAGCTCACCGATGAGCTGCGATCGACGATTCGGCAGAGCAAGGCCGAGCTGCTTGCCGCCCTGGCAGAGACATCGACCATCGGCACAGGCTCACCGGTTGAGCCACCGCCAGCACCGAGGCCGATCGCATCTGCCCGACGCCCTTTCGGCCTGACCGCGGGCGAGCTCGACGAGGCTCACCGCGAGGCCTGGACCACTGCCGACATCGCGAGGTTCATCGCACGGGTGGCCGCGGTGCAGCGGCGGGGGTTCGCCGAGCGCGACGCCGAGGACGTGGCCGAGCGGCAGCACCTGCTCGAAGTGCAGTCCGAAGGCCGGGTGCTCTGCCTGGGCTGCACGCACCTGTCGGGCACCTCGACCTCGGGGTGGGGCTGCCGCAACCGCCGCGCTGCCGGGATGCCGCGAGAGCTCTCGGCCGAGGTGGTCACGCTGCCGCAGCGGTGCCCGGGTTTCGCTTTGACAACGGAGGTTACAAAGCCATGATTTCGATCCTTGCACTCGGCCGCCTGGCCGCAACCCCCGAGGTCCGCACCGGGCCATCCGGCAAGCCCTACACCACGGCACGCCTGCTCTGCCCGGCGGGCGAAGGGGGCGACACGTCGATCTCGGTAATCGCCTTCGGCGAGACCGGCGAGCACCTGGCGACGATTCCGCGGGGCGTATCGATCTGCGTCACGGGTCGCACGAAGATGACCCGGTGGACCGCGAAGGACGGCACCGAGCGGACCGGGCTCTCGGTCACGGCCGACGCTCTCTTGTTCGCGCGACCGCCGGCCCGCAGACCGCCGCAGCGCCCGACGTTCGATCCCGAGGTCGACATCGACGACGACCGCGATCCCGACGACTTCGACCTCGACGACCCGGACGCCCCTCGCCGCCGGCGTCGCCGCATCCGCGACGAAGAGGGCGAACTGTGACCGCGATCCCTGGCAAGCGCCAGCAGCTGCGCGAGGACCTACGGGCGGCCTGGGATGCGCTGCTGCCTGAGATCGGCAGCGGGTCGAGCCTGCCCGCCGCGATCAAGAAGCTGCCGGCACCACGGCCCACCGTTTGGGCGCTGCGGCGCCTGCTGCAGACCGATCCCGATCTAGAGGCTCAGTACCGCGAAGCTTGCGAGCTCCGGGCCGACGCCCTGGCCGATGAACTGGTCGCGGTCGCGTCCGAGGAAATTCCGCCCGACCTCCGCGGTGCCGATGCAAGTGCCTGGGTGCAGCGTCAGCGGTTGCGCTTCGATGCGCTGCGCTGGACCGCTAGCAAGCTTAGACCGCGGGCCTGGGGCGACTCGGTCGCGGTGGCCGTCGAGGTCGAGCAGCGCATCTCGATCACCGCTGCCCTGCAAGCCGCCGAGCAGCGCTTGCAGCGGCTGACCATCAAGCCTGAGCCGCGCGCGCGTATCGGTGCGATTCCCGAGGCCGCTCAGCATCCCAAATCTCCTCCAGAAGGGTAGGGTCTACCCGCGAAGCCCTGAGTCTGAGCCGCGGGCGCCCTGCCAGTTTGCGACTAATCAGCCTGATCGGCACCTCGAAGCAATACCCATGCACCGAGAAGACGGTCGATGGAGTTGCTGACGCATGGCAGCACTCGCCCGCGCTAGGCTTCAGCGCGGCAGGTCCCGGGGCCTCAGGATCACGAGCAGACCCTCCCTGGTGATCTGCGGCGGCACCTGGCCGTTGATGTCGGGCGGCAGGCGCTCGGTCTTCTCCAGCGCGCGCACGACAGCGTCGTCCCAGACGCGGCTGCCGCTGGGGCGGGTGATGCGGATCGAGGTGATGCGGCCGTCGGGCCGCGCGGTGACGAAGACCTCGGTCTCAAAATTCGTCTCGCTCGAATCGGCGTAGACGATTTTGGGCTGGATCGCGGCCACGAGCAGGCCGCCGTAGGCACGCGACGGCGCGGCGTCGGCCGCCGCCGTGCCACGGCCTGACGGGTTGGGGGTCGTAGGCGGCGGGACGCCCTCGCGCGGCTCGGGGGGACGGTCGGCCGCCTTCTCCGGCGCCTTCTCCGGCGCCTCCTGGCGAGCAGCCATTCGCCGCTCAAGCTCCCGCTGACGCTCTAGCTCGAGTTCCCGCAGGCGCTCCTGCTCGCGCTGCCGCTCAGCCTCGATGTCGCGTTGCCGCTCAGCCTCTCGCTGTCGTTCCATCTCCCGCTGACGCTCTAGCTCGAGTTCCCGCAGGCGCTCCTGCTCGCGCTGCCGCTCAGCCTCGATGTCGCGTTGCCGCTCAGCCTCTCGCTGTCGTTCCATCTCCCGCTGACGTTCCGCCTCGCGCCGCCTCTCGGATGGCGGGCTGGCCCCACCTGCAACGCTCAGGCCGCACTGGATGGGCAGGGTGAAGGTCCTTGCCAGCGCCGCGATGTTGGTGGTCGGCCGTTTTGCCGTCAGCCTCTGGGTCGTGACCGGAACCGAGGCCTTTGCGAGAAAGCGGTGAAGAGCGTCGACGGAAACAGCGAAGTTGACGTTCTGCGGGATGTCGCCCGTGGCGACGGCCATGCGTAATGCGTCCAGCTTGGCGACCACCACGCCGATCACGTTGCCCGCTTCGTCGAGAAGCGGGCCCCCGCTGTTGCCCGGCTGGACCGGCGCAGTGATCTGCAGGTGATGCCGGGTGTCGCGAAGGCCGGAAAGCGCACTGACTATGCCGTTGGTGAAGTTGCCGCTGGAAGACAGTGCGCCCTGGTACGGGAAACCGAAGACGAAGGCCTGCTCGCCAAGTTCCACAGATGCCGGCGGACGCAACTTCGCAGCCGATCCGCCCAGCCCACTCACCCAGATCAGAGCGAGGTCTGTGTTGGCGTCAGAGTCCAGAACCCTGGCGGGGCGAGGACCGCGGGAGGTCACTACCTGCGGGTCATCGCAGCCTTCCAGCACATGGTGGTTGGTCACCAGGGTGTTGGGAGCGATCACGAAGCCTGTGCCCGAGGGCGTCTGGCCGCGTACTTGGCCGGCCGACAGCGCCAAGAAAGTTGCGGCCGCTCCTGCCGCCAAAATTGCTCTGACTCCTCTTGACATCCCGCCCCCTTGCGCCCATTGCCCGCACCGCAAGGCAGTCAGGGTTGAAGCCCGAAATCTGATTCTCTCGGTGACGCTACGGCGGCGCAAGTGACAGGACATCCCACGTCGACCTTAGGGTCAGGCGTATGAAAATATTTTGCGCGGGGGTGCCCTACCAATCGCTCGGACGCGCTGGCCCTGCCCGGGGGGTGCCGCGCAGCGACGGGAGGCCCCCCGTAGCCTGCCGGCAGTGCGCCCATCAGCGGTTCCGGCGGAGGTGCGTAGGGCTGCCGGCCGTCACCCTTGCAAGAACCTTGCGGAAAGTTGCGCGGCGCCAAGACTGGTCAGGCCGTACTGCCATCACGCAAGAACTCCCCCGCCTCGCCCGAGCACCGGGTGTTCAGGCAGCGCCGCGGATGCGCTTACATCCGTAGTTACATCGGCGAGCACAAAGGACAACGGGTCAGCCCCTTTCGAAGCCAACCCGTTGTTTTCATTGGTGCCGGTGAAGAGAGTCGAACTCCCGACCTTCGCATTACGAATGCGGACAAACAAGGGTTTGCCCGCATTCGACTTTGTTGATACGATCATCCTGTTTCCTATGAAAAACAACGACTTCTGTCG
>JBILNB010000114.1:0-9464 GCA_044375195.1 Rubrivivax sp. | reverse complement strand
TCGCCGCCGGCAACGCCGAGGCCGCCGGCCGCGCGATGTTCGAGCACGCCATGGAGAGCAAGCAGCGGATGCTCAGCCAGCAGGCCGGCCGGGCCGAGCCGGCCGCCGTGCGCAACGCCGCCTGACCCCGCCCCAACCCCCCGGTTGCCGCTCCCGTACCCTCCAGAACCCGCCCCCCGCACCGAAAACACCCCTGGGAGAAACGCTTGTCCACCTTGCCCCCGCAGGACCTCGAGGTCAACGGCCGCCGCTACCGCACGCCGCGCGCGCCCACGGTCGTCGTCTGCGTCGACGGCTGCGAGCCGGACTACCTGGCCCAGGCCACCTTCGCCGGCCACATGCCGTGGATGAAGCGCGTGCTGGCCGAAGGCACCGCGATCGTGGCCGACTGCGTCGTGCCGAGCTTCACGAACCCGAACAACCTGAGCATCGTCACCGGCGCGCCGCCCAGCGTGCACGGCATCTGCGGCAACTACCTGTACGACAGCGCCAGCGGCACCGAGGTCATGATGAACGACCCGAAGTGGCTGCGCGCGCCCACCATCCTGGCCGCGCTGTCCGGCGCCGGCCGCGCCTGCGCCGTCGTCACCGCCAAGGACAAGCTGCGGCGGCTGCTCGGCCACGGCATGCAGGGCATCTGCTTCTCGTCGGAGAAGGCCGACGCCGCCACCGTGGCGGAGAACGGCATCGACGGCGTGCTCGGCCTGGTCGGGATGCCGGTGCCCGACGTCTACAGCGCGGCGCTGTCGGAGTTCGTCTTCGCCGCCGGCGTGCAGCTGATGAGGACGCGCCGCCCCGACGTGCTGTACCTCAGCACGACCGACTACATCCAGCACAAGCACGCTCCGGGCGACGAGGGCGCGAATGCCTTCTACGCGATGATGGATGGCTACCTCGGCCAGCTCGACGCGCTGGGCTGCGTGATCGCGCTGACGGCCGACCACGGCATGAACGCCAAGGTGCGCATGGACGCGCAGCCCGACGTCGTCTACCTGCAGGACGTGCTCGACGGCTGGCTCGGCGCGGCCGCCGCGCGCGTGATCCTGCCGATCACCGACCCCTACGTCGTGCACCACGGCGCGCTCGGGTCCTTCGCCACGGTCTACCTGCCGGCCGGTGCCGACGCGGCCGCGCTGGCCGCGCGCGTCGGCGCGCTGCGCGGCATCGAGTGCGTGCTCACGCGCGCTCAGGCGGCGCAGCGCTTCGAGCTGCCGGCCGATCGCATCGGCGACCTCGTCGTCGTGTCCGAGCGCTCGGTCGTCATCGGCACCGCTGCCGCGCGCCACGACCTGAGCGCGCTGGAGGTGCCGCTGCGCTCGCACGGCGGCATCTCCGAGCAGCGCGTTCCGCTCGTCCTGAACCGGCGTATCGAAGGCCTCGACGCGCAGCGGCGCTGGCGCAACTTCGACGCCTTCGACCTGGCGCTGAACCACGCGCAATGAGGCCGGACGCCGGCCACGCCCCCGAACAAACCCGACAGCACACCGCCCCATGATCCAAGAATCCCTGCGCATCGCCGGTCAGAAGCTGGCCTGCGAGCGCCACATCGACGTCCTCAACCCCTACAGCGGCGAGGTGGTGGGCACCGTGCCCAAGGCCAGCGTCGCGCAGGTGCGCGAGGCCTTCGCCATCGCACAGGGCTACAAGGCGCGGCTGAGCCGCTTCGAGCGCGCCAACATCCTGAACAAGGCGGCCGCCCTCGTGCGCGAGCGGGTGGCGCAGATCGCCGCGCTGATCACCGCCGAGTGCGGCCTGAGCCTGAAGGACAGCACCTACGAGGCCGGGCGCGTGGCCGACGTGCTGATGTTCGGCGCCAACGAGTGCCTGCGCGACGACGCCCAGGTCTTCTCCTGCGACATCACGCCGCACGGCCGCCGCCGCCGCGTCTACACCCAGCGCGACCCGCTGCTGGGCGTGATCGCCGCGATCACGCCCTTCAACCACCCGATGAACCAGGTGGCGCACAAGGTCGTGCCCTCGGTGGCGACGAACAACCGCATGGTGCTCAAGCCGTCCGAGAAGGTGCCGCTGTCGGCCTACCTGTTTGCCGACATCCTCTACGAGGCCGGGCTGCCGGGCGAGATGCTCAGCGTCGTCACCGGCGACCCGGCGGAGATCGCCGACGAGCTGATCACGAACCCGGCCGTGGACCTGGTCACCTTCACCGGCGGCGTGCCGATCGGCAAGTACATCGCGGCCAAGGCCGGCTACCGTCGCATCGTGCTCGAGCTCGGCGGCAACGACCCCATCATCGTGATGGAGGACGCCGACCTGGACGAAGCCTCGACGCTGGCGGTGCAGGGCTCGTACAAGAACTCGGGCCAGCGCTGCACCGCGGTCAAGCGCATGCTGGTGCACGAATCGGTGGCGCAGCGCTTCACCGACCTGGTCGTCGACAAGACCCGCGCCTGGACCTACGGCAACCCGGCCGACCCCAAGGTGGAGATGGGCACCGTGATCGACGAGGCGGCAGCCCGCCTGTTCGAGCAGCGCGTGGACGAGGCCCTCGGCCAGGGCGCGCGCCTGCTTGCCGGCCACCGGCGCGAGGGCGCGCTGTTCGCGCCCACCGTGATCGACCGCGTTCGCCCGGAGATGACGGTCGTGCGCGAGGAGACCTTCGGCCCGGTCTCGCCCATCGTCACCTTCGGCAGCATCGACGAGGCCATCCGCATCAGCAACGGCACCGCCTACGGCTTGTCGTCCGCGGTCTGCACGAACCGCATGGACTACATCACCCGCTTCGTCAGCGAGCTCAACGTGGGCACCGTGAACGTGCGCGAGGTGCCGGGTTACCGGCTGGAGCTGACGCCCTTCGGCGGCATCAAGGATTCGGGCCTGGGCTACAAGGAAGGCGTGCAGGAGGCGATGAAGAGCTTCACCAACGTCAAGACCTATTCGCTGCCCTGGGCCTGAGCGCGGCACGCCCCCGATGACCCACCTGCTGAACCTGCTGGCCGCCATCGCCCTGCTCGTGTGGGGCACGCACATCGTGCGCACGGGCATGCTGCGGGTGCTGGGCGAGAACCTGCGCTTCGTGCTGTCGCGCAGCTTCGGCAACCGCTTCGCGGCGCTGCTGGCCGGGGTGGGCGTGACGAGCCTCGTGCAGTCGAGCACGGCCACCTGCCTGATGCTGGCGTCCTTCGCCGGCAAGGGGCTGGTGGCCACGGGGGCGGCGCTGGCGGTGATGCTGGGCGCCGACGTCGGCACCGCGCTGATGGTCGTCGTCTACTCCTTCGACCTGTCGTGGCTGTCGCCGCTGCTGATCTTCGTCGGCGTGGTGATGTTCATCTCGCGCCAGAACAGCACCGTCGGGCGCGCGGGCCGGGTGCTGATCGGCCTGGGCCTGATCACGCTGGCGCTGCAGCTGATCGTCGGCGCCACCAGGCCGCTGACCGAGTCGCCGGCGGTGCGCGCGCTGCTGGCCGCGCTGCCGCAGGAAGTGCTGCTCGACATCGTCGTCGGCGCGGCGCTGACGGTGCTGGCCTATTCGAGCCTGGCCATCGTGCTGCTGACGGCCACGCTGGCGGCCACGGATATCCTGCCGCTGCCGGTGGCGTTGGGCCTCGTGATCGGCGCCAACGTCGGCAGCGGCCTGCTGGCGGTGCTGGCCACCGCCAACGCTGCGCCCGAGGCGCGCCGCCTGCCGCTGGGCAACCTGGCCTTCAAGGTGATGGGCGCACTGGTGGCCATCCCCTTCCTGCCGCACGTGCAGGCTCAGCTCGTGCACTGGCTGCCCGGCGTGCACGAGCGCGTGGTGGCCTATCACCTGCTGTTCAACCTCTGCCTGGCGGTGCTGTTCATCGGCCTGACGGGCGTCTTCGGCCGCCTGCTCGAGCGTTGGCTGGCGCCGCCGCAGTCGGTGGTGGGCGTGCGCCCGCGGCACCTGGACCCGGTGGCGCTGGCCACGCCTTCGCTGGCCATCAGCTGCGCTGCTCGCGAGGCCCTGCACCAGGCCGACGTCGTCGAGGCCATGTTGCGTGGCATGGTCGAGGTGATCCGCCACAACGACCTGGAGCTGTCGCAGAAGCTGCGCGCGATGGACGACACCGTCGACGAGCTGTATTCGTCGATCAAGTTCTACCTGACGCAGATCTCGCGCGAGGCGCTGTCCGAGCGCGAGGGCCGGCGCTGGACCGACATCGTCTCGTTCACGATCAACATGGAGCAGGTGGGCGACGCGATCGAGCGCGCGCTGCAGGATGTGGAGTTCAAGAAGATCCTGAAGAACCGGCGCTTCTCGGACGCCGGCATGGCCGAGATCTGCCACCTGCACGAGCGCCTGCTGGCCAACCTGCGCCTGTCGATGAGCGTCTTCCTGGACGGCCATGTGCGCGACGCGCAGCGCCTGCTCGAGGAGAAGGCGCGCTTTCGGGAGCTGTCGCACGAGTACGCGGCCAACCACATCGCGCGCCTGCAGGAGCAGACGGCGCAGAGCATCGAGACCAGTTCGCTGCACCTGGATCTGCTCAGCGAGCTCAAGCGCATCAACTCGCACCTGTGCTCGATCGCCTATCCCATCCTCGAGTCGGCCGGCGTGCTGGCCGACACGCGCCTGCGCCAGCCGGTGCTGGCGGGCTTCGAGGCGCCGCAGCCGGTGCTGCCGCTCGCGCGGCCGGCCACGCCGCCGTCGGCCGCGCGCGCGCCGGCCCCGGGTGGCGACACCCGCATCGATCCCCCCCTCGGCGGCGCCGTCCGCCTGGAGACCTGACTTTGCTGAGCCTGCAGGACATCGACACCGTCTTCGCCCGCCGTGGCGCCGAGCAGTACAGCGGCGAACCCGTGACCCAGCTCGAGCACGCCTTGCAGTCGGCTGCGCTGGCCGAGGCCGAGGGTGCCGACGACGAACTCGTCACCGCCGCGCTGCTGCACGACCTGGGCCACCTGCTGCAGGAGCTGGGCGAGACCCCGAGCCTGCGCGGCGTCGATGACGTGCACCAGTACGCGGCGCTGCCCTTCCTGCGCGGGCTGTTCGGCGAGCGCGTGCTCGGCGGCATATGCCTGCACGTGGACGCCAAGCGCTACCTCTGCGCCACCCGGCCCGATTACCACGACGCGCTGTCGCAGGACTCCAAGCGCAGCCTGAAGCTGCAGGGCGGCGTGTTCGACGCCGCGCAGGCGCAGGCCTTCATCGCCCAGCCCGGGGCTCCGGACGCGGTGCGCCTGCGCCTGTGGGACGACCGCGCCAAGATCGCCGGCCAGGCCACGCCGCCGCTGTCGCACTACCTCGCGCGGGCGCGGCGCTGCGCGCTGGCGGCTTGACCGAATGACTGGCGTTGCGGTGAGTTTCTGTCGAGAAGGGTGTCCGACGGCCGCATGGAGTTGTGGCGTCGGCGGTGCGTGGGTTGCGTGCGCCGTGGTCGGGCGGGCGCTCAGGTACCGTTTGCCTGACGTCCGCCGGCGCCATCCCGCGGGGCTTGCCCGCTGGGGCACGCCATCGACATGACCCTGACCTGGCCGGTCGTGCTGGCCGTGCTGTGCGGCGCACTGCTGCATGCGGGCTGGAACGCGCTCGTCAAGTCCTCGGGCGACAAGCCCGTGGACACCGCGTTGGTGCATGGGTTGGGCGCGGTGCTGGCGCTGCCGGCGGCGCTGTGGGTCGGGTCGCCCCCCGCCGAGTGCTGGCCCTACATGGCGGCGTCGCTGTTCATCCATGTCGGCTACTACGTCGCGCTGGCCGGTGCTTATCAGAATGGAGAGTTCGGGCTGACCTACCCGATCATGCGCGGCTTTGCCCCGCTGATCGTCGCGTTGGGCAGCACGGCGGTGCTGGGCGAGTCGCTGTCGCTCGCGGCCTGGGCCGGCGTCGTGGGCATCACCATCGGCGTGGCGCTGGTCGGCCTGGCGCACCCGGGGCAGGCCTTGCACCACGGCAAGGCGCTGGCCTTCGCTTTCGCCAACGCCGGCATCATCGCCGCCTACACCTTCGTCGACGGCCTGGGCGTGCGCCTGGCCGGGCCGACGCTGCCCGAGGTGCTGAGCTACGTGCTCTGGCTCTTCGTCCTCGACGGCCTGCCCTACCCGCTGCTGGTGTGGTGGCGCCGTGGGCCCGAGGGCCGGGCGCAGATCCTGCGCTACGCGCGCGGCCGCTGGCCCGTGGCGATGATGGGCGGGGCCGCCTCGATCGGCTCGTACTCGATCGCGCTGTGGGCGATGACGCGCGCGCCCGTGGCCAGCGTGGCCGCGCTGCGCGAGACCTCGGTGCTGTTCGCCACCGTGCTGGGCACCCTGCTCTTGAAGGAGCGCTTCGGCCTGCAGCGCGCCGTGGGTGCGGTGGTCATCGTCGCTGGAGTGATGGCGCTGCGCCTGGGGTGATCCTTCCCCAACCCTCACCCGGAGCCTCGAGATGACGCTTCCCACCCACGCCCAGGTCCTCATCGTCGGCGGCGGCATCGCCGGCTGCTCGACGGCCTACCACCTCACCAAGCTCGGCATCACCGACGTGCTGCTGCTCGAGCAGGGCCGCCTGACCAGCGGCACCACCTGGCACGCGGCCGGGCTGATCGGCCAGATGCGGCCCAACCGCAACATGACGCGGATGAGCAAGTACGGCATCGAGCTGTACTCGACGCTCGAGCAGGAGACCGGCCTGGCCACCGGCTGGAAGCAATGCGGCAGCGTGAACGTGGCGCGCACACCGGAGCGCATGCAGGTGCTGCGCAAGCAGGCCGCGCTGGCGCGCAGCTTCGGCGTCGAGGTGCAGCTGATCAGCCCGCGCGAGGCCGGCGAGCTCTACCCCGTGATGCGCACCGACGACCTGCAGGGCGCGATCTGGATCCCGGGCGACGGCAAGGCCAACCCGGCGGACCTGTGCATGTCGCTGGCCAAGGGCGCGCGCCAGCGTGGCGCCCGTCTCGTCGAAGGTGTCGAGGTCGTGGGTGTGCTGGTCGAAGACGGCCCGGTGGGCGGGGCCGGGGCGGGCGGGGCGGGCGTATCGGGGCGTGCCGGCACGGTCGGCCCGCGCGCGGTGGGCGTGCGCGTGCGCCAGGGCGACGAGACGTTCGAGATCCGCTGCGAGACGCTGGTCAACTGCGGCGGGCAGTGGGCGCGGCAGTTCGGGGCGCTGGCCGGCGTGAGCGTGCCGCTGTACCCGGCAGAGCACTTCTACATCGTCACCGACCGCATCGAGGGCGTGCACCCGATGCTGCCGGTCATGCGCGACCCCGACGGCTACATCTACTACAAGGAAGAAGTCGGCGGCCTGCTGATGGGCGGTTTCGAGCCCGTGGCCAAGCCCTGGACGGTGGACCCGATCCCCAGCACCTTCCAGTTCCAGCTGCTGGACGAAGACTGGGACCAGTTCGAGCCCTTGATGCGCAACGCCATCCACCGCACGCCCTGCCTGGAGACGGCGAAGGTCAAGATGCTGCTCAACGGGCCCGAGAGCTTCACGCCGGACGGCAACTTCATCCTCGGCGAGGCGCCGGAGTTGCGCGGCTACTTCGTCTGCGCCGGCTTCAACTCCGCCGGCATCGCCAACTCCGGCGGCGCGGGGCAGCTGATGGCGCAGTGGATCGCCGCCGGCGAGCCGCCGGGCGACCTGTGGGACGTGGACATCCGCCGCTTCGGCCCGCACAACGCCAACCGCCGGGCGCTGGCCGAGCGCACCGGCGAGACGCTGGGCCTGCACTACGCGATGCGCTGGCCGCGCCAGGAACTGCAGACCACGCGCCCGCTGCGCACCAGCCCGCTGTACGACCTGCTGGCCGGCAACACCCGCCCCGGGCCGCACGGCGCGCGCGAGGCCGAGTTCGGCAGCAAGAACGGCTGGGAGCGCGCCAACTACTTCCGCCCGGCCGGCACGCCGCGCCCGGCCGACACGCTGGGCCGCCCGGGCTGGCTGGACTGGGTGATCGAGGAGCAGCGCGCCACGCGCGAGGCCGTGGCCGTCTACGACCAGAGCTCCTTCGGCAAGCTGCTGCTGCAGGGGCGTGCCGCGCGGGCGGTGCTGCAACGGCTGTGTGCCAAGGACATCGGCCTGGGTGGCGGCGAGGCCGTGGCGGGCTCTCCCCAACCGGGCCGGGCTCGACAGGCTGAGGGCCTGGGCGCGGCCAGCCGCATGGTCTACACCGCGATGCTCAACGAGCGCGGCGGCTTCGAGAGCGACCTGACCGTGATCACGCTACCGCCGGACGCCGGCGGCGAGCGCTTCCTGCTCGTCACCGGCTCGGCGCAGCCAGTGCGCGACGCCGACTGGATCCGCCGCCACATCGGCCGTGACGAGCACGCGCTGCTCACCGACGTCAGCGCGCTGTGGAGCGTGCTCGGCGTCATGGGCCCGAAGGCGCGCGAACTGCTGGCGCGCGTCAGCCCGGACGACCTGTCGCCCGCGGCGCTGCCCTTCTCGCACACGAAGGAGATCGACCTCGGCCACGCCCGCGTGCGGGCCGCCCGCATGGCCTACGTGGGCGGGCCGGGCTGGGAGCTGTACGTGCCGGTGGAGATGACGCGCCACGTCTACCTGGCGCTGATGCAGGCCGGCGCCGAGCTGGGCGTGCGCGACGCCGGCTACTACGCGCTGGACGCGCTGCGCATCGAGGCCGGCCGCCGCGCCTGGGGCGCCGAGCTCGGCCCCGACGAGACGCCCTTCGAGGCCGGGCTGGAATTCGCCGTCAGCCTGGACAAGCCAGCTTTCATCGGCCGCGAGGCCTTGCTGGCCGCGCGCGCGCAGCCGCTGCGCAAGAAGCTCGTCACCCTGGTCTTCGACGATCCGGCGGTCTATGCATGGGGTGGCGAGACGGTTTCCATCGGCGGCGATGCTGTGGGTGAGCTCAGCTCGGTGGGCTGGGGCTGGGCCGCAGGGCGCTGCGTGGCGTTGGGCTACGTGCGCGGCGCAGCCGCGGCGGTGTCCCACGCGGGAACGCCGGTCACGGTGGACTTGTGGGGCTTGGCGGTCGGGGCGATGGCGTGGGATCGGTGGGGCGCTCAGGCTCGGTGAACGACGGCGCCCAGCCCTCTGGCTGTGCGTACCCTCTATCAGCATCCCCCATCAGAGTGATTCAAGCGAGGGTGGGCAAGCCCGGCGATCCGGGCGACGTTGTACGGTCCCGGACTGCGCCGCACCCCCACCGTGCCGATCGCCCGCCGGCGGCCTGCGCGCGCGGGGTCTGGCGCGGCGCGGCCCGCCCACCTCCACCCGCTCCACCATGAGCGCCACCGCCCTGAGCAGACCACGCTGTACCGCCTGGTGCAGCAGCACGTGGCCAGCTTCATCGCCCACACCGAGGCCAGCACCGGGGCTGCGCTGCCGCGGTTCGTCAAGGACGAGTTCGACGCCTTCCTCGAATGCGGCATCCTGGCCCACGGCTTCCTGCGCCTGCGCTGCGGCGACTGCGGGCCCCCCAAGTTCGACACTTTTCCGCCCGCCTGCCCGCTGCCAGCGCCCGCAGCGTGTTACGGATCAGGTAGTTAGCGCTCTGAAGATCTCGATTTCCGAAAAATCTTGTAGTGGCAGAAGAATAGATCAA
>JBILNB010000056.1:0-31384 GCA_044375195.1 Rubrivivax sp. | reverse complement strand
ACTCGCAAGGCATTGCCACAGAAGGTTGATGTGGCGCACTTGATCAGCACGGGCGTGCTGGCCAGCGTGTGCCCCAGACCGTTGATCGACGAGGTGCTGCAGCAGACCGAGCGCGGCAGCCGACGCAACCGGCTGTTGCCGGCGCCAGCGGTCGTGTACTACGTGATGGCGCTGTCGCTGTGGCGGGAGGCTCCGCTGGAGGAGGTGCTGCGCGTGGTCTGCGAGGGCTTGCATTGGCTTGGCGACGGACGTGCCGGGGCAGTGCAGGCCAGCAAGTCGGCGATCTCGCAGGCACGCACACGACTGGGGTCGCTGGTGATGCAGCGCCTGGCCGAGCGGGTGCTGCGGCCTCTGGCACCGCCCGATGCGCCTGGTGCCTGGTACCGTGGCTGGCGTGTCGTGGCGCTGGATGGCAGCAGCCTGGACGTGGCTGACGAGAAGGCCAACGCGGAATACTTCGGCTACCCCACGGCCGCACGCGGCCACAGCGCCTACCCACAGGCGCGTGTGCTCGGGCTGGTCGAATGTGGCACCCATGTCGTCACAGCGGCCCACATTGCACCCTACGCCCACAGCGAGAAGGCGATGGCCGGCGAGCGGCTGTCGGGCTGGCTGGACAAGACCATGCTGGTGCTGGCCGACAGGAGGTTCTACAGTTGCAAGCTCTGGCGGATGGCCGATGCCACCGGCGCGGCGCTGCTGTGGCGGGCGAGCGCGACGCTGAAGCTGCCGGCGCAGCAGGTGCTGCCCGACGGGTCGTACCTGAGCACCGTCCACGAAGGCGGCGACGCAGTCAAGCAGCATGGCGTGACGGTGCGCGTGGTCGAGTACGAGCTGGTCGGCGCGGCTGCCGCGACGCAAGAGCGCTACCGACTGCTGACCAACATCCTGGATCCGAACGCGGCACCGGCCGGCGAGCTGGCAGCGCTGTACCACGAGCGCTGGGAGATCGAGGGCGTGTTCGACGAGTTCAAGACCCATCTGCGCGCCAACAGCACCGTGCTGCGCAGCAAGACGCCTGATCTGGTGCAGCAGGAACTGTGGGGGCTGCTGCTTGCGCACTTTGCCATCCGGCAACTCATGGCTCGGGCCGCCTGGGACCGCGACCTGGACCCCGACCGCCTGAGCTTCAGCCACGCAGTGCGCGTGATCAAGCGAAAGATGCCGCAGGCCGCGGCCCTTCCTCCCTGAGCGGTTGCCAGGTTGGCGCGCCGCGTTACTGGAGGAGATCGCCACGGGCAAGTGCGTCAACAGGCGCGGCCGCCTCAACCCACGCGGCGTCAATCGCAAGATGAGCAACTTCCGGATTCGCAAGAGGGGCGACAAGTTGAAACAAAGGCATCAACCAGTGCCTCATCTATTTATCTGAACAGTATTGAACCCAGATCCGGGAGTTGGGCGCGCCCGATCGGGCCGTCATCGGCTGTGCCGGCAAGGCGCGCGCCACAGCCATGGCCTGTGCCATGGCGAGGATGCGCAACGCCGCTGGCGCGGTCGAGGGCGGCTCGATCGGGTGTGCAGAGTCCTCACCCTCGGGGTGAGGCCGGTCGTGGGCGTAATCCTCAGCACGGTCAAGCATTTGCCAGCGGAGGCAAGCGGTCAACTGCCGGATCCAGGTTCAACGGTGACGCGCTGATCCGGCGGCAAAACCGCAAGGCGCACTTCCCGTTCGAGGACGGCGCGCTGGCACGCGTGCTGGCCGCCGTGGAGCGCCTGCACGCCGAGCACGGCGTCTGGTGGGAACCGGCGCCGCTGCTGCGCCGGCTCGGGCGCGAGGGACGCAGCTTCGCGCAGTGGGCGCGTGAGCGGGGCTGAAGGCCCCCGGACCTCACTTCACCCCCCGCCCCCCATGGCCGGCAGCAGCACGCGCTGGATCTGGATGACGGCGGGGCCGAGCAGCACGACCATCAGCGCCGGGAAGATGCAGAAGATCAGCGGGAACAGCAGCTTCAGCGCGATCTTCGCCGCCGCCTCCTCGGCGCGCTGGCGGCGCAGCGTGCGCAGGGCGTCGGCGTGCACGCGCAGCGCCTGCGCGACGCGGGTGCCGAAGCGCTCGGCCTGCACGATCATCGTGACGAAGCCCTCCACCTCCTCGACCCCGGTACGCAGCGCGAGGTTGCGCAGCGCGCGCTCGCGCGTGGCGCCGGCGCGCAATTCCAGGTTCACCAGGCGCAGTTCCTCGGCCAGCGCCGGGCTCTGCGGTCCCAGGTCCTCGGCCACGCGCAGCAGCGCTGCCTCGGTGCCGAGCCCGGCCTCGACGCAGACCGTCATCAGGTCCAGCGCGTCGGGAAAGGCCTCGAAGATGGCGCGCTGACGGGCGCGCACCTGGCGCGCCAGCAGCAGGTTCGGCCCCCAGTAGCCGAGCGCCGCGGGCAGCAGCAGCGCCAGCGGGAGCGCGGCGCCGCGCGGCAGCGCGCCGGAGAGCGCCATGCCGACGAAGGCCGCCACCGGCAGCCCGAGGGTGAGCAGCGCCTTGACGCCGAAGAAGGCCGCCACCGCCTGCGGGTGGCGGATGCCCGCGTGCAGGAAGCGCAGCCGCAGCAGGCCCACCTCGTCGGCCGCCACCACGGCGCCGGGGGACAGGGTGTCGGGCGCCGGCCGCGCCCCCGCGTCCTGCACGGCCGCCGGCGCGGCCATCGACTGCAGCGGGCGCGTCCAGGCCGCGAGCGCGGCCCAGGCCCGCTGGGCCCAGCCCCCGGCCTGCCCACCCTCGGTCACCGGCGCGCTGGTGAGCGCGCGCAGGCGCCGGCGCACGCCATCGGCCTGCGCCGCCACCGCGACACCGGCCACGAACAACACGCCGGCCGCGAAGGCCAGCGCCAGGATCGCCCATTGCAAGAGCCCCGCACCCATCCCGTCACCCCCTGAAGCCGCGCGCCAGGCCGCGCGTCACGCCCTGCCCTACACCCGGATGCGCGCGATCGCGCGCATCCACAGCACCCCCACCACGATGCCGGCCAGCGCCACGCCGACGAGCCGCGTGCCCGCCGGGTCCGTCCACAGCACGGCCAGGAACTTCGGGTTGACCAGGTGCACGACGAGGGCGACGGCAAAGGGCAGCGCGGTCAGGATCACGGCCGACAGCCGGCCTTCGGCCGACAGGGTGCGCACCTCGCCCAGCGGGCGCAGGCGCGCGCGCACGATGCCGGCGATCTTGTCCAGCACCTCGGCCAGGTTGCCGCCGGACTCGCGCTGGATCGTCACCGCGACGGCGAAGTAGCCGGCGTCGGCCAGCGGCACGCGCTCGGCGAAGCGCTGCAGCGCCTGCGGCACCGGCACGCCGTAGTTCATCTCGTCGAACAGCAGGCGGAACTCGCGCACCAGCGGGTCGGGCAGTTCCTCGGCGGCCATGCGCACCGCCGCCTGGAAGGCGTGACCGGCCCGCAGCGCCCGCCCCAGCAGGTCCAGCGCCTGGGGGAACTGGCGCTCGATGCGCAGCCTGCGCTGCTCACGCCGGCGCGCCACCCACAGCCAGGGCACGCCTGCGAGGGCCACCACCGCCAGCAGCGCCGACAGCGGCTGCCAGTCGGCGGCAAGCGCGAGCACGACGCCCAGCACGGGTGCGAACGCGGTCGCGCCGAGCAGCGGGCCGACGGCGCGCGCGGGCAGTCCCGCCAGCTCGACCCAGCGCACCAAGGCGCGGCCGCCCCGGTGCTCGAGCACGCCGAGCACGCGTTGCAGCCCGCCCGCAGGCTCCGCCTCGGCAGGGCTGGCCGCGAACGGCGGCATCGGCTCGCCCGGCCGCTCGGTGACGGAGCGCAGGCGCATCGCCAGGCGCCGAGCCGCCGGCCCGTGGCGTGCCGACCACAGACGCCACAGGCCCTCCAGCAGCAGCACCACCGCGAGGAAGGCCGAGGCCGCGAACAGCACGAAGCTGAGGTCGAACCCGAGGTCCAGTCCGAGGCTCATCACAGTCCCCTCACACCTGCGGCTCGACGGACTCGGTCACCCGGCGCGCCGGTTCCGCCGGCACCAGCTCGCGCGGGGCGAAGGTGTCGATCGGCAAGGCGATGCCGCGCGTGACCAGGCGCTCCCAGTGCCGCGGCCGGATGCCGCTGGCGACGAACTGCCCCCGCACTCGGCCGTCGGCGCCGACGCCGGTCTGGCGGAAGGCGAAGATCTCCTGCATGGAGACGACATCGCCCTCGCTGCCGGTCAGTTCCTGGATGCTGACGATCTTGCGCGTGCCGTCGGACAGCCGGCTGGCCTGGACGACGACGCCGATGGCCGAGGCCACCTGGGCGCGCGCGGCGCGCGCCGGCAGGTCCACCCCCGCCATCGCGATCATGCTCTCGAGCCGCGCGAGCGCGTCGCGCGGGCTGTTGGCGTGCACGGTGGTCATCGAACCCTCATGGCCCGTGTTCATGGCCTGCAGCATGTCCAGCGCCTCGGCGCCGCGCGTCTCGCCGACGATGATGCGATCGGGCCGCATGCGCAGCGCGTTGCGCACCAGCGCGCGCTCCGCGACCTCGCCGCGGCCCTCCACGTTGGGCGGGCGCGTCTCCAGGCGCACGACATGCGGCTGCTGCAGCTGCAGCTCGGCCGCGTCCTCGATCGTGACGATGCGCTCCCCGGCCGGGATGGAGGCGCCCAGCACGTTCAGCAGCGTGGTCTTGCCCGAGCCGGTGCCGCCCGACACCAGCAGGTTCACGCGCGCCCGCACCAGCGCGTCGAGGAAGGCCGCCATCGGCGCCGACAGCGAGCCCAGCGCGAGCAGGTCGTCCATGCGCAGCGGGTCGGCCGCGAAGCGCCGGATCGAGAGGATGGGGCCGTCGACGGCCAGCGGCGGGATGATGGCGTTCACGCGCGAGCCGTCGGCCAGGCGGGCGTCGACCATGGGGCTGGACTCGTCCACGCGCCGCCCGACGCGCGAGACGATGCGGTCGATCACCTTCATCAGGTGCGCGTCGTCGTTGAAGCGCACCGGGGTCAGCTCCAGCCGGCCGCGCCGCTCCACATAGACCTGGCGGTGCGTGTTGACCAGGATGTCGCAGACGGAAACGTCGGCCAGCAGCGGCTCCAGCGGGCCGAGCCCCAGCATCTCGTCCTGCATCTCGCTGACGATGCGGCGGCGCTCGGCGGCGTTCAGCGCCAGGCGCTCCTCCTCGAACAGCCGCTCCATCGCGCCGCGCAGCGCCTGCCGCGTCTGCGGCGGCGACAGCCGGCCGAGCGCCTCGAGGTCCAGCCGCTCGAGCAGCAGGCCATGCACCTGGGCCCGCACCTCGGCCCAGTGGTCGGGCAGTTCGGCCGGCTCGGCCGGCTCGCGGGCCGCCTCCAGCGTCGGTTCCAGCCGGCGGGCCTCACCGAGGCCCAGCCGGTCGCGCAGCGTCGTGTTCATGGTCGGTTCCGGTTCGTGGGTGCTTGCGCAAGGGAGAGTCGGCCAGGGGCGGGCGCCTCACCGCGGGGCGGGGGAGGCCTGCAGCCAACGGCCCCACCACGACGCCGGCCCGTCGGCCTCGCGGCCTCGCGCCACGGGCTCGGCCAGGGCCTGCAGGGCGCGCGCGAGCGCGCTGCGGGGCGCGACGTCCGCCACGGGCAGGCCCTGTTCGACCGCCGCGGTGGCGACGTCGTACTGGTTCGGCAGCGTGGCGATGCGCTCGGTGCCGAGCGCGCGCTGCAGGTCGCGCAGGGTCAGCGTCGTCCCGGCCTGGTGCCGGTTGACGACCCAGCGGATCTTGTCGGGCGGGAACTCCAGGCCGTCGAAGACGCGCTTGAGCCGCTGCGCGTCGCGCAGGAAGGGCAGGGTCAGCTGCAGCACCGGATGGACGCGGTCGGCCAGGTCCAGCGCCTGCAGCGTCACCGGGCTCAGCAGCCGCCCCACGTCGAGCACGACGTGGTCATGCAGGCTGCGCGCCAGCTGCACGATGCGGCGCACCTGGGCCGGCGTCACCTCCGCGGCCAGGGCCGGGTCCTCGGGCGCCGCCAGCACCCACAGGCCGGGGCCGGCCTCGACCAGGCTGGAGCGCAGCAGCTCGGCGTCCAGCCGGCCGACCTCGCGCGCCAGGTCGGCGATGTGACGCGGCGCCGGCCGGGTGGTCAGGAACAGCGCGGCATCGCCGAACTGCAGGTTCAGGTCGATCAGCAGCACGCGCCGCCGGCCCTGGCGCGCCAGCAGGTGCGCGACGTTGGCCGCCACCAGCGTGGTGCCGGCACCGCCCTTGCACGAGACGACACCGATCACCTCGCCCGCAGCCGCGCGCGCGCCGCCGGCCGCCGGCGCACGCTTGCGCAGCTGGCGACGCAACGCAGCCAGCACGGCCTCGGGCGCAGCCGGCGCCGGCAGGATCTCGCGCACGCCGGCGCGCATCGCGCGCAGCAGCACCTCGGGGCCGGTCTCGGCGCTGACGGCGAGGAAGTCGGTGCGCGGGTGCGCAGCCGCCCAGGCCTCGACGCGGGCCAGCGGCAGGCTCGCCGACAGCTCCACCAGTGCCAGGTCGGGCGCTTGCGCGTCCAGCACCGGCTCGGCGGCATCGGCCTCGCCCGCCACGGGCACGACCTGGACCTCGGGCTCCAGCTCGAGCAACTGCGACCAGGCGTCCAGGTGACGCGCCTGCGGGGACACGAGGAGGATCTTGGGCGGCATGGTGGGCATGGGCGGGCAGGGACGGGGCGGACGGCAGGCAGGGAACGCCGGCGTCACGAGCACGCCGGGTTGTCGGCGCTGCGCATCGCCTCGCGGCGCAGCGTGGTCGCGAACGCGGGCAAGGCCAGGGACTGCAGCGCCGGCACCGGCAGGAAGACCCGGTGCACGACGCCGCTGAGCTCGACGCGCACCGCGTGGCAATCGGCGACGGAGCAACCGCTGTCCTGGCCCGACGCATCGAGCCAGCGCACGCGCACCTGCGCCGCGCGCAGGCCGGGCAGGCGCGCGAGCACGGCCCGGGTCACCGCCTCGGCGTCGCGGTCGCAGACCACCGCCAGCCGGGCGCCGTGGCGGGTGGCGTCGACGGCGGCGTTCCAGGTCCACAGCAGGCGGCCGATCTCGACCCCGGCCAGCAGCAGCACGCACACGAGGCCGGTGACGAGCGCGAACTCCACCGCAGCCGCGCCGCGCTGCAGACGCGATGCGCGCGCCTTCCTCACAGCGGCGCCCTCATCGTGGCGCTGATCGGCGGGAAGCGCCGGTCGCCGAGCGCGGTGCCGACGCCGGGCAGCGCGATGTCGAGCACGCTGTCGAAGACGTAGCCGGTGATCGTCACGGTCGCGAGGTTCACCACGCCCTCCCCGGTGGCCTGGCTTGCATGGGTCGCCGGGCAGGCCAGGGCGTCGCAAACCTGCACCTGCGCCGTCGACAGGCCCGGCGCGAGCGGGGTGCCGCTGCAATCGGCGCGGCCGTGCACCGCGAGGCAGCGCGCCTCGGCCTGGACGGCGGCGTCGCCCGGCCCGTGCTGCGACAGGTGCCGCGCCGCGTCGCGCGCGCCCTTGCCCAGGGTGTTGAAGGTGTGGATGGCGCGGCCGAACTCGGCCACGCCGAGCACGATCAACAGCAGCGGCACGAGCAGCAGCGCCAGCTCGACCGCGGCGATGCCGCGGGCCCGCGCGGGCGCACCCTTCACGATCGGTCTGGGGGTCAGGCCACGCATGTCGAGCCTCCTCACTGCACCAGCGCCGGCACCAGCGGTCCGATGCTGCCCTGGTCGCCCGGCACGCCCCCGCTGGCGCAGGGGCTGCCCGGCTCGTCGGAGCGGCCCAGGTACTCCACCTGGCTGCGCACCGCCTGGCCCTGCTTGCGGTAGGGGTCGAGCAGCAGCACGCAGGCATAGGCGCGGATGGGCGCGTGCTGGCTGCCCACGAAGCTGCCACAGTCGACGATGGGCACGGTCACGAGCCGGCGTGCCGCACCGCTGTCGCGGTGCTGCGCCGTCGTCGAGGGCGAATACGGGTTCGTGTAGAAGGGCGGCTGCAGCCCGGCGACGTTGGAGGTCGGGGTGTTGGCGGCGCGCGCGGCCTGATAGTTGGGCACCCCGGCCACGCTGCCGCCCCAGGCATTGCGGCCGAGCGGCCAGTTGCCCTGGCTGCCGCTCCAGCCATAGGCCATGCCGGTATGGTCCGGCGGCGCCGTGTCGACCTGCGGGTTGCCGTTGCCGTTGCGGTACAGGCCGAAGCGCGAGTTGTAGGCGGTCTCGAGCGAACTGATGTTCCCGGTCTGGCCGACGCAGCCGGGCGCGGGCTTGCCGGTCCCGGCGCTCGAGCACGAGCCGCTGGTCCGGGGCGGCGGCACGGTGCACTGGCCGGAACCGGCGAGGATGCAGGCCAGCTCCTGCGCGCCGCCGCCGCTGCAGCCCGGCGTGGGGGCCGAGGGATCGAAGTCCACCCAGCGGAAGTTGCCCGTGTAGTTGTTCCTGTTGCCCTCGGAGAAGTTCACGCCGTACCAGTTGTTGCGCACATACCCGAGGTCGGCGCCCGTGCCGAGCGCGCACATCCCCATCGGGATCGCGCACGCTGTCTGCGCCGGCGCCAGCGTGGCCGTCGCCTGGGCCGTCACGGTCTGCTCGCCGAAGCCCCAGAGCTGCATGAACCAGGGGGCGATGCGGTCGCGGCTGACCGTGCACCGGGCATGGCGTGCCCCGGCCGGGGCGGTGTCTGCGCCCGCCCAGGCCGAGCCCCCCTGGAGATTGCTGGAAAAGCGCACCGCCACCTGCGCAGCCGCCACCGCATCGGCCTGGAAGCCCACGCGGTGGCGTGCCGCCACGGCCAGACCTGCGGCCTCGGCGCGCAGGAAGGCGGCGGCCGGGATGGCGGGCGCGCCCGCCAGCTCCTGGCTGGCCGCGAGTGCGCAGGCGTCGGCCGCGTTCTGCAGCTCGGTCTTCGTCAGGTACAGGCGCCCGCCGTCGATGGCCAGGCCGGCGAAGCCCAGCACGACAGCCAGCAACAGCGCCACCAGCACCGTCATGGCTGCGTGACCTCCCCGCCGCGGCCACCGGCCGCGCCTGCGCCGCCGCCGGCACCGCCCGCGGCCGGCGGGCGCTGGCCCGGCAGCGGCAGCCGGCGCGCGTCCACCGGCGCGACGGTCTGACCCTGGCGCTGGCTCGCCTCGGGGTCGTGGCGTTGCGAGCGCTGCAGCTCGCGCGCCGCATCCTCCACGCGGCGCCCGCCTTCGAGGCGCCCCTCCAGCATGAGCTGCTGGCGCGTCGGCGAGACATAGCCGTCGGTGGGCAGGCGGTGCTCGGCCGGCAGCGGCCGCACCAGACGCGGCGTGATCACGAACACCAGCTCCGAGCGGTCGTTCTGGAACTGCGTGCTGCGGAACAGCGCGCCGATGACCGGCAGCTCGCCGAGGAAGGGAAAGGCCTTGATGCTGGCCGTGTCGTTGTTGCGGATCAGGCCGCCGATGGCAAAGCTCTGGCCGTCCATCAGCTGCACCGTGGTCTCGGCGCGGCGGGCGGTGAACGAGGGCAGCACCGCCGTGCCCGCGGTGCCGCTGGCGACGATGCCGATGCCCTCGCGGTTGAGCTCCGAGACCTCGGGCCGCACGCGCAGGTGGATGCGGCCGTTGCCCAGCACCGTGGGCGTGAAGCGCAGCGAGACGCCGAACTCCTTCTCTTCCAGCGTGACGGTGCGGTTGCCGGTGGTGGCGTTGTCCTGGGCCACCGGGATGAAGACCTTGCCGCCGGCCAGAAAGCTGCCCGTCTGGCCGCTGAGCGCCATCACTGTGGGCTCGGCCAGCACCTTGACCAGGGCCTGGTCCTTCTGGCCGTCGATCTTCAGACCGAAGGCGCCGCCGGCCTTGGCCGCGCCGAGCACGGCGTTGCCGCCGGAGAGGAAGTCGGCCAGCAGCGTGTAGGTCCACTGCCCGCGCGTGCGCGAGCCGCTGACCTGGACGCCGATCTGGTCGATCAGCGCCTTGGAGACCTCGGCCACCTTGACCTCGAGCATCACCTGCTGCGGCGCGGCGACCTCGAGCAGGTTGACCAGGCGTTGGGTCGGGGCGATCCCGTCGTGGCTGCGCAGGAAGGCCTGGGTGAGTTCGGTCACCCGCGCGAGTGCCTCGCTGTCGGTGACACCGCCACTCAGGACGACACCATCGAAGGCCGGCGTGACGCGGACCTCCTTCTCCGCCGGCAGCAGGCGCTCCAGCAGCGCCTGCAGCGCGCTGGTGTCGAGCCCGACGACCACGTCCAGCGCGGTGCAGCGCCCCACGGCGTCGGCGAAAACGAAGTTGGTCGCGCCCAGCGTACGCGCCTGCAGCACGATCTCGCGCGGCGACAGCAGCAGCACGTCGACGTCGGCCACGCCCGGGCGGAGCTCGCTGCCGCCGCGCGCCGGCATGCCGTCGCGGCGCGGAGCGCGGTCGGCGCTCGACTCCGAGGGCCCGCTGCGGGCCGCCGGCGCCTGGTCCGGGTTGCCCAGGACGACGCGCCGCACGGCCGCGGCCGGCCGCCAGACGGTGGACTTGCCCACCGTCAGGTGCACCGGCGGCGCCGCGTCCACCTGCAGGCAGGGGCCGACCGGGACCGGGCTCGCGCCAGCGGCGGCCGGCTGCGCCGCAGCGGACGCCGCCGCCAGGGCCAGGCCGGCAGTCAGCGTCAGGCCGGCAGGGCCGCGCCACAGGCTGGCAGCAGGGGACGCAACGCGATCTTCGTGAGGTCTACGGTTCATGGTGTGGGGGGCAGAGGCGGTGGCAAGTCAGGCGCGCGGACAGGCCGCGGGCGTCGGCGCCGGATCGGAAGGCGCCGGAACGGGCGAAGGGCTCGCCAAGTCGCGGCGTCAGAAGCACTCGGTGCGACGCACCGGGCCGGCGACGATCTCGACGCAGGTCTTGGACGCAGCCGCTGGTGGAGCCGCCGGCGCAGTCACCGGCGCAGGCGCAGCCGGTGGCGGCGGCATCACCGCGGGCTGCGCGCGCACCGGCACGACGGGAGCCAGCCTGCGCACGGGCGCGGGGCTCGGCGCCGCCACCAGGCCCAGCAACTCGGACTTGGTGGCGCCGCCGGTCGCCGCAGTCTGCGGGTCGGTCTGGTTGCGCAGCACGAGCGAGAGCGTGCCCACGCTGCGCGCGAGGTCCAGCTTCTCGGCCTGCGCGGGCGTGACCTCCAGCGTCACCGCGCTGACCACCTTGGGCCGGCTCGCGTCGCGGTCGGCCTCCTGCGCCACCGCCAGCACGAGGATGCGCTCGAGCACGATCTTGGAGATCGAGCGGTCGGCGTCGCCGCGGCGCGCGCCCTCGTCCTGGGTGTTGACCAACACGTCGACGTAGGTGCCCGGCAGCGCGAAGCCCGCCACGCCGACCACGTCGTTGACGCGCACCGTCATCGCGCGCTTGCCCTCGGGCACCACCGCCGACAACCCGGCGCGCGCGCCCACCGGCGCGAGACGCGCCTCGGTCAGCGGTTCGCCGCGCAGCACGGCCACGGTGACGACGCGGCCGTCCAGCGCGTCGAGCGTGGTGAAGGCGCCTGCCGGCACGCTCGAGCGCGGCCACTCGGCCAGGCGCACCATCTGCGGCGACAGCCGCGCGCCGAGCGGGATGTCCGCGTGCGCGACGGCGATCCGCCCCATGTCGGCGCCCTGCCCTTGCAGCCAGCGCGCCGCCAGCACCGCCGCCACCAAGCCGGCCGCCAGCGCGGCCAGCAGCATCCACCATCCCCTGGATCTCATGCTTCGATGCCTTCCGGAAACTGTTCAGCCCCGCGGGGCTGCGTGGGCCCAGACCGCGACCAGGCAGCCCAGGGCGATCGCGGGCGCATAGGCCTGGTGCGTCGGTACCGGCCGACCGCGCGCGCGGCGCCAGACCAACACGGCCAGCGCCAGCGCGCCGCCGACCAGGCAGGCGTAGAGCACCGCGGCAGCGGCCAGGCCCGGTCCGAGGAAGGCCCCGGCCATGGCCATCAGCTTGACGTCACCGGCCGCCATGCCGCCCAGCGCGTACCCGGGCAGCAACAAAAGGCCGCCGAGCACCAGCCCGGCGGCCCAGGGGGCGACGGAGGCAGCGGCCAGGCGCCAGGACGGCCCGTCGGCAGCACCCAGCACCCCCGCGAGGGGGATGGCCAGTGCCGCCGCCAGCCCTGCGGCCACGAGGCCGTTGGGCACGCGGCGCGAGCGCAGGTCCGACCTCACGGCGAGCGCAAGGAAGAGGCCGAGCGCGCCCCACACCGCAAGCGATCCCGATCCGTCGTGCACCGGTCCCCGCCTGGCGACCCTGCCGTCGCGTTGCCGCACCGTCAACCGCGCGGGGTCAGGGCGTCGTGCCGCCCGTCCCGCCGGTGGCCTTGCCCAGCGAGGTGCCGATCGAGTTGAACACCCCGTCGAGGTTCTCGCCCACCGTCGTGACGGTGCCGATGATCATCACGGCGATCAGGGCTGCGATCAGGCCATACTCGATGGCGGTGACGCCGCGCTCGTCGCGGAGGAAGCGCTTGAGCGCGGGAGCCAGGGATCGGATCATTCGCATCGGGAACTCCTTGCATCGTCGATGGGCCGGCCGGTGTCGATGAAGGCGCGGGCCGGTCGGTGCTGCGCCGCCGACCGCCGCCCCACGCCTTGTCCGTGTTCTGCCGCCGTCGTCGATGCAAGTCAGTGTGGCGAGCCCGCGCCATGCGAGGATGAGCTTGCTCAGGCGACGGCTGCGCGCGCCGACGGCAGCGTTGCCACCCCCTAGAACCGAAGCCTGGACGAGGAGACCCGATGAGCCACGAATGCCTGGAAGTGCTGCGCGACGGCGGCGTCGCGCACATCCGTCTGAACCGCCCCGAGCGGCTGAACGCGATGGTGCCGGCCTTCTGGTCCGAGCTGCCACGGGCCGTGCGCGAGCTCGACCGCGCCGGCGGCACCCGCGTGGCCGTGCTGTCGTCCACCGGGCGGCACTTCTCGGCCGGGATGGACCTCTCGGTCTTCGAGGCCGGGCAGGCGCTGGACACCGGCACGGTGCTCGCGCGCGAGCGCTTCCGGCAGCAGCTGCGCCAGTTGCAGGCCTCCTTCAACGCCCTGGCCGAGGCGCGCTTCCCGGTGATCGCCGCGGTGCAGGGCGGCTGCGTCGGCGGCGCCGTGGACCTGGTCACCGCCTGCTGCCTGCGCTACTGCAGCGCCGACGCCTTCTTCGTGATCCAGGAGATCCACCTCGGCATGATGGCCGACGTGGGCACGCTCAACCGCATGCCGCGCCAGCTGCCCGAGGCCGTGGTGCGCGAGCTCGCCTACACCGGCGACCGCCTGGGCGCTGCGCGGGCCGAGCGCCTGGGCTTCGTCAACGGCGTGTTCGACACGCCCGAGGCCACGGTCGAGGGCGCGCTGGCGGTGGCGCGGCGCATCGCGGCCAAGGCGCCGCTGGCGGTGGCGGCTTCCAAGGAGATGATCTCCTACACGCGCGACCACGGGGTGGCCGCGTCCTTCGCATATCTCAACGCGCTGCAGCCCGGCATCTTCAGCCCCGAGGACATCGCACGCGCCGTGGCGGCGCAGAAGGCCGGCACGAACGCCGTGTTCGACGACCTGCCGCCGCTGGAACCCGGGATGGGATGAGCCCCCGTCACGGTGGGAGCAGACCCCGAAGAACCCACGAACTCACCCCGTCAACTGCGCCCAAGCCTTGTCCAGCCGCTTGGCACTGACCGGCTGCGGCGTGCGCAACTCCTGCGCGAACAGGCTCACGCGCAGTTCCTCGAGCAGCCAGCGGTATTCGTCGAGCCGGACATCAGGCGCGCCCTTGAGCTCGGCCAGCCGACGCTGCCAGCGCTGCTCGAGCGGGCGCAGCTCGGCCAGGCGCACGGCATCGCGCGCGGGGTCGGCGCGCAGCTTGTCCAGGCGCAGCACCACGCCCTTGAGGTAGCGCGGCAGGTGCTGCAATGCCGCCCAGGGGATGCTCACGACGAAGCGCTTGCCGCACAGGCGCTGCAACTGCGCCGTCACGTCGTCGGCCACGTCCTTGGGCGGGCGACTGTCGCGCAGCTTGCGCGTGGCCTGCGCGTGCTCGGTCAGGACCGCGACCACCAGGCGCGCCACCTCCTGAGCGATCAGCATCATGCGCGCGCGCCCTTCTTCCAGGCGGCGCCGGAAGGCGGGCTCGTCGGCGGGCAGCGGCTCGGCAAGAAAGGCGCGGTCGAGCGCGACCTCGATGATCTGCGCGCGCAGTTCCTCCAGCGTGCCCAGCGGCAGGTACAGCGCAGCCATCTTCTGCAGGTCGGGGATGTTTTTCTCGAGATGCTTGAGCGGCTCGCGCACCTGCAGCGCCACCAGGCGGCGCAGCCCGGCGCGGTGACGCGCAGCAGCCACCGCCGGCTCGTCGAAGACCTCGATCTCGACATGCGCGCCCTTGTCGACGAGCGCCGGGAAGCCCACCAGCACCTGTCCGCCGCGCTGCAACTCCATCAGCTCGGGGAGCTCGCCGAAGGTCCAGGCGGTATAGGCCACCGGCTGCTCCGGCACAGGCGGGGCCGCCAGCGTAGCGGTCACGCCGCGTCCTGCTGCGACGCCGGCGCTGCCGCTGTCGCCGCCGCCAGCGGGCACCCGCCTTGCGCCGCTGCGGCCCACCGGTCCGGCCGGGGGCGGCACGGCGTCGGCGGCCGACCCCGCTGTGGCGCCGGACGCGGTGGCCGCCGGCACGGCCGGCGCCAACGCGGGCGCCGACGCGCGCAGCGGCGCCAGGGCCTGGAAGGCGCTGCGCGCCTGCGCGCCCCACTGCGCCTTCAGCGTCGGCAGGTGGCGCCCCATGGCGAGTTGGCGGCCGTGTTCGTCGACGAGGCGGTAGTTCATGAACAGGTGCGGCGCCAGCGTCTCGAACTTGAAGTCGTTGCGCTGCAGCGGCAGCTGCGTGCGCTCGCGCGCCCACTTCAGCAGCGCGTCAACGAGGCTGCCTTCGCCCTGCGCCGCTGCGGCGCAGAAGGCCGCTGCGGCTTCGGGCAGCGGCACCAGGCGCGAGCGCGGACGCTGATGCAGGCTCTTCAGCAGCGCCAGCACCTTGTCGGACAGCATGCCCGGCACGAGCCACTCGCAGCGCTCCTCTCCCACCTGGTTCAGCGCGTAGATCGGCACCGTGACGGTGAGCCCGTCGCGCGCGTCACCGGGCTCGTGCAGGTAGTCGGCGGTGCAGTCGATGCCGCCCAGGCGCACGGTGCGCGGGAAGGCGCCGGTGGTGATGCCGGCCGCCTCGTGCCGCATCAGCTCCCCACGCTCCAACTGCAGCAGCGTGGGGTGGTCACGTGAGGCCGTCCGGAACCAGCGCTCCAGGCTGGTGCCGCTGCAGACATCGCCCGGCAGGTGGCGGTCGTAGAAGGCGTGGATCAACTCCTCGTCGACGAGCACGTCCTGGCGCCGGGCCTTGTGCTCCAGCGCCTCGACCTCCCGGATCAGACGCTGGTTGTGGGCGAAGAAGGGCAGCCGTGTCTCCCACTCGCCTTGCACCAGCGCCTCGCGAATGAAGATTTCGCGCGCGGCCGCGGGGTCGACGCGGCCGTAGTCGACGCGACGGTTCGAATACACGACCAGCCCGTAGAGGGTGCCGCGCTCGAGCGCGACGACGTTGCCGGCCTTCTTCTCCCAGTGCGGTTCGAGCAACTGGCGCTTGATCAGGTGCGCGCCGACGGCCTCGATCCAGGGCGGCTCGATCGCGGCGATGCCGCGGCCGAAAAGGCGTGTGGTCTCCACCAACTCGGCCACGACGATCCAGCGTCCGGGCTTCTTCGACAAGTGCGCGCCGGGATGGCGCCAGAACTTGATGCTCCGTGCCCCCAGGTACCACTCGTCATCGTCGGCCTTGCAGCCCACGTTGCCCAGCAGGCCCGACAGCATCGACAGGTGCAGTTGCTCGTAGGTGGCTGGCGCCTCGTTCAGGCGCCAGCCCTGCTCGGCGACGACAGTGTGCAGTTGGGTGTGCACGTCGCGCCACTCGCGCACGCGGCGCGGGCTTATGAAGTGTTCGCGCAGGCGCTGCTCCTGCTGCCGGTGGCTGAGCTTGTGCGTGTCCGTCTGCGCACCCGCATGACCGTGCACGCCGCGGCCCGCCTCGATCCAGCGCCAAAGTTTGAGCAGGCCGCTGAACTCGGACTTCTCGTCATCGAAGGGGCGATGCTTCTCGTCGGCAGCCTGCGCTGCCTCGAGCGGGCGGTCACGCACGTCCTGCACACTCAGCGCCGCGGCGATCACCAGCACCTCGGACAGCGCCTGGCGCTCCCGCGCCTCCAGGATCATGCGGCCCACGCGCGGGTCCAGCGGCAGGCGCGCGAGTTCGCGCCCCAGCGGCGTCAGCTCGTTCAGGTCGTCCACCGCGCCGAGCTCGGCCAGCAGGGCGTAGCCGTCGGCGATCGCCTTGCGCGGCGGCGCCTCCAGAAAGGGGAAGTCATCGACCGCGCCCAGGCCGAGCGACTTCATGCGCAGGATCACCCCCGCCAGCGACGAACGCAGGATCTCGGGGTCGGTGAAGCGTGGCCGCCCCACATGCTCGGACTCGGCGTAGAGGCGGATGCAGATGCCGTCGGCCACACGCCCGCAACGACCGGCACGCTGGTTCGCCGCCGCCTGGCTGATCGGCTCGACCTGCAACTGCTCGACCTTGTTGCGGTAGCTGTAGCGCTTGACCCGGGCCAGGCCGGTGTCGATGACGTAGCGGATGCCAGGCACCGTGAGCGAGGTTTCGGCGACGTTGGTCGCGAGCACGATGCGGCGCCCGGCGCCCAGCTGGAAGACGCGCGCCTGCTCGGCCTGCGACAGACGCGCGAACAGCGGCAGGATCTCGGGCACCGGGCCCCCCCGAGTACTTGCGGTCAGGTGCTTGCGCAGATGGTCGGCGGCCTCGCGGATCTCACGCTCGCCGGGCAGAAATACGAGGATGTCGCCGCCCGCGCTGCCACGCCAGAGCTCGTCCACCGCGTCGGCGATCGCGTCGTTGAGGTCGCGCTCGCGCGTGTCCTCGTGCGGGCGCCAGCGCAATTCCACCGGGAACAGGCGGCCCGAGACCTCGATCACCGGCGCCGGCCCGCGCGCGCCGGAAAAGTGCTGCGCGAAGCGCTGGGCGTCGATCGTGGCCGAAGTCACCACGATCTTCAGGTCGGGCCGCTGCGGCAGGATGCGGCGCAGGTAGCCGAGCAGGAAGTCGATGTTCAGGCTGCGCTCGTGCGCCTCGTCGATGATGAGCGTGTCGTAGGCGCGCAGCAGCGGGTCGGTCTGCGTCTCGGCCAGCAGGATGCCGTCGGTCATCAGCTTGACCGAGGCGCCGGGCTGCAGCCGGTCCTGGAAGCGCACCTTGTAGCCCACGACCTCGCCCAGCGGGCTCTGCAGCTCCTCGGCGATGCGCTGCGCCACCGTGGCCGCGGCGATGCGCCGAGGCTGGGTGTGGCCGATCAGCCCGCGGCCACCGGCGCCCAGGCCGCGTCCGAGCTCGAGCGCGATCTTCGGCAACTGCGTGGTCTTGCCCGAGCCGGTCTCGCCGCAGACGATGACGACGGGATGCTCGGCCAGCGCGCGCGCGATCTCGTCGCGCCGCGCGCTGACGGGCAGCGACTCGGGGTAGCGGATCGGCGGGATGGGGTGGGCGGGGCGCGGCGCGCGCGCGCCGCCGGCGGCTTCGGGAGCAGGAGGCACGGGGGGCGGATTATCCGGCCGGCGGCGGCCCTGGGGGGCTGGGGCACAATCCCAGGTCGTCTCCCGCACCGTCCGAGCTGCCGCCCGCCACGCGCATGAGCGCCGTCTTCCCGCACACCTTCGTCCCGTGGTTCCGCGCGGTCGCGCCGTATATCCACGCCTACCGCGGCGAGACCTTTGTCATCGGCCTGTGCGGCGAGGCGATCGCCGCCGGCAAGCTCAGCGCCTTCGTGCAGGACCTGGCCATCCTCCATGCCATGGGCATCCGGACCGTGCTCGTGCACGGCTTCCGACCGCAAGTCAGCGAGCAGTTGCGCGCCAAGGGCCATCCCGAACGCTTCAGCCACGGGTTGCGCGTCACCGACCCCACCGCGCTCGACGCCGCGCAGGAGGCCGCGGGCCAGCTGCGCTTCGAGATCGAGGCAGCCTTCTCCCAGGGACTGCCGAACACGCCGATGGCCAATGCCACGGTACGCGTGGTCTCGGGCAACTTCCTCACCGCGCGCCCGGTGGGCATCGTGGACGGCGTCGATTTCGGCCACAGCGGCCTGGTGCGCAAGGTCGACGTCGGCGCCATCCGGGGCGCGCTCGACACCGGCGCGGTCGTGCTGCTGAGCCCCTTCGGTTTCTCGCCCACTGGCGAGGCCTTCAACCTCGCGATGGAGGAGGTGGCGACCTCTGCCGCGATCGCGCTGGGCGCCGACAAGCTGCTGTTCCTGACCGAGATCCCGGGAATCCAGGAAAACCCTGCGGACCCCGAAAGCCCGATCGATACCGAACTCACGCTGGCCGACGCCGAGCGCCTGCTGGCCACGCTGCCGCGGGCCATGCGGCCCACCGACCTGGCTTTCTACCTCCAGCATTGCATCAAGGCCTGCCGCGCCGGTGTGGAGCGTTCGCACATCCTGCCTTTCGCGACCGACGGCGCGCTGCTGATGGAGGTGTATTCCCACGACGGCATCGGCACGATGATCGTCGACGAGAAACTCGAAAGCCTGCGCGAGGCCACGTCCGACGACGTCGGCGGCATCCTGCAATTGATCGAGCCCTTCGAGCGCGACGGCACGCTGGTGCGGCGCGAGCGGCACGAGATCGAGCGCGACGTCGGCAATTACACGGTGATCGAGCACGACGGGGTGATATTCGGCTGCGCTGCGCTCTACCCCTACCCCGAGTCCCGCACCGGCGAGATGGCCGCGCTGACCGTATCGCCCCACGTCCAGGGTCAGGGCGACGGCGAGCGCATACTCAAGCGCGTCGAGCAGCGCGCGCGCGCGCTCGGTCTGGACAGTATCTTCGTGCTGACCACTCGCACGATGCACTGGTTCATCAAGCGCGGTTTCGCCCAAGTGGACCCGGAATGGCTGCCCGAGGCGCGCAAACGCAAGTACAACTGGGACCGGCGCTCGCAGGTGCTGGTCAAGACGCTGAAGTGAAACCCCGCGCGGCACATGGCCGCGCTCCGTCCGCTCAAGGAGAACGACCCGATGGCACGCATGGTCCAATGCACCTACCTGAAGAAGGAAGCCGAAGGGCTGGCATTTGCGCCCTACCCCGGCGAATTGGGCAAGCGCATCTACGACAACATCTCGAAGGAGGCCTTCGAGCAGTGGAAGCGTCATCAGACCATGTTGGTGAACGAGAATCGACTGAACCTGGCCGATGCCCGCGCGCGTCAATATCTGGCCCGGCAGATGGAAAAGTTCTTCTTCGGCGACGGCGCAGATCAGCCCCAAGGTTACGTTCCCCCGAATTGATATTCATCACCGCGGCACGGTCGGAGATATTTTGTTTTCGGTGGCAGGGGTTGGTTTGTAGTATCCTGCGCGCCTTTCAACTGCCTACCGGAGTATTCCTTGGCCACTGTCGCAGAACTGCTCGAGCAACGCGCCACCCTCGAAAAGCAGATTGCCGAAGCGCAGCGCGAGGAACGCGCCTCCGCCATCGCGCAGGTGCGCGCCCTGATGAGCCAGTATGGTTTGTCGGCAGCCGATCTCGCCGGTCGCGCTGCCGGCCCGAAGGCCCCGCGCGCCAAGGGCGGCAGCACAGTCGCCCCGAAGTACCGCGATCCGGCCACGGGCAAGACCTGGTCCGGCCGCGGCCTGAAGCCGACCTGGCTGCGCACCGCGCTGGCCAACGGCAAGAGCCTGGGCGACTTCGCGATCTGACGTCGCATCGCCGGGCCGCCCGCCGGCCCGGCCGCCTCTGGGCGGATGCTGCAATAGACTCGGCGCGGTGAGCATCCGCGGCCAGATCCCAGAGAGTTTCATCCAGGACGTGCTGCAGCGCGTGGACGTGGCCGACATCGTCGGCCGCCACGTGACGCTTCGCAAGGCCGGCATCAACCTGCTCGGCCTGTGCCCATTTCACGGCGAGAAGTCTCCGAGTTTCACCGTCAGCCCGACCAAGCAGTTCTATCACTGCTTCGGCTGCGGCGCGCATGGCGACGCGATCCGCTTTCTGATGGAGCACAACGGTCTGGGCTTCGTCGACGCGGTGACCGAACTGGCCCGCCAGGCCGGTATGAAGATGCCCGAGGCCCCGGCGGACCCGGCCGAACAGGCGCGCGCCGCCGAAGCCCGGGCGCGACGCGCCACCCTCGGCGAGGTGCTGGAACGCGCGACGGCGCATTACCAGGCCCGTCTGAAGGACAGCGAGCGGGCCATCGCCTACCTCAAGCGCCGCGGCATGACGGGCCGGGTCGCTCGCCACTTCGGCCTGGGCTATGCCCCCGAAGGTTGGCGCGGCCTGGCCAGTGTGTTCCCGCGCTACGACGACCCTGTACTCGCAGACGCAGGGCTCGTGATCGTGCAGGGCGAGGATGGCGGCGAGCAAAAGCGCTATGACCGCTTCCGCGACCGCATCATGTTCCCGATCCGCTCGGTCAAGGGCGAGGTCATCGGCTTCGGCGGCAGGGTGTTGGACAGCGGCGAGCCCAAGTACCTGAACTCGCCCGAGACGCCGGTTTTCGTCAAGGGGCGCGAGCTCTACGGCCTGTTCGAGGCGCGATCCGCGATCCGCGAGCGCGGGTATGCGCTGGTCGTCGAAGGCTATATGGACGTGGTCGCCCTGGCGCAGTCGGGCATCGCCAATGCGGTGGCCACCCTGGGCACGGCCTGCACCGCCGACCATGTGCAGAAGCTGCTGAGATTCACCGACCGCGTCGTCTTCAGTTTCGACGGCGACGCCGCGGGCCGGCGCGCCGCGGGCCGGGCCCTGGAGGCGGTGCTGCCGCTGGCCACCGACCTGCGCAGCTTCCGCTTCCTGTTCCTGCCGCCCGAGCACGACCCGGACTCCTACGTCCGCGAACACGGCACCGAAGCCTTCGAGCGCCAGGTGGACGCGGCCGTCCCGCTGTCCCAGCAGCTTGTCGAGCACGCCGCTGCCGGCACCGAGCGCGAGACCGCCGAGGGCCGGGCACGGCTGCTGGCCCTGGCGCGCCCGCTGTGGGAACAACTGCCCGCCGGAGCGCTCCGCGGCCAGATCCTGGCCGCGCTGGCCCAGGCGGCGGGGCTCGGGGCGCAGGATCTGGTCGCCCTCTGGGGCAGCGGCGGGGCCAGTCCCACGGCCCGGCCGCCGGGCACGGCGCGCGCCGTGGCGGGAGCGACCGCGCCAGCGCGGCGCGCTGCGGCGGTCACGGGGGCGCGCCAGCCCGCCGATCACGTGGCCCGTATCCTGCTCTCCAACGCGGCTTGGTGGTTCCAACTTGCCGGTGGCGAGCAGGAGATGCTGGCCGGCCTGGCGTCGTGGCACGGCGCGCTCTTCCGTTGGATCGAACGCGACCTCACCGAGCACGGCCCGCGCGAATGGCCGGAACTGCGCGAGCTGATCGCGGCCGAGCCCTTCTCAACCCAGGCCCGCACGCTGGTGGACGACGCTCCGGTACCCTTGGCGCCGGACCTGGAGGAACTGCGCCGTGCCGTGACGCAGACCGCGCGAGCGCTGGCCCAGCGCGAGACGCTGCGCGTGCTCGGGCGCCCGGTATAATCCTCGATTGCGTTTTCCGCTGCGAGCAGCCAGGCGCATGACCGGCCCCGGGACACCGCGTCGAGAGTGGACGCGAGCCTGAGCCCGCCGTTGCGGGCACCGCAGCGTCCCTAGACCACGCCACGTGACCGGGCAGCATGCCACGGCAGGGCGATCCTGCAGCCGAGCCGACCCGACCATCGCAACGGCCGCCGGCCCAGACCGCCAGCCTCCCACGAAGGAACGAGATGACTGCCAAGAAGACCGCCTCCCCCGCATCGAAGGAACATGGCACGCCGGCTCAGCCCGCAGCGCCGCAGGCGCAAGCCAAGTCCTCCGGCGCGAAGGCGGCCAGCGGAAAAGCCGATGCGGCCAAGAGCGCTCCTGACAAGGCGGCCCAGGCCTCTGGCAGCGGCAAGGCGGTGGCGAAGGCGCCTGGAGCCGCTGCGGACAAGCCCGAGCCCAAGCAGGCCGCGCCCAAGGCCGCCGAAGTGCGCAAGGGCAAGGACAAGCCGAAGGAAAAGATCGAGAAGATCGAGAAGATCGAGAAGATCGAGAAGATCGAGAAGATCGAGAAGATCGAGAAGATCGAGAAGATCGAGAAGACCGACGCGGAGGCGAAGCCCGCGCTCGGCGACGATGAAGCGGCCGAGCTCGAGGCGGAATTCGACGCCGGGGCCGATGGCGACGCGCTCGACCCGGCCGAGCCGGTGGAGGCTGCCGAAGGCGAGGCCGATGCCGAGGACAAGGCCAAGGCCAAGCCGCTGCGCATGAAGGTCTCACGCGCCAAGGAGCGCGCGCTGATGCGCGAGTTCGGGCTCGACGAGACGACGCTCACCGAGGAAGAGGTCGCCAAGCGCCGCCAGGAGCTGAAGACGCTCATCAAGATGGGCAAGACGCGTGGCTTCCTGACACACCAGGAGATCAACGACCACCTGCCGGAGAAGCTGGTCAACGAGGAGATCCTCGAGGCCATCATCTCGATGCTCAACGACATGGGCATCGCCGTCTACGAGCAGGCACCGGACGCCGCCACGCTGCTGATCAGCGGCAGCAGCACCGCCACCGCCACCGACGAGGAGGCCGAGGAGGCCGCCGAGGCCGCGCTGTCCACCGTCGACTCCGAGTTCGGCCGCACCACCGACCCGGTCCGCATGTACATGCGCGAGATGGGCACGGTGGAACTGCTCACGCGCGAGGGTGAGATCGAGATCGCCAAGCGCATCGAGGGCGGCCTGCAGGCCATGATGCTGGCCATCAGCGCCTCGCCGACCACGATCGCCGAGATCCTGGCGCTGGCCGACCGCATCGCTGCGGCCGAGATCCCCATCTCCGACGTCGTCGACGGCTTCGTCTCCGACGACGAGGCCGACGACTACGTCGCCGAGGAGGACTTCGACGAGTTCGACGAGGAGGACGACGACGACGGCGCGGGCGGCAGCAAGGCCCTGACCAAGAAGCTCGAGGAGCTGAAGACGCAGGCACTGGTGAAGTTCGGCGCGATGCGCGCCAACTTCGGCCGCATGCGCGAAGCCTATGAGCAGCACGGCTACCGCTCGGCCGCCTACGACCGCGCGCAGCAGGCCATCAGCAGCGAACTGATGTCGATCCGCTTCACGGTCAAGACCATCGAGCGCCTGTGCGGCATCCTGCGCGAGCAGGTTGACGACGTGCGCCGGCACGAGCGCGAGATCCGCAAGATCGTCGTCGACAAGTGCGGCATGCCCCAGGAACACTTCATCGCGACCTTCCCGCCCAACGTGCTGAACCTGAAGTGGTCCGCGAAGGAGGCTGCCTCCGGCAAGCCCTACAGCGCGGTGCTGGGGCGCAACCTGCCGGCCGTGCAGGAGTTGCAGCAGAAGCTCGTGGACCTGCAGACGCGCGCCGTCGTGCCGCTGGAGGATCTGAAGGTCATCAACCGGAAGATGAACGAGGGCGAGAAGGCCTCGCGCGATGCGAAGAAGGAGATGATCGAGGCCAACCTGCGCCTGGTGATCTCGATCGCGAAGAAGTACACCAACCGCGGCCTGCAGTTCCTCGACCTCATCCAGGAGGGCAACATCGGCTTGATGAAGGCGGTGGACAAGTTCGAGTACCGCCGCGGCTACAAGTTCTCCACCTATGCCACGTGGTGGATCCGCCAGGCCATCACGCGCTCCATCGCTGACCAGGCGCGCACGATCCGCATCCCGGTGCACATGATCGAGACGATCAACAAGATGAACCGGATCTCGCGTCAGCACCTGCAGGAGTTCGGCTACGAGCCCGACGCGCCGACGCTGTCCGAGAAGATGGAGATGCCCGAGGACAAGGTGCGCAAGATCATGAAGATCGCCAAGGAGCCGATCTCCATGGAGACCCCCATCGGCGACGACGACGACTCGCACCTGGGCGATTTCATCGAGGACACGAACAACGTGGCCCCGGTGGACGCGGCCATGCAGGCCGGCCTGCGCGACGTGGTGAAGGACATCCTCGACAGCCTGACCCCGCGCGAGGCCAAGGTGCTGCGCATGCGCTTCGGCATCGAGATGAGCACCGACCACACGCTCGAGGAGGTGGGCAAGCAGTTCGACGTTACGCGCGAGCGCATCCGCCAGATCGAGGCCAAGGCCATCCGCAAGCTGAAGCACCCGAGCCGCTCGGACAAGCTGCGGACCTACCTGGACAACCTCTGAGCGCCTGAGAGCCCGAGCGGCGCCACGCAGCCCGGACGTCTCCGGATCCAGAGACAAGCCTCCCGCCGAGCGCCGCGTCCGCGCCATGCCCTTCCGCCCTGAACCCGCCCACCGGCACGGCAACGTCGCGCGCACGGGCGTGCTGCTCGTCAACCTGGGCAGCCCCGACGCGCCCACGCGCGCGGCGACGCGGCGCTACCTGGCGGAGTTCCTCGCCGACCCGCGCGTGGTCGAGATCCCGCGCTGGGTCTGGATGGCGGTGCTCCACGGCATCATCCTCAACACCCGGCCGGCCAAGTCGGCCGCCAAGTACGCCACCATCTGGCTGCCCGAGGGCTCGCCGCTGATCGTCCACACGTCGCGCGTGGCCGCGGGGCTGCAGCAGGCGCTGCACGAGCGCGGCGCGCCGGTGCTCGTGCGTCATGCCATGCGCTACGGCAACCCGGCGCTCGGGCCCGCGCTGGACGAACTGCGCGCCGAGGGCTGCACGCGCATCCTGGTGCTGCCGATGTACCCGCAGTACGCCGGCGCGACCACCGGCAGCGTCTGGGACGCGGTGGCGCAGTGGGCCGCCCAGGCGCGGCACTTGCCCGAGTTCCGCTTCGTCAACCGCTACGGCGACGACCCGGGCGTCATCGAGGCACTGGCGCGCAGCGTGCGCGCGCACTGGGAGCGCCACGGCCGCGCGCGCATGCTCGTGATGAGCTTCCACGGCCTGCCCGAACGCTCGCTGCTGCTGGGCGACCCCTACCACTGCGAGTGCCTGAAAGCGGCGCGGCTGCTGGCCCAGGCCCTCGGCCTGGAGGCCGGAACCTGGAAAGTGACCTTCCAGAGCCGCTTCGGCAAGGCCCAGTGGCTGCGCCCCTACACCGAGCCGACACTGAAGGAGCTGGCCGCCGCAGGCACGGACTCGGTGGACGTGATCTGCCCGGGCTTTGCCGTCGACTGCCTGGAAACGCTGGAGGAGATCGCCCAGGAGGCGCACGAGGCCTTCCTCGAGGCCGGCGGCAAGACGTTCAGCTACATCCCCTGCCTGAACGACGCCGCCGACGCCGTGCAGGCCCTTGCCGGCGTGGCGCTGCAGCACCTGCAGGGCTGGCCAGTGCCGCCCTTCGGCATGCAGGACGCGGCCCAGCGCGAGCGCGCGCTGGCGCTGGGCGCGCGGGACTGACGGTGGCCGAGGCCGCCGGCGCCGGCGTGCGCCTGGACAAGTGGCTTTGGGCGGCGCGCTTCTTCAAGACACGCTCGCTCGCCGCCGAGGCGGCCACCGCCGGCCGTGTGCGGGTCAACGGTCTGGTGGCCAAGCCGGCCCGGGAACTGCGCCCGGGCGACGAGGTGGCCCTGCGCGAAACCGGGTTCGAGCGCGTCGTCCGTGTGCGCGCCCTGGCGTCGGTGCGCGGCCCGGCCCCGGTGGCCCAGGGCCTGTACGAGGAGACGGCCGAGAGTCTGGCAGCGCGCCAGCGCGCGGCCGAAGCCAGGCGTCAGGGGGTGGAGCCCGCGTGGTCGCTGGCCCAGGGCCGCCCGACCAAGCGCGACCGTCGCGACCTGGTCCAGTGGCAACGCTGGAGCGCGAGCCTCGACGGCGAGGGATGAACCGGCCCGGCGCGGGCACCGCCCTGCCCCGCCCCACCCTTCGCCCCATGTCCCTTGCCCTTCAACACCCCGCCTGCCCCTTGACATCCATGAAGCCGACACCAACTCAAGGATTTGGATGGTGCTGCGCCATGCCAGCGCCTGTCACCTGCCCCCTCCTGCCCCTTCCATGAGCACCGAACCCGACCTCAACGCCCCAGCCGCGTCCCACGCTCACGCCACGCCCGAGAACGCCTCGACCGAGCCCGACGCCGCCGCGCCCGACCCGACCCAGGCCCTGGCCGATCTGGAGGCCCGCCTGACGGCGATGTCCGACAACTACCTTCGCGCCAAGGCCGAGTCCGAGAACGTGCGCCGACGGGCCGAGGAGGAATCCTCCAAGGCACGCAAGTTCGCCATCGAAGGCTTCGCCGAGAGCCTGCTGCCGGTGCGCGACAGCCTGGAGGCAGCGCTCGCCCTGCCCGCGGCGAGCAACGAGCAGTTGCTCGAGGGTGTACGCGCGACGCTGCGCCAGCTCACCCAGGCCCTCGAGCGCAACAAGGTAATGCCGATCGAGCCACCCGCGGGCACGCGCTTCGACCCGCACCAGCACCAGGCCATCAGCATGGTGCCGGCCGATCAGGACGCCAACACCGTCGTCACGGTGCTGCAAAAGGGCTACCTGATCGCCGACCGCGTGCTGCGGCCGGCCCTCGTCACCGTGGCCGCGCCGAAATGAGCGCACCCGCAGCGCGGACTTGAATCCCCGCCGCCCAGCCGCAACTGCACACCAGAGCAACCTCTCGCCAGGAGTCACAGAACATGGGAAAAATCATCGGTATCGACCTCGGCACGACCAACTCGTGCGTCGCCATCATGGAGGGCAACAGCACCAAGGTCATCGAGAACAGCGAGGGCGCGCGCACCACGCCGTCCATCATCGCCTACCAGGAGGACGGTGAGATCCTAGTCGGCGCCTCGGCCAAGCGCCAGGCGGTGACGAACCCGAAGAACACCCTTTACGCCGTCAAGCGCCTGATCGGCCGCAAGTTCACCGAGAAGGAAGTGCAGAAGGACATCGACCTGATGCCTTACCGTATCGCCGCCGCCGACAACGGCGACGCCTGGGTCGAGGTGCGCGGCAAGAAGCTCGCGCCGCCACAGGTCAGCGCCGAGGTGCTGCGCAAGATGAAGAAGACGGCCGAGGACTACCTCGGCGAGGAAGTGACCGAGGCCGTGATCACGGTGCCGGCCTACTTCAACGACAGCCAGCGCCAGGCGACCAAGGACGCCGGCCGCATCGCCGGCCTGGACGTCAAGCGCATCATCAACGAACCCACCGCGGCAGCGCTGGCCTTCGGCCTGGACAAGCACGGCAAGGGTGACCGCAAGATCGCCGTCTACGACCTGGGCGGCGGCACCTTCGACATCTCCATCATCGAGATCGCCGACGTCGACGGCGAGAAGCAGTTCGAGGTGCTGTCGACCAACGGCGACACCTTCCTCGGCGGCGAGGACTTCGACCAGCGCATCATCGACCACATCGTCACCGAGTTCCGCAAGGAACAGGGCGTGGACCTGACGAAGGACGTGCTCGCGCTGCAGCGCCTGAAGGAAGCGGCCGAGAAGGCCAAGATCGAGCTCTCCAACAGCACCCAGACCGACGTCAACCTGCCCTACATCACGGCCGACGCCTCCGGCCCGAAGCACCTGAACGTCAAGCTCACGCGCGCCAAGCTCGAGGCCCTGGTCGAGGAACTGATCGAGCGCACGATCGAGCCCTGCCGCACGGCCATCAAGGACGCCGGGGTCAAGGTCTCCGAGATCGACGACATCATCCTGGTGGGCGGCATGTCGCGCATGCCCAAGGTGCAGGACAAGGTCAAGGAGTTCTTCGGCAAGGAGCCGCGCAAGGACGTCAACCCCGACGAGGCCGTCGCCGTGGGCGCGGCCATCCAGGGCCAGGTGCTGGGCGGCGAGCGCAAGGACGTGCTGCTGCTGGACGTCACCCCGCTGTCGCTGGGCATCGAGACGCTCGGCGGCGTGATGACGAAGATGATCAAGAAGAACACCACGATCCCGACCAAGTTCAGCCAGGTGTTCTCCACCGCCGACGACAACCAGCCGGCAGTGACGATCAAGGTCTTCCAGGGCGAGCGCGAGATGGCCTCGGGCAACAAGAGCCTGGGCGAGTTCAACCTCGAGGGCATCCCGCCGGCGCCGCGCGGCCTGCCGCAGATCGAGGTCACCTTCGACATCGATGCCAACGGCATCCTGCACGTCAGCGCCAAGGACAAGGGCACGGGCAAGGAGAACAAGATCACGATCAAGGCCAACTCCGGCCTGTCCGAGGCCGAGATCCAGAAGATGGTCAAGGACGCCGAGCTCAATGCCGCCGAGGACCAGCGCAAGCTCGAGCTCGTGCAGGCGCGCAACCAGGCCGACTCTATGGTGCACTCGGTGCGCAAGAGCCTGGGCGAGTACGGCGACAAGCTCGACGCTGGCGAGAAGGAGAAGATCGAGGCCGCGATCAAGGCCGCCGAGGATGCGCTCAAGGGCGACGACAAGGCCGAGATCGAGGCCAGGACCGAGGCCCTGATGACCGCAAGCCAGAAGCTCGGCGAGAAGATGTACGCCGAGCAGGCCGCGGCCGCGGGCGCCGCCGGGGCGGCCGGGGCGGGGGCCGCCGCGGGTGCCGGCGCCTCGTCGGCCAAGCCCGCGGACGACAACGTCGTCGACGCAGAGTTCAAGGAAGTGAAGAAGTGATCCCCCGTCCGGCCCGCGCAAAGGGCCGGTCTGCCCGCCCGCCGCGGCGGGGTGGCGCGGCAGCGTCATCCCCCGCGGCTTCGTCGTCCTGAAGATTGCCGAAGAAGACAGCCCGAGCCATGGCCAAGCGCGATTACTACGAAGTTCTGGGCGTACCCAGGAACGCCAGCGACGAGGACATCAAGAAGGCCTACCGCAAGCTGGCGATGAAGCACCACCCGGACCGCAACCAGGGTGAGGGCGCGAAGCAGGCCGAGGAGAAGTTCAAGGAGGCCAAGGAGGCCTACGAGATGCTCTCCGACCCCCAGAAGCGGGCCGCCTACGACCAGCACGGTCACGCTGGCGTCGACCCGAACATGGGCGGGCGCGGCGGGCCCGAGGGCTTCGGCGGCTTCGCCGAGGCCTTCGGCGACATCTTCGGCGACATCTTCGGCGGCGCCGGTGGCGCGCGGCGTGGCGGCGGCGGGCAGCAGGTCTTCCGCGGCAGCGACCTCAGCTACGCGATGGAGATCACGCTGGAGGAGGCCGCGCTCGGCAAGGAGACGCAGATCCGCATCCCGAGCTGGGAGACCTGCGGCACCTGCAACGGCAGCGGCGCCAAGCCCGGCACCAGCCCCAAGACCTGCGGCACCTGCAACGGCAGCGGCAACGTGCACCTGCGCCAGGGCTTCTTCAGCATCCAGCAGACCTGCCCGCACTGCCGAGGCAGCGGCAAGATCATCCCCGAGCCCTGCACCACCTGCAGCGGCGCCGGGCGCATCAAGCGCCAGAAGACGCTCGAGGTCAAGATCCCGGCCGGCATCAACGAGGGCATGCGCATCCGCTCGGCCGGCAACGGCGAGCCCGGCACCAACGGCGGGCCGGCCGGCGACCTGTACATCGAGATCCGGATCAAGGCGCACGAGATCTTCGAGCGCGACGGCGACGACCTGCACTGCACGGTGCCGGTCGGCATGACGACGGCAGCACTCGGCGGCTCGATCGAGGTGCCCACGCTCGGCGCCAAGGCTGAGATCGAGCTGCCCGAGGGCACCCAGCACGGCAAGACCTTCCGCCTGCGCGGCAAGGGCATCAAGGGCCTGCGCTCGAGCTACCCGGGTGACCTGTACTGCCACATCACCGTGGAGACTCCGGTCAAGCTGACCGACGGCCAGCGCAAGCTGCTGAAGGAGCTGGACGAGTCCTTCCGCCGCTCCGGCGAGCGCCACTCTCCCAACGCGAAGAGCTGGACCGACCGGGTCAAGGACCTGTTCAAGTAAGACTCAGTACTCCGACGCCGCGTCCGCCGCCAGGTTGTCGAAGCGCGTCAGCGGTTTCAGGAAGGTCAGCTTGACCGTGCCCACCGGGCCGTTGCGCTGCTTGGCCACGACGATCTCGGCGACACCGGGCTCCTTGGAGTCCTTGTTGTAGTAGTCGTCGCGGTAGATGAACATGATGACGTCCGCGTCCTGCTCGATTGCGCCGGACTCGCGCAGGTCACTCATCATCGGCCGCTTGTCGGGGCGGGTCTCGACGCTGCGGTTGAGCTGCGACAGCGCGATCACAGGGCACTGCAGCTCCTTGGCCAGGCCCTTCATGCCGCGCGAGATCTCGCCGAGCACGGTGGCGCGATTCTCGTCGCTGGTCTGGCTCGTGCCACTCATGAGCTGCAGGTAGTCGATGACGATGAGCCCGAGCGTGCCGCCGTACTGGCGCGCCAGACGCCGCGCACGGGCGCGCAACTCGGCCGGATTCAGGCCCGGCGTCTCGTCGATGAACATCGGCGCCTCACCGAGCTTGCTCGCCGCCTCGGGCAGCCGCTCCCACTCGTCGTCGCGCAGGCGCCCGGTGCGCAGGTGCTGCTGGTCGATGCGGCCGAGCGAGCCCACCAGGCGCAGCGCCAACTGGGACGCACCCATCTCCATCGAGAACACCGCCACCGGCAGGCCCTCCTGCACGGCCACGTTCTCGGCAATGTTCAACGCGAACGCAGTCTTGCCCATCGAGGGCCGGGCGGCGACGATGACGAGGTCGCCTTTCTGCAGGCCCGCGGTCATGCGGTCCAGGTCGTAGAAGCCGGTGCGGATGCCGGTCACGTCCTCCGCGCCGTTCTGCTCGAGTTCCTGCACGCGATCGATCAGGGCCTGCACGAGCTTGCCCATGGCCTGGAAGCCGGCCCCGGTGCGGCTGCCCTCCTCGCCGATGCGCATGATCCTCGACTCGGCCTCGTCGAGGATCTGAGACACCGCCTGGCCCTGGGGGTTGAAGGCCGTGGTGGCGATCTCGTCGCTCGCGCTGATGAGCTTGCGCAGCACCGCGCGCTCGCGCACGATCTCCGCATAGCGGCGCACGTTGGCGGCGCTGGGCACGCTCTGCGCCAGCGCGTTCAGGTAGGCGAGGCCGCCGCAGTCCTCGGCCTTGCCCAGGCTCTGCAGCGCCTCGAACACGGTGATGACGTCGGCCGGCTTGCTGCCCGCGATCAGCGTGGCGATCGCGCTGTAGATGAAGCGGTGCTCGTGGCGGTAGAAGTCGCTGTCGTTCAGCAGGTCGGCACAGCGGTCCCAGGCCAGGTTGTCGAGCAGCAGGCCGCCCAGCACGCTCTGCTCGGCCTCGGTGGAGTGGGGCGGGACGCGAAGGCGCGCGACCTCGTCGTCGCGGACGGCGCCGCCGGCAGGAGGGTCGAAGACAGCAGACATCGAGGGATCATAGATCCCTGGCACGGCTCAGCCTGTGCACAAGCCTGGGGACAAACGGGGCAGCGCCGGTGGACAAGGGCGGGCAAGCGTGCCCGTGCCATCCCCCTGCGCGAAAATCGGCATAGGGGGCCCCCGTTATCGGAGGCGCCCCTGCCACACCACCCGGCATGCGGGTCCGCACCGGGCGGTTCGAGAGTTTGAGGTCATGACAGTCTT
>JBILNB010000113.1:0-9492 GCA_044375195.1 Rubrivivax sp. | reverse complement strand
GGGCTTCGTCGCGTCCAGCAGGCCCGCCGCGTCGGCAAACCAGGGCAGGCCGTGGGCCGCGGCCCAGTCGCGCGTGGCCGGGCTGGGGTCGGCCACGCCGCAGAAGCGCACATCCGGGTGCGTGGCGCCGCGCAGCGCGTGCATGCGGCCGATCTGGCCGCCGCCGATCAGGGCCACGGGCAGGCGCGCGGCCGAAGCGGGCGCAGCAGATGGGGTGGGCTGGATGTTCATGCGTCCAATTATGGAACCAAATTTTTTTCTTGAACACTGTTCCAGTTATCGGCTACAGTCCCGCCGCCAGCGGCCCGACGCGGCTCCGCCATGCCGGGGTCGACGCCTGCGCCGGCTGGCACCACCCTTACCCCGTCTGCCGGAGCCTGCCGATGCCCCCTGTCCGCACCCGCCTGCCGGGCGAGACCGTCTTCGCCGTGCTGATGCTGCTGCTGTCGGCCTTCCTGCTGTGGGCGGCGGTCGACATCTCGGGCCTGAAGTCCTACACCTCGGCCGGGGCCTACCCGATGGCCGCCGCGTCGACGATGCTGGTGTGTTCCTTGATCGTCGTGGCGCAGACGGCGCGCGCGCAGGCTGCGCAGCCCGAGCCTGGCGAGAGCCCCTGGCGCGCCTTCGTGCGCCGCATCGCGCCGCCGGTGATCGTCAGCACCTCGCTGGCCATCGCGGCCTACATGCTGACGCTGGAGTGGCTGGGCTTCGTCGTCTCGTCCTACGGCTTCCTCGTCGTCACGATGCGCCTGCTCGGCAGCGCGCGCTGGGGCCTGAACCTGCTGGTGAGCGCGCTCGTGCTGGGCACGATCTACCTCGTCTTCCAGACCGTGTTCTCGGTCGTGCTGCCCGCGGGTCGGCTGTGGCAGGGGTGGTTGGCATGAACGAAGCGCTGCAGTACTTCTTCATGAGCTGGGTCGACCCCAAGCTCGTGTTCCTGGCCGCCGCCGGCACCTTCGCCGGCATCTACATCGGCGCCATCCCCGGGCTGTCGGTGACGATGGCGGTCTCCATCCTCATCTCGTTCACCTTCAAGTGGCACGTGAACGATGCGCTGGTGCTGATCGCGGGCATCTACCTGGGCGGCGTCTACGGCGGCTCGCGCAGCGCCATCCTGCTCAACATCCCCGGCGCCCCGGCGGCCATCGCCACCGGGCTGGACGGCTACCCGCTGGCCAAGCGCGGCGAGGCCGGCACCGCCATCGGCCTGACCACGGTGATGTCGGTCATCGGCGGCTTCGTCGGCATCATCGCGCTGGCCGCCTTCGCGCCGCTTGTGTCGTCCTTTGCGCTGCACTTCGGGCCGCGCGACTACCTGATGCTCGCGATCTGGGGCATCCTGCTCGTGGGCAGCCTGTCGGGCGGCTCGCTGGCCAAGGGCATCTTCGCCGGCGCGCTGGGCGTGCTGATCGCCTCGGTCGGGCTGGACCCGCTGACCGCCGAGCAGCGCTTCACCTTCGGCTCGGTGCAGTTGACCGCGGGCATCTCCTACATCGCCGCGATGATCGGCTTCTTCGGCGTCGCGGAGATCCTGGCGCAGATGCACGAGCTGCACCTCAAGGCGGTGAAGCAGGACGTGTCGAAGATCGTGCCTTCTTGGGGCATGGTCAGGAAGTACCTGCCGCTGTCCCTGCGCACCTCCGCCATCGGCGTGGGTGTGGGCGCGCTGCCTGGCGCTGGCGGCGACATCGCCGCGCTGATGGCCTACGACCACGCGCGCCGCACGGTGAAGAACCCCTCACGGCCCTTCGGCCAGGGCGCCTACGAGGGCATCGTCGCGCCCGAGTCGGCCAACAACGCCGCAGTGGGCGGGGCCTACGTGCCGATGATGACGCTGGGCATCCCGGGTGATGCGGTCACGGCCGTGATCATCGGCGCGCTCTACATCCACGGCCTCAAGCCCGGGCCGATGCTGATGATCGAGACGCCGCACCTGTTCTGGTTCACGGTCGGCTCGCTCGTGCTGGCCAACCTCTTCCTGCTGATCTTCGGCCTGACCGGCATCAGGATCTTCGCCAAGGTCGTCGAGACCCCCAAGCCCATCCTGCTGCCCTTGATCCTGGTGCTGTCGGCCGTGGGTGCCTACGCCATCAACAACAGCATCGTCGACGTCTACTGGATGCTGGGCTTCGGCGTCTTCGGCTACTTCCTCAAGATCTACGGCTACCCGGTGGCTCCGGTGATCCTGGGCATGATCCTCGGTCCGCTGATGGACCGCAGCTACCGCCAGGCCATGATCTCGGCGCAGGAGAACCCGCTGACCTTCGCCAGCGAGTTCTTCACCTCGCCGCTGTCGGCGGTGATCCTTGCGGCGCTGACCTTCACCATCGTCAGCCAGACGCGCTGGTGGAAGCGCCGCCGCGGCCAGGCCACGTGAGCACCGCACCCGCGTCACCCCAGGACCCGCAGCACCCGCAGCACCCGCAGCACCCGCAGCACCCGAGTCGACGACCATGTTCCACCTGAGCAATGAACAGCGCATGCTGATCGAGACCGTGCGGCGCTTCATCCATGAGGAGTGCCGCCCGCTGGAGGACGAGGTCGAGGCCTCGGGCGAGCTGGCCGACACGCAGGCGCGCGCCCTGCACGACAAGGCGCGCGCGCTCGGCCTGTACGCGATGAACATGCCGGCAGAGCACGGAGGCGGCGGCCTGTCGGTGGTCGACCGCATGCTCTGCGAGGAGCAGTTCGGCCACACCACCGACATCCTGATCCGGCGCGCCTTCGGCAACGTCTACGAGCCGCTGCTGGAGTGCCGCGGCGAGCAGGTGGCGCGCTGGCTGCTGCCCGCGGTGCACGGCGCGCGCACCTGCGCGATCGCGATCACCGAGCCCGGCGCCGGCTCCGACGCGCAGGGCATCCGCACCCGCGCCGAGCCGCAGGCCGACGGCAGCTGGCGCCTGCACGGCAGCAAGCACTTCATCAGCGACGGCTGGTGGAGCGACTTCTTCCTCGTCTCGGCCCGCACCGGCGAGCGCGAGATCTCGATGTTCATGGTCGACAAGGGCCTGCCGGGCTTTACGCTCGGCAAGGACCAGAAGATGATGGGCCTGCGCGGCACGCCGCACATCGAGCTCTTCTTCGACAGCGTGCCGCTGGAGCCGCTGGCCCTGCTGGGGCAGCGCGGCCAGGGCTTCAAGCTCGCCATGGGCGCGCTCAACGTCGTGCGCCTGGCCCAGGTGGGCGCGCGCGCCGTGGGCAAGGCCTGCCACGTGCTGGAGTTGATGACGGCCTATGCGCAGCAGCGCCGCCAGTTCGGCCAGGCCATCGGCGACTTCCAGCTCGTGCAGCAGATGCTGGCCGACAGCGTGATCGAGATCAACGCGGCACGCCTGATGGTGCTGCACGCGGCGGCCATGATGGACCGTGGCGAGGACGCGCGCGACTGGATCGCGATGGTCAAGGTGCACGCAGCCGAGATGCTGGGCCGCGTTGTCGACCGCGGCGTGCAGGTCTTCGGCGGCATGGGCTTCTGCAAGGAGCTGCCGATCGAGCGCTACTACCGTGACGCGCGGATCTACCGCATCTACGACGGCACCTCCGAGATCCACCGCGGCGTGATCGCGCGCAGCGCGCTGAAGAAGGGCGCGGCGCTGTTCGACATGGCGCGCTGAGGCGGCAAGGGGCGACGATGCGGGCCAGGTTCCTGAGCGCCGATGACGCGGCGGCGCTGATCCCCGACGGCGCCACCATGGCGCTGATGGGCGGCGGCGGCGGGCTGATGGAGGCCACCGAGCTGTTCCAGGCCGTGGAGCGCCGCTTCCTGGCCACCGGGCACCCGCGCGCGCTGACGGCGGTGCACGCGCTGGGCATCGGCGACAAGCGCACGCGCGGCATGAACTGCTTCGCCCACGAAGGGCTGGTGCGGCGCGTGATCGGCGGCCACTGGGTCTGGAGCCCGCGCATGCAGCAGTTGGCGCAGGACAACCGGATCGAGGCCTACATCCTGCCCGGCGGCGTGTCCTCGCAGCTGTTCCGCGCCATCGGCGCCGGCGCGCCCGGGCTCATCACCCACGTCGGGCTGGGCACGGTGTGCGACCCGCGCCACGGCGGCGGGCGCATGAACGCGGCGGCGCGGGACGACCTGGCCGAGGTCGTCACGATCGACGGCTGCGAATACCTGCGCTACAAGCCCTACCGCGTGGACGTGGCCCTGGTGCGCGCCTCGGCCGCCGACGAGGACGGCAACATCAGCTTCGAGCACGAGGCCGCCAACCTGGACGCCCAGGCCATCGCGCTGGCCGCGCGCAACTGTGGCGGGCGCGTGATCGTGCAGGTGAAGGAGCGGCTGCCGCGTGGCGCGCTGAAGGCGCGCGAGGTGCGCATCCCCGCGGCCTGGGTCGACGCCGTCGTCGTCGAGCCCGGCCAGCGCACGAGCTACGACATCCCCTTCGACGCCACGCTCTCGGGCGAGCTCTGCGGTGCCGAGCGGGCGGCTGCGGTCGAGGCCGGGCAGCGCGCGGCGCAGGCTCCCGAGGCCTTCACCGAGCGCGACGCGGTGGCCCGGCGTGCAGCCTGCGAGCTGATGGCGGGCGCGGTCGTCAACTACGGCGTGGGCATCCCCGACGCGGTCGCCAAGCTCGTGGTGCGGCGCGGCGAGCTCGACCGCATCCACCAGACCATCGAGCACGGCACCTACGGCGGCAGCCTGCTCGACGGCGTGCTCTTCGGCTACGCCCGCAACGCCAGCGCGATGCTGGACGCGCCGACGCAGTTCGACTTCTATGGCGGCGGCGGGCTCGACATCGCCTTCCTCGGCTTCGGCGAGATGGACGAGCTCGGCTGCGTCAACGTCTCGCGCCTGGGCGGGCTGGCGGTCGGCCCGGGCGGCTTCATCGACATCGCGCAGAACGCGCGCAAGGTCGTCTTCTGCGGCACCTTCGCGGCCAAGGGCGTCGAGCTCGCCACCGGCGACGGCCGGCTGCGCGTGCTGCGCCAGGGCGGCGTGCGCAAGCTCGTGCGGCGCGTCGACCAGATCACCTTCAGCGGCCCGCAGGCCCTGGCGCGCGGGCAGGTGGCGCTGTACCTGACCGAGCGCGCGAGCTTCCGCCTCACGCCGGGCGGGCTGGAGCTGTTCGAGATCGCTCCCGGGGTGGACCTCGAGCGCGACGTGCTCGCTCAGATGGACTTCCGCCCCGTGCTGGCCGACCGTGTGGCGGTCATGCCCGCTTCGCACTTCACGGCCGAGGACGACGGCTTCGGCAGCCTCGCGCGCCGCGCCTGACCGGCCACCCCCAAGCTTTCCCCACCCCACTTCAACCACCCTGGAGGACGACGATGAAGACGATTTCCAAACGCCACCTGCTGAGCGCCGCCGCGGCGCTCGCCACGGGCCTGTCGACGCTCGGCGCGTCGCCGGCCCTGGCCCAGCCCGCCTACCCGGCGCAAGACGTGAACCTGGTCATCCAGTGGGGGGCCGGCGGCGGCACCGACATCTCGCTGCGGGGCTACACCGCCTACGCCGAGGAGGCGCTCGGCCGCAAGCTCGTCATCACCAACCGGCCTGGCGGCTCGGGCGCCGTGGGCGCGAGCCAGGTGCTGCTGCAGCCTGCCGACGGCTACACGCTGCTCGGCGGCGCCGAGCCGCAGGCGCTGTTCCGCGTGCTCGGCCTGGCCGACTTCGACTACGACAAGTTCACGCCGATCAACATCGCCGCGATCGGCGACACCATCCTCGTCGTCGTCAACAAGGACCGCCCCTGGAAGACCTTCAAGGAGCTGATCGCCGACGCGCAGGCCAACCCCAACAAGTTCAAGCAGTACATCGCCGGGGCTGGCACCACGCCCTACATGGTCAACGCGATGGTCAACACGCAGACCAAGTTCCCGGTGATCAACGTGCCCTTCGACGGCGACGGGCCGGCCGTGGCCGCGCTGCAGGGCGGGCACATCGACATGGCCTTCATGGCCTCGGGCCCGGCGATCGAGCACGTGCGCGCCGGGCGGCTGCGCGCCATCGCCGTGCTGTCGACCAAGCCCTTCCAGGGCATCGCGCCGATGACCGACACGCTGCCCGGCCTGCAGAGGTTCCTGCCCTGGGGCCCCTGGTACGGCGTGTTCATCCGCAAGGAGGCGCCCGAGCCGGTCAAGGCGCGGCTGATCGAGGCCTTCCGCAAGGCCGGCAACACCCCGGCCTACCGCCAGATGATGGAGAACCGCGGCACCACCGTCCTCAACATCGGCGGCGCCGAGGCCGAGGCCTTCATCAGGAAGTGGCAGTCGACCACGGCCTGGCTGCTGCAGGACACCGGCGCGGCCAAGAAGAGCCCGGCCGAGCTGGGCATCCCGCGGCCTTGAGGCGACTTCGCCGCGGCACGGCGCGACGGGTCGGGTCGCGGCGCGCCGCGGCGGGCAGGATGCGCGATGATCGCGGCGGCGAGGAGCCTCGTGCCCCCGCCGCCCGACCGACGCCGAGACCCCACCCGTGAGCACCACCCCCGACCCTGCAGACTTGGCCGCCCGCCGCGCCGCGCTGGACGCGGCGATGTCGCCGGCGGACTACATCCGCAGCCACATCCGCACCGTGCCTGACTGGCCCGCGCCGGGCGTGCAGTTCCGCGACATCACGCCGCTGCTGGCCGACCCGCGCGTCTTCCGCGTGCTGATCGACCAGTTCGTGCACCGCTACTTCGACGCCCGGCCCGACGCCATCGCCGGGCTGGACGCGCGCGGCTTCATCATCGGCGCGGTCGTCGCCTACGAGCTCAACCGCGGCTTCGTCCCCATCCGCAAGAAGGGCAAGCTGCCCTTCACGACGGTGGAGGAGACCTACGAGCTCGAGTACGGCAGCGCCACCGTGGAGATGCACACCGACGCCGTCAAGCCGGGCGACCGCGTCGTGCTGATCGACGACCTCATCGCCACCGGCGGCACCATGATGGCCGGCCGCCGCCTGCTCGAGCGCATGGGCGCGCAGGTGATCGAGGGTGCCGCCATCGTCGACCTGCCCGAACTCGGCGGCTCGCAGCGCCTGCGCGCCACGGGGCTGGACGTGTTCACGCTGGTGGCGTTCGACGGGCACTGACGAGCGCCCGCGCCAGCGCCGCGGCGGCCGTGGCCGGGATCAGCGCCACCACCACCCATGCCAGCGGGTAGCCGGCGCCGGCGCGCACCGCCTCGCCGAAGAGCAGCGGACCGAGCATGCCTCCGGCAAAGGTGAAGAACTGGGCCGCGCCGGAGATCCCGGCCACCTCGCTGCGCGGCACGAGCTGGGTCAGCGCGCCGTAGAAGACGCCGTTCCAGCCCATCGCCGTGCCGGCGCAGGCCAGCGCGGCCGCGCCCACCAGGGCCCAGGGCAGCGTGCCGGCGGCCGCGGCGGCCAGGCCGAGGCAGCTGGCGGCCATCGCGGCGCCCAGGCCCACCATCACCCAGCCCGGCGGCACCCAGCGGTCGCCGACGCTGCCGAAGGCGATGCGCGCCAGCGCCGCCACGCCCTGCGACAGGGCCAGCAGCCCGGCGGCGGCCGCGAGCGTCCAGCCCAGCGTCAGGTTCAGCATGGCGACGATGAAGGTCACGTAGACCTGCTGCGTCAGCGCGTAGCTCAGCGAGGCCAGGCTCAGCGGGCGCAGCAGCGGCGAGCGCCAGACGCGCTGCAGCAGCGCGACCGCCCCCTGGCCGGGCGCCGTACCGCCCCCGTGCGGCGCGCGCGGCGGCTCCAGGCGCGCGACCGCCGGCTCCAGCACCGCGGCCAGCGCCAGGCAGACGCCGGCCACCGCCATCGCGGTGGCGCGCCAGCCCAGCAGCGCCAGGCCGGCGGGCATCGTCAGGCCGGCCAGCGCCACGCCCAGCGGCACGCCGGTCTGCTTGACCGAGAAGAACAGGCCGCGTGCGCCTTCGGGCGCGTGCTGGCTCAGCACCGCCGCGGAGGTGGGGTTGACGACCCCGTAGCCCACGCCGATGAGCGCGGCCGCCCCGAGCAGTGCCTGCGGCGGGCCCAGCCCGGCCAGCAGCGCTCCGGCGGCGCAGCACGCCAGGCCGAGCTGCGTGAGCCGCATCGCCCCCAGGCGCGCCACCCAGGCGCCGCTGCGCAGGCCGGAGATCATCGCCGCCAGGTAGCCGAGCCCGGCGTAGAGCCCGATGCGCTCGGGCGCGATGCCCAGCGTCGGCGCCACCGCGGGGGCCAGCACCGAGGCGGCCACGAAGGTCGTCGCCGCCAGCATCTGCACCAGCAGCATCGAGGCCAGCGCGAGGGCGGGACGGGTCCCGCTCATCGTCCCACCCTGCAGGTCTCGCATTCCAATGCGCCCACCGAGGCGGCGACCGCCGTGCTCATCTCGACGCGGGCCCGGTGTTGCGGTGCCGCGGCCCGCCGGTGCAAGGCTGCGCAGCGCGCGGGCCGCGCCTCACTCGGCGCCCCGGTGAGACCCCGTCGTCATGGTCAGCGCCGTCTCCAGCCGCTGCGCCACCGCGAGCACGCGCGCGTCGCTGCCCGCGCGCCCCACGAGTTGCACGCCGATGGGCGCGCCGTGGTCGCCGCGCAGCCCCGGCACGCTGACGCAGGGCCAGCCCAGCAGCGTCCACAGGCGGTTGAAGGTGGACGGGCCGGTGGAGGCGTAGCCCGCGGGGGCCTCGTCCGGCGCGCTGGGCGTGAGCAGCAGGTCACAGGCGCCGAGCCAGGCGTCGAGCTCTTGCCGTGCCTTGGCGGCCACGTGCTGGGCGCGCTCGTAGGCGGCCGCCGTGATCGACGCCGCGCCGTCGAGGTACTCGCCCAGGATGGGCGAGAGCTGCTCGCGCGCGGTCGTCCACTCGTGGCGCAGGGCCGTGCCCGCCTCGTAGCCCTGGATGTCGGCGTGTGCGTCGAAGGCCGCGCCGGCGATCGGTGGCAGGTCCACCGGCTGGATGCGGAGGCCGCCGTCGCGCAGGGCCGTGGCGGCGGTCTCGACGGCCCGGCGTGCGGCCGGCGCGGGCTCGCCCCAGGGATGGTGGCCGATGACGCCGACGACGACGGTCCGGCCGGCATCCGGGTCTTCGACCAGCGAGCGCCCGCTCAGGGCCTGCGCGCACCAGGCGGCGTCGGCCACATGGCGCGCGAACAGCCCGACGGTGTCGAGTGACCAGGAGAAGCACTTGAGCCCGTGCTTGGGCAGCCACAGCGCCGTCGGCATGTAGCCGACGACGCCACAGTACGACGCCGGCCGGATGGTCGAGCCCCCCGTCTGGCTGCCGAGTGCCAGCGGCAGCAGCCCGGCGGCCACCGCCGCCGCCGAGCCGGCCGATGAGCCCCCGGGCGTGCGCCCCGGCGCGGCCGGGTTGCGCGTGGCCGTGGGGTGCAGGTAGGCGAACTCGGTGGTCGTGGTCTTGCCCACGACCAGCGCCCCGGTGCGGCGCAGGGCGGCCACCACGGGCGCGTCGTGGCGCGCTGGCAGCGCCGGGTAGAGGGCCGGGCTGCCGTAGCGCGTGGGCAGGTCGAGCGTGTCGAAGATGTCCTTCACCCCCACCGGGACGCCGGCCAGCGGGCCCGCGCAGCGCCCGGCCTGGGCCGCCAGCGCCGCC
>JBILNB010000062.1:0-26843 GCA_044375195.1 Rubrivivax sp. | reverse complement strand
AGCGGTCACGCTGCACGCCGACACCGAACCGTGCAAATCTAATCGGTTCCGGGCCACAAGCCGGCGGCGCGGTGCGCTGCATAGTTCTCTCCCGCAAGGGGAGAGGGGCTGAATACCGGGCGCTTCGGGTGTGGTTCCTGGGTTGGGGTGCAATGGCGCGGACTCTTGCTCCCCTCCCCCCTGGCGGGGGAGGGGCTGGGGGAGAGGGGGCGGCGCCGGCTCGAGCTCGTTGGAACCGCAAAACCGGGGCGCAGACCCAGGCCGAACGGCGCCTCAATGCCCGCCGAAGATGTCCGTGAGCAAGGCCGCGTCCAACGCGCGATCGAACCAGTGATCGAGCTGTTCGATGCTGGCCGTTTGCAGTCTCTCGTCGACCCAGGAGGGTAGCGAGCCGAAGCGGCGGGCCAGCAGGCGCGTCAGTGTCTCGCGCTTGCCCTCGAGCTTGCCCTCGAGCTTGCCTTCCAGCTTGCCCTCGAGCCTGCCCGTCTTGTGCCCCCGCTCGATCGCCAGGCGCTCCACGCTCGTGACGTACTTCATCCCGGCCTTCCTTTCGATTTCTTCGATATCTTGCCAGACCTGCTGCTCCTGTGGCTTGGGCAGGGCCAGCATCCAGTCGATGATGGAGAACAGCTCGATCACCCGCTGGCGCTGCCAGCCCTGGGTGTAAAGCAGGCGCACCAGTTCGCGCTTGGCGGCAAAGCGGCGGGCGGTGTCGCGCCGCGTGCGCAGCGCGCTCAGGTGCGCCGCTGTCACGAGGGCGAAAGGGTTCGGATCCCGCTTCAACTCGGGCAGGCGATGCTCATGGTCCAGCAGCTTGGCGACCGGGAAGCGGAAGAGGTGCTCGCAGCCCAGCACGTCCATCCTGTAGTCCGATGGACGCCACCCGGGGCTGTCGTCAGCCAGTACCGCAAAGCTCGCCACGCCCAGGCCCCAGCGGTCGATCAGGCGGTGGTGATAGGTGAACATCCGCCCCGCGAAAGCATCATCGCGCTGGGTCTGCACTTCCACGTGCACGTAGAGCAGCCGCTCCGAAGCGTCCCGCCCGGTCACCCGCACCAGCACGTCGACGAACTTCTTGCCGCTGGCCGCATCCCGCACCACCTGGCGCAATTCCTTGTCCAGGAACTCGTGGCCCACCTCCCAGGCGATGGCCGCGTGCGCCGCTGGGAAGTAGAAGGCCATGAACTCGGGGAACGCCCCCTCGATGGCTTCCTTCCACGGTGAGTCGTACTCGTCGGCGCGGTGTTGCTCGGCCGAGGCGTCCTCGCCAGAGGAACCTTCGGGGTCGCTGATGTCGTGGGCGGGCATGCGCCCACTGTAGGCAGCCCGGCTGCACCGCGCATCCCCCGAAGAGGCTGACCCGAATGGGGGATACGGGCCGAAGAGGCAGGCCCGCAATCAGCTGAGCGTGATGCCGCGGCTGCGCACGACGTCGCCCCAGCGGGCGATCTCGCCGCGGGTGAACTCGCGCAGTTGCGCCGGGGTGGTGGGCTCGGGGGTGACGCCGAAGGCGGCGAAGCGCTCGCGCACGCCGGCCTCGCCCAGGGCGTTGCGCATGAGGGTGCTGAAGCGCTCGACGCCGGCCACGGGCACGGCGCGCGAGGCGTACATCGCCGCCCAGCCGGTGATGACGAACTCCTCGCCCAGGGTGCGCAGCAGCGGCACGCCGGGCAGGCTGGCCACGGGCTGGGCCGAGGTGACGGCCAGCGCGCGCAGGCGCCCGGCCTGGATGAGCGGCATCACCACCGGCAGGTTGATGATGCCCATGGACAGGGTGCCGGCGGCCACGTCGGGCATCAGCACGGCGTCGCCCTTGTAGGGCACGGGCAGGATGCTGGTGCCGAGCTTGCGGTTGAGCAGCTCGGTGGCCAGGTGCGACAGCGTGCCCACGCCACTGTTGCCCGCGGTGAGCTTGCCGCCGCGGCCCTGGGCGACCAGATCGTCCAGCGTGCGCAGCGGGGAGTTCACGCCCACGGCCACCACCTGCGGCTGCGAGGAGATCATGCCCACGGGCTGCAGGTCGCGCATGACGTCGTAGGCGAGGTCGTTTCGCAGCGCGGGCAGGATGGTCATCGACGTGCTGCCCATGAGCAGCAGGTGGTCGTCACTGCTCTGCGCGACGTGCTGCGTGCCCGGCACCCCGCCGCCGCCCGGGCGGTTCTCCACCAGCACGGACTGGCCCATCTGTGGGCCGATCACCTCGGCCAGGATGCGCACAGAGCCGTTGCCCGCGCCGCCGGGGGCGAAGGGCACGACGACGGTGACGTTGCGCGCTGGCCAGGCGCCCTGGGCCCGCGCCGCCTGCGAGAACAGGCCGGTGGCCGCCGTCGCGGCCGCGGCGGTGGAGGTGAGTGTGAAGAGGGCGTCGCGGCGGTTCATGGGCGGGGGTCTTTCAAGGGGGGCCTGTCGAAGAGGGAGCGGGCGGGGGCAACGGGGCGGGCGCAGGGCGCGCCCTGCCCTCACTCGGGCTTGATGTTGGCGTCCTTCACGACCTTCTTGAACATCTCGAACTCGTCGTTCATGGTCTGTGCGAAGTCGCGCGCGCTCGAGCCCACGGGCACCACGCCGCGTTCGCGCAGCTTGGCCTGGGTGGCGGGCTGGGCGATGAAGGCCTGGATCTCGGACGAGAGGCGGTCGACGATGGCCTGCGGCGTGCCCGCCGGGGCCATGACGCCGTGCCAGGGCTTGACGTCGAAGCCGGGGATGGTGTCGGCAATGGGCGCGAGGTCCGGCGCGAAGAAGGCGCGCTGCGCGCTGGACACGCCCAGTGCGCGCAGCTTGCCGCTCTGCACGTGCGGCCAGCTCGTGGTGGCGGCGTCCATGGTGGCGACGACCTGGCCGCTGAGCAGGTCGGTCACCATCGGCGCCGAGCCCTTGTAGGGCACGTGGATGGCCTGGGTGCCGGTGCGCTGCAGCAGCAGCTCCATGCCCAGGTGCAGCGAGGAGCCGATGCCCGAGCTGCCGTAGGCCACCTTGCCCGGGTTGGCCTTGAGGTAGGCGATGAACTCGCTCAGCGTGCGCGCGGGCACCTTCTCGGCGTTGACGGCCAGCACGAGCGGGGTGACGCCGACGAGCGAGATGGCGGCGAAGTCCTTCACCGGCTGGTAGGGGAAGGCCGAGGGCCGCACCGCCGGGTTGATGGCGTTGGCGGCGATGTTGCCCATGCCGATGGTGTAGCCGTCGGGCGCGGCCTTGGCCACCGCGTCCATGCCCAGGCTGGAGCCGGCGCCGGGGCGGTTCTCCACCGTCACGGGCTGGCCGAGCCGGGCCTGCAGGTGCTCGGCCACCATGCGCGACATCACGTCGGCGGCGCCGCCCGGCGGCACGGGCACGATGAACTTGATCGGGCGCGCGGGGTAGCCGGCCTGGGCCTGCGCAGCGGCCGGGGCCAGCGTGGCGGCGGCGGCCAGCGCGGCCAGGGCGAAGGGGACGAGGCGGCGGGGGATCGTGCGGCTCATGGGGTCTCCTGGGGTGTGGGTTGGGAAGTGTGGGAAGCAGCAGGGATGGGGTTCACGCCGGTCCCCAGGCCGCCAGCAGGGCGCGGGCGCGGCGTTCGATCTCGGCGGGCTCGAGACCCGGGGTGTAGAGCGAGGAGCCGACGCCCGCCCCCACGGCGCCGGCGGCGCGGTAGGTGGCCAGGTTGTCGGCGCCCACGCCGCCCACCGCGTACAGCGGCACGTGGCTCGGGAAGACGGCGCGCCAGGCCTTGAGCACCGGCGGGCCGAGCATCTCGCCCGGGAAGAGCTTGAGCCCGTCGGCCCCGGCGGCGAGCGCGGCGAAGCCCTCGCTCGGCGTGGCCACGCCGGGCATGGCCCAGAGGCCGCGCGCCTTGGCCCGGCGCACGACGGCGGCGTCGAAGTTGGGCGCCAGCACCAGGCGCGCGCCCGCGTCGGCGACGGCGTCCACGTCTTCGGGCGTCAGCACCGTGCCGGCGCCCACGAGCGCCTGCGCGCCATGCGCCGCGGCCAGGCGCGCGATGCTCTGCAGCGGCTGCGGCGAGTTCATCGGCACCTCGATGACGCCGATGCCGGCGCGCAGCAGCGCCTGCGCGACGGCCAGCACCTCGTCGGGCGCGACGCCGCGCAGGATGGCGATGACGCCGCGGGGGGGGAGGTCGGGCTGCATCACGCCCCCACCAGCCCCACGGCCACCGCGACGCGCCACTGGCCCTGCAGCGTGACCTCCTCGCCGGCGCGCGTGCTGCGCAGGCCGGCGATGGCGAGTGCGGTCTCGTAGCGGCGGCACAACTCATCGTCGCCGATCAGGACCAGCGGGGCGCTGGCGGGCGCGGCTGCGGGCGCGCCGCGCGTGGCCGCGCCGATCTCGATGCCGATCAGCAGGCCCGAGAGGTAGTCCGGCAGGCCGCGCGGCGAGACGCGGCCCATGAGGCCGGCGGTGCGGGCCGCGAAGACGACGTGGTGCGCGCTGGCATGCTCGGCCAGGCCCAGGCGCACGCCGCGGGCGTAGTCCTCGGGGCTCGCGTGGCCGAACTCCATCAGCCGGCCCAGGATGCCGTGCTTCGTCCACAGGCCGAAGAGCTCGCCGGTGAGCCAGGTCTGGAAGCGCTCGATGCGGCCACCCTCCCCCGCCCAGGCCCACTTGGCGTGCGTGCCCGGCAGCACGGCGCAGGTGCCGGCGGGCAGCTCGGCGCCCCAGAGCTGGGTCTCCTCGCCGCGCATGACGTCGTCCACGCCGTCGCTGCCCAGGCAGCTGAGGCCGGGCACGATGTGCAGCACGCCGCCACCCTGCAGCGGCACGCGCGCCAGCTGCGCCGCCGCCTGCGCCAGCGTGGCGGGGCAGGCAACGTAGGGCGCCTCCTGCCAGCCCTGGCGGCTGCCGATCATGCCGCTGGCGATGACGGGGCAGCGGTGGGTGTCGAGCCAGTCGCCGCACAGCGCGCGCAGCGCGGGCTCGAAACGGCGCTCGGGCACGGCCATGATGCCGCCGGGCGCGGCGCGACGCTCCAGCAGCCGGCCACCCGCCCCGAGCAGGCTGGCCCGCAGGTTGGAGGTGCCCCAGTCCAGGGCGAGGAGTCGGGGGGTGTTGGTCATGGGGTTCATGCCACGCTGCCCGCGGCCTGCGCGTGCGCCCAGAGGGCTTCGGACGGCTCGGCGCCGATGCCGGGGCCGTCGGGGACGGTGTAGTGGCCGGATTCGCAGCGCATCGTGGTGCGCAGCAGCGGCAGGTGGCGGTCGAAGACGGAGTGCTGGTACTCGTGCATGGGCACGTTGGGCAGCACCGAGGCCGCCTGCAGGCTGGCGGCCAGGAACAGGCCGGTGCCGATGGTGGCGTGCGGCATCACCCGCAGGTGGAAGGCCTGGGCCAGGCGGCCGATCTGCATGAACTCGGTCACGCCGGTGTGCGCCATCTCGGGCTGGACGATGGACATGGCGCGGCGCTCGAAGCGCGGCAGCGCCTCGTGGACGCTGTGCCACTCCTCGCCCAGCGCTACCGGCACGCGCGACTGCGCGCCCACGCGCGCCTGGCCCTCCAGGTCCTCGGGGGCGCAGGGGGCCTCGATGAACAGCGGGTCGTGCGGGGCGAGGCGCTCGCTGAGCGCGAGCGCCTGCGCGGCGTCGAACTTCCAGTGCAGGTCCACCATCAGACGCGCCTGCGGGCCGAGGGCGGCGCGCAGCGCGGCCATCTCCTCGGCGATGCCCTCGTGCGAGACGACGGCGGCGAACTTGATGGCATCGTGGCCGCGCGCGTGCAGCGCCTGGGCCATGCGCACGCGCTCGGCCAGCGTGGCCCCGGGCAGGCCCGAGGCATAGGCCGGGATGCGCGCGTGTCGCCGCCCGCCCAGCAGCTGCGCCAGCGACAGGCCGGCCAGGCGGCCGTGCAGGTCCCACACGGCGATGTCCAGCGCGGCCAGCGCGTCGCCCCAGAGCCCGCCCGAGCCGTTGCGCACGCGCATGAGGTCGTAGAGGTCTTCATGGATGACCGTGGGTTCGCGCGGGTCGCGCCCGAGCAGCTGCGGGCCGAGCACGTCGGTGACGATCTCGGTGACGGCGCGCGGGGCGACGATGCCGTAGGTCTCGCCCCAGCCGACGCTGCCGTCGCTGGCGGTGACGCGGACGATGACCGAGCGGTCCACCGTCGGGTAGAGGGTGCGGTTGCCGGCGCGCACGATGTAGCCGCCCGGCACGGCCCGGTCCCCGGCCGCGGCCGGGCCGAGGTAGGGCACGTCACGCGGCAGCGTGACGATGTAGGTGTCGACGGCGGCGATGCGGGGGGCGGTCATCGACTGAGGGGTGTTACCGCCCGCGGGCGGGACCGTGTGGTGGCCCAGCGCGCGCAACCCTGCGTTCGCGCTGAGCGTGTGGAAGCGCGTGCGAGGGCTTCGACAGGCTCAGCCCGAACGGGAGACGGCTCAGCCCGAGCAGCCTGGAGACGAAGACGACGCACCGACATGGGCATGAATGGCTCTCAGGCCGGCAACTGCGCCGCAGGCAGCAGCAGGTCGGCCAGGTCGTCGAGGAAGGCGTCGACGTCGGCGCGGTCCAGGGCGTCCAGCCTAGGTCCGGCCGCACGCTGCAGGTCGCAGGCGATGAGGCCGCGCCGCACGAGCACGTGCTTGGTCAGCGACCAGCGGAAGACGGCCTGCACGTTCAGCACCGGCAGCATGCGCGTGAACAGCGCGCGCACCCGCGCGGCGTCGCCGGCGCGGTGGGCGCGCATCAGCGCGACGTGCACCTCGGCCAGCTCGATCGCGGGCATGGTGCCGGCGGCGCCGCGGCGCAATTCGTCGGTGATGTAGCGCCCGCCCGCGCCGCCGAAGACGCCCAGCAGGCTGGCCGGGGCCTGGGCCCGCACCTGCGTCAGGCGCTGGCCGCTGGGCAGCGTCTCCTCCTTGACGTAGCGCACGGCCGGCACGGCGCGGGCCACTTCCAGCACGGCGGCGGCTTCGAGCCCGGCGCCGGCCGGGGGCGGCACGTTCTGCAGCATGATGGCCACGCCCGGGACCGCCGCGGCCACGGCGCTGAAGAACGCGACCTGGTCCTCCACGCGCGGGCGGTCGGCGGGCACCGCCACCATCACGGCCTGCGCGCCTGCGGCCTGCGCCTGGCGCGCGAAGCCGATCGTCGCCTCGGCCTGGGTGCTGGAGGCGCCGGCGATGACCGGCACGCGGCCGGCCACCTCGTCCAGCACCACGGCGGTGAGCGCGCGCCGCTCGTCGGCGCTGAGCTGCGCCACCTCGCTGGCCACGCCCGGGTAGGTGATGCCGTCCACGCCGCAGGCCAGCAGGTAGCGCACGAGCCGGCGCAGGCCGGGTTCGTCGGGGCGGCCCGCGGCGTCGAAGGGCGTGGGCAGCACCGGGAACACGCCGGAGAGCGCGACAGAGGCATCGGCGCGGGGGGCGCCGGGCAGGGACGTGGTGGCGGGGGCGGTCATCGGGGTGCGGCGCTTCGAGTCGCGATGGCGCGGATCGAAGTAGTTTCAATCATTGGAACTTGCAGTGTAGCGAGGGGAACCTGACGCGCCAAGTCGGCGCGACACTGGTGTTTTCCCGGGGATTGAGAGCTTGCACAATCCGAGGGACATACAACAATCTCACTGAATGGAACTTGACACGTCCCAAAGCCCTGCGCACGAGCCGGGCCAGGAGCCCGCGCCGGCCAACGCGGGGCTGGGCGTGCTCGAGAAGGCGATGGGCTTGCTGAACATCGTCTCGGCGGCGCGGCGGCCGATGACCTTCACCGAGCTGCTGCGCGCCTCGGGGCTGCCGCGGGCGACGCTGCACCGCATCCTGGCCACCCTGGTGCGCGAGGGGCTGCTGCGGCACGGCGACGCTGGACGCGGCTTCCAGCTCGGCTTTAGGCTGCTGGAGCTGGCGCACGAGGTCTGGAGCGACTTCGACCTGCGCCTGGCGGCGCAGGACGAGCTGGCGCGGCTGCGTGACGCGGTGGGCGAGACGGTGCAGCTCGCGGTCGCCAGCGGCACGCAGGCGCTCGTGGTGGCGGGTGAGGAACCCGGCAGCGCCGCCCCGGCGGCTTCCGCCCTGGGCACGCGCGGGGCGCTGACGGCCAGTGCCGCGGGCCTGGCCATCCTGTGCGGGCTGCCGCCGCCGCGGCAGGAGGCCTTGCTGGTCGCGCTGGGCCGCGCCGACGACGCCGCCTTGCGGCACGAGCTCGGCCTGGCGCGCGCGCGCGGCTACGCGCTCTCGCCCGGGCGCGAGCCCGACGGGCGCGCGGCGGTGGCCGCGCCGGTGTTCGACGTGGAGGGCCGGGCCGTGGGCGCGGTGGCGGTGGTGGCGCCTGCCGAGCGCCTGGACGCGGCGCGCGCGCACGCGCTGTCGGCGCCGCTGATCAAGGCGGCGCGCACGGTGACGCACAACGCGGGCGGCCAGGCGATGTCACTCGCCCCGGGCTCAGCGCCCGAGGAGCCGCTGCCCGCCGACTGGCGCAGCGTCGGCCCGGCGCGCGCGCTGCTGGGCGAGGGGCCGGTGTGGTCGCCGCGCGACCTGACGCTGTACTGGGTGGACATCCTGGCGCCGGCACTGCACGAGGCCCGGGTGGGGGGCGAGCCGGCGGCCGCGCCGGCGGAGCCAAGGCCGGCCGACACGGCGGCCGCCAGCCCGGGGGCCGCGGGCCCGGCCGCCGCTGCGGGCCTCACGGACGGGGCACCGGGCGAGGCCGCGCCGGCCACCCCGGGAGCGGAGCACCGTCTGGGCACGATGATCAGCATGGTGGTGCCGCGCGCCAGCGGCGGGCTGCTGGTGGCCACGCCCGCCGGCTTGATGGGCTGGAGCGGGCCCGAGGCGCCGATGACGCCGGTGGCCCACCCCGAGGCCGGGCGCGCGGGCCAGCGCTACAACGACGGCAAGTGCGACCGCCTGGGCCGGCTGTGGGTGGGCTCGATGGACCTGGGCGCGGCGCCGCACCGCGGCCACCTCTACCGGGTGGACCCTGACGGGCGCTGGGCGCGCATGGACAGCGGCTTCACCGTGCCCAACGGGCTGGGCTTCAGCCCCGACGACCGGCGCATGTACTTCACCGACACCGACCGGCGCACGGTCTACGAGTACGACTTCGACCTCACCGACGGCGCGATCTCGGCGCGCCGGCCGCTGCTGGTGCTGGACGCGCGCGAGGGCAAGCCCGACGGGCTGACGGTGGACGCCGAGGGCTGCCTGTGGGTGGCGGTGTGGGACGGCTGGCACGTGGCGCGCTACTCGCCGCGCGGCGAGCTGCTGCAGCGCCTGCGCCTGCCCGTGCCCCGGCCCACGAGCTGCTGCTTCGGCGGCGCGCGGCTGCAGACCCTCTACGTCACGAGCGCCCGCGTCCGCCTGGACGCCGCCACCCTGGCCACCGCCCCCCTCTCAGGCGCCCTCTTCGCGCTGGAGCTGCCCGGCGTGCGCGGGCTGCCGGAGACGCCGTTTGCTGGGTGAGTCGAAAGGTGAATGTCGATCAGAAGCTGCGCCACTCGTCCAACGGCAGCCCTTCAACCCGAATCGTCTCGTTGTAGGCGTGGACGAACTGCGCATACGTCCGGCGCCAGCGTTGCCGTCGCTGGCTGGGCTCGCCCAGAGGTGACGACAACCGGCTTCGCTTGCCAACCGAGGGTGATGACGCAACGGGGGCCAGGTCAGTCGGTTTCTCAAGCGAAGACTCCTGCGACATGGGTCGGTCCCTGAATACGCGCATACCCCCCTCAGTCCACCCCTGCCTCGAGCAGTTCCACAGGGTCGCCGTAGACCGCAGCCAGGGCGATGACCTCGGGGTCGCGCAGGGCGCACAGGAAGCCCTGGTCGATCAGCAGGGCTTCGCCGGCGCGCACCGTGGCGTCGAGCATGACGAGGTCGACGTGGACCGGGGGCTCCTCCCAGTCGGGCAGGGTCTTGCGGATGTAGTCGGCCGGGCGCGCGAGGTCGATGCCGAAGTGCAGCGCGCCCGGGGCGTTGGAGCCGGCGGGGTAGATGGTGTGGCGCGGCGCCTTGGGGTTGAAGCCGCAGCCGCCGCCCTCGATCATGCGCCCGCCCACGAGCATCTCGCGCAGGATGACGGCCTCCCTCGAGACGCCGTCCACGCGGCTGACGTACTCGCCCTCGAAGTGCACTGCGATGCGCTCCTCGAACGGGCGCGCGAAGCCCACGGCCCACTGCGGGCAGAGCACGCCGCTCATCTGCGTGGGCACGCTCAGGTCGTTGCGCACGGCGTTGTGATCCCAGAGGTTGGGGCCGTGCGAGGCCAGGTAGTGCACGTAGCAGCCGTCCTCGTCGGCGCCCATGCGGCCGCGCCAGCGGTTGGTGGACAGCATGTTCTCGCGCATCTGCGGCGTGAAGTGGATGCGGAAGTCGCTGCCGCGCGCGTCGGTGAAGTGCAGGTCGAAATCCACCCCCTGCGGGTAGCGGCGCGCGGTGGCGCGGGTGATCTCGCCCACCAGGTCGATCGGGAAGCGCGCCTGCGGCGTGCGCAGCAGGTCGAGGTTACGGAAGTAGGTGATCTTGACCCAGCGCTGGCCCTGGCGCCGGCGCGCGATGCAGTAGGGGTCGATGATGGAGCAGAACCAGGTGGAGACGACGAAGGTGGCCTCCTCCAGCAGCGGCTTGACGCTGTCGGGGATGCGCTCCACGCGCGAGCTCGGCTCCATGAACTGGCGCACCACGGCGCCGCGGGCGCGCGCGTGGCCGCTGACGGCGTCCAACACGCGAGGGTCGAGCAGCGGGTCGGTCAGCAGCAGCACGCGGTCGCCGGCGCGGAAGGCGAAGGTGCGGGTGAAGTTGTCCAGCGCCTGGAAGAACTCGCGCGTCTCGGTGATGTGCGGGGCCAGCGGCAAGGGCAGGCCCTGGTAGGTGGGGCTGGTCATCGCGGGCCCGCGATCAGTCCACCGTGGCGCCCGAGCGCCGCACCGCGCCGCCCCAGCGCTCCATCTCGGCGGCGATGAAGCGGCCGAACTCCTCGGGCGAGGTGGGCGCCACCTCGCTGGCGCGCGCGGCCAGCGCAGCCACGAGCTCGGGATCGGCCAGCGCGCGGCGCACCGCGGCGTTGAGCTTGTCGACGATGGCGCGCGGCGTGCGCGCCGGGACGAAAAGGCCGTCCCAGGCGCTGACGTCGAAGTTGGGCAGGCCGGATTCGGCCACCGGCGGCAGCTCGGGGAAGCTCGCGCTGCGGCGCGCGGTGCTGACGGCCAGGCCCTTGATGCGCCCGCCGCGCACCTGCGGGGCGGCGTTGGGCGCGACCTCGATCATCATGTCCACGCGGCCGCCGATCAGGTCGGTCATCGCCGCGGCGCCGCCCTTGTAGGGGATGTGCAGCATGTCGACGTTGGCCTGGGCCTTCAGGATCTCGCCCGCCAGGTGCGAGGTGGTGCCGTTGCCGGCCGAGCCGAAGGTGATCTTGCCCGGCTGGCTGCGGATGAGCTGCAGCAGTTCGCCGAAGTTGTTGACCGGCAGCCCCGGGCGCGCGACGACGAGCGCGGCGATGCGGGTGAAGCGGCTGACGGGCTCGAAGTCCTTGACCGGGTCGAAGCCGGGGCTCTTGTAGAGGGCGTGGTTGATGGCGTGCGTGCCGTTGGTGCCGTACAGCAGCGTGTAGCCGTCGGCCGCCGCGCGCGCGGCGTTGGCCGCGCCGACGTTGCCGCCGGCGCCGCCGACGTTCTCCACCACCAGCGGCTGCCCCAGCTCACGCGCCACGCGCGTCATCACCAGGCGCGCCAGGATGTCGCCGCCGCCGCCCGGCGGGAAGGGGACGATGAGCTTGACGGGGCGGGCCGGGTAGTCGTCGGCGGCGTGGGCCAGCGGCAGTGCGCCGGCGGCCGCCAGCGTGCCGAGGAGGTGTCTGCGGGTGAGGGTCATGGCGGGGTCTCCTGTTGAAGTGGGTGGAATGAGTGGGCGGCGGCCATCACCGCTGGCGCGCGGTGTGCAGCAGCGTCAGGACGTGCACCTCGTTGCCCTTGACGCGGTACACGGCGATGTAATGGCTGTGAAGGACGAGCTCGCGGGTGCCGAAGACACGCCCTGGGCGGCCGAGTTCGTGCGCGCGCAGGACCTCGAGCTTGTCGCGCAGTTCGGCCACGAAGCTGACCGCGCGGCCCGGGTTGTCACGCCCGATGTAGCCGGCGATCTCGTCGAGCCTGGCCAGGGCCCGGCGGGTCCAGCGCAGCTCACGCGCCATGCCGGGCGAACACCGCGGCCACCTCGGCCTCGCTGGCGAAATCGCCCCGCTCGGCGTCCAGCAGGCCGGCTTCGATGTCCTGCACCTGCCAACCCTGGGCTTGCAGGTAGGTGGACAGGGCCTCGAGCGCGACGAAGCTCTTGGTACGCGCCGTCGCGCTGGCCAAGGCCTCGAGCTTTTCGTAAACCTCCACGGGCACCCGGACGTTGAGGGTGCGCGTGGGCCCTTCCTTGGGCAGGCTTGCGCTCATCGTCGGCTCTCCTGTGCGCTGTGTGACAGCGTAGTGTATGAAATACGGTGTCTCACGGCGGCGGCTCGGCTGCACGACAGTGTGTGGCCGCGGCCTCCCGCTCCCAGGATGGCGCCCCGCATCACAGGGGTCAGGCGGCGTAGCGCTGCATCCAGCCCAGGCCGGCCTCGGTGGTGGTGGCGGGGAGGTACTCGCAGCCGACCCAGCCGGTGTAGCCGACGCGGTCGATGTGGGCGAAGACGTGGTCCCAGGCGATCTCGCCGGTGCCGGGCTCGTGGCGGCCGGGGTTGTCGGCGATCTGCAGGTGGCCGATGCGCGCGAGGTGGCGCGAGAGCGTGCCGCAGAGCTCGCCGTGGGTGCGCTGGGCGTGGTACAGGTCGTACTGTACGAAGGCGTTGTCGGCGCCGATCTCGTCGAGCAGGTTCACGGCGTCGTCGGTGCGGTTGAGCCAGAAGCCGGGCACGTCGTAGGGGTTGATCGGCTCGATCACGAGCACGCGCCCGGCCGCCTTCAGCTCGGCCGCGGCGTGGCGCGCGTTCTCGACGAAGGTGCGGCGCAGCGTCGCCGCGTCCACCCCGGCGGGGGCGATGCCGGCCAGGCAGTTCAGGCGCGGCACGCCCAGCGCGTCGGCGTACTGCAGAGCGCGCCTCACGCCCTCGCGAAACTCCTCCTGCCGCCCGGGGTGGCAGGCGATGCCGCGATCACCTGCGGCCCAGGTGCCGGCGGGCAGGTTGTGCAGCACCATCTCCAGCCCGGCCCCGCGCAGGGCCGCGGCCACTTCGGCGGCGGGCGCCTCGTACGGGAACTGGATCTCCACCGCGCGAAAGCCCCCCCGCGCGGCGCGCTCGAAGCGCTGCAGCATCGGGGCGTCGGCGAACAACATCGACAGGTTGGCGGCAAAACGGGGCATGGGCGGGTCTCCTCGGGATGGGCCCGGATTGTGCTTGCACCGCGCACAATCCCGCCATGAAGACCCTGCTGATCCGCGACGCCGATGTCGTCGTGACGATGGACGACCAGCGACGCGAACTGGCGCGTGCCAGCGTGCTGGTGCGCGGCCGTGCGGTGGAGGCGATCGGCCCCGCCGAAGATCTGCCGCGCGAGGCCGACGAGGTGATCGACGCGCGCGGCCACGCCGTGCTGCCGGGCCTGGTGAACACGCACCACCACATGTACCAGAGCCTGACGCGCGCGGTGCCCGCGGCGCAGGACGCCGAACTCTTTGGGTGGCTGAAGGCGCTGTACCCGATCTGGGCCGGGCTGACGCCGGAGATGGTGCGCGTGTCCACGCAGCTCGCGATGGCCGAGCTGCTGCTGTCGGGCTGCACCACCAGCAGCGACCACCTCTACCTCTACCCCAACGGCGTGCGCCTGGACGACAGCATCGAGGCGGCGCGCGAGATCGGCATGCGCTTCCACGCCGCGCGCGGCAGCATGAGCGTGGGCGAGTCCGCGGGCGGGCTGCCGCCGGACGCGCTGGTGGAGCGCGAGGACGAGATCCTGGCCGACACGCAGCGCCTGGCCGAGACCCACCACGACGCCGGCCGCTACGCGATGCTGCGCGTGGTGGCGGCGCCGTGCTCGCCCTTCTCCGTCAGCCGCGACCTGATGCGCGAGGCGGCGGCGCAGGCGCGCGCGCTGGGCCTGCGCCTGCACACGCACCTGGCCGAGAACGACCACGACGTGGCCTACAGCAGCGAGCGCTTCGGCATGACGCCGGCGCAGTACGCCGAGAGCCTGGGCTGGGTGGGCGACGATGTCTGGCACGCGCACTGCGTGAAGCTCGACGCACCGGGCATCACGCGCTTCGCCGCCACCGGCACGGGCGTGGCGCACTGCCCGTGCAGCAACATGCGCCTGGCCTCGGGCATCGCCCCGGTGCGGCGCATGCTGGACGCCGGCGTGCCGGTGGGCCTGGGCGTGGACGGCAGCGCCAGCAACGACGGCGCCCACCTGCTGGGCGAGGCCCGCATGGGCATGCTGCTCGCGCGCGTGGGCCGGGCCATGGAGCCGCCGGCGCCGGGCCCCGACGGGCGCCTGCGCCCGGGCTGTGACCTCGGCCCGGCCGAGATGACGGCGCGCGACATGCTGGCGGTGGCCACGCGCGGCGGCGCGCGCGTGCTCGGGCGCGACGACATCGGCCACCTGGCGCCAGGCATGGCGGCCGACCTGGCGCTGTTCGACCTGCGCGCCCTGCCCTTTGCCGGCGGCGCGGTGCACGACCCGGTGGCGGCGCTGCTGCTGTGCGCGCCGGCGCAGGCGGCGTGGACGGTGGTGAATGGCCGCATCGTCGTGCGCGAAGGCCGGCTCGCCACGGTGGACGCAGGCCCGCTGGTGGAGCGCCACAACTGCCTGGCGCGCGCGCTGGTGGACGGGGGGCGCTGAGCGCGCTGGTGGAAGGGGGCGCTGAGCGCGCCTGACCGCGGCGCGCCAGGGCGCTCAACCGCCCTTGTTGCGCATCCAGTCCGCGGTGCCGAAGAAGGCCTCGGCCAGGCGCTGGGCGAGCGCGGGGTCGACGCCCCGCTCGTCCATGGCCTGCATCATGCAGGCCATCCACTGGTCGCGCTCGGCGATGCCGATGGCGTAGGGCAGGTGGCGCGCCCGCAGGCGCGGGTGGCCGAAGCGCTCGATGTAGAGGTTGGGGCCGCCGAGCCAGCCGCTGAGGAACCAGTGCAGCTTGTCGCGCGAGCCGTCCAGCGCGGCCGGGTGCAGCGCGCGGATGCCGGCATAGGCCGGCTCCAGATCCATCAGGTCGTAGAAGCGATCGACCAGGGCGCGCACGCCGGCGTCACCGCCCAGGCGCTCGTAGGGGGTGGGACCGGCAGCGGCGTCATCGGGGTCGGTGGGCATCGCAGGCCGTCAGACTGCGCGCACGCGCGTGGCCAGAGCGGACATCGCCAGACTCACAGCCGCGCCCGGGGCTCGGTTCATCACGAGCTCGCGCTTGAGCACGGCCTCGCGCACGGCCGGGTCCAGCGGCAGCTCGCCCAGCAGCTCGAGCTTCACCGGGTGCGGCAGCGTGGGCGAGACATAGCGGTCGATCACCGATTGCAGCTGCTGGCGCACCGCCCGGCCCTCGCCAGGCTTGCGCACCTGGTTGACGATGAGCTGCGGCGCGTAGCGCTGCTGCGTCATCGCCAGCACCTTCATCGTGGCGTAGGCATCGGTCAGCGAGGTGGGCTCGGGCGTGGCCACCACGGCCACCCGGTCGGCCAGCGAGACGGTGTAGAGCACGACGTCCGAGATGCCGGCGCCGGTGTCCAGCAGCACGCGGTCGAAGCGCGGGGCGACCTCGGCGATGACCTGCTGCAGCTGCTCCTGCACCTCGGGCGTGAGGCGCGAGTACTCGACCATGCCCGAGCCGGCGAGCAGCACCGAGTAGCCGCCCGGGGCGGGCAGGATCGCGTCCTCGACCGTGCTGCGGCCGGTGAAGACGTCGTGCAACGTGATCTTCGGGAACAGGTTCAGCACGACGTCGAGGTTGGCCAGGCCCAGGTCGGCGTCGAGGACGAGCACGCGCTCACCCTGGCGGCTCAGCGCAGCGGCCAGGTTGGCGGAAACGAAGGTCTTGCCCACGCCGCCCTTGCCGCTGGTGATGGCGGTGATGCGGCCGCGACGGTCTGCTCCTCCGGCGGGCAATGGTTCTGTCATCTTGGGGGTCCCGGTGGCCGATGTGCGCACGAAGGCGGAGTGTCAGCCGGTGTCGCCGAAATCGGCGCCGGGCAGTCTAGCAGCGCGACCGCCATCGGCCGGCAGGAACAAAGCCTGCAGGTCCGACAGGAAGTCGAAGCCGCGCGCGCTGGGGACGACCTGTTCGTCGCCCCCCGCGCCGGCGGACGGCGCCACGGGGTCGGCCAGCTCGACAAGCCCGCGCGCGCGCGCCTGCGCCAGAGCCTGCCGCAGCGCCGAGGCCGGCAACCCGGTGCGGGCGCTGAACTCGCCGAGCGCGAAGCCCTCGCGCAGGCGCAGCGCGTTCAGCGCGTACTCGAAGGGCAGGTCGCGGCGCGCGACCTCGTGCTCGTTGGAGACCGGCTGGCCGGCCAGCGCGCGCTCGACGTAGGTGGCCGGGTCGCGCCAGCGCACCTGGCGCAGGATGCGGTGCGCGAAGCTGAGCTTGCCGTGCGCGCCGGCACCGATGCCCAGGTAGTCGCCAAAGCGCCAGTAGTTCAGGTTGTGGCGGCAGCGATGCCCGGCGCGCGCGAAGGCCGAGACCTCGTAGCGCGCCAGGCCGGCGGCGCCGGTGCGCTCGACGATGAGGTCCAGCATCTGCGCAGCGGTGTCCTCGTCGGGCAGGTCCGGCGGCGGGCGGCTGGCGAAGCGGGTGTTGGGCTCGATCGTCAGGTGGTAGACCGACAGGTGCGGCGGCGTGAAGGTCAGCGCCGCGTCCAGGTCGGCCGCAAGCGCGCGGAGGTCCTGGCCGGGCAGCGCGTACATCAGGTCGATGTTGAAGGTGTCGAAGGCGGCGGCCGCCTCCTCCAGCGCGGCGCGCGCCTGGGCGCCGTCGTGCACCCGGCCCAGGCGCCGCAGCGCGGCGTCGTCGAAGCTCTGCACGCCCACCGACAGGCGCGTCACCCCGGCGGCACGGAAGGCGCGGAAGCGCTCGCGCTCGAAGGTGCCGGGGTTGGCCTCGAGCGTGACCTCGGCCCCGGGTTCGAGCGGCAGCAGCGCGCGCACGTCGGCCAGCAGGCGCTCGACGCCCTCGGGCGAGAACAGGCTGGGCGTGCCGCCGCCGATGAAGACCGTGCCCACGCGCCGCCCCCACACCAACGGCAGCGCAGACTCAAGGTCAGCCCGCAGCGCCTGCAGGTAGCGCGCCTCGGGCAGGCCCTCGCGCGCGTGCTCGTGCGAATTGAAGTCGCAGTAGGGGCACTTCTTCAGGCACCAGGGCAGGTGCACGTACAGCGATAGCGGCGGCAGCTCGCGCAGCTGCAGCGTGCCCGGGCGCTGATGGCGCGCGACGACGTCCTGCCAGGGACGGGCGGACTCCTCTCGGCCGTCGGCCGCGGCCTCGGCGGGCGGACTCGGAGGCGAAGACACCCGCGTCATGCGCTGGGGCCGGCGAGGTGCCAGGCCTGCCGCAGCAGCGTGGCCATCTGCGCCGCCGCCTGGGCGCGGTGGCTGACGCGGTTCTTCTCGTCGGCGGCAAGCTCGGCCACGGTGCGGCCGATGGCGGGGATGAACATCAGCGGGTCGTAGCCGAAGCCGGCCGCGCCGCGCGGCTCGGCGAGGATCTCGCCCTCCCAGCGGCCGAAGGCGGCCAGCGGCTCGGGGTCGTCGTGGGCGCGCACGGCCACCAGCACGCTGACGAAGCGCGCCCGCCGGTCGGCCACGCCCTGCAGGCGCTGCAGCAGCAGCGCGTTGTTGGCGGCGTCCTGCACGCGGCGCGTGGCCTCGCGCTCGGCCTGCGGCGCGACGGCGCCGGCCCAGTGCGCCGAGACGACGCCGGGCGCGCCGCCCAGCGCGTGGACGCACAGGCCGGAGTCGTCGGCGATCGCGGGGCCGCCGGCGGCGCGCGCGGCATGGCGCGCCTTGGCCAGCGCGTTCTCCAGGAAGGTGGCGTGCGGCTCCTCGGCCTCAGCGATGCCGAGCGCGCCCTGGGCCACCAGCTCCAGCGGCAACGCTGCCAGCAGCGCGCGCAGCTCGAGCAGCTTCTTCGCGTTGTTGGAGGCGAGGACGAGGCGCATCGGTGTCACCCGGGCAGCCCCAGCGCCTGCCGCTGCAGGCGCACCAGCTCGCCGATGCCGCCCGCGGCCAGCGCGAGCAGCGCGTCCATCTCGGCGCGCGTGAAGGGCGCGCCCTCGGCCGTGCCCTGCACCTCGACAAAGCCGCCCGAGCCGGTCATGACGACGTTCATGTCGGTGTCGCAGGCCGAGTCCTCGGTGTACTCCAGGTCCAGCAGCGGTGCGCCCTGGACGATGCCCACCGAGACCGCGGCGACGAAGTCGCGGATGGGCGAGGCGGCGATGCGCCCCTGCCCGAGCAGCCAGGTGACGGCATCGTGCGCGGCGACGAAGGCGCCGGTGATGGCGGCGGTGCGGGTGCCGCCGTCGGCCTGGATGACGTCGCAGTCGAGGTGGATGGTGCGCTCGCCGAGGGCGGCGAGGTCGAAGACGCTGCGCATCGAGCGCCCGATCAGGCGCTGGATCTCCTGCGTGCGGCCGCTCTGCTTGCCGCGCGCGGCCTCGCGGTCGCTGCGGGTGTGGGTGCTGCGCGGCAGCATGCCGTACTCCGCCGTGACCCAGCCCTCGCCGCTGCCGCGCTTGTGCGGGGGCACCTTCTCCTCCACCGAGGCGGTGCACAGCACGCGCGTGTGCCCGAAGGCGACGAGCACCGAGCCCTCGGCATGGCGGGTGTGGCCGCGCTCCAGGCTCACGGGGCGCAGGGCGGCGGCGGCACGGCCGTCGCTGCGGACGAATACGGTCATCGGGTCACTCCTTGATCAAGCCCGGCAGTGTCGCCGACGCCGCACGGCCGCGGCACAGCAGCCGGCGGCGGCTTTGCCGCGGCCGGACTTCAGCGGCGCGGCGGCCGGCGGCAGCTCTCAGCGCCGCCGGTCGGCGCGCGCCAGGCGGCGTCGCAGGGCGCCGGCGCTATGCGGGCGGCGCGCGGGGTCGAGCGCGAGGCACTGCACGACGACGGCGCGCAGGCCCGGGCTGTAGCCATGCGCCAGGCGGTCAAGGTCGGCCGCGAGCGTGTCGTGCTGCTGCCGCGTCTCGGCCGGGGGCGGCGGCGCGCCGGTCATGCAGGCATGCAGGGTGGCGCCGAGCGCGTACAGGTCGGTGGCCGGGCCGACGACCGGGGCAGCGCGCAGCAGCTCGGGCGCGGCGTAGCCTGGCGTGTGCATCGGCCGGTTGACGCGGTCGCCGTGCTCGCCGCGCAGGCCGCGGCCGCCCCTCCCGCCCACGGCGGGCTCGACGATGCGGCGCACCGTGCCCAGGTCGATCAGCACCACCCGGCCGTCGGCCGCGAGCATGGCGTGCGCCGGCTTCAGGTCACCATGGATCACGCCGTGCCGGTGCAGCGCCGCGAGCGCGCGCAGCACCTCGTCGGCAAGGCTGCGCACGGTGGACTCGCGCAGCAGGCGCGCCGTGCGCGGCGGGGCCACGCGGGCCTGCGCCTGGGCCTGCGCGATCAGTTCCTGCAGCGTCGGGCCGGGCAGCAGCTCCAGCGCGAGCACGTGGCCGGCCCCGGCGGCGAGGAAGTCCACTGCGGCAACGATGCCGGGGTGATGCACCCGGGCCAGGACGCGCGCCTCGTCGAAGAACTGGCGCCGGCCGATCCACCAGGCGGCGTGGTCGCGCGCCGCGACCTGCGGCGGGGCGCCGCCGGTGCCGCGCCGCGCCAGCGCGGCCGGCAGGTACTCCTTCAGGGCCACCGCGCGGCCGGCGGCATCACGGGCGCGGTAGACGATCCCGAAGCCGCCACGGGCCAGTGTCCGCTCGACGCGCCAGGGGCCCAGCAAGGTCCCGGGCGGGAGGTCCTGCAGCGGCGGGGGATCGTCGTGTCCCAACTCGGGCGGCGTCGCCATAATGACCGATTCTGCCGGGAGGTGCGCAGCGATGACGGTCTTCAGCATGACGGGGTATGCCAGCGTGCTGGCGCAGACGCCAGGCGCCGCCGGTACGGCACAGGCTGGCGCGAGCGGCGCCTTGTCGGTCGAGCTGCGCTCGGTCAACGGCCGCTTCCTCGACCTGGCCTTCAAACTACCCGAGGAGTTGCGTGGCATCGAGCCCGCGCTGCGCGAGATGCTGGCCGCGGGCCTGCGCCGCGGCAAGGTCGAGATGCGGGTGGCGGTGCGCGCGCCAGCCGCAGGGGCAGCCGAGTCCGGCGAGATGCCCTCGCCCTCCGCGCTGGACCGCGTGGCGCGGCTGCAGGCGGCGGTGCAGGCGCGGCTGCCGCAGGCGCGCGCCTTCTCGGTGCACGAGGCCTTGCAGTGGAGTCGCGACACGACAGCCGCCTTGCCCCCCGAGGACGCCGTGCTCGAGGCCGCGGCACAGTGCCTGCAGGCGCTGCAGGAATCCCGGGCGCGCGAGGGCGCCAAGCTCGTGGCGGTGCTGCTGGAGCGCACGCGCGCGCTGCGCGAGCTGGCCGCGCGCGCCGGCCCGCTGCTGCCGCAGGTGGTGCAGCGCCAGCAGGTACGCTTCCTGGAGCGCTGGCGCGAGGCCCTGGCCGCCGCCGACGGCGCGGGCGAGGCCGGCGGCCTGACACCGCAGGCGCTGCAGGAGCGCGCGATGCAGGAGGCCGCGGCCTTCGCGATCCGCATCGACGTGGCCGAGGAACTGTCGCGCTTGACCGCGCACCTGGACGAGATCGAACGTCTGCTCGCGCGCGGCGGCGAGCTCGGCAAGCGCCTGGACTTCCTGATCCAGGAGCTGCACCGCGAGGCCAACACCCTGGGCTCCAAGTCCGCCGCGCTCGAGCTCACCGGCATCTCGGTGGAGATGAAGGTGCTCGTGGAGCAGCTGCGCGAGCAGGTGCAGAACATCGAGTGAGCTTCCGCGCCCGGGCGGGCGCCTGCGGCTTGCCGCCAGGCGGACGGTCAGGCCAAGACGATCGAGCGCAACTCCAGCGCGAACACCCGCGCCGCGCGCCCCGCGGTCAGCAGGCCCACCTGACGCAGGCGCCGCGCGTCCAGCAGCGGCGCGCCCGGCACGGCGCGGCCGCGAAAGCGCGCCTCGAAGGCTGCCAGCGGCAGGTGCAGGCGCTGCCACGCGGGGCCCGGGGCTGGGTCCAGGCTGCTCTGCCACGCCGGGCTGTCGAAGCCGTCGTCGACGAAGAGCGCGAGCTTGAACGAGCCGCCGATGCCGCGGGCTTCGATCACGACGTCGCGCGCGTCTGCGTCGCCGAACGCGCCCGCGGGCGAGCGCACCGAGGCGAAGCCGCCGCCGTGCGCCAGGCTGACCTCGCCCTCGAACACGGCGTGCCCCTGCGCGTCGGCGCGCAGCCGGCTGCGCGAGGCGCCGCCCATGACGCGGTCGTCGATCGCCCGCCAGCCTTGGACGGACTGCGGATCGGTGAAGTCGAAGAGCATGCGGGCCATGGGCGGATCATGACGCACCTGACGCCCCGGACCCCTCTTCCCCGAGCGCCCCGCAACCGGCGCTGTGGACGCTGCCGCGCCGACCCTTCAGATCGCGTCGATCCCCGTGGCCGTGGGCGGCGGCTCGCCCGCCTTGTCGGACAGCGAGAAGCGCTCGTTGGTACGCGTGTAGAAGCTGGCGCCGAAGCGGGCCACGGGGTGGTACTCGCGCAGGTTCACGCGCCAGGCCTCGGTGTCGACCAGGCCCGCGCGGGCCGCAAGCCAGACGATGCGGCCGATGAAGACATAGCGGCTGTCGGTCTCGAGCTTCTCGTGCAGCACGCACTCGAAGGCCACCGGCGCCTCCTGGATGCGCGGCGGCGTGACGCTGCGCGAGGGCACCGGCGTCAGACCGACCTCGGCGAGCTCGCTCACGTCGGAGGGGAAGGCCTCGCCGCAGTCGTGCATCTTCTGAGCCATCGGCTCGTCGGACATGTGGACGACGAACTCGCCAGTGCGCAGGATGTTGGCCGCCGTGTCCTTCAGCCGCCCGTCCTTCAGACGGTTGATGCTGATCATCAAAATAGGCGGGTCCTCGCCGACCATGTTGAACATGGAGAAGGGCGCGGCGTTGACCACACCCGTCGGCCCGACGGTGGTGACCAGCGCGATCGGGCGCGGCACGATCAGGCTGGCCATCAGCTTGTAGCGCTGGTAGGCGGTGATGATCTCGAAATCGACTTCGGTCACCGAGATGCCTTGATTGATGCAAATCCAAGAGGACAACACACTCCGGCCTCGCAGCACATGCCCGACTACTCGCCTGCACGCTCGAGGAGCGTGGCAATATCCTCGTCGCTGAAGCCGAAGGCGGCCAGAACCTCATGCGGCGCAGCTTTGCCCCGCGGGCGCAGGTGTGACACCGTTCGAGAGAACCGCGGCGCTGGAGCAGGCTGCCGAGTGCCCTCGATCTCCGGGAATGTACCTCGCGCAGCATGGTGGGGATGCTGCAGCGCTTCCGCCATGTCGAGCACCGGGTCAACGCAGGCATCGGTACCGTCGAACACGGCGCACCATTCGTCTCGAGTGCGAGTGGCGAATGAGTCGGCAAGTCGCTGCTTGCGCTGGGCCCATTGGCTCCGGTCATGCTGTGGCTCGAAAGGACCAAGTTCCAGGCCCAGTCCCCTGATGAGCGCTGCGTAGAACTGTGGTTCTATGGCACCTACGGCAATCCATTTCCCGTCCGCGCAGCGATAGGTCGTGTAGAAGGGTGCAGCCCCGTCCAGCAGGTTGTTCTCTCGCTCCAGGGACCATCGGCCGGCCGCGTACTGACCGAAGGTCGTGGCCATCAGCAACGAGGCTCCGTCGGTCATCGCGGCATCGATGACCTGTCCCTTGCCGGAACGCTCGGTCTCGAACAATGCACAAGCGATGCCGAATGCCAGCATCATTCCGCCGCCACCGAAGTCGCCCACCAGGTTCAGGGGGGGCACCGGTCCGCTCTGCGCGGTGCCGATGGCGGCCAGGACGCCGGTGAGCGCGATGTAGTTGATGTCGTGGCCGGCGCGTTGCGCGAGCGGGCCATGTTGTCCCCATCCCGTCATCCGCCCGTAGATCAGCCGCGGATTTCGGGCCATGCAGTCCTCGGGGCCGAGTCCGAGGCGCTCCATCACGCCGGGGCGGAAGCCCTCGACGAGAACGTCGGAACTCTCGACGATGCGAAGCACGGCATCGCGCGCCACGGGGGACTTCAGGTCGAGTGTGATCGCCTGCATGCCGCGTCCGGCCACCGGATTGGGCCTGATCGCGCGGACCGTCCGTTCATGCCGCTGCACGCGAAGCACCTGCGCGCCCATGTCGGCGAGCATCATCGAGCAGAAAGGCCCTGGGCCGATGCCGGCGATCTCGACGACACGTACACCCGTCAGGGGGCCAGACATGAGCTCTTGCTGCCTTGGCCGAAATCGCGAATCCGGCGCTTTGAACGCATGACGACGGCGATGCAGTGCGCCTCCAGGGGATCGGGAAGACCGTCAGAGGGTCTCACGGCTCGAGTCCGACCATGCCGGCCGCTACGCGCCACAGGCGCATCGAGTTGTCCTGGGAGAGCGCGTAAGGTCGAACTCCCTTCATCGGATCGCGCTCGTCCCATGCCGGTGCTTCGGCGAAGCCTTCGAAATACCGTCCGCCAACACCCTCGAGTTCCGTCCCGACGGCGAGCCACACGCTCGTCGCCGCGCATTGCTCGGGGCTGCGCCAGCGGTCGGGCACCTTGTTGGCGTTGTCCAGGAAGCCCTGTCGGCGCCGCTCGTCGTCGGTAAGGAACTGGTGCAAGCCAGTGTTCGAGCCTCCCGGGTTCATCGTGTTCGCGCGGATCCCTTTCGGTCTCCAGAGGTGATCGATGGCCACGGCCAGGAGCGAGCAAGCGGTCTTGGACTGTCCGTAGGCACTCCAGCGGTCGTACTCGCGCCGGCGGAAGTCGATGTCGTCCCAGACGATGTCGCTGCGGCGGTGACCGATGGAACTCACCGACACCACCCGTGCAGCACTGGCACGGGCAAGGCTGGGCTCGAGAAGGCGCGCGAGCAGGTAGTGGCCCAGAAAATTCACGGCGAACTGCCGCTCATGGCCGTCCACGGTGTGGGCCAGCGGGCAAGCCATGAGTCCGGCATTGCAGACCAACACGTCCAAGGTGTCGATCTGCTCGCGGAGATCAGACGCGACCCGGCGAACAGAATCGAGTGAGCCCAGGTCGAGTTGCAAGAAATCGATCCGGGCGCCGGGGTTCCGACGCAGATGCTCCGCGATCGTCTCGCGGCTGACCACGTCATTGATGTCGGCGACGATCACCCGCGCGCCGGCTCCCGCAAGCGCACCCGCGGTGGCCGCTCCGATGCCGGCACCACCGCCTGTGACGAGGATGGTGCGGCCCGAGAGATCGAGCCCGCGCACCACCTCGGTGGCGGTGGTGGTGCGGTCGAAGTTCATTCGGCGACGAGTTTCTTCTCGCGGATGACCTTGCCGGAGCGTTCGATCTCCTCCTGCACCACCTTCCAGAACTGCGCACGGTCTGAAGAGGTGTACTCCACGCCGAACTGCTCAAGCTTTGCTTTCATGGCCGGACTGTCCATCACCTTTCGCATGTCGGCGTTGATCGCATCGAGCACCGCCGCCGGGGTGGCCGCCGAAGCCACGACCCCGAACCAGGAGGAGTAGTCCGCGCCGCGTATGCCCTGCTCTGCCAGCGTCGGCACGCCAGGCGCCGCCTGCAGGCGGGTGGGGTGAAGCACGGCAAGCGCTCTTATTCGGCCCGACCTGACGTGATCCATCACCGTCGACGGCCCCCCCACGTACATGTCGATCTGGCCACCGATCAGGTCCGTTATCAAGGGCGCGGCGCCCCTGTAGGGCACAAGCGTCATCTCGATGTTGGTGGCCGAGGCCAGCAACTCGCTGGCCAGGTGGGGCGCGCTGCCAGTGGCAGAACTGCCGTAGGTCACGCGATTGGCCTTGGCGTACGTGACGAACTCGCTCATGTTCCTCGCTGGCAGGTTTCCGCGCACCACCAGTACCGTCGGCACCACTCCGAACAGCCCGACGGGCGCGAAATCCTTGAGCGTCTTGAAGCCAGTGAATTTTGTGTTGAGTTGCTCGTAAGCGCCGTTGGTGGCGTTGTTGGTGAAGGACAGCGTGTAGCCATCAGCAGGCGCGCGCAGCACCTGCATCGCACCGATCGTCCCCGAGGCGCCGGCCTTGTTCTCGATCACGACGGGCTGCTTCCACAGCGCTGACAGCCCTTCACCCAAGGCGCGGGCGTAGATGTCGGTCGGCCCTCCGGGTGGGTAGCCGACCACGATCGTGACGGGCTTGCTCGGAAAGCTACCCTGGGCGAGCACCGGTTGCGCCATGAGGGCGCCGGAACCCGAGACGAACGCTGCCAATGCGCCGAGCAAGGCTCGACGCCGGTTCGCGGGCAGAGACGTTCCTGCGGTGGTGTGTGCAATCCGTGGTGCGTTCATCTCCATGCTCCTAGTGGGTTTGGCCGCCGGCAAAAATCCTACTCGCCGGTAGTCTATGGCCGTCACCCAGGATAGGGAAGTCCTTGCGACAAGGGATTACCCTTGATCGCGCGATCGCAGTGCCAGGCTCAGATCGCCCGCAGCGTCGATGAAAGGCCATGCCTGGCTCGCGGGATATCATCAGGCGACTGATTCTTGAGAGCTTGGTTGATGCCGCGAGCGCGTCCCCTTCAATCCGATGCAGTCGCTGCTGCGGCCCGCAGGTCAGGCCCTGAGGGACAGTCCACTGAGGAGAAGCACAGCGCCAAGGCCAGGACGATCCTGCTGGCTGCGGCCCGCATCTTCAATGAGCGCGGCTACCACGAGACCTCGATGAGTGACGTGGCCAAGGCACTCGGCGTGAGCAAGCCCTACCTGTACTACTACCTCAAGAACAAGGAGGACATGCTCTTCGAGTGCTCCCGCATCGCGACAGAGGAACTGCACACCATGCTCGACGAGGTGCGCCGCGCCCAGGTGTCGGGCTGGGACCGCCTGGTCTTGCTGTTCCGCGGCTATGCGCGGGTCATGACGACCGAGTTCGGGATTTGCCTGATCCGCAACACCGCTCCCGGCTCGCTGAGCGAGCGCGGTCGCGAGCGACTGTGGGTCGGGCGCCGCCGGCTCAATCGCGAGGTCGAGCAGATCATCGCCCAAGGCATTGCCGACCACTCGATCAGGCCTTGCGATCCGATTGCCCTGTCGTTCGCGCTCTTCGGCGCCTTCAACTGGATGACCTTCTGGTTCCGGCCGGACGGGCCCATGAATGCCGAGCAACTGTCACAGCACTTCCTCGACATCTTCGCCCGGGGGGCGATGCCCGCAGGCAGCCCCTCATAGCGCGTTCGGGCGGCCAGGCAGCCGCCTAGCCCTGTTCCAGCTCGATGACCACGTGTCCGCCAGTGCGCCGACAGGGGGTTCGGGGCGGTCATCGTGTTTGCGGCGGGCTATGCCGAGACAGGTACCGAAGACGGGTTGGCCGCTCAGCATCGGCTGGCGGCTATCGCGGCATCGGGTGGAATGCACTTGGTCGGACCGAACTGTGTGGGGATTGCCAGCCATGACCGCAGGCTGCGCGCTGCCTTCGCGGAGTTCGGTGCGCTATCAGCCCGGTCGACGTCGGCGTCCGGGCCGGATTGCGACGTCCAGGCCCGGACGGAGGCCGTCCGGCTCCGCATCGCGCTGGTCAGCCAGTCGGGGGCGCTCGCCCTGGCGCTGTCGCAGGCTGCCGACCGCGGCGTGGATCTGACGCATGTGCTGACCTGCGGCAATTCCGCCGACGTGGACGTCGCGGATTACCTGGTTGCGCATTCCACTGATCGCGGACACCCATTCCAGGCTGATCGCGGACAGCGTTCCAGGCGATCGCGGACACCCTGGGTGGGGTGCCTGAGTGACAGCTC
>JBILNB010000018.1:0-69620 GCA_044375195.1 Rubrivivax sp. | reverse complement strand
CCGGTGTCCGCGATCAGGATGGAACGCTGTCCGCCTTCAGCGTGGAACGGTGTCCGCCATCACCGCGGAATGCTGTCCGCCATCAGAGTGGAACGGTGTCCGGGATGGCGTGGAATACGCACCTGGTGGCACTGGATGAAGATTCCGCCTGCGATGCAATCGCCCTGGTCTTCGAAGGTCTGCGCGACCCCACCAGACTCGAGTCCGCTCTCGACCACGCCGTTCTGGCGGGCAAACGCGTGGCGATGCGCCACATCGGTCGAAGCATGGCGGGTCTGGAGGCCATCCGGTTCCACACGGCAACTTCCTCTCCCGCATGCCTGGCCGCGCACCCGGCACGCCGGGGGATCGTGTCGGTGACGCCGATCGAGGCGGTGATCGAGACGTCCGTGTTCCTCGCGAAGGCGCCTGCTGCGCCGGCGAAGCCTCTAGGAGCAGGCGTCGCCGTGCTGAGCAGTTCAGGCGGCACCGGCATCCTGGCAGCCGATGCAGCCGAGCGCGCCGGGGTGGCGTTGCCACAGCCTGGCGAGCTTACGCTGGAGCGGCTTCGTTCGACGCTGCCAGCGTTTGCCGCGGCGCGCAACCCTTGCGACACGACGGCGCAGGCCACGCGGCATCCCGACCTGCTCGCCGATGCGGCAGAGGCGCTGCTCGGGGATGCCCGGTACTCGGCGCTCGTGCTCCCATGGGGGCAGTCGCAGAGCGCCGCCTTGCTGCCGAGGCTGGGTGCTCTGGGACGTGCGCACGGCAAACCCATCTGCATCGTGTGGACGGGCGCGAACCTGATCCCGGAACGCGTTGTGGCCATCGAGAGAAATCCAGCCCTGGCGCTCTTCCGGTCCCTCGATGCCTGCTTCACGGCGCTGGCGGGCTGGCTGCGTGGATGATGGGCTTCGGGTCAGGCCCTCGCCAGCCCTGACCATGCGCTTGGACAGGCTCACCCGATGGCACGACCGCGTCCGCGCCAATACGGCTCCCGCAGGACGCGCTTGAGCACCTTGCCACTTGGATTGCGCGGCAGCGCATCAACGAACTCGTACTGTCGCGGGATCTTGTAGCCGCCCAGCCGTCCACGGCAGAACTCGATGAGTTCCTCCACCCCGGGCGTCTGCCCGCGCGCCACACAAACGGCCAGGAGGGCCTCACCCCACTTTTCGTCCGGCACGCCGATCACGGCCACATCGGCCAGCCGGGGATGCTCCAGCAGCACCGTCTCCGCCTCACGCGGGTAGATGTTGGTGCCGCCGCTGACGACCATGTCCTTCAGGCGGTCGCAAAGGTAGACATATCCTTCGGCGTCGATGCGCGCCACGTCTCCCGTGTGAAGCCAGCCATCGCGCACCGTTTCCCGGGTGGCTTGCGGGTTGCGCCAGTACCCCTTCATGACGTTGGGGCCGCGCACCAGCAACTCACCGGGCTCGTCCACCCCGAGGTCTCGGCCGTCAGCGTCCACGATTCGCACGTCCGCCAAGACCGAGCGACCCGTTGAGCGCAGCAGATGGTCCTTGCCAGCAAGCGCACGGGCGTGGTCGACCTCGTTCAAGTACACGAAGCCGCCCGTGGCCTCGGTCAGCCCGTATCCCTGCACCAGGTCGCACCGGAAGACCTCGAGGGCGCGCCGCAGGAGGCCCACGCTGATCGGCGCTGCGCCGTAGTAGATGACGCGCAGCGCCTCGAAGCGGCGCGTTTCGATCCCGGGCATGTCAACCAGCGCCTGCATGATGGCCGGCACCATGTTGCACGAGTTGATCCTCTCACGCTCCAGCGTCGAGATGAACTCCTCGGCCTCGAAATGCTTCATCAGGACGACGGTGCCACCCTTGACCGCTGCATTCATGATGCGGTTCAGGCCCGCCGCGTGGTACAGCGGCGTGGTCACGAGCGCGCGTTCGCCGGGAGCCTTGCTCGCTGGGGAGGCGCTCATGGCCTGTTCGATGTGAGCGAGCGCGTTGACGTGGCTGATCATCACGCCCTTGGGAAGCCCGGTGGTCCCGCTGGTGTAGATGAGGTACAGCATGTCCTCGGGATCGACAAGCACCGATGGCTTGGTCGACGGCTGGCCGGCGAGGAACTCTTCCAGGGTCAACCATCCGGCACGCCGATCGCATGGCTCTTCGTCGTCGATGGCTACCTGGACGATGCCGGGTAGCTCGGTTTCGAGGTCCAGGCCAGCAATGCCGTCAACGTAGGCGGCGCTGGTCGCGAAAACGGCACGCGGTTGCGCATCTCGCAGGATGCCCAGCCATTCAACAGGCGCGAGGCGGTAGTTCAGCATGAACGGGGCCACGCCCACCTTGGCGGCTGCCATCAGCATCACTCCGGTGGAAACGGCGTTCTCCGCCAAGCAGGCGATCCGATCGCCAACCTTCAGCCCGCGTGACACCAAAGCGTGGGCCCATCGGTTGGCCCAGACGTCGGCCTCGGCGTAGCTGAGAGTGCGCCCCCCCATGACCAGGAAGGGCAGGTCAGGACGAGCCTTCGCCGTGTATTCGAACCAGTCGGTGATACGAAAGCCGGGCATGTTCTGTATCCGGGTGCTCGTCAGGTCGGGAAGGCGGCCGGTGTCCGGGGTGACAGCCCGTTCAGACGACGCTGGGGCGGTCATAGACCACCCCCTCATCAGGCCACCAAGTCACACCTTCGGTGCGAAGGCCTTGCAGTTCGTCCGGCGACAGCCCGAGCAACTGGCCGAGCACGCTTTGCGTGTCCGCGCCCACACCCGGCATCGGCGCAAACGGCTGCCGAGCTCCGCCGACGAAGCAGATCGGGTCGCCGGCAACGCGGACCCTGCGGGCGGGAGCTGGCACATCGCCGGCAAATCCCACCAGCATGCCTCGCGCGATCGCCTGCGGATGACCGAAAGCCTCGCGGATCGAGAGCACCATGGCACCCGGGATTCCGCGCGCGACGAAGCGCTCTTGCCAGAACGAGGCGGCCTGCGTAGCCATGGCCTGCGAAATGAGGGTGTTGAGCTCTGCTTCATGGGCCTGGCGCTGAGGCTCGGTGGCAAAGCGGGCATCGTCCACCCACTCGGGATGCTCGAGCACCTCACAGGCCTTGGCCCAGAACTGGTGGGTGATACCCATCACAAACCACTTTCCGTCGCGAGCCAGGAAGGGGCCGTAGGGCAAGGCGCCGCTGCCGCCACGGCGGGCCTCGGGCAGATACTGTCGGCCGCTCATCGCGGTGGGAACACGATACGCGTGCAAGGCGAGTTGGGCATCGAGCAGCGCGACGTCGAGCCACGCGCCGTGCCCGCTGCGCTTGCGCCGCAACAGCGATGCGATGACCCCGATGACGGCGTAGAGCGCGCCGGCAATACCGCCGATCGGGTTGCCCCAGCGCACGGGTGCGGAGCCGGCTTGCCCGGTGCCGGTGATGCTCATGACTCCGCTCGCTGCCTGGATGGTGACGTCATAGGCCGGCTGGGTGGCCCAGGGACCGCTCTGGCCATAGCCCGACACTGAACACACTACTAGACGTGGGTTCCTGGCGCGCAGATCCTGTGCTCCAAGGCCCAGCCTGGCCATCACGCCGGGCTTGTGGTTCTCGTAGACCACATCGGCCAAGAGAGCAAGGCGTTGCGCCAGGTCGCGGCCGGTGTCGCTCTTCAGGTCGAGCGTGAGGCTGCGCTTGTTCCGGTTCAGGCCGAAGGCGTAGGCGATGTCGGGCCGCACGTGTCCGTCGTATGTCTGCGCCGGCGGACGCATCTGGCCGGATACCTCCATGACTGGTGGACGTTCAATCTTAAGTACCGTGGCGCCGAGGTCCGCCAAGATCTGCGTTCCAAGGGTACCGCTCGGCTCGTCGCCGCAGAACTCGAGCACCAGAGTGCCCGCCAGAGGTCCCACTCGGCAGGCCAGCGCGGCAGTCTTGGTGCGGTGATTGCCATCGACGTCATATGACCTGGCGCCCGCCTGGAGATCTTTCGCAGGCGTGCTGGCGGGTCCACTCGCCAGACTTGCGAGGACGGCATCGGTATCGGCACCCATCTCCACCGGTGCGCGCTGCTCGAAGGCCGGCTCGCCGACCCAGCGCACCGGGTGTGCGGCTGCGCGAACCACACGCCCGCCCGCCTGGCGAAAGCTCACCAGTGCGCCCCGGGCGCGCGCCTGGGGATGCATGAATGCCTCGTCGATGCGGTTCACACAGGCTGCGGGAACACCGGCGGACATGAGACAGTCCTGCCAGTGGGTCGCGGTGTGGTCCCGCAGGCGAGCCTCGACCAGTCCCTCGAGTTCGGTCTGGTTCACCTGCCGCTGCGCCAGGGTGGCGAAACGCTTGTCTTCGATCCAGTCGGGCTGCCCGAGGGCACGGCAGAAGGCCGGCCAGAAATTGCTCGCCACGCCGAGCACGACCCAAGAGCCCTCAGCGCAGGCGAATGGTCCGTAGGGTGTTGCGCCGGCACCGCCGCGGCGCGGAGACGGCATCCCGAAGTCGATGCCGCTGGCGAAGGTCTGTGGCACCCGGTAGGTATTCAGCGCCAATTGCACGTCGAACAGCGAGATGTCCAGTGCCTTGCCCCGCCCAGTGCGCGAGCGCTCGTGGAGCGCCGCCAGGATGCCTATGACCGCGTAGAGCGAACCGCCGATGTCGCCGATCGGCACCCCGAGGCGGCAGGGCATGTCCCCGGGTACCCCCGTGCCCGTGATGCTCATCGAACCACCGAGCGCCTGCACGATCGCGTCGTAGGCTGCCACCCTGGACCAGGGGCCTGCAGCGCCGAAGCCGCTGATCGAACAGCTGATGAGCCCGGGGTTCAGGCCGCACAGCGAGGCGTGGTCCAGACCCAGTCGTTCCATCACGCCAGGGCGGAAGTTTTCGTACACCACGTCACTGCATTCGACGAGCCGCCTGAACGCGTTCTTGCCCTCCTCGCTCTTGAGGTCGAGGACGATGCTGCGCTTGTTGCGCTGAAGGGCCCAGGTGAACCCCTCGGCATCCCTGACCCGTGAGCCCTCCGGGCCGTCACCTAGCGGGGCAGGCGTGGCAGTCGGTGGGTCGATCCTGATGACGTCAGCGCCGAGGTAACCCAGGATCTCCGATCCGAACGGTCCGGCGACCACCGTCGACAGGTCGAGCACGCGGATGCCCGACAACGGGGCTGCGGTGGACACGGCCCCGCCTGCCAGGGAAGAGGACTGCGCCATCGCCATCAGAGGCCACGCGCGATGAGCATCTTCATTACCTCGGAGCTACCCCCGGCGATGCGCCTGACGCGCCCATCGACGTACATGCGAGAGATCATCATCTCGCTCATGTAGCCCCAGCCGCCATGCAACTGAAGACCCTCGTCGATCATGCGGCCTTGCAGCTCGGTGCAGAACAGCTTGGCCGAGGCGGCCTCGTCGGTGGTGAGTTCATGCCGCATCTGCTTGACGATGCACTGATCGACGAAGGCCCAAGCGGCACGCAACTGCGTCTTCAATTCGGCGAGCTTGAACTGCGTATTCTGGAAGTCCACCAGCGGCTTGCCGAAGATCTGGCGCTGCTTGACGTAGTCCACCGTGATGTCGAAGGCCTTCTGGGTGGTGGCCGTGGCGATGATCGCGATCGAGAGGCGCTCCTTGGGGATCTCGTGCATCACCTGGGCAAACCCACGGTTCTCCTCGCCCAGCAGGTTGGAGGCTGGCACTCGCACATCGTCGAGGAAAAGTTCGGCGGTGTCGGACGCCTTCATGCCCATCTTCTTGAGGCGGCGCCCACGCCTGAACCCCGGGCGATCCCCGTCCACGACCACGAGGCTGACGCCTTTGGCGCCGAGTTCGGGCGAGGTCTTGCAGGCGACGATGACAAGATCGGCGTTGATGCCATTGGTGATGAAGGTCTTCGAGCCGTTGATCACGTACTCGTCACCATCGCGGCGCGCCGTCGTCCGCAGGGCCTTGAGATCGCTGCCCGCGTGCGGCTCGGTCAGCGCCACGGCACCGATCATCTCGCCACGTACCATCCGGGGCAACCACCGCTGCTTCTGTTCTTCCGTGCCAAGCGCCTCCACGTAGGCCGCAACGATGTCGGTATGGGTCTGGATGGTGAAGCTGGCCTGACCGGTGTAGCCGAGTTCCTCGTCGACCACGCACATGTACCGGAAATCTCCGCCCGCACCGCCGTAGTCCGGTGAGATCGTCGGGCACAGGAGCCCGGCGGCTCCCGCCTTGAGCCACGCCTCGCGCGGAGTGATGCCGGCCTCCTCCCAGGCGTCGATGTGCGGTACGACCTCGGTGTCGAAGAAGCGCCTAACCTGGCGCCGGTACAACTCGTGTTCGTGCTCGTACAGCGAACGGCCTTCCATCAGGCCGGCGTTGATGGGGCCTGTCGACTTCATGACTTGCCCGCCGCGCCCGTCGCGGCTTCGGCCCGCGCCTGCCCTGCATCAGGCTCGGCCCGGGGCGCCGGATTGGTGTAGTTCTGAAGCAGCGATTTCGGCACAAGCGAGGCCAATTCCTCGAACGAGGGCACACGGTCCTGGGGGTAGCTGAGGGATGCGCGCAGTTCGGGCTCGTTGTAGATTCCGATCATCCCGCGCTCGACGCGAAACGCTTGGCCATTGATGTGCCCGGCTTCCTCGCTCGCCAGGTAGCAGGCGAAGGGTGCGACGAACTCCGGGCCACCCATGTTGATGACCTGATCGTAGCGGGCCTGGGTGATCAGACCTGCTGCCAGTCGCTTGCGAAAACCCTCCTTCACAGCATCGTCCATCGTCAGGCGAGTCGCCGCTGCCGGGCATACCGTGTTGACAGTGATGCCGTAGCGGCCCAGTTCGCGCGCGCAACCCCTGGTCAGGCTGAACACGCCACCCTTGGCTGCCCCGTAGTTGATCTGGCCCACCGTCCCGCGCCAGGCCTCCGAGCCCATGTTGATGATCCGGCCCCAACCGCGCTCGCGCATGTGGCCTGCAGCATGGCGGATCATGTTGAACTGACCCTTCAGGTGGACCGACACCACGAGATCCCAGTCGGTCTGGGACATGTTCCAGACCATCTTGGGCCGAAGCACACCGGCGTTGTTGATGACGATGTCCACCGAACCGAACTGTTCGATGCACAGCGCCACCGCCCGCCCGCAGGCATCGAAGTCGGCCACAGACTCTGCGCACGCCACGGCGCGACCGCCAGCGGCGCGAATCTGCGCGACCGCCTGCTCCGCCGGCGAGCCCTCCTCGGCAGCGCCGTCCTTGGCACCACCGGGGTCGAGCACCAGGATCGCCGCACCTTCCCGGGCCAGGGCCTCGGCGATCGCATAGCCGATGCCCCTGGCTCCTCCAGTCACGATGGCTGCCTTGTTCTTGAATCGCATGACGAACGGGTCTCCTGGAAGAAGTGGAACGGGATCTCAGCGACAGCGGTGGGAGACCAGCTTCGTGGCGAGGTAGCCCTCGAAGCAGTCGACGCCGCCCTCGCGGCCCCAGCCGCTGTCCTTCACGCCGCCGAATGGCGTGTCCACACCGGCGCCAGCGAAGTGGTTGATCGACACGGTGCCGCACTCGAGCCCGCGGCTGATGCGCTGCGCTGTCGCCGCGGAATCGGTGAAGGCGTAGCCGGCCAAGCCGTAGCGGGTGGCGTTGGCACGCGTGATCGCGTCGTCCAGGTCGTCATACGGCAGCAAGAGAGCCAACGGTCCGAAAGGCTCGTCGCGAAGGGCATGTGTGCCAGGTGGCGGATCTGCGATCACGGCAGGCGACAGGAAGAAGCCCGCGCGCCCGATTCGCCGACCCCCGCAGCAAAGGCGGGCGCCGGCCGATTCGGCCTGTTCGATCATCGCCTCGACCGCCGATCGGCGACGCGCGTTCGCCAGAGGACCCATCTGGACTCCGCGCACGAAGCCGTTTCCGACCCTCACCCGCCGTGCTGCCTCGGTCAGGGCGGCCTCGAACTCGGCCAGGAGGGACCGGTGTACGAAGAATCGCGTCGGCGAAACGCAGATCTGACCGGCGTTGGTGAACTTGTAGGCCGCGCTCGCCTGTGCGGCGGCGATGGGGTCCGCGTCCGGACAGACGAGCACCGGCGAGTGGCCGCCAAGCTCCAGGATCGAGGGCTTGAGGTGGCGCCCGCCAAGCTCGGCCAACGCCCGGCCGACAGGCACGGAACCTGTGAACGAGAACGCTCGCACCACGGGGGAGGAGATCAGGTGCTCGGAAATCCGGGCCGGGTCGCCGAAGACCATGCCGAGCGCACCCGGGGGTAGCGCGGCATCGGACAGACACTGCGCGATGTGAATCGCGCAACCCGGTGTCTCCTCGGCGGGCTTGATGATGACGGCGCAGCCCGCCGCGAGCGCCGCGCTTATCTTGCGCGACGGGGAGGCCCCCGGGCCGTTCCAAGGTGTGAAGGCGGCCACGACGCCGATGGGTTCGCGCACGACCTTGTTCTCGAGCCCTTCCCGGGCGGGCACGATTCGCCCGTACGTGCGGCACCCCTCGGCGGCATGCCATTCGAACAGGGCCGCCATGCGCTCGACCTCGGCGTGCGCTTCGGGGAGTGGCTTGCCCAGTTCCAGCGTGATGGTCCCGGCGATCGCTTCGCTACGCTCGCGCATCAGTGCGGCAGCGCGGTGAAGGACCTGGGCGCGCTGCTGCGGTGTGCGTGATCGCCATTCGCGCAGCGCTGCCTCGGCAGCGGCCAACGCGGCGTCGAGGTCGACTGCAGTTGCCACGGGCAGTCGGCCGATTTCCTCCTCTGTGGCGGGATCGATCACGGGCCGGGTGTCACGCCCATCGCCCGCGCACCAGCGACCGTCGATGAACAAGCCCAGCCGCGGATATTCACGCAAAGCCTGCGCTCGCCGCTGGCGAGCCACCCCGTCGGCCAGATCGTCAGTCTCGGCAGCCACCGGGCTCACAGCCCCCTCCCCATGATCACGGTGCCAGCCGCGGCAAACTGGCGACCGGGCCCGTGCGCGATGCTGACGTGCAAGTCCGGTACCTGCCTCGCGCCGGCAGCGCCACGCAACTGATAAACCGACTCAAGCAGCGCGAACATGCCGTAGCGGCCGGTGTGACAGTAGGACAAGCCGCCTCCGTTGGTGTTCATGGGCAGCAAGCCGCCGGGCCCGGTGGCATAGACGGACCGCCCGTTCGCGCCTGTGACCCGCTGCGCGACGAACGGACCCGACTCGCCGCGGCCGACGAAGCCCAGATCCTCGAGGAACATCATCGGGGTGAAGCTGAAGGCGTCGTACAGCATCAGGTGTCCGATGTCCTTCGGCCCCAGTCCGGCCTCGTCGAAGGCCTGGCGTCCCGACAGAACGCTGGAATCGGCAACCGTGAAATCCCGCATCATGGCCACTTGCCGATGCGCGGTGGCCTCACCGGTGCCGAGCACATGGACGGGGCGGTGGGGGAAATCGTGCGCGCGGTCCGCCGCGACGACCACCAGCGCGCCGCCGCCGTCGGCGACCAGGCAGCAGTCCAGCAGGTTGTAGGGCCAGCATACGACGCGCGATGCCATCACGTCCGCTGGTGAGATCGACCCCGCCGCGTGCATGATGGCCTTCGGGTTGAGCAGCGCCCACTCGCGCGTGGCGGCGGGTACGTGGCTCATCTGCTCCTTGGTCGTACCAAATTGGTGGAAGTGCCTGGCTACCGGCAGGGAAAAGGTTGTCGGCGCGCCCGCCGTGCCAAAAGGCGCCTCGAACTGCCCCTGCGGGCTTGCGGGCGCGATCTCGAGGTCGGTGTCGATGCGCGAACGCCCGCTCTCGCCGTGCACGATCAAGGCAACGCTGCAATAGCCCGCCTGGATTGCGGCCACGGCATGCCTGACCATGATCATGTAAGAACACCCGCCGACACTTGTGCTGTCCACGTAGCGTGGCACCAGGCCCAGGTACTCGGACAGTTCGTTCGGACCTGCCACGGTGGAGAACAAGCCGTCGACGTCGGTCAGCTTCAGCCCGGCATCGGCCACCGCACGACGAGCCGCGTCTGCATGCAGGCCCAGCCGGGAGAACTGGGGAAGGTTGCCGAGCACCTCGCTCTCTGCAGCACCGACGATGGCGGCCAGGGGTCTCCGGCGCCGGATGGTGGCGGCACAGCCGGGCAACCACACCGGTGCTGCGTTGCCTGCGCGATCCGCCTCGGTCGTCGTTGCTGGGGCGGGCATGGGCACCGAGGCCGAGATCCTGAACCAGGGCAGGGTCACGGTTTCGGTCACCGCGCGGGGCACGAGCATCACCCGCTGCCCGATGTGCACGCTCTCGGGCGTGGGAGAGTCGACCGTCTCGAGGTTCGTCAGCAGCCGGGGCCCCTCGTCGAGTTCCACCACCGCGATGACATAGGGCACCGGACCGGCCCATCCCTTGGGCGGCTTGTGGTTGATCACGAAGGTGTGGATCGTGCCGCGGCCCGAGGCCGTTCGCCAGGACAGCCGGTCTGCACCGCAATGCGGGCACAGAAGACGCGGATAGAAGTGCGGCCGGCCGCAACTCTCGCACCACGGAAGATCGATCCTGCCCGCCCTCAGCGCCGCCCAGAAGGGCTGCGTCTCAGGCGTGGCACGGGGCAAGGCGCCCGAGTAGCGCGGCGGCGCCAGCGCACCCTCGGCCGGTACCGCCAGGGGTGACGCCCCGCTCGCCGCTGTGGTGGGGCCCGGCCCAGTCATCGGATGGTGGCCTCGCCGAAATCGATGGCCGTCACATCACGGGCCAGCACGCGGCTGCGGAAGCGAACTCGCCCTGCAGCTTCCCGCCACAGCTCGACGGTTTGCGTCTCGCCCGGATAGACGGTGGCGCTGAAGCGGCCGCTCATCGCGCCCAAGCGGTCGGGCGAGCCGCCACAGGCAGCCTTGATGAGCGCGCGGCACGCGATACCGAAGGTGCACAGCCCATGCAGGATGGGGCGGTCGAACCCCGCCTTGCGGGCCACCTGAGGACTCACGTGCACGGGGTTGTAGTCACCCGACAACCGGTAGACAAGAGCTCCCTCGGGGCGCGTACCGATGTCGACGACGGCATCGGGTGCTCGCGTGGGTAACGGCTCCGGCCGCGGCTTGGCCACGCCCGGGGCACCGCATCCCCCATCGGCCCGTAGGAAGGAGGTGGACTTGCGTGTGGCGATGAGCCGACCCGTGCTGGCTTCGATGATGTCGCGCTCCATCATGAGCAAAGCCCCCTTGCCTGGGCCCTTGTCAACGATGTCGGTGACGCGGTTGCGGCCGATCACGGTCGCCGACGCAGGAAGTGGCGCGTGCATGACCAGGCCCTGCTCACCATGCAGGCTCTTGACCCATTCGATACCAGTGCGCGGATCTCGCATCCAGGCGCCCGGGCCACCCAAGACAACGGCAAGGCTGGGCAGCACCTGGAAGCCCTCGGCATGATCCTCGTAGAGGTATCGCAGATCGGCCTCATCCATGGGATCTTGCCCGCATCCCAGTCCCAGGGCGTAGAGGATCGCATCACGCGTGTCGTAGCGCTGCTCGACATCGGCGAACCTCCAGTCAAGCACGATTTTCCAGTCGAGCATCGTTTCTCCGTCGCCAGGAGAAAGCATCCTACCCAAGGGTAGTATTGGATGTCAATGACTGTCCTGGCGGCGCGACGCACCACACCTGGCTGATCACGACGCAGGAGCAATGCAGGCACGTGCGCGCGGTGTCGCTCGCAGCGGCTGGCATCTTGACAACACGCCGAGAGACCTGCGCTAATGCATCCTACCCAGCAGTAGCTTCGTTCCGTCTACGGGACGCTTCAGATGGACGATCCAACCCCTCTGCCTCACACGGCTGACCCGGTTCCGGCCAAGCCGGGCCCTTACCTTGGCCTGCGCGTGGTCGAATTCGGTGACGAGTCGGTCGAGCATTGCGGGCTGCTGCTCGCAGGGCTGGGGGCCGACGTGGTGAAGATCGAACCTGCCGATGGGGCGCCCTCGCGTCGCATCGGTCCGTTCGTCGGCGATGTACCCGACCCCGAGCGGTCGCTGCATTTCTGGCACTACAACCGCGGCAAGCGCTCGCTGGTCTTGCCTGCCGGACGGGAGCGGGAGGTGCTGGACACACTCCTCGGCGGAGCTGACGTGCTGCTGGACGCGTCCGCAGGTGGCGTGACCCGCCTCCTCGGCCTTGATCGGACGGCCATGCGAGATCGCTGGCCGCAACTCGTCATTGCACGCTTGACGCCGTTCGGGGACACGGGCCCGTGGCAGCACTTCAAGGGCAGCGACCTTGTGCACCTCGCCCTGGGCGGGGTGATGATGAATTGCGGGTACGACCCCGATCCCTCGGGACATTACGACCTGCCACCAGTGGCGCCGCAGCTCTGGCATGCCTTTCACATCGCAGGCGAGCACCTCACGATGGGCATCGCCGCAGCGCTCGTGCACAGGCAGCGCTGTGGGCAGGGGCAGGAGGTCTCGTGCGCGATCCACGACGCGGTGGCCAAGTGCACCGAGGTCGACCTGATGTCCTGGATCATGCGGCGCGCGCCGGTGTTCCGACAGACCTGCCGCCACGCTTCGGAGCATGTCAGTCGCACCCCCAGCATGGCCTACACGAAGGACGGTCGCTGGATCATGACCTGGGGCGTCGCGGCCCGGGACGAGGCCAATCTCGTCCCCTTCCTCGAGCGCTACGGCATGGCCGCAGACCTGCAACCATCTCAGACGGGTACGGACCTCAAGGCTCGGAACATCCCCGGAACCAGGGCGATGGACGAGCGGACGGCGCACAAGCTCGAGGTCATCCAGCGCTTCGTGGGTGCCCACACCTACGCACGCGTGCCGTGGGCCGAGGCCCAAGCTGCCGGCCTGCTGTGGGCGCCCGTGCGCAAGCCCCACGAGAACGCCACCGACCCGCACTGGCTCGGCCGAGGCACCTTTGCCGACCTGGAACACGAAGACCTCGGCAGGAGTTTTCGATACGTCGTCTCCAAATGGATCGGCAGCACCACCGGGTGGCAGGCCGGCCGACGCGCTCCGCATCTGGGCGAACACACCGCCGAGATCCTGACCGAAAGCGGGAGCAAGACCGCCTTGTCGGCCACGGCGGCCGGAGTGCCAGCCGATGGCGCCGTCCTCTCGCCCCACGGCAAACCCTTCCCCTTGCAGGGCATCCGTATCCTGGACTTCTCCTGGTTCCTGGCCTCCGCGGGGGGGACGCGCTATGCCGCGGCCCTGGGAGCGGAATGCTTCAAGATCGAGTGGCACGAGAACCCGGACACCCGACTCGCCGCGATGGCCCCGGTCGGCGGCCGGGCCGCACGCGAGTCAGCCACCGCTCCGCTGAAGGGGGTAAGCGATCCCGACATGGGCGGGCAGTTCAACAACAAGAACGCCGGCAAGCGCGGCCTGTCGTTGAACATCCGTCACCCTGAGGGCCTGGTGATCGCCAAGAAGCTGCTCGCCCTGTGCGACGTGGTGGCTGAAGGGTTCTCACCCGGGGTCCTGGAGCGCCTGGGCCTGGGCTACGAGGTCATGAAATCCATCCGCCCGGACATCATCTACGTGCGCCAGTCGGGCATGGGCGGCAGCGGCGTCTACGGGCGCTTCCGCACCGTCGGCCCGGTGGCCGCCTCGTTTGCCGGCACCACGGAGATGTCGGGACAGCCGGAGCCCGGGCCACCGGCCGGCTGGGGCTATTCCTATCTCGACTGGATCGGCGCTTACGGATTCGCCCTGGCGATCATGAGCGCCATCTTCCACCGCAATCGTACCGGCGAGGGCCAGATCATCGACTCATCGCAATGCGAGGGCGGCATCTTCATGACCGGTCCGGCCGTGCTCGACTGGAGCGCGAACGGGCGCGCATGGAAGCGGATCGGCAACCGATCTCCCTACAAGCCGGCCGCGCCGCATGGTGCCTACCGGTGTAGCGGAGCAGACCGCTGGCTTGCGATCGCCTGCTTCACCGAGGACGAATGGCTCGCGCTGACCGATGTCGCCGCCCTGGGGCCGCTTCGCAGCGATGCGCGTTTCACGTCGCTGGCGCTGCGCATGCAGCATCAGGACGCGCTGGATGAGGCGATTTCGCACTGGACAGCAACCGTGGACTCCTACGAGGCCATGCATGCGTTGCAGGCCGCAGGCGTGCCCGCAGGTGTTTGCCAGACGGCCGAGGACCGCTGCGACCGCGACCCGCAGTTGCGCGCACTGGATTGGCTCACCGAAGTGACGGGCACGAAGATCGGACGCTGGCCAGTTATCGAGGTTCCCGCCAGGCTGAGCGAAACACCCGCCCATGCGGGAGGGCCGATAGACCGCGGTGCGCCGTGCTACGGCGAGGACAACGTGCACGTGCTGAAGAACCTGCTGGGCTACAGCGACCAGGACATCGAGCGCTTCATGCGCGAAAACGTCATCTAGGACGGAGCACTGACGGCCGATGAAGCACCTGAAGGACAGGATCGCCGTCGCGGGCGTCGGCCACACCGCTTTCGGCAGCTTTCCCGAGAAGAGCGACTACGGACTGGCCGCCGAGGCATTCCGCGCGGCGCTAGCCGACTGCGGTCTGCGCAAGGAGGACGTCGATGGCCTTGTGTGCTGCCGTATCCCCTACTACGTCCGGATGGGCGAGGTGCTGGGCATCGACCCGAGATGGACGATGCAGACCCCTGCGCACGGGCGCATGTCGGGCATCGCGATCATCGAAGCGATGATGGCCATTGCCTGCGGCGCCGCGGACTGCGTGGCCTTGCTGTACGCGAACATCGGGCGCTCGCGGCGGGTGAACTATGGGGGAGATGAGAGTTCGGGCTTCTGGGATCCGTGGGGCATGACATCGCCCGGCGCTGCGCACGCCTTGATGTTCCGCTCCCACATGGAGCGCTACGGGACGACCACACGGCAACTCGCGGAAGTGCCCGTCGCCATCCGCGCCAACGCAGCGCTGAACCCGTCGGCGGTCATGCGCGAGCCCATCACGATAGACGATCACGCGCGCGCGCGGAGGATTGCCGCTCCGCTGGGGCTTCTCGACTACTGCCTCATCAATGACGGTGCCGGCTGTCTGATCCTGACCTCCCGCGAACGCGCGCGCGATCTTGCCAAGCCGCCGGTACTCATCAGCGGTGTCGGAGCCCAGGACGCCTTTACCGGCAGCTCGATCTCCAACTACGCGGACAACTTCTGGTACGACGAGTTGCAGGCCGTCGCCGGTCAGGTCTACACCATGGCCGGTGTCGGTCCGTCGTCCATCGATGCGCTGATGGCCTACGACAACTTCTCTCCGACCGTGCTGTTCAGCCTGGAAGGACTGGGCTTCTGCGGACGCGGCGAGTCCGGGTCTTTCGTCGCCGCAGGTGCCCTGCGCCATGACGGAAGGCTACCCACGAACACCGATGGCGGGCATCTGTCCAACTCGTACATGCAGGGCTGGGCCCTGAACATCGAGGCGGTGCGCCAGCTTCGCGGCGAGTGTGGCAGTCGTCAGTTGCCGAATTGCGAGGTGGTGCAGTACGTGGCCGCCACGCCGTGCTGCAGGTCGATCATCTACACGCGGGGTTGATGCTCATGGGCGACTACACGAAGCCTTTGCCCAAGATCGACGAGCTGACCCGCCCGTACTGGGAGTACGCGCGCCGGCATGAGCTCAGCGTCCAACGGTGCCGTGCATGCGGGCATCACCAGTTCCCTCCGGCGCCGGTATGCCAGCAATGCCTCGGCGACGATCTGGGCTGGCAGGTGGTGAGCGGTCGCGGACGCTTGGTGACGTGGACATGGTTCCATCGCGCGTACTGGTCGAGCTTTGTCGAGGAACTGCCATACAACGTGGCTGTGATCCGGCTCGAAGAAGGGCCCCAGATCATCAGCAACCTGGTCGGCGCCCTAGCCGAAGAGGGGGCTGCACAGAGGCAAGGACTGCCGGTACGCGCGGTCTTCGACGATGTCACGCCCGAGATCTCCCTGGTTCGCTTTGCGCAGGATGGTGACGCATGATTCAAGACCGCCTCGACACGCCGCTTCCCCCAGGACCTTTCGCGCCGCACGACACGCTGGCCACGGGCCTGGGCTTCCCCGAGGGGCCCGTCGCCCTTCCGGATGGGTCGGTACTCCTGGTCGAAATCGAGCAGCAGCAGATCACGCGTGTGATGCCCGATGGCGAAAAGGTCTGCGTGGTGAAGACCGGCGGCGGGCCGAACGGTCTGGCAATCGGCCCCGACGGTGCGGCCTATGTGTGCAACAACGGAGGGTTCGAGTGGCTGCGCACGCTCGGCTTGCTCCGGCCGGGTGGACAGCCTGCCGATTACCAGGGCGGCAGCATCCAGCGGGTGGACCTGCGTACGGGACGGCTCGATACGCTGTACACGGCCTGCGACGGACATCCGCTGCAAGGTCCGAATGATCTGGTGTTCGACAGCGCTGGGGGCTTCTACTTCACCTGCAACGGTAAGCGGCGCGAGCGCGAACTGGACCGAGGTGGCGTCTATTACGCCCAGCCGGACGGCTCGAGCATCCGCGAGGTGATCTTCCCGGTCCCATTCCCCAACGGCGTCGGTCTCTCACCAGACCAGTCTGCGTTGTATGTCGCCGAGACCGAGACCGGACGGCTGTGGCGGTGGACCTTGAGATCTCCTGGCGTGGCGGAGATTCGCGGCTACCCCTCACCGAGTGGCGGGCATTACGTCTGGGGTTCAGCGCACTACCAGCGCCTTGACTCGCTGAAGGTCGAGGCAGATGGCCGGATTTGCGTGGGCACGCTGATACGGGGAGGCCTCAGCTCCGTGCAGCCGGACGGCCGCGGCGAGGAGTTCGTGCCTCTGCCCGACCGATCGGTGACCAACCTGTGCTTCGGGGGCGACGATATGCACACGGCATATGTGACGCTGAGCACCACCGGGCGGCTCGCTCGGTTACGCTGGCCTCGGCCTGGCCTCAGGCTCGAGTTCCAGGATCGGGCGCGATGCTGAGAGCACACGCATGCAGCAGCCGCGCCCCCCCCCCTGCACAACGCAGGGGGGTGAGCTCAGGGCATCACTCAGACGATCACCTCGACCTTGGCGCGCCGCGCCACCTTGGTCCAGGTGTCGATCTGCGAGCGGATCAGCCTGACGAAATCGTCGCCCAGCACCGGGGTCTTGCGCGGCAGGGTCTGCAGGTCCTCCAGGCGGGCCATGACGTCGGGCTTGGCCAGGATCTCGGGCATGAGCGCCGTCAGGCGCTGCGTGATGGGCGCGGGCAGGTTCTTCGGCGCCGACAGACCCAGCCACTGCGAGCCGGTGAATGAGGGGTAGCCCAGTTCGGCAAAGGTCGGGATATTGGGCAGGGCCGGCAGGCGCGCCGGGGTCGAGACCGCCAGGGCGCGCAGCGAACCCGCCTTGAGTTGGGCCACATTGGTCGTCACCGGGTCGAACAGGCTGTCGATGTTGCCGGCCAGCAGGTCCTGCATGGCCGGGGCGCTGCCCTGGTAGGGCACGTGATCGTGCTCGGGCGCCTGGGCCTCGATCTTCAGCAGTTCACCGTAGAGGTGGTTGGCCGAGCCCACGCCCGAGGTGCCGTAGCGTACCGGCTTGGTCTTGGCCCGGTTGACGTACTGCGCAAGCGTCTGGTCCGGGGATTGGCCGCGCACCAGCAGCACCATCGGCGCTTCCACCAGCATGGCCATGTGGGTGAAGTCCGCCACCGCGTCGAAGGGCATGACGTTGCGCGTCGCCGTGGCGTAGATGTGGACCGAGGCATGGCTGACGAGCAGCGCGTAGCCATCGGCCGGCTGCCGGGCCACGTACTCGGTGCCGATCAGTCCGCCGGCCCCGGGCCGGTTCTCGACGACGACGCTCTGGCCGAGGGCCTGAGACAGGTGCGGCGCGATCAGGCGCGCCACCGTGTCCACCAGACCGCCCGGAGGGAACTGCGCGATCAGGCGGACGGGGCCGCGAGTGGGCCAGGCGCTCTGGGCACGGACCCAGGTCGGGGTGGACAGGGCCGCGGCACCGGCGGCCAGGACGAGACGACGCTTCATGGAAACTCCTGGGTGGTTGAATCGATGCCGGGCGGGGTCGCTGACGCCTGTATCTTTGTGAAACCCGCCCGATGACAAGGTCTTTGCACGAACCGTGCCAGGCCTGGCCACCCCGCAGGCCCGGCGACGCACGCCGGAGACAGCGCCCCCCCCCGGAACAGGACTTGCTCTTCAGGAAGCCCAGGAAACTCCGCACTGCCTCTCCCCCACGCCATGCCCCACCACCTGCTGATCAACCCGAACACGAGCACCGCCACCACCGCGCGCCTGGAGCAGGCGCTGCGCCCGCAGCTGCCACAAGACGTGCAACTCACCGTGCGCACCGCCGCCTTCGGCGCGCGCTACATCGCCTGCGAGGCCAGCCACGCCGTGGCCGGGGCCGCCGTGCTGCAGACCTGGGCCGAGCATCTGGCGCAGGCCCGGGGCGACGCGGCGATGCCCTTGGACGGCGTACTGATCGGCTGCTTCGGCGACCCGGGCCTGTTCGCGCTGCGCGAGTCCAGCGCCTGCGCGGTGACCGGGCTGGCCGAGGCGTCCTTCATCGAGGCCGCGCGGCTCGGGCCCTTCGCCGTCGTCACCGGCGGCGAGCGCTGGAAGCCGATGCTGCAGCGGCTGGCGCTGGCGCTGGGCTTCGGCGAGGCCCTGCGCCACGTCGAGACCGTCGCCCCCACCGGGGCCCAGATGCAGGCCGACCCGGCGCTGGCGCTGCGCCACCTGCGCGAGGCCTGCAGAGCCGCGGCGCGCCCGGGCGTGCGCAGCCTCATCGTGGGCGGCGCCGGACTCGCCGGCTACGCACAGGCGCTGCAGGATGGCGTGGATCTGCCGCTGATCGACAGCGTCCAGGCCGGGCTGAAGGTGTTGCTGGAAGGCCGCGCCCCAGCCCCGCAGCGGTCGGCAGACGGCTTCGTGGCCGACTGGAGCGCGGTGACGCCGCAGATGGCACGCCTGTCGGCCGCGACTTGACACCACCCTCGATGCATGGTCTCGCACCAGAACTGGGCGCAAGCTTGCCGGTCTCGAGCCGTGGTGGGCTGCACAAGTGCCCGCGCACCAAGTTGCAGCACAGCAAGCCCTGAGAGAACCTTGCAAGGGGCTGGTGCGCCCCTTGCATGACCCAGGCCCCAAGGCTCGCCCGTCGCGGCCCGCCCCCTTGACCCCCCACCTGACATGCCCGCCACCTACCTCGGCCCCCTGCCCGACCACGGCCGCTTTCCCTACAGCCCGATCACGCGGCGCCCCGGATACCGATGGCCCGGCGGCGCCGGGCTGGCGGTCTACGTGGCGGTGAACCACGAGCACTTCGCCTTCGGCGAGGGGCTGGGGGCCATGATCGGCCCGGCCTCGCCGCAGCCCGACGTGCTGAACTACAGCTGGCGCGAGTACGGCAACCGCGTCGGCGCCTGGCGCTGCCTGGAGCTGCTGGACGAGCTGCGCTGGCCGGCGGCGGCGCTCGTCAACACCGCGCTGTACGACCACTGCCCCGAGCTCGTGGCCGCCTGCGTGGCGCGCGGCGACGAGATCGTCGGCCACGGCCACAGCAATGCCGAGCGCCAGGGCGCGCTGGCCGAGGCCGACGAGCGCGCGCTGCTCGCGCTGTGCCGCGACCGCATCGAGCGCGAGAGCGGGCAGGCGCCGGCGGGCTGGCTCTCGCCGTGGATCAGCGAGAGCCGCCTCACGCCCGACCTGCTGGCCGAGACCGGCTACCGCTACACGCTCAACTGGTGCCACGACGACCAGCCAGTGGCGATGCGCACGCGCGGCGGGCAGACGCTGTGGTCGGTGCCCTACCCGCAGGAGCTGAACGACATCCCGATGATCGTGGCGCGCCAGATGGACGCGAAGGACTTCGCGCAGATGATCATCGACCAGTTCGACGAGATGCTGGCGCAGTCGGCACGCCAGCCGCTGGTGCTGGGCATCGCGCTGCACCCCTACATCGTCGGCCAGCCCTACCGCCTGCGCCACCTGCGCCGGGCGCTGCGCCACATCGACGCGGCCGCGGCCGGCGGCGGCGTGTGGCTCACGACGCCGGGGGCGATCTGCGCGCACGCCGCCGCCTCCACGCCGGCCGGGGAGGCACCATGAAGCCCACCCCACGCCGTGTCGGCCTGGTCGGCCTGGGCACGATGGGCGGCCTCATGGCGCGCGCCCTCGTCGAGGCGGGGCACGAGGTCGTTGGCCACGACCCCGTGGCTGCCTGCCGCGCCCGGCTGCGCCGCGCGGGCGGGCGGCCGCTGGCGTCCAACGCCGAGGTCGCGCGCGCGGCCGAGGTGCTCGTCACCTCGCTGCCGAGCACGGCCGCGCTGCACGCCGTGGTGGCCGAGTGGCAGCAGGCCGGGCCGGCACCGGCGCGGCAGCTCGTGATCGAGACGAGCACGCTGCCGCTGGCCGACAAGCTGGCCGCCGCCGCCGCGCTGCGGCGCCAGGGCCGGCGCATGGTCGACGCGCCCATCAGCGGCACGGCCACGCCCGCGCCGCAGCAGACCTGGATCATGTACCTGGGCGGCACGCAGGCCGCCTGCCGCGAGGCCGCGGCGCTGGCGCGTGCCTTCACGCTGGACGCGCCGCGCGTCGGGCCGCTGGGCGCGGGCATGAAGCTGAAGCTGGCCGCCAACCACCTGGTGGCGATCTACAACGTGGCCTATGCCGAGATGGTGACGCTGTGCCGCCGCATGGGGCTGGACCCGGCGGTCGCGCTGAAGCACATGGGTCCGAGCCCCTACATCGGCACCGGCGCGATGCGCCTGCGCGTGCCCTTCATGATCGAGCGCCGCTACGAGCCGGCGACGATGAAGATCGCGCTGTGGCAGAAGGACATGCAGGTCATCGGCGAGATGGCGCGCGCGGTGCACTGCCCCACACCGCTGCTGGACGCCTGCGCGCCGATCTACACCGCGGCGATGGCGCTGGGGCTGGGCGAGGCCGACACCGCAGCCACGGCCGAGGTGCTGGCGCGCATGACTGGCGACCCCGGGACGCCGGGCTGAGCGCCCGGGCCGGTATCGCCGGTCCGCTCAGGACGCCGGGCGCTGCACGCGCGCGGCCAGGGCCTCGTCCAGGCTGTCCAGGCAATCCTGCAGGTGGGCGCGCGCCAGGTCGACGCCGTCCGCGCCCGCGGGGCCGGCGCGCTCCAGCGCCTGCGCGAGCTGCTGGCGCAGCGCGCGCGCCTCGGCGCGGTGAAGGGTGCGCAGATCGGCGCGCGCGGCGGTGGGCCGCAGCACGGCCGCGGCGAGCAGGCTCACGTGCTCGCGCTGCAGGTCGCGCTGCAGCGCCGCGGCACCGGGCTCGGCGGGGGCCGCGCGCCACAGGCCCAGGCGCAGGCGCTGCAGCAGCTCGCCCGGGCCGAAGCCGGCGCCCGGCGGCAGCTTGTCGGCGCTGTCGAGCAGGCGCAAGGCGAGCTCCTCGCCCATCAGCCGGCCCAGCAGCGTTCGCTGCAGTCGCGTGACGGTCTGCGCGAGCGAGAAGTCGCTGCCCGGGCCCTCGCTGAAGTCGGCCGCGAGGCGACGCTGCAGTGCCGGTGACACCGCAAAGGCCTCCGGGGCGAGCACGCCCTCGAGAAGCGCGTCCAGCGCGGCGCGCTGCACCGCGGCGTCGACCGGCTGCAGTGGGTCGCGCCCGCTGCCGGGCTGGTCGCGCAGCAGGCGCACGCCGCCGATCTGGCGCGCCATCACGCCGGCGGCCACGGCGGCGTCGCGCACCGCATAGCGCACGGCGCGGCGCAGCACGGACCAGCCCTCGTCGGGGCCGGGCAGGCGCGTCTCCTGGCGGTCGAGCAGCTCGCGCGACATTGCCAGGCGCAGGCGGCCGAAGGCGACGGGGTCGTCACCGAGGTCGAAGGTCAGGGATTCGGGGTCGACGCCGAGCGCGTTGTCCTCGTCGGTGCCGTAGGCCAGCTGCGGCTCGGCGCTGCGCGCGGCGATGCGCTGCAGCGCGGCGCGCTCCTGCGCCTCGTCCAGGCCGTCCAGCGGCCGGTAGGCGTACTCGATGGCCCAGTGGTCGTACGGGCCGATCGCGCTGCGGAAGACGGCCCCGTGGTCGCGCAGGCGCACGCCCGGGGGCGGCAGGTTCAGGTCGGGGTAGTCCATCACCGACGCGGTGGTGCCGTTGGCGGCGGTGAAGGCGGGGTCGGCCAGTTGCGCCAGCGTGTAGGCACGCGAGGAGCGGAAGTTGTGCCGCAGGCCCAGCGCGTGGCCGACCTCGTGCACCGTCACCGCCTTGACGCGCTCCTGCGCGAAGGCCTCGGCCTCGGGGCTGTCGAGCGCGAGCGGGAGCTCACCGCGCGCGGCCAGCAGCTCCAGCGCGAAGGCGTGGCTCTCGGCCAGGCGGCTGGCGTAGTCGCAGGCCTCGCCGGGGGCGTGCACGTGGCCCAGCGCGGCGGCCGCCTGCAGGGAGCGCAGCCGCGCCGGGCTGCCGAACTGCATCAGGCGCTCGAAGTCCGGCTCGGGCTCGGGCGCCGGCCCGCTGTCGGCCTGGCTGCCCAGGATCTGGGCGCGCAGGTTGCGCATGGTGCGCGCGGCGCTGGCATCGATCACGATGTCGGCGTCAAGGATCTCGCCGCTGCGCGGGTCGGAGACGCTGGGGCCGAAGCCGTCGAAGCCGGACTGCGCGCTCGTGACCCAGCGGATCGACGCCGCGCCGACGTCCAGGGTGTCGAAGTCGGCGTCCTCGGGCTGCACCTTCACGACCAGGGCATTCGTGAAGCCGATGCGCTCGAAGGCCTTGTTCCACTCCAGCACGCCCTGGGTGACGGCCTCGCGGAAGGCCAGGGGCACGCTGCGGTCGAGCCAGAACACGAGCGGGCGCGCCGGCTCGGACAGCGCCGCCGACGGGTCCTTTTTCTCGAGCCGCCAGCGTTCGACGTGGCTGCGGCGCGGGGTGGCCGCGGTCTGGCGCGTGTAGTCGAAGACGCTGGTGGTGAAGTGGCCCAGGCGGGGGTCGGCCTCGCGCGGGCGCATCGGCACCTCGGGCAGCGCAGCCAGCGAGTAGTGCAGGCCCAGGAGCAGGCTGCGCGCGTCGGGCAAGGTGGACGGCAGGGCGGGCGCCGGTGCGCCGGGCGGGGTGCTGCCGCTGCCCGGCAGCGTCAGCGACGACGCGGCGAAGTGCGCCTGCACGTTGAGCACCAGCTCCAGCGGCGTGGCGCGCACGTCGGTGAAACCGGTGTGGCGGGCATCGAGCGAATAGCTCTGCCGGTAGCGCCGTTGCAGCGCGGACGACAGGGCGAGCAGGTCGCCCAGGAACAGCGGCCCCGCATCCACCAGCACCGCGCCGGTCTGCGGGTGCGGCTGGCTGGCCACCATGCTGCTGGACAACAGGCTCTCGGTGAAGGCCGCCGCCACGGACCGTGCCTGCGGCGTGCCCGCCTGCGCCAGGTGCTGCGAGTTCAGCGCGACGAGCTGCACCTGCTGGTGCACGCGCCGCAGCGCCACCACCTGGGCCCGGCCCACCGGCCCGCTGCGGCCGATCATCTGCCCGCCGAAGATCCAGCCCTCGCCGATGCCGCGCGCGACCTTGGGCGAGAACAGCCAGGGGCGGCCGAAGTCCTCGGGCCGGAGTTCGAGCCAGACCTTGTCGTCCTTGCGCCAGGCGGCGAGCACACCCTCGACGCGGGTGGCGTCACGGGTGACGGTGGCAAAGGGCGGCGGGCCGGCCGGGCTGGCGCCTGCCGCGCCCCCCGCGGCGCGTGCCGGTGTGGGCGCCGGTGCGGGCGCCGCGTCAGAGGCCGCGGGGGCCGCCGCCCCGGGGGGCGGTGCCGGCACGGGGGCAGGCCCGGGCGCCGGTGCGGGCTCTGGTGCCGGTGCCGGTGCCGGTGCCGGTGCCGGTGCCGGTGCCGGTGCTGGAGCGGGAGCCGGCGCGGGTGCGGGAGCCGGCGCGGGCGCATCTGCCGCCGGCCGCGGCGCCGGCAGGGCGGACGCCGCCGCCAGGGCGCCGACGACCCCGGACGCCAGCGCCACCGCCGCCAGCAAGCGGCGCAGCGGCGCGCCCGCGACCTTGGGCACGCGGCAGGTCACGGCGCCGGCGGGCCGCATGCTCAGATCGACTTGAAGCGCACGCGCTTGGGGCGCGCGCCCTCCTCGCCCAGGCGCTTCTTCTTGTCGGCCTCGTACTCCTGGTAGTTGCCGTTGAAGAAGAACCACTGGCTGTCGCCCTCGGCGGCGAGGATGTGGGTGCAGATGCGGTCGAGGAACCAGCGGTCATGGCTGATCACCATCGCGCTGCCGGCGAACTCGAGCAGCGCTTCCTCGAGCGCGCGCAGGGTCTCCACGTCCAGGTCGTTGCTGGGCTCGTCCAGCATCAGCACGTTGCCGCCCTGGGCCAGGGTCTTGGCCAGGTGCAGGCGGCCGCGCTCACCGCCGGAGAGGTTGCCCACCAGCTTCTGCTGGTCGTTGCCCTTGAAGTTGAAGCGGCCGATGTAGGCGCGGCTGGGCATGACGAAGGGGCCGACGACGATGTTGTCCAGGCCGCCCGAGACGTCCTCCCACACCGTCTTGTCGTTGGCCAGGTTCTCGCGGCTCTGGTCAACGAAGGCGAGCCTGGCGGTCTTGCCGATGTGCACCTCGCCGCCATCGGGCTGCTCCACGCCCTGGATCATGCGGAACAGCGTGGACTTGCCGGCGCCGTTGGGACCGATGATGCCGACGATGGCCCCGGCCGGCACCTTGAAGCTGAGGTTGTCGATCAGGCAGCGCCCGCCGAAGGACTTGGTCACGCCCTTGAACTCGATGACCTCGTTGCCCAGGCGCTCGGCCACGGGGATGAAGATCTCGTTGGTCTCGTTGCGACGCTGGTAGTCGGTGTCGGACAGCTCCTCGAAGCGGGCCAGGCGCGCCTTGCTCTTGGCCTGGCGGCCCTTGGCGTTGGAGCGCACCCACTTGAGCTCTTCCTTCATCGCCTTGATGCGCGCGTCCTCCTTCTTCTGCTCGACCTCGAGGCGGCGCTCCTTCTGGTCCAGCCAGTCGGAGTAGTTGCCCTTCCAGGGGATGCCCTGGCCACGGTCGAGTTCGAGGATCCACTCCGCCGCGTTGTCGAGAAAGTAGCGGTCGTGGGTGATGGCCACCACGGTGCCGGGAAAGCGCTGCAGGAAATGCTCTAGCCACTCCACCGACTCGGCGTCGAGGTGGTTGGTGGGCTCGTCCAGCAGCAGCATGTCGGGCTTGGACAGCAGCAGCCGGCACAGCGCGACGCGCCGCTTCTCGCCGCCGGAGAGGTGCCTGATCGTGGCCTCCCAGGGCGGCAGGCGCAGCGCGTCGGCGGCGAGCTCGAGCTGCAGGTCGGTGTTCTCGCTGCCGGCCGCGGCGATGATGGCCTCGAGCTCGGCCTGCTCGGCGGCGAGCTTGTCGAAGTCGGCATCGGGCTCGGCGTACTCGGCGTACACCTCGTCGAGCCGCTTCTTGGCCGCGAGCACGCCGCCGATGCCCTGCTCGACCGCCTCCCGCACGGTCTGCTCGGGCTCGAGGTGCGGCTCCTGCGGCAGGTAGCCGATCTTCAGCCCGGCCATGGGCACGGCCTCGCCCTCGATGTCCTTGTCGAGGCCGGCCATGATCTTCAGCAGCGTGGACTTGCCCGAGCCGTTCAGGCCGAGCACGCCGATCTTCGCACCGGGGAAGAAGGACAAGGAGACGTCCTTCAGGATCTGCCGCTTCGGCGGCACGATCTTGCCGACGCGGTTCATGGTAAAGACGTACTGGGCCATGGGCTGGCGCTCCGCGAGGAAAGGTGTGGGTGGGCAGGGCCGCGCGCGGCGGCGAACCGGACATTGTCGCCTGCATCGGCGGCCGCTGCAGGCCGGCGCGGCCGGACGGCCGCATCGGCGCGCGCCGGCCGCGGCGGCGCCGAAATGGCCGACACTCGGCGTTCGCCGCCGGCCCCTCGGCGCGCCCCCGGGACTTCCTTGCCCCCGCTGCTGTACCTCTTCACCTGCGTCAACCTCGTCATCGGCACGGCGGCGTTCATGAACACCGGGCTGCTCGAGCCGATGGCCGAGTCGCTGGGCGAGAGCGTGGCCGCGGTCGGGCAGACGACGACGGTCTACGCGGTGTCGGTGGCCGTGCTGGCGCCACTGGTGCTGGCCTGGCTGGGCCGCTTCCCGCAGCGCGGCGCGCTTGCGTTGGCCATGGGCCTGTTCGCCGCCGGGAACGCGCTCACCGCGCTGGCCCAGGACCTCACGGCACTGCTGGGCGCGCGCGTGCTGATGGGCCTGGGCTCGGCGGCCACGCCGCTGATGGCCGGCATCGCGGTGACGATGATCCCGCCCGAGCGCCGCGCCCGCGGGCTGGCGCTGGTCTTCCTGGGCGTGAGCCTGAGCTACGTGGTGGGCCTGCCGCTGGGCACCTGGGCCGGCTTCGGCTGGGGCTGGCGCGTGCCAGCCTGGGGGGCGACGGCGCTGACGGTGGCCGCCAGCGTGGCGCTGTGGCTGGCGGTGCCGCGCGGCGTGCCAGCGCGCGGCGGGCCGGCGCTGGCGGGCTTCGCCGGCCTGCTGCGCGACCGGGCCGCGCTGGCGGTGTTCTCCCTGACCTTCACTTACTTCATCGCGATCTTTTCCATCTTCTCCTACATCGGCCCGGTGCTGACCGCGCTGGTGCCGATGGGTCGCGACGCACTTTCGGTGACGATCGCGCTATTCGGCGTCGCCGGCGTGGGCGGCACCGTGCTCGGCGGGCGCCTGACCGACCGCCACGGGCCGCGCGCCACGCTCACCTTCGGCCTGGGCGGGCTGGCGCTGTGCATGGCCCTGCTGCCACTGACCGCCGGGCATGCGCTGGCCATGATGACCGTCCTGATGGCCTGGGGGCTGACGGGCTTCAGCATGATGGCGGCGCAGCAGAGCCGCCTGGCCGCCATCGCCGGCCCGCAGACGGCGCTGGCGCTGTCGCTGAACGCCTCGATGATCTATCTCGGCACGGCCGCGGGCAGCGCCTTGGGCGGGGCCGCGCTGGCGGTGGTGGCGCCGCCTCACCTGCCCTGGGTGGGCGCGCCGTTCGCGCTGGCGGCCTGGGTGTGGATGCGCGTCTCCACACGGCCTAGCCCGGCAAGCTGAAGCCGCCGCCAGCCCGCCCGGCTGCGGGCGGCGTCCCGAGCCTTCGGGTCATGCAGCGGCGCCCGCAGGCCATGTCCCCTACACTAGCGTGTGTCCGGGCCATCCAGTCGCCCGGACAGCGCCGAACCCGGCGCACTCCCCTGACCCTCGCGCCTTCGGACTGGTGGGACCCACGTGCAGCGCACGCCGGGTTCACGGCAGGCAGCGAATCACGGCCCTTCCACACGGGCCTTCCTGCGAATGAACTTCACCGAACTCGGCCTGGCCGAGCCGCTCCTGCGCGCCGTGCGCGACCAGGGCTATGACACCCCCACCCCCATTCAGGCCCAGGCCATCCCGGCTGTGCTGAAGGGGGGCGACCTTATGGCCGGCGCGCAGACGGGCACCGGCAAGACCGCCGGCTTCACGCTGCCCATGCTGCACCGTCTGGCCGCCCAGGGCACGAAACGCGACGCGCGCGGGCGCATCGCCATCCGCGCGCTCATCCTGACCCCCACGCGCGAGCTCGCCGCGCAGGTCGAGGAGAGCGTGCGCACCTACGGCAAGTACCTGCCCATCACCAGCATGGTGATGTTCGGCGGCGTGGGCATGCAGCCGCAGGTGGACCGCTTGCGCAAGGGGGTCGACATCCTGGTGGCCACCCCCGGCCGCCTGCTCGACCACCACCAGCAGGGCACGCTGGACCTGAAGAACGTGGAGATCTTCGTCCTCGACGAGGCCGACCGCATGCTCGACATGGGCTTCATCCACGACATCAAGAAGGTGCTGGCCATCCTGCCGGCGCAGAAGCAGAGCCTGCTGTTCTCGGCCACCTTCAGCGACGAGATCAAGGCCCTGGCCGACCGGCTGCTGAACCAGCCGGCGCTGATCGAGGTGGCGCGCCGCAATGCCACTGCCGACACCATCGCGCAGAAGGTGCACCCGGTCGGGCGCGAGCGCAAGAAGGAACTGCTGGCGCACCTGATCAAGAGCGGCGACTGGCACCAGGTGCTGGTGTTCACGCGCATGAAGCACGGCGCGAACCGGCTCACCGAGTACCTGAACGACCACGGCATCAGCGCCATGGCCATCCACGGCAACAAGAGCCAGGGGGCGCGCACCAAGGCGCTGGCCGACTTCAAGAGCGGCGACCTGCAGGTGCTGGTGGCTACCGACATCGCCGCGCGGGGCATCGACATCGACCAGCTCCCGCACGTCGTGAACTTCGAGCTGCCCAACGTGCCCGAGGACTACGTGCACCGCATCGGCCGCACCGGCCGCGCCGGCGCCCTGGGCGAGGCGGTCTCGCTCGTGTGCGTGGACGAGGACATCTTCCTGCGCGACATCGAGAAGCTGATCAAGCGCAGCATCCCGCGCGAGACCATCCCCGGTTTCGAGCCGCCGGCCGGCGAGAAGGCGGAGCCCATCGTGCTCGGGCGCATGACCATCGGCGTGGGCGGCACGCGCCGCGGCAGCGGCGGCGGCCATGCCGGGCGCGGCTCGGGCGGCGGTCAAGGCGCGCCACGCGGTGCGGGCCAGGGCTCGGGGCGTCCGGGCGGCAGCCCGGGGCGGGCACCGGCGCAGGGCAGCGGGCGCCCGGGTGCGTCTTCGGGCGGCGGGCGGCCCGCCACGCCCTCATCGGGCCGGCCGGCGCCCGCCGGCGGCTTCAGGCCACGCGGACGCTGATCTCGCCCAGGCCGTCGATGCCGCCGCGCATCGTCTGGCCGCGCTGCACCGCGCCCACGCCCTCGGGCGTGCCGGTGTAGACCAGGTCACCCGGGACGAGCTCGAAGTACTGCGACAGGTAGGCGACCGTCTCCGCCACCGACCAGATCAGGTGCGCGACCGAGCTGCGCTGGCGGTCGGCGCCGTCCACCTGCAGCCAGATCGCGGCCTGGTGGATGCCGGGCACAGTGGCGGCACGGTGCAGCGGGCCGATCGGGGCCGAGTGGTCGAAGGCCTTGGCCAGGTCCCAGGGGCGGCCCTTGTCGCGCAGTTGGAACTGCAGGTCGCGGCGCGTCATGTCCAGGCCCACGGCATAGCCGAAGACGTGCTCGAGGGCGCTGTCCACCGGGATGTCGCGCCCGCCGCGGCCGATGGCCAGCACGAGCTCGATCTCGTGGTGCACGTTGCTGGTGCCCGACGGGTAGGGGAAGTCCGCCGTATGCCCCGGCTGCGCGACGACGATGGCATCCGCCGGCTTGCAGAAGAAGAATGGCGGCTCGCGGTCGGGGTCGAAGCCCATCTCGCGCGCGTGCGCCGCGTAGTTGCGGCCCACGCAGTAGATACGGCGCACCGGGAAGACGTCGTCGGTGCCGGCGACGGGCACGGTGACGGGCGGGGCCGGGGGAACAACGTGGCTCATAGCTCTCCTGCGGGTGGGAATGGGCGCGCGCCGGGCTGCGGCGACCGCTTTCGACAAATTAGCGGCACTTCCGGCTTGTCAGCACGCTGAATTTCAGAATAATCACTGTAACAGCCATGCCTACCGCCGGCAAACCCCGACCATGCCCGAAACGACCCTGCCCCTGGACCTCACCCAGCAGCCCGGCCATCTGATCAGGCGCCTGCAGCAGCGGGCGGTGGCGCTGTTCGTGGCCCAGACCGAGGGCCTGGACCTGACGCCGGTGCAGTTCGCCGCGCTCGCGGCCGCGCAGCGCCAGCCGGGCATGGACCAGCGCACGCTGGCACGCGATATCGGCTTCGACACCTCCACCACCGGCGGCGTCATCGACCGCCTGGAGGCGCGCGGCCTGCTGCGGCGCCAGGCTGCGCCCGAGGACCGGCGCGTGCGCCGGATTCATCTCACGGCCGAGGGCGAAGGCGTGCTCGCCCAGGCGGTGCCCGGCATGCTGCAGGCGCAGCGGGGCATCCTGGAGCCGCTGCCGCCGGCCGAGCGGGAGCGCTTCATCGCGCTGCTGCGCGCGCTCGTGGCCGGGCACGACAGCACGGCGGCCTGACCGGGCCGCCCCAAGGAGGCTTCGATGCGCATCACCTTCCTCGGCGGCGCCGACACCGTCACCGGCTCACGCCACCTGGTCGAGATCGGTGGCCGGCGCGTGTTGCTGGACTGCGGCATGTTCCAGGGCTACAAGGTCTTTCGCGAACGCAACTGGGCCGCTCCCGAGCCCGTGCTGCACGGCCTGGACGCGGTGGTGCTGAGCCACGCCCACCTGGACCACAGCGGCTGGCTGCCGGTGCTGATGCGGCACGGCGCGCCTGGCCGGGTGCTGGCCTCGCCGGCCACGCGCGACCTGGCCGAGGTGATGCTGCTCGACAGCGCCCACCTGCAGGAGGAAGACGCGCGCCGCGCCAACCGCTACGGCTACTCGCGCCACGCCAAGGCGCTGCCGCTGTACACCACGGCCGAGGCCGAGCGCGCGATCGCCCGCATCCGAGCGCTGCGGCCCGGGGTGGCGCAGGTGCTGGGCGTCACCGGCGACGCCGACGACCGGGGCGCCGCGGACGACAGAGACTTGACTGCCGCCGCGCAGGCGCACGCCGAGGCGCCCGAAACCGGTACCCCGGGCCCAGCCGCCGCCCCGCCGCGCCGCCGCCGCGCCCGCCCAGCCGCGGGCACGGTGGAGATCGAGCTGACGCCGGCCGGCCACCTGCTGGGCGCCTGCTCGGTGACGCTGCGCGCCGGCCAGGAGACGCTCGTCTACTCGGGCGACCTCGGCCGCAGCGCCGACCTGCTGATGCCGCCGCCGCAGCGCATCACTCGAGCCGACGTGCTGATCGTCGAATCCACCTACGGCAACCGCTGGCACCCGCCCGAGGACGCGGCGGCGCGCCTGGGCGCGATCATCCGCGCCACCATCGACCACGGCGGCAGCGTGCTGCTGCCCAGCTTCGCGGTCGGCCGCGCCCAGGCCCTGCTGCTGGTGCTGCAGCGGCTGAAGGCCGCGGGCAAGCTGCCGCGCGGCCTGCCGATCTTCCTGGACAGCCCGATGGCCACCCAGGCCACGACGCTGTACCGGCGCCACCGGGACCTGCTGCGCGTGGACGGCGCCGAGATCGAGGCCCTGCTCGACGGCGTGCGCGTGGTCACGACGCCGCTGGAGTCCTCGCGCCTGTCGCGGCTGCGCTACCCGGCGGTCATCATCTCGGCCAGCGGCATGGCCACGGGCGGGCGCGTGCTGCACCACCTGAAGGCGCTCGCGCCCGATGCGCGCCACCACATCGTCTTCGCCGGCTTCCAGGTGGCCGGCAGCCGCGGCGCCCACCTCGTGGCCGGGGCCACCGAGGTCAAGATCCACGGCGAGTACGTGCCGGTGCGCGCCGCGGTCACCCACATCGAGGGCTTCTCGGGCCACGCCGACAGCGACGAGCTGATGGCCTGGCTGCGCGGGTTCCGCAAGCCCCCGCGCCAGACCTTCGTCGTCCACGGCGACCCCGAGGCGAGCGACGCGCTGCGGGTGCGCATCCAGGACGAACTGGGCTGGGCCGTGCGCGTGCCGGCGCACGGGGCGGCGTTCGAGGTGTGAGGAGCGGCGATCAGGAAAAGGTGCGCTCGCGCAGCCACTTGGTGGCGACCCACTTCTCGCCCGCGAGCACGGGCGCGCCCCCGTGCAGCGTACGCGTGTCGGGGTGTGGGCGGTCGTAGCTGAAGAACACGCCGCTGCCGCGCGTGGGCCCGATGCTCAGGCCCGCGTCGGGGAAGATGGTGTCGCCGCCGCGCGCGGGCGTGTTCAGGTACATCACCAGGGTGCCCACGCGCTGGCCGCCGCGCTCGAGGATGCGCGGCGTGCCGGGCCGGGCGGGATCGAAGTAGTCGTGGTGCGGCTCGTACTGCGCGCCCGGGCGGTAGCGCAGGATCTGCAGGCCCTCGCCGCGCTCGACCGGCCAGTTCACGAGCGCGGCGATGCGGCGCTCGATACGGTCGATCAGCGGCGTCTCGCCGCGCTCGAAGAACATGCCGTCGCTGGTGCGCGCGGTGTTGACCTCGCTGCCGCCAGTGGCCGTGTCCACCGTCTCCGAGCGCATCAGGCGCGGGCGCGCCAGCGCGATCAGCGCGTCGCATTCGTCGCCGGTCAGCAGCCCGCCGAACAGCACCACGCGCGGCAGGCGCAGGTTCATGAGCACCTGAACCGGGTGGCCGTCGGCCGGGATGACGGTGGCGCCTTCGTGCAGCGACGGCTCGGGCACCGGCAGCGCAGGGCTTGCCGCGCCCGCCGTGGCCACGGCCTGGGGCTGACCCGGCGGCACCGCGACCGTGCCCGCGCGCAGCGCCTGCAGGTGCTCGCGCAGCGTCTGCTCCAGGGCCTCGACCGCGACATCCTCGCGCCAGCCGCTGGCCACCATGGCCTTGACCACGTCCTCGGGCATGCAGCCTGCCTGGGCCTGGGCCACGATCCACTGGCGCAGTTCCTCGGTGATGGCCTGGGGGGTGGTGGCGGTCATGGCGATCCTCCTCGGCGAGCGGGTGGCGTGCGGTCGGTGGAACTCAATCGTCACCCAACCGGCGCCGGAACACCAGCCGGTCGTCGGACGAGACCGCGGCGTCCAGCGCGTAGCCCTCGGCCGTGAAGCCGCACAGGGCCTGCGGGGTGCGCGTGCGCTGCTCGATCGCCCAGCGGCACATCAGCCCGCGCGCGCGCTTGGCGAAGAAGCTGATGATCTTGTAGCGCCCGCCCTTCCAGTCCTCGAACTGGCAGTCGACGACGCGGGCGCGCAGCGCCGGGCGCAGCGCAGCCTTGGCGTACTCCTGCGAGGCGAGGTTGACGATCACGGGACGGGCCTCGCCGGCCTGGCGCTCGTTCAGCCAGGCGGCCACGGTGTCGCCCCAGAAGGCGTAGAGGTCGCGCCCATGCGCGTTGGGCAGGGCGGTGCCCATCTCGAGCCGGTAGGGCTGCAGCCGGTCCAGCGGGCGCAGCGCGCCGTACAGGCCCGACAGGATGACCACGTGGTCCTGGGCCCAGGCCAGGTCGGCGGGCCTCAGCGTGTTGGCGTCCAGGCCCTCGTAGACGTCGCCGTCGAAGGCCAGCACCGCGGGCTTGCTGCTGTCGGCCGTGGCCTCGGGCTGCCAGGCGGCGTAGCGGCCGACGTTCAGCGTGGCCAGCGCGTCGGACAGCTCCATCAGCGTGGCCACCTCGGCCGGCGTCTTGCGGCGCAGCAGCCCGATCAGCTCGGCGGCGCGGTCGGTGAACAGCGGCTCGGTCGCCTTCTTCGCCACCGCGGCCGGCACCGGGGTGTCGTAGTCGAGCGTCTTGGCGGGGGACAGCAGGAAGAGCATGGCGGCGGCCCGGGGCGGCGGGGGCGTGGGGGGGAACAACGGAGATTGTGGCGGGATCGTGAGGTCTTGGAGAGCGGGTGCCTTTGCGCCGCCCGGGGGCCTTCGACCTGTCAATGGAAATCCCGGCTGCGCGTGGCCAGGCCGGCCAGCAGCGGCGTGTGGTCGACGAGGCGGCGGGCGACGAGGTGGCGGATCTCGCGCCCGGGCTCGCCCTGGCACTGCCAGATGCCGTAGACGGTGAGCAGGCGGCTGGCCAGCAGGGCCTGGCGCTGCGCCTGCGCCACCGCGGGCCAGACGATGACGTTGACGTGGCCGGTCTCGTCCTCGAGCGTGACGAAGACCACGCCCTTGGCCGTCTCGGGGCGCTGGCGGTGGGTGACGATGCCACTGGCGCGCGCCAGGCGCCCGTGCGGGTAGCCCTGCAGCAGGGCCGCGGGCTGCACCTGGCAGGCGGCCAGCGCCTCGCGCAGCAGCGCCACCGGGTGCGACTTCAGCGACAGGCCGGTGGCGCGGTAGTCGGCGGCGGTCTCCTGCGCCAGCAGCGGCGCCGCCAGCGCGGCCGCGGCCTCGTGCGTGCGCGTGGCGCGCAGCAGCGCGGTGGCACGCGTGTCGACGCCGGCCACCGCCCAGGCGGCCTGGTGTCGGTGCCCGCTGATCGGCGCCATCGCGTCGGCCTGGGCCAGCAGCTGCAGCGCGCCCGCGTCCAGGCCGGCGCGGCGGGCCAGGTCCTCCGGGCCGTCGAAGGGCCGGAACCCGGGCTCCCCAGGCCGGCCGCCGCGCGCCGCGACGATGCGCCGGGCGGCGTCCTCGGCCAGGCCGGCGACGCGGCTGAAGCCCAGGCGCACGGGGCAAGGCGGCGTGGGTGGGGCAAGGGGCGGCGATCCGGGCTGTCGCCACGGCTCCTTCCGCTCCTGCTCCTGCCGCTCCACCTGCCCTGCCCTGTGCTCCAGCGTCGTCTCCCAGTCGCTGGCGTGCACGTCCACCGGCCGCACCTCGACGCCGTGGGCGCGCGCGTCGCGCACCAGCTGCGCCGGGGCGTAGAAGCCCATGGGCTGGCTGTTCAGCAGCGCGGCCAAAAAGGCGTCGGGGTGGTGGCACTTGATCCACGCGCTCGCGTAGACCAGCAGCGCGAAGCTCGCCGCGTGGCTCTCGGGGAAGCCGTACTCGCCGAAGCCCTCGATCTGGCGGAAGATGGACTCGGCGTACTCGCGTGCATAGCCCTTGGCCACCATGCGCCCGACCAGGCGCTCGTGGAAGGGCCCGAGCCCGCCGCGGCGCTTCCAGGCCGCCATCGCGCGGCGCAGCTGGTCGGCCTCGCCGGGGGTGAAGTCGGCCGCCAGGATGGCCAGCTGCATCACCTGCTCCTGGAAGATCGGCACGCCCAGCGTGCGCTGCAGCGCCTGGCGCACCTCGTCGCTCGGGTAGGTGACCGGCTCCTCGCCGTTGCGCCGGCGCAGGTAGGGGTGGACCATGCCGCCCTGGATCGGCCCCGGGCGCACGATCGCAACCTCGATCACCAGGTCGTAGAAGCAGCGCGGCGCCAGCCGCGGCAGCATGCTCATCTGCGCCCGGCTCTCGACCTGGAAGGTACCCACGCTGTCGCCGCGCGACAGCATCGCGTAGACGGCCGGGTCCTCGGCGGGGATGTCCTGCAGGCGGAAAGGATGCGGCGCCGAGGGCGCACCGTGGTCGCGCTTCCAGGTCACGAGATCCAGCGCACGGCGCAGCGCGCTCAGCATGCCCAGCGCGAGGATGTCGACCTTGATCAGGCCGAGCGCGTCGAGGTCGTCCTTGTCCCACTGGATGACGCTGCGGCCCTCCATCACGGCGTTCTCCACCGGCACGAGCTGGGCCAGGTCGTCGCGGGCGATGACGAAGCCGCCGGGATGCTGGCTCAGGTGGCGCGGAAAGCCCAGCAACTGCCGCGTCAGCGCCAGCCAGCGCCGGCACACCGGGGATTCGGGGTCGAAGCCGTGCTCGCGCAGGCGCTCGGGGTCCACGTCCTTGCCGTCCCACCATTGCAGGCCCTTGGAGACGGCGTCGATGCGGTCGGCGTCGATGCCCAGCGCGCGCCCGACGTCGCGCAGCGCCGAGCGCGGCCGGTAGCTGATGACCACCGCCGCGAGCGCGGCGCGGTGGCGGCCGTAGCGGCGGTAGAGGTACTGGATCACCTCCTCGCGGCGCTGGTGCTCGAAGTCGACGTCGATGTCGGGCGGCTCGTTGCGCTCGGCGCTGATGAAGCGCTCGAACAGCACGCTCATGCGTGCGGGATCGACCTCGGTGATGTGCAGGCAGTAGCACACCGCTGAGTTGGCGGCGCTGCCGCGGCCCTGGCACAGGATGCCGCGGTCGCGCGCCCAGGTGACGATGTCGGCCACGGTCAGGAAGTAGGGCTCGTACTTCAGCTGCGCGATCAGCGCGAGCTCGTGCTCGATCGTCGCGCGTACCGCTGGCGGCACCCCGCCGGGGAAGCGCCGCGCCGCGCCCTGCTCGGTGAGCGCGCGCAGCCAGCTCGCGGGCGTGTGGCCATCGGGCACAATCTCCTGCGGGTACTCGTAGCGCAGCTCGTCGAGCGAGAAGGCGCACTGCCCGGCCAGCGCCACGGTGGTGGCCAGCCACTCGGGCCGGTACAGCGCGGCCAGGCGCGCGCGCGGGCGCAGGTGGGCCTCGGCGTTGGGCTCGAGCGCGCGGCCGCAGGCGGCCACCGGGCGCCGCAGGCGCGTGGCGGTCAGCACGTCCTGCAGCGGCTTGCGCGAGCGCGCATGCATCAGCACCGCACCCGCGGCCACCACCGGCAGGCCGGTGGCCTGCGAGACGCGCTCGACGGTGTCCGCCAGTTCGTCGTCGTGCGGCCCGTGCAGCAGCTCGAGCGCGATGAAGGCGCGCTGGGGGCCGAACCAGGTCTTCAGCCACATCGCGTGCGCGAACACGGTCTCGAAGGGCTGCAGCGGCTGCGGCAGCAGCAGCGCGGCGCAGCCGGGCAGGCCCGCCAGCATCGGCGCCTTGGGCGTGCGGCCCTCGACGTCGGCCGCCAGCGCGAGGTACTGCCCCTTGGGCGCGCGGCGCCGCGCCAGCGTGATCCATTGCGAGAGGTTGCCCCAGCCGCGCCGCGACTGCGCCAGCACCACCAGGCGCGGCGGGGCGTCGGCCCCAGCGCCGGAGCCCGGCGGGGCGTTTGATCCGCCGCCGGAGCCCGGCGCGGCGCTGGATCCGCCGCCGGAGCCCGGTGGCGAGAGCGCGATCTCGGCGCCGACGATCAGGTGCAGCCCGCACTGCCGCGCCGCGCCGTGCGCGCGCACCACGCCGGCGAGCGTGCACTCGTCGGTGAGGGCCAGCGCCGCGTAGCCCAGTTCGTGCGCGCGCGCGACCAGTTCCTCCGGGTGCGAGGCACCGTGCAGGAAGCTGAAGTTGCTGCGGCAGTGCAGCTCGGCGTAGGCGGGAAGCATGGCGCGGGGTCGAGTACTGTACATAAATACAGTCTCCAGGACCATCCCCAGACTGCCCGGCGGCATGCCCTCCCGCAGAATGCGGCCGTCACCGCAGGAGCAACCCGACGTGAGCGCCACCGCCCCGATCACCGACGCCATCCACGTGAGCGTCACCACCCCGATCACCGCCGTACCCCCCCAGACGCGATGACCGCCGATCCGACAGGCCCCTTCGACGTCGCCATCCTCGGCGCGGGCGCCGCGGGCATGCTGGTCGCGCTGGCGGCGCAGGCGCGCGGCTTGCGCGTCCTGCTGGTGGAGCCGCGCGCGGGCACGGCGAGCAACTTCGCCATCAGCGGCGGCCTGTTCCCGGCGGCCGGCTCGCGCCTGCAGGCCGCGGCTGGCGTGCGCGACCGCCCCGAGGACTGGCTGCAGGACCTGCGCGCCTTCGCGCCGCCGGGCGCCGTCAACGAGCGCATCGCCACCGCCGTGGCCGAGGCCCTGCCCCGGGTCGTCGACTTCCTGCTCGACGAGGTCGGGGCCCCGCTGCGCTTCCTGCCCGACACGGTGGCGCCGGGGCACCGGGCGCTGCGCTTCCACAGCGTGCAGCCGGCCTCGGGCGCTGCCTTCGCGGCCTGGTTCCGCGGCGCGGTGCAGGCGCGCCCGGGCATCGTGTTCGCGCCACGGCGGGCGCTGCCGCAACGCCGCAGCGGCGGCGGCTTCGAGCTGGCCTGGGAGGACGACCGCCCGCCCGCCTGCGCCGGCGCGCTCGTGCTGGCCGGCGGCGGCTTCGGCGCCGACGCGGCGATGGTGGCGCGCCACATCCCGGCGATGGCCGGGGCACTGCACAACGGCTCGGCGACGAACGACGGCAGCACGATCGCGCTCGGCCTGGCCTGGGGCGCGGCCCTGTGGGGCATGGACGGCTACCAGGGCCAGGGACACGCCAACCCCGGCGGGGCGACGCGGCTGGGGATGTCGATCCCGCCGCTGGGCGGGGTGCTGGTCAACCGGGACGGGCAGCGCTTCGTGCGCGAGGACGTGGGCCCGTCGGCACTGGCCGCGCATGTGCTCGCCCAGCCTGGCGGGGTGGCGCTGGAGGTCTTCGACGCCGCGATCGAGGCCCAGCTCGGCAACGCCTCGGCCTACCAGGCCGCGCGCACGGCCGGCCAGGTGCTGCAGGCCGACACCGTGGAGGACCTGGCCGCCCAGGCGGGCGTGCCCGCGCCAGCGCTGCGGGGCACGCTGGCGGAAGTGGCGGCGTGGGCGGCTGCAGGCGTGGCCGGCACTGGGGCCGACCCCTTGGGCCGGGAGCGCTTTGCGCGCGCGCTGCAGCCGCCCTACCGGGCTTCTTGGGTGACCGGGGCGCTGTCGCACACCCAGGGCGGGCTGCTGACCGACGCCGACGGGCGCGTGCTCGGGCCCGACGGGCGGCCCCTGCCCGGCCTACTCGCCACCGGCGGCTGCGCCGCCGGCCTGGTGGCCCGCGGCGGTGAAGGCTACCTTCCCGGCAACGGCCTCGCCCAGGCCTTCGGCCTGGGCTGGCGCGTGGCGCAGGCGCTGGCGTAGCACCACCCCGGTCCAGGCACGCTCTTTCCAGGGCGCCCGTCGGGGTGCCTTCGGCGCCCTACTCCGCCTTCGCGCCCGAGATCTCGACCGCGCGCTTGAACTTGGCCATCTCGCGCTGGTGGAAGGTGCCGGTCTCGGTGGGACCGGCGCCCACCAGGGTGGCGCCCTGGCTCTCGAGCTGCTGGCGCACGGCCGGGTCGTCCATGGCGCGCTTGACCTCGGCGTGGATGCGCGCCACCACGGCCGGCGGGGTGCCGGCCGGGGCCATCAGCACGATCCAGGCGGTGGCGTCGAAGCCGGGGATGAACTCCGACATCGCCGGCACGTCGGGCAGCTGGGGCGAGCGCCGCAGCGAGGTAACGGCCAGCGGCACGATGGCGCCCGCCTTGATCTGCCCCACCAGCGAGGGCAGGCCCTCGACGCCGGTCTGCACCTCGCCCGCCATCACCGCCTGCATCGCTGGCGCGCCGCCGCGGTAGCCCACGTGCGTCATCGTCAGGCCGGCGTCGGCCTTGATCAGCTCGAACACCAGGTGCGAGGTCGTGCCCGGGCCCGACGAGGCGTGCGCCAGGCGGTCCGGCTGGGCCTTGGCCGCGGCGATCAGCTCGGGCACGCTCTTGTAGGGCTGCTTCGGGCTGGTGACGACCACCTGCGGGAAGGACACCAGGTGCGACACGGGCGTGAAGTCCCTCAGCGCGTCGTAGGGCAGCTTGGCGAAGAGATAGGGGTTGATCGCCATCGTGCCGGGCGAGCCCAGCAGCAAGGTGTGGCCGTCGGCCTGGGCGCGGGCCGCGAAGGCGGTGCCGATGTTGCCGCTGGCGCCGGTGCGGTTGTCGATGTTCATCGCGAAGCCGGTGTTGGTGGCGACCTTCTGCGCGATCGTGCGCGCCACCACGTCCACGGCCGAGCCGGCGGCGAAGGGGTTGACCCAGGTCACGGCCCGGGTGGGCCAAGCCGCGCCAGTGTTCTGCGCAAGTGCCGGGCCGGCCAGCAGGGCCGGCAGCAGCGTCAGGCAGGACAGGCGGGCGAGCACGCGGCGGCGGCGGGGGGTGGGCTGGCTGGAGGCGGGATGCAGGACCGAAGGCACGGTGGGGAACTCCTGAGGGTGGGTGGTAGACAAGGGGATCACGGCTGAAGACGCCGCTGCGGCCGGGCGCAACCCGGGCCGACGCTGCCTGCCGGCACGCCGCCGCACCCACGGCGACGGCATGCCCCTGCGGGCAGCAGGTTCATATCGTCCACCCGACGCGATAACCTTGCGTCGTGGCCGACATCGTGTCGCCGGGTTGCAGGCAGTCGCCCACGCGGTGCACCGGCAGGCCGGCATCGAGCAGCGGCTGCAGCAGCGAGGTGTCGGGCACGCGCGGGGTGGCGTAGGTGAGCAGGGCCAGGCCCTCCACGGCCCCGGCTGTGCCGCCGAAGACGCTGTCCAGACCCAGCGCGCCGCGCTGCTCGACGCCCTCGTCCCAGCGCGGCTGCACATGGGTGAGCACCTCGACGCCTGCCGCGTGCAGGCGCCGCCACACCCCCTGGCGCGTGACGAGGCTGCAGTCCTGCGCGATGCCGTCGCGCGGCGTCAGCAGCACCACGCGCTCGAAGCACCGCGCCAGGAACTCGGCCATGGCGTAGGTGCCCTCCACCGGGTCCAGGTCCCAGAGCACCGCGGCGCCGGGCTGGCGCGTCGGTGGCACGGCCGGCCGGGCGAGCAGCTGATGCGCGACCTGGCGCAGGTCCGGCACGAGGCCGCTGTCGGCCAGCCCGGGCGGCAGCTCCAGCGGCCAGTGCGGCGTCGCGCCGGTGGCGAGCACCACCTCGTCGGGCCGCAGCGCGAGCACCTGCGCCGCGCCGACGGCGCGGCCGAGCTCGAAGCGCACGCCGTGCGCCTGCGCCTGCAGCCATTGATGGCCGTGTACGCTGGACAACGACTGCAGGGCCGGCAACCCGGCCGCCAGCCGGGCCTTGCCGCCGGGCTCGGGGCCGGCGCCGAGCACGACGACCTCGTGCCCGCGCGCGGCTGCCAGCCAGGCGGCCTCCAGCCCGGCGATCCCGGCCCCGACGACGACCACGCGCTTGCGCCGCGCCACCGGCGGCAGCGGCCGGTCCTCGAGCATCAGGCCGAGCGCGGGGTTGTTGTCGCAGGCGATGGCCCTGTCCTGGACGATGGTCTTCCAGCACGAGTTGCACGAGACGCAGGCGCGGATCTGCTCCGCCCGCCCGGCCAGGGCCTTGGCGGGCCAGTCGGGGTCGGTGATCAGCGGCCGGCCCAGGCCGACGAGCGCCACGCTGGGGTCGGCCAGCAGGGCCTCGGCCTCGGCCGGGTCTGTGATGCGCCCGAGCGTGATCACCGGCACACCCTGGGCCTGGGCCGCGAGTTCGCGCACCAACGCGGCGTAGGGCATGCGCGGCCCAGCGGCGTCGGGCAGGTGCATCTCCAGCGTGCGCGCGTGCGCGCCCTGCGCGAAGCACAGGTAGTCGGGGCGGCCCGCCTGCAGCAGCGCCTGCAGCAGCCGCGCGGCCTCGGCCGGCGGCACGCTGTCGGGCAGGCCGTCGTCGCCGGGCATCTTGACGCCGACGACGAAGCCCGGGCTGCAGGCCGCGCGCACCGACTGCACCATCTCGGCCAGGAAGCGCGCGCGCCCGGCGGCGTCGCCGCCGTAGGCATCGTCACGCCGGTTGGCGCGCGGCGACAGGAAGAGGTGGAACAGGTGCCCGTGGCAGGCCGAGAGCTCCACGCCGGAGAAGCCGGCGCGCTGCAGGCGCCGCGCCCGCTCCCCGACCATCGCGACCCAGTCGCGCACCTCGGCGGTGCTCATCGCTCGCGGCATCGTGCCGCTCAGGTCGTCGGGCAGCGCGCTCGGCGCGATGACATCCCCGCCGCGGCCGGGCACGTGGCGGCCGCGGCCGGGGTCCTGCACCTGGGCCACGAGGCGACAGCCCTCGCCCTCCACGGCATCCGCCAGGCGCCGCAGTTCGCCCAGGAACTCGTCGCCCCACACCGGCAGCCGCGCCGCCGCCTGCGCCGGCAGCAGGCGCACCGGCTCGGTCACCAGCATCGCGGCGCCGCCGCGCGCGCGCTGCGCGCAGTAGCGCAGGTAGTCGGGGCCGAGCGCGCCGGGCACGCCCAGGCGCGCGGAGATGGAGGCGTGGACGATGCGGTTGCGCAGGCGCGCGCCGGCCAGCTGCAGCGGCGCGCCCAGGCGCGGATACGGCGCCGCGCCGGGGCCGGCGGGGCTCACGCGGCCACGTCCACCGTCCCGCCCTCGCGCGCGCTGCGCAGCACCGCCTCCATGGTGGCCGCAAGGTCCAGGCTCGCCTGGGCAGCGCGCTCGATGGCGGGGCGGTCGCGCTCGCGCACCACCTTCGCGAAGGCCTCGGCGGCGAAGCGGAAGCCGCTGCCGGCGGGGCTGCGCAGCGTCTCCCACGGCACGTCGTTGCCGGGGCCGCGACGCACGCGCAGTGCGCTGGGCTGGTAGCCCCAGGGGTGGGGCCGGCCGGGCTCGGCGGTGTGGTTCAGGAACTCGCACTCGATCGTGCCGCGGCTGCCGGCGATGACGCCCCGGCGCACGTAGCCCGCGTCCATGGCCCCGCTGACCTGGGCGCGCCGGCCGTCGGCGAAGTGCAGCGTGGCCGCAAAGGAGATGTCCACGCCGCTGGCGTGCCAGGTGGCCTCGGCCGAGACGCGGCGCGGCGCGCAGCCCATCACCAGGCGCACGAGGCTGAGCGGGTAGCTGCCGATGTCGAACAGCGCCCCGCCGCCCAGGTCGGGCATCAGGCGGATGTTGGTGTCGGGGTTGCGCAGCGTGAACGCGGCGCAGGCCTGCATCCAGCGCACGTCGCCGATCGCGCGCTCGCGCAGCAGTTGCAGCAGCGTGCCGGTCTCGGGCTGGAACCAGTACGGGTAGGCCTCGAGCAGGAAGCGCTCGTGCCGACGCGCGGCCTCGAACATCTGCCGCGCATCGGCCAGGCTCGTGGCCAGGGGCTTCTCGCACAGCACGTGCTTGCCCTGCTCCAGCGCACGGATCGCCCACTCGGCGTGCAGGCCGTTGGGCAGCGGGATGTAGATGGCGTCGAGCGCGGGGTCGGCGAGCAGGGCCTCGTAGCTGGCGGCGTGGCGCGCGAGGCCGAACTCGGCAGCGAAGGCAGCCGCGCGGCCGGCGTCGCGGCTGGCCACCGCGTCGACGCGGGCGGTGGGGCTGCCAGCGACGTCACGGCAGAACTGGCGCGCGATGTTGGCGCAGCCGAGCACGCCGATGCGCAGCGGCGGCGGGGTTTCGGGGCGGGTCTTGCGGGTGGGCATGGGGTGGTGGTCTCCTCGAGGGCTGCAGTATCGGTCCGGCGCCATGCGGTCGCGCGCGCCGGGGCCGGCAACCGCGCCCGCACCGGCGCTGCGCAGGGTCAATCGGCGCGCGCCGCGGCGGCGCACAGTGCGTGGTCATGAGCCAAGCCATCGATGACCTGAAGCAGGAGCACGACGCGATCCTGTTCGCGCTCGACATCCTCGATCGCATGGTCGCGCGCGTCGACGCCGGCCCGCCCGTGGACCCGCAGCAGGTCGGCTCGCTGCTGGCCTTCCTGCACGAGTTCGCCGACACCTGCCATCACGGCAAGGAGGAAGGTCTGCTGATGCCGGCGCTGCTGGACGCCGGCATCGACCGCGACGCCGCGCCGCTGCGCCGCATGCTCGACGAGCACGCCCAGGGGCGCGAGCTGGTGCAGCTCATGCGCGCCGCGGCCCTGCCGATGCTGCGCGGCGCGGAGTTCGCCGCCGCCGCGCGCGCCTACGCGGCGCTGCTGCGCAGCCACATCGCGCACGAGCACGAGGTGCTCTTCCCTCTGGCCGAGGCCCGGCTGTCGACGGCGCAGCTGGACAACCTGTTCGACGCCTTTGCCATCCACGAGAGCGAGGTCATCGGCCCCGGGCGGCACGAGGCCCTGCACGAGATGCTGGGCGAGCTGGGCGAGAAGTACGCCGACACCGCTGCCACGGCTGCGGCCAGGCATCGCCCCGCCGCAGACACCCACAGCCGGCCGAGGGATCAACCCTCGGTCTGGTAGAGGTTCAGCTGGCGCGTCGTGCGCTCCCAGAACGCGGTGTCCTGGCGGACGAATTCAGCGAACTCCGCCGGCGTGCCCGGCGGCACCGCGGCGATGCCCAGCGCGCGCATGCGGGCCTGGAATTCCGGCGCGTAGATGACCTGCCGCAGGTCGGTATCGAGCTTTTCCACCACCGCGGCAGGGGTGGCCGCGGGCACGAAGAAGCCGTACCAGCCCCCCGCCGGCAGGCCATTGACGCCCGCCGAAATCGCCGTCGGGATGTCGGGCAGCACGGTGGACTGGCGCACGCCGGTGGTGGCGAGCGCGCGGATGCGCCCGGCCTGGATGTTGGCCATGGCGCTGGGCAGCGCGTCGGCCATGAGCTGGATCTGCCCGCCCATCAGGTCGGTCATCGCCGGGCCGCTGCCCTTGTAGGGCACGTGCGTGAGCTGCACGCCGGCCACGCGCATCAGCAGCTCCATCGTCATGTGGCTGGTCGACCCCACGCCGGGTGAGCCGAAGCTGTACCGGTTGGGGTTGGCCCGCAGCAGGGCCATGAGCTCGGGCAGGGTGCGGGCCGGCACCTGCGGGTTGACGACGATGGCCAGTTCCACCATGCCCACCAGCGTGACCGCCTTCAGGTCGGTGGCCGGGTTGTAGGCCAGCCTCTTGTACAGGTTGGGGTTGATGACGATGGGCGAGTTGGACGTCACCAGCACCGTGTGCCCGTCGGGGGTGCTGCGCGTGACCTCGCTGACCGCGATCGCGCCGTTGGCGCCGGGCTTGTTGTCGACCAGGACGGTCTGCCTCCATACCGGGCTGATGCGTTCGCTCATGACGCGGCCGATGACGTCCGAGCCCTGCCCAGGCGTGAAGGGGATGACGAAGCGCACGCTGCGCTGCGGGTAGGTCTCGGCGCGCGCAGACGGGGCAGCGAGGCCACCCAGGGCCAGGGCGCCGGTGGCGTGCAGCCAGGCGCGGCGGTTCAGATCGTCAGTCTTCATCGTCTTCCTTCTCGCAGGCATCGCGACTTGGAATGGTAGTGCAAGCCTAGACAAGCTTCGCGGCAAACCGACCATGGCCACAGAGCGGCTCCCCCACGATGGTTTCCGGCAATCCGCCTGTCTTGAAGCGGATGAACCTGTTCCATAGGGATCCCGAACAACAACGATCGCCGATCACGTCTCAAGGCCGGCGCCCGGTGCATCAGACCCCGCCTGACCTTCGATCGGAACACGCAGGGTCGCCTGCCACGCGAGAGTTGGAGCCACCCTCAGGCTCAGACCTTGTTGGACAGGGATGGTCTTGTCTAGGGCTTCTCGATTCCCTATGCTGACGCTATACCGATCAGCAGGAGACAAGAATGACGACCACGTTTTCCAGGAGCAAGCGCGCAGCGGTTCTGACGGGGATGGGGGCATTGGCTGCGATGGCCGCACCCCTGAAGGCAAGCGCCTCGGAGCTGAAGTTTCGGATTTCGGTCGATACTGGTCCGAATCACATCACCAACATCACGATCAGGGAATTCCTCGCCAAGCTGCGAACGGCCACCAACGGACAGGTCAACGGCGAACTCTTCGAATCGGGAAGCCTGTATGCTGCACGCGATGAAGCCCGCGCGATTGCGCGTGGCGATCTCGACATGTCGGTGACTGTCAGCGTTTGGCTCTCCGCGTTCTCTCCTGACCTTGGTCTGCTGGATCTGCCGCTCTTCTCCGGTCGCTCACCTCAGCATGTGAACGCTCTGGTGGACGGGCCGGTGGGCAAGGTTCTGACCCGCAGAACTGAAGACAAGCTCGGCGTCATCATCCCGGGCCGCTGGTTCCTCCTCGGCTTCGCCAGCACGTTTGGCGGACGTCGCGAGATCAAGAGCTTCGACGACTTCAAGGGCGGCCGCTTCCGCGTCCCGGGCGGTGCAGCGTTCGTAGCCCGTTACAAGGCACTGGGCGGGGAAGGCGTGTCGATTCCGTTCCCGGATGTACCAACGGCATTGAGCCAAGGCACCATCGACGGCCTGCTCACGACCAATGAGACCATCCGCTCTGCGAAGCTGCATGAAGCCGGCGTGAAGTCTGCCTTCGTCGACCAAGTGGCCGTGATCTACATCCTGCCGATGGTCAGCAAGCAGTTCTGGTCCAAGCTGGGTGAGAAGAACCAGAAGGCATTCGCGGCGGCCTGGGAGTCGGTGGTGGACGGCGAGCGCGCCGAGGCGCTGCGGCGCCAGGATTCTGCAGCGGCAGACCTCGCCAGGGCGGGTGTCAGGTACACGACGCCCAACCCGGCAGAACTCAAGGCGGTCAACGACCGCATGAACGCACTCATCCCGGAAATCGTCAACGCATTGAAGATCGACCCCGCCGTGGTGGCTCAGGCCCAAGCTGAACTGGCGAAGATGAAGTGACCGGCGCAGCCGGGTCATCGTCGATACATGCTCGGCGTGCTGTCCTTCCTTGACCGGCTCGAGCGCGGGATCATTGCTTTACTGGCGGGCGTTGCCCTGTTGCTCGCCTGCAATGCGATGGTGTCTCGCTACCTCCTCCCCGGGACGTCGCTGGACTGGACTTTCGAGGTCATCGTCTTTGTCGTGATCTGGGCGGTTTTCCTCGCCGCTGCCCGTCTGGTCAGCTTGGGGGGGCACATTCGGATGGATTTCCTCCTCCAGTTCCTGCGGCCGGAAACCAGGCGCTGGTTTCTGCTGTTCTCGGAGATCCTGGGCTTTGCGGTGGCCATGCTCCTTGCGTGGTCGGGCGTGCTGGTTGTCTTGGAATCGATACGGTGGGGCGAAACCAGCTCGAGCACCCTCCGGATACCGCTCTGGGTGTACTACTGCAGCCTGCCCGTAGGGGCACTCCTGATGTCGGCAAGATTCATCGCGCGGATCGTTGGCATCTTCCGAGGCACGGTCAGGGATGTCGGGCCGTCAGGTGAGGTCGGTTAACAGTGGGAACCGAAGCCATCATCGGGATGGTTGCATTCATCGCCCTGCTGGCGGCAGGCGTGCCCATCTTCGTGGCGCTGATCGGCGTCGGTGCCGCGTTGTTGATCGGCGAAGGCGGGTCAATCGCCGGCATCGGACAGAGCGTACTCGACAACTTCAATTCGGCCACGCTGATGGCGGTGCCATTCTTCGTGCTGGCTGCAGGCTTCATCCAGGGCGGCGGTGTGGCAAGAGCGCTGATGGACATGGCCTATGCGTGGATAGGTCGTCTGCCTGGAGGCATCCCGCTGGCCGGGCTGTCAGCGACCGGCATCTTCGCGGCGATCAACGGCTCTTCGGTGGCGACCGCCATGGCGATGGGCTCAGTGCTGGTGCCGGAAATGCAGCAGCGTGGATATTCACGCCAGTTCTCTCTCGGCCTGACCGCAGCAGCGGGCACCCTCGGTATCCTGATTCCGCCCAGCATGCCGTTGGTGATCTACGGCCTTCTGGTCGAAGCCTCGATCCCACGGCTGTTCCTCGCTGGCGTCGTCCCGGGCCTGATCCAGATGGCACTCTTCGCCATCATCATCGTGTTCACGGCTCGACGTCATGGCGGGCGCGGCGACCCCTTCCCGGGATGGCGCAAGTTCTCCCGCGCGAACGTCAATGCTCTGCCTGCATTGCTTGTGCCCTTGATCGTCCTGGGCGGGATCTACGGTGGATTCGTCACTGTCACGGAGGCTGCGGCCCTGTCGGCCGCCGTGGCGCTGCTCGTCAGCATGCTGGTCTATCGAGCGCTGAAGCTACGTGATATCCCAGCAATCCTCGCGGACAGCGTTTCTCGAACGGCGGCTATCTTGGTGATCGTCGCCGGGGCCGTGCTGCTGTCGCACTGGATCACGCGCTCGGGCCTGCCTGCGGATCTCGTCCGCTGGGTCTCGGGGTTCAACCTGGCACCATGGCAGTTCCTGCTCGTTGTTTCCGGCATCTTGCTCGTGCTGGGCATGTTCCTCGAAGCGTTCGCGATCATCCTGATCACGGTCCCTCTGACGCTGCCGATCCTGCTGTCGCTATCCATCGATCTGGTGCACTACGCCATCATTCTCACGATCGCCATCGAAATCGCCATGCTCACCCCGCCCGTCGGCTTGAACCTCTTCGTGATGGCAGAGATCGCCAAGGCCCCCGTAGAGGAGGTCATACGCGGGGTCATGCCCTTCCTTTGCTCCATGGTCTTGCTGCTCGGCGTGATCATCTTCTGTCCCGGGCTGACGACCTGGCTGCCCGACCTAATTCTCGGCGCCCCGAAATGACGCCTCGGATCTGCTGATTGCTGGTGCACCGACTCGTGGCAAGGTGTCATCCAACCGACAGATAGAACAGAGGCCTCCATGACTGATGATTACTTCCTGCAAGCCACCGAAGAGCGCCTTCGGCTGATAGCGCAGCGCAATCCGCGGATCAACGCCTTGCTGACCGTGACGGAGGATGAGGCCAGGACCGCAGCGCGACGTATCGACGCTTCCGCCACATGGTGCGGCCTGCTACATGGGCTTTTCGTCTCGGTGAAGGACAACATCGAGGTCGCCAACGTGCGCACGACATGGGGCTCGAAGACCTTTCTCGACCATGTGCCCACGAGCGACGCAGAAGTGGTGACGCGGTTACGCAAGGCGGGTGCAATTCTCGTCGGCAAGGACAACATGGCGGAGTTCGCCTATGGTGGCACCAGCCAGAACGAGATTTCCGCAGGTGTGCGAAACCCATGGGATCCGACCCGCATTCCTGGTGGTTCCAGTGGCGGCTCGGGCGCCGCCGTCGCGGCCGGGTTTTGCGACGCCTCGCTGGGTTCCGACACAGCAGGGTCAGTCAGAGTACCGGCTGCGATGTGCGGTGTGGTTGGCCTACGGCCCACAGTAGGACGGATTTCCAATCGCGGCACCTTCGAGGACAGCGTCGGGTTCGATACCGTGGGCCCGCTGGCCCGCGACGTAACGACCGTGGCCCGAGTTTTCGCTGCAATCGCGGGACATGATCCCATGGACCCGGGATCCGTAGATCGCCCACTCGAGAACTTTCTGCCCGGCATCGGTGATGGCGTGCAAGGCCTGCGCATTGGAGTTCCACGCAGGTTCTATTTCGAAGACCTGGAGCGCGATGTCGACGCGCGGGTAACGGAAGCGCTGAGCGTGTTCGAGGCTGCAGGAGCTAGGCTGGTGGACGTCGTGGTGCCACGAGCCGAGGAATCTCACCCGCGGACATCGCTATGCTTGCTGGCAGCCGACATGGCCGACCTTCACCGCGAACGCATGAAGAAGCAGCCTGAGCTGATCGGCACCGAGGTGTTGCGTCGGCTGGCTGCGGGTGGACAAATCAGTGGCGTCGACTACGCCCAGTCGATGCGCTGGCTCAGGGACTGGCGACTGGAAGTGCGACAGCTGTTTGCTCGTGTGGACCTGCTGCTCACGCCCACGACGCCAATTGTGGCAACGAAGATCGCCACGAGTGCAGACATGATCAACGCAACGCGACAGCTGAGTCGTTTCACGGTGGGGCTCGGGGCGGCGGGCTTTCCAGCCATGTCCGTCCCGTGCGGCTTCGATGGTCAAGGCCTCCCGGTGGGCATGCAGTTGGTGGGCCCGCATTTCGCTGAACCGCTGCTCTTTCGAGCTGGGGTCGAATATCAGAAGAGGACGGAATTCCATCGTCAGGCTCCAACGCTCGACTGGCAACAGTGAGATGCCGCTGCCAGTGGGAGCGCAAGCCTCGCGGAGGCCGACGCACAGCCGTGGCCTGCGAGTTGAACAACCAATCCGTTCGGCGAGCCTTGGGGCCGACATCTGCCGAGAGGAAGGCATGAACAGACCCGGGACCCAAGATCACTGCAAAGCCACTGGCCCGCGTGGCTGCTCCCCACCCGACCCCCCAAGGAGCATTTCGTCGATGACCTCGTTGAGTTCCTGGGCAGCCTGGAGGTCGCTCAATGCCCGGGCCAGTTGGTGAAGGTGCTCGAGCGTGGTTCCATCTCTGAGATGCTGGAATGTTTCGGGGATGCTGGTCAGCTTGTCGAGCGGCGTCATCGCGCCGCCCTTTCGACACACGCGCTTGATGCGCCCTGGCCTTTTCGGATCGGGGACATCGACGTAAGAGAGTCGCGGCACGTGGAAGTTCAGGAACGGGTTGAGGAACTCGGCGCAGAAAGTGTTGAAACGCCGTGCGCGGCATTCAAGGTCTGGTGCGGAACTGACGTCCTGTCGCTCCAAGGTGCGGCCCTTGGGTTCGGCAGGTGCATCGTGATTGCCTTTTCGCGGGCGGCTTGGGGTGAGCTCCGTCCGTCTTCCTCCCCGAGGTCCGGTCATCGAGGTGTAGACGGGTTCACGGTCAAGGGGGGCTCGGAAACCCACGACTTCGAAAGGAAACTGCGCAGCCATCTCCTCGATGGCGGGCCGCAGACATCCCTCCGAGAGCGTCTGCACCGCAGCCACGACCTGCCATTGGGTGATGCAATCCACGGCACTGACGAGATACAACCCAGCCGCGCCGTCGAAGTCATGGTGATGCAAAGTGTCGATGCGGATGAAGCCAGGCCGACCCTCCTCAGCCCGGGCGGTGCGCGCGCCCGTGTTCAGCGCCTTCGCGAACGGAATCCGGGTCGATACCGGACGCTGCTGGGCGTAGGCGCAGCTGCGACGCAGGTTGTACAGATGCCCCACCGACAGCGAACCCAAGCGCGCGAAGCGCGCATCACCGAAGGCGTCGCGCTGACGCCGCAGTATGCAAGCGGTGACAGGCCCCGACAGCACTCCCATTGCACGGTCCACCTCTGCAAGCAGTTCCACGTCGGACGGTGTGTAGCGGGGTTCGAACGCATGCGCTGGGGGGCGATAGTTCTTTGCCAGTGGCTTGCCCGCCATCCAACGGGAGACGATGCGCGTCACCTGGGCGCGACTGTATCCGCTGAGACGCTGCAGGTAAGCCAGGACCAAGCCACGATCAGGACGCTTGAGCTCGAGGTAGTTGAGCCGAAGAAGAGCGGCTCCGATCCGGGCGTAGCGGTCCGAATCGTCCGGCGGCAATCCCAAATCCAGCGCATGAGGCCGCTGCAAAATCCGGCGCACCTGCTCCACGGTGCACGCCTGTGTATCTTCAGTGTCGATCATCATCTCTTGACGACGGACCCGCATGACCGGCAGCTTGCTCGGCGGCCCGCTCACTGCGCCTCAGCAGGAACGCTCCGGGCTTGCCTTCAAACGGCCACAGCGCTCGGAAACCCCGGAAGTGCTTCCCGACCCCCGTCCATATTGTTATCACAAATAAACCAGACGGCAAGCAGGACTCCTCAGCCATGGCTCTCCTGAACGGCATCCGCATCCTCTCGGTGGAGCAGTACGGCGCCGGCCCCTTCGGCACCCAGTTCCTGGCCGCCCTCGGCGCCGAGGTCATCAAGGTCGAGCAGCCCGAGGAAGGCGGCGATGTCTCGCGCCAGGTGGGGCCGCACTTCCACCCCGGGCTGCCGCAGACGGCTTCGAGCCTGTTCTTCCAGAGCCTGAACGCCGGCAAGAAGAGCCTGACGCTGAGCCTGCGCAGCGCTGAAGGCGGCGCCCTCTTCCACCGCCTTTGCCGCGGCGCGCACGCGGTGGCGAGCAACCTGCGGGGTGACGTGCCGGCGCGCCTGGGCCTGACCTATGCGCAACTGCGCGAGGTGAACCCGGCCATCGTCTGCGCCCACCTCACCGGCTACGGGCGCGAGGGCGAGCGCGCCGCCTGGCCCGGCTACGACTACCTGATGCAGGCCGAGGCGGGCTACTTCGCGCTCACCGGCGAGCCTGACTCGCCCCCGGCGCGCATGGGGCTGTCCGTCATCGACTACATGACCGGGGTGGTGATGTCGCTCGGGCTGGTCAGCGGCGTGCTCGACGCGCAGCGCACCGGCCAGGGCTGTGACGTCGACGTCTCGCTGATGGACGTGGCGCTGTCCAACCTGAACTACGTCGGCCTGTGGCAGCTCAATGCCGGGGCCGAGACGACGCGCCAGCCGCGCTCGGCCCACCCCTCGCTCACGCCCTGCCAGCTCTACACCACGCGCGACGGCTGGATCTTCCTGATGTGCAACAAGGAGAAGTTCTGGCTCGCGCTGTGCGAGCGCATCGGCCAGCCCGCGCTGGCGCTCGACCCGCGCTTCGCCAGCTACCCGGCCCGGCTGCGCCACCGCGACGAGCTGACCGTCGTGCTGGATGCGGCCCTGCGCGAGCGGACCACCGCCGAGTGGATGGCGGCCTTCGGTGGCCAGGTGCCGGCGGCGCCGGTGCGCTCGGTGGCAGAGGCGCTCGAGCACGCCGACCCGCAAGCGTTGGCCGAGGTGAGCGTGCCCGGCGCCGAGCCCTTGCGCCTGCTGCGCTCGCCGCTGCGCGATTCCAAGCCCGGCCAGGCCGTGGCCGCGGCCCCTGCGCTGGGCGAGCACACGGCCGAGCTGTTGGCAGAGATCGGCATCGACGCCCCGACCCTGGCCGCGCTGCGCGCGCGCGGCGTGGTCTGACCGGCTGGCGGCCAGCGCAAGGCCCACCGCCATGGCCCGGACCGAGCCTCCTCGCTACGCCCACCTGGCCCAGGTGCTGACCCGCCAGATCCAGGACGGCCAGTACGGCATCGGCGCGTTGCTGCCCACCGAGGCCGCCCTTTGCGAGCGCCACGGCGTCAGCCGCATCACGGTACGCGGTGCGCTGCGCGAGCTCGAGCGCCAGGGCCTGATCAGCCGCACGCCGCGCGTGGGCACGCGCGTGCTCGCGCGCAGCCCGCAGGCCGTGTTCGCACACGACGGCAAATCGGTGGACGGGGTGCTGCAGTTCACGCAGTCGCTGCCCTTCCGCTGCCTGGGCATGGAGACGGTGCTGCTCGAAGGGCGGCGTGCCCGGCTCGACGGCCTGCCCGCAGGCGGCGAGTGGATCGAGCTGCGCGGCGTGCGCGAGCGCAGTGCCGCGGAGCCCGTGCTCTACAGCGTGCACCTGGTACCCGGCCACCTGCGCCAGCGGCTGGAAGGCCTGGACGGTCGCCTGGGCTCGATCCCGCAGTGGCTGGCGCAGCAACAGGGCGAGGAGATCGTCGAGATCCGCCAGGAATTCGACGCCATCGGCCTGCCCCGCGCCGCCGCGCTGGCGCTGCGCGTGCGCGCCGGCACGCCGGCCCTGCGCACCCGCCGCTGGTACCGCACGCGCGACGGCGCCGTGGTGCTGATGGCCACCTCGCTCGCACCGCAGGGGCGCTATGTGTTCACCTCGGTGCTGCGGCGCCAATCCTGACCAAACCGTCCTGCCGGAGCCTGGATGCACCACCGCCCCCCCACCCTGCTCTTCTGCCCCGCGCACCGGCCCGAGCGCTTCGAGAAGGCGCTGCAGGCCGGCGCGCCGGGCATCGTGCTCGACCTTGAGGACGGCGTCGGCGCCGACGCGAAGGACGCGGCGCGCGACGCGGCCTTCGCCTGGCTGGCCGGCGAGGCCGCGCGCGCCACGCCGCAGCGCATCTGCCTGCGCGTGAACGACCCGCACACCGCCGCTGGCCTGGAAGACCTGCACCGCCTGGCGCACGCGCCGGCCCTGCCGCCGCAGGGCTGGCTGATGCTGCCCAAGGTGGAAGATGCCGCGCTGCTGCGCTGGGCGGCCGGGCACCTGCTGCGGCGCGCGCCCGGGTGGCAGCTGTGCGCGCTGATCGAATCCGCCGCCGGGCTGCGCCGCGCGCAAGAGATCGCGCGCGCCCACCCGGCGCTCGCAGCCCTGGGCTTCGGCGGCGCCGACCTACGCGCCGAACTCGGCGCCGCCGACACCTGGGAGGCGTTGCTGCACGCGCGCTCCAGCCTCGTCGTGGACGCGGCCGGCACCGGGCTGGCGCTGCTGGACGTGCCGCACATCGCCATCGACGACGAGCCCGGCCTGCGCGAGCAGGCGCTGCGTGCCCGAGCGCTGGGCTTTCACGGCAAGCTCGCCATCCACCCGCGCCAGGTGCGCCCCATCCTCGAATGCTTCGGCCCCAGCCCCGCCGAGCGCGAGGCTGCGCGCCGCATCGTCACCGCCTACGAGGCCTGCGCCGGTAACGCCTGCCAGGTCGACGGGCGCATGGTCGACGAACCCATCTACCAGCAGGCGCGCGCGCTGCTCGCGCGCTGACCCCCAGCCAGCGGCCCCGCCGCCCCGGAGCACCCCCGATGCACACGAACTTCTACATCGCCGGCCCCAGCCTCTACCAGGAGACCTTCGGCCTCGCGCCCGCGCACCTGCAGCCTGGGCAGCGCTTCGTCCACCGTCCCGGCGTGACGGTGAGCCAGCAGGACAACGTAGACGAAGCGCTCGACACCGTCAACTCGGCCATGATCCACTATGACGCCCGCTACGCGCAGCAGACGACGTGGAAGCAGCCGCTGATGGTGAGCACGGTGACGCTGCAGCGCCTGATCGGGATGACGACCAAGACCTTCGGCCGGCGGCGCCGCATCGTGCGCTTCTCGAGCCTGGCGATGAAGCGGCCGGTCTTCGGCGGCGACACGCTCTACGCCGAGACCGAGGTGCTGGCCGTGGACGGCGCCATCGCCTCGCTGCGCACCACGGGCCTGAACCAGCGCGACGAGGTGGTGGCGCAGATCGAGTGGCAGGCCGAACTGGACGCGGCGCTGCTGCCGCCGAACCCGGCGCTCGAGCCGCGCTTCGCCTCGCACCGCCAGCGCGAGGACGGCGCCTGGGTCGAGCAGGTCGGACTGTTCTTCGAGGACCTGCGCGAGGGCGAGACCTTCATCCACTGGCCGCGCCGCAGCCTCACCGCGCACGAGGCGCAGCGCCAGGCCTTGCGCTCACTCGAGATATCGCCGCAGTTCCACGACCTGGACCTCGCCGCCAGCCTTTCCCACCCCGACCCCGAGGTGCCGCAGACCTGGGTGCTGTCGGTGGTGACGGCGCTGACCACGCGCACCTTCGGCCGTGTCAACGCCAACCTGGGCTGGGTGGACGTCGAGTTCGGCGCCGAGGTGCGCAGCGGCGACACGCTCGAGGCGCGCTCGACGATCCGCCAGGCGCGAGGCTCGGCCTCGCGCCCGAACGAGGGCATCGCCACCGTCGACACCGAAGCCCTCAACCAGCGCGGCGAACGCGTGCTCTCCTACACGCGCACGCTGCTGGTCTACCGCCGCGACGCCGACAACCCCTACCGCGCCGCCGGCTACTGACACTCTGCCCGCTCAGGCGCTGCGCAGCCGCGCCAGCCGCACGAGCGCGATCGCGGCGAAGGGCAGCGCGAGCCCGAGCAACGCGACGGTGATGAACAGGGCGCCGAGCTCGCTGTAGTCGGCCGGCACCTTGATCGCGCCGGTGGCGCGGTCCTTGACCTCGCGCGTGACCGCGAAGATGCCGTTGAGGTACTTCGTGCCCAGCTGCGATGCCGACAGCGCCAGGTTCGTGAACGAGGCCATCACGGCGAAGAAGGTGGCCTTCAGGTGCTCGGGCGCGGAGTTGGCGATCCACGCCAGCATCGGGATCATCGCGATCTGGCCCAGCGGCGACTCCAGCGCGGTGTCGATCACGGCGAGGAAGCGCGCATCGACCACCCCGCCGGTGCGCGCGGCCGTCCACTCGTGCAGGCCGTAGAACATGCCGATGTTGGTGAGCGAAAGCACCGCGCCGATGACGGAGAGGAAGCCCACGATGTAGGTGATCGACCGCTCGGCCATGAAGCGGCGGAAGATGAACAGCCCCAGCAGCGTGAGCCCGCTCGAGATCAGCGACAGCGTGGCGATGAACTGCTGGTCGAACTTCAGCTCGTCGATCATCCACCAGGTGGAGCCCGCGCCCGGCCCGGGCACGGCGCGGAAGACGAAGATGACCACCGCCGTGCCGATGAGCACCTGGCGCGAGCGCTCGTCGAGCTCGCGCACGATGCGCGTGATCAGGAAGACGACGATGCCCATCGACACCGCGAACACCCACTCCTGCGCGTAGGGCACCTTGGCCAGGCCGAGCGTGATCGACACCACCGCGAAGGCCAGGCCGCCGCCCAGGATCCACCAGTTCACCGGCGGGCGCTCGACGTGGCGCAGCGTCAGCGCGTCCACCTGCGCGGCGTCGAGCCCGCGCGCGGCCAGGCGCCGGCGCTCGCGCCGGTGCAGCCAGGAGGCCAGCAGCACCCCGGCCACCGAGACCACGGGAATCACGAGCGCGAGCTCGTACACGCGCTGGTAGGCCTGCGCACGCTCGGCCTCGGGCAGTTGCCCGACGCCGGCCATCAGCACCACGTTGGCGCCCGCCACCAGCAGGCTGCCGCCGATGATGGCCACGCGGCCCAGCGTCTGCATCGTCGTGTGCATCAGGCGCCGCGCCTCGTCGGCCAGCGGCTGCCCGGCCTCGTCGTGGCGCGGCACGGCCTCCACCGTCATCGCGTCGGCCACCACGTCCTGCACCACGTAGCCCACCGGCGCCAGCAGCGCGGCCAGCACAAACCAGGCCTCCACCGGCATGACCGCCGTCATCGCCGGCGCATCGCCCAGCAGCCCCACCATGATGAGCAGGCTGGCCGCGATCAGGCTGGCGCCCAGGTAGACCAGCACCGCCTTCCAGCGCCAGATCAGGTCCACCAGGTGCCCCACCGGCATCTTCAGCGCCCAGGGCAGCCCGGCCCAGAAGCCGAGCGCGGCCAGGAACTCCGCCGACAGGCCCAGCCGCTCCTTCACGTAGAAGGTGCCGACGATCCCCGTCAGCCCCGAGATGCCCGCCGCCACGTAGACCATCAGCGGCGGCAGGTAGCTCAGCCGCATCTGGCGCCCCAGGTCGATGAAGTTGCGGTCGATCCAGTCGAGGAAAGTGCGCATGGGGTGAGGGTCCGGTGATGGCGGGGCTGCGGCAGGGGGCTCACGGCCCCACGGCGGGCGGGAGTGATGTTGCCAAGGTTTCGGGCGGGCTGCAGGGGCGGGGGTGGGATTGCCGGCGAATGACGCGCACTCCCAATGCCGGCCGTGGCGCTGCCACACACGGGCAGCAGCCGCATCGAGACGCAGCACTGCCCCGCCTGCGCAGGCCTGATGCGCCCAGGGTCATGTGGGTCAGAGAGAACCCGTCCGCCCGATGGAAGGGGTTGCCGCCGGGGCCAGGATTCCCGGACATGATCCGCAACCGCCCGGCCACCGGTGCGCACACGCGCCCGCTCAGGCCAAGGGGCGGACGAAGTCGTTCGGCCCGAGCAGGCGCTCCTTGTATTCCTTCCTCATGAACATGATGTCCACCTGGAGAAGGGTGTTCTCCGCGCGGTGGATCTCGAAGATGTCGATTGGGATGAACTGCCGGTTCCTGAAGTAGTCCAGGTAATCCTGGATGTTCGGCGCGCCGGCGTTGTACCGGATGATCGGGCACTCGGTGTAGACGAGGTCCACGTCCCGGATGAAGCTCTCTGCGCCGCACAGGATGTCGAGTTCGCTGCCCTGCGTGTCGATCTTGATGAATTGCGGGGTCGGCAGGCCATCCGCCCGCTTCAGCGCATCCAAGGTGGTGCAAGGCAGGGTGATGCTGCCCTGCTGGTCGTAGAAGCGGGTGGTTTCCTTGTAGTAGCTGTCGCCGGTGTTCGTCCCGTTGAAGAACTCGACCTGCGAGCGCCCCGGGTTGCTCAAGGCCGTTCCGCAGTAGCTCCTGAATCCGGTGCGGCCCAGGCTGCGGGCATAGGCCGGGTTGGCCTCGAACAGGAAGAAACCGGCGTGGGGCAGGGCCCGCGCTCGCATGGCCAGGCTCCACGCCCCGTCGCAGGCGCCGATGTCGTAGACGCGGTCGATCCGCAGGCCCGCGTCCTGGACCCGCCGCAAGAAATCCACCAGCATCGTCCGCTCTCCGGCCCTCGATGGGCTCGAGCGCCCTCGCCTTCGGGGCCCCCGTTCGCCCCGCTCGTGACCCGGCGGCCGCGGCGGGCCGGCATGAGCCGCCCGAGCCGCGGACAAACCCGGCCACCACACCCTGCGCTGGATGATATCGGGCCCACCGCATACGGCCTGCGACAGGTTCTGTCGGCACGGACCGCCACCCTGCCGGCCCCGGCGCCCCGTCGCCGTCCACCACCCCAGGACACCGCATGACCACCACCGCCTTCGGCCGCGCCCTGCTGGCCTCCGCCCACGGCCAGCTCCAGACCATGCGCTCACGATCGTCGAGACTGCGCCGATGCGTCCCCGCTGCAGCGCCTACCTCGAGCTGCGAGGCGACGAGATACTGCTGCTGGACGGGACCACCCTGCCCTCAGATGCCGCGGTGCTGGGCCTCGGCTGCGGCCAGCGCTACCACCTGGTGCGGCTGCTGGGCAACGGGCTCGGGCTTTTCGGCGCTTAAGGCGACGCGTGCGCCGGGTTGGCGCGCCTGCTCGACGTGCCAGCACCCGGCGGCTGCGTACCGCTCGAGACGGGCCAGCAGTCAGGCTGCGGCTACCGCGCCAGCACGATGGACGTCGCCAGGCGCGGCCCCCGAGCCGACTCCTTCACCTGGGGCGGCGGCGATGATGCGCAACGCAGTCCGCGGGGGTGACATGTTCCACACGCTCGAGCGCGAACTCGCGGCGCCGCCGCCGCCGCTGGCACCGCGCTCGTGCTCAAGGCCTGGCGCATGCGCCACACGGGCTGCACCGAGCACGAGGCCCATGACTGGCTCAGCACGCGCTGGCCGCTCGCGCAGCGGCTGAACGCGGATTTCACGCGGCTGCTGCGTGGGGGCTGAGCGCGTTTCCGCCAACGAGAACCGGCCCGGGAGCGTGACGGACCCGTGCAGCCTGAAAGGGCCCGTCACGCACTTCACGTGACCCACAACAGCGCATCCACGTTCCTTGGTGACCTTCGCGTCCAAACAGGCGCATCCCGCCACGATCAGGCCTTGCGCCAAGATGGCTGGACCTTCAGAATGAGCCTTGGGCAGGGGTGTGTTTGCCTTGCCATTGCCAGGGCACCGCAGGGCGCAGATGGCGCCTGCGCGCCAGGTCATCATCACGAGAGAAGGACAACCATGCCCTCCAGGAGACACTTCGTCGCCCGCCTCGGCGCTTCCGCAGCCGTTCTCGCCATGCCGGCGCTGCGCGCGCAGGACGCCAGGCCCCTGCGCATCGTGATCCCGTTCGCCGCCGGCGGCAGCTCGGACGCCATGGCCCGGTTGCTGGCGACGCCGCTGCAGGCGGAACTCGGCCGCCCGGTGATCGTCGACCCAACGCCCGGCGGAAGCGGCCTGCTCGCGGCACGCAAGCTGCTGAACGCGCCTGCCGACGGGACCATGCTGCTGAACATCTCGCCCACGACGATGATCATCCTGCCGAAGACGACCAAGCTCGGCTTCGACCCGCACGAAGAGTTCATCCCCGTCACCAACATGGGATCGAATCCGCTGGTCCTGGGGGTGCACCGTTCGGTGCCGGCCACGACGCTGGGCGAGTTCATCGAATGGGTGAAGACACGGCCGGCGAAGTCCGTGAACTTCGCATCCGGCGGCACCGCCACGTCCACCCACCTCGTGGCGGAACTGTTCTTCAAGCGTGCCGGGCTGCAACTGAACCACGTGCCCTACAAGGGCGGCGCGCCCGCCTTGCAGGACCTTCTCGCCGGCCATGTCTCGGCCTACTTCGGCAATCCGGCGGAGTTCCTGGCCCAGCTCGGCAGCGGGCATATCCGCGTGCTCGCCACGTCGGGCGAGAAGCGGCTGCCCGAGTTGCCCAACGCACCCGCGCTGAACGAGAGCATCCCCAATCTGTCGCTTGTCACCTGGAACGGCCTGGCCTTCCGCAAGGGCACGCCGCGCGAGGACATCGAGCGCGTTTCTATGGCGGTGCAGAAGGTCTCTCGCATTCCGGACTACATCGCAGGCATGCAAAGAATAGGCATTTCGCCCATCGGCGACACGCCCGCGCAGTTTGCCGCAACGATCCGGCGCGACCGCCTGCTCTGGGACGAGGCCATCGCACTGGCCGGCATCAAGCCCGAGTGAGCTTCCACCACACCCCCGGCCCGCTGACCGACGGGCGTGCCGACTGGCGCCCTGCGGACGTGCTCAACGATCCCAGGCTCGAGCATTCGTTGGCGCCGAGCGAGATCGCGACGCTGGCGCGGGCACTCGCGCAGGCGCGTGGCCAGGGCATCCCCCTGGACGATCTTGAGACAGGTAACTTCCCACTGCCGGGATTCGAGCCCTTGTTCGAGCAGCTGCTGCGCGAACTGGAAACCGGCCGCGGCCTGTTCCTGCTGCGGGGCTTTCCCGTGCATCGGCACCCCAAGGAAGACCTGCGCTACCTCTATGTGGGCCTCAGCCGGCACCTGGGCACCACGCTGGCGCAGAGCCGCGGCGGCGACCATGTGGGCGACGTGCGCGACCTGAACGTCGACGTCAACAGCCCGCGCGGGCGTGCCTACACAAGCAAGCAGAAACTCACCTTTCACGCCGACCAGGCCGATGTGGTGGGGCTGCTCGTGCTGCGCGTGGCGAAGTCCGGCGGCCTGAGCATGCTCGCCAGCGCGCTGGCCATCCGCAATGAGATCGCGCGCACCCGGCCCGACCTGTTGCACGTGCTGCACCAGCCCATGGACTGGAGCTGGCAGGAGCAGCAGCCCGACGGCGCCCCAGGCTGGTACAGCCAACCCATCTACACCGAGTGCGACGGACGGTTCTCTAGCTGTTACATCCGCACCCACATCGTCTCGGCACAGCGCTTCGAGGCCGTGCCGCGTCTGACGCCGCTGCAACTCGAGGCCATGGACCTGATCGATCGCCTCGCTCACAGCCCTGAATTCCACATCTCGACGATGTTCCAGCCCGGAGACCTGCAGTTCCTCAACAACCACGTGATCCTGCACTCGCGCACCGCCTTCGAGGACCACGAAGAGCCCGACCGGCAGCGCCACCTGCTTCGCATCTGGCTGGCTGTGCGCGGCAGCCGACCGCTGCACGAGAGTCGGCGCGCCTTCTTCCGGGACGTCGCGCCGGGCGCCATGCGCGGCGGCTACACGGTACGCGATGATCGTCGCGTCTACGAGACGACCGCTGCAATGACCTGAGGACGACCGATGCCGATGAAGGTGAACCGCGTCGCGCACATCGCCGTTGCCGCCGAGCGGCTGGAGGCGGCGCAGGCCGTCTTTGGCGACCTGCTGGGCCTGCAGGTGCTGAAGGAGGACCGCTTCGCCTCGGGTACGCGGATGGCGATGTACTCAGCCGGCAACCTGCACGTCGAGGTGCTGCACAACCCCGCGCCCGATTCGCTTCCCGGAGCCTTTGTTCAGGCACGGGGCAGCGGTTTCTTCCACCTCTGCCTCGAGGTCGACGACCTGGCCGAGGCGCTGGCCGAACTCGCCGCCAAGGGGGTTCGCATCCACCCACGGTCGCCGCGGCACGGTGCCGCCGGCCACCCCGTGGCTTTCCTCGACCCTGACACCACCGGGGGCTTGCTGCTCGAGCTGGCCCAGTCCCCGAACTCCGATGGACAACACCCCACACCCCCCGCCTGAAGAACGCCCCGTGTTGCTGCTGGTCGGTGCCGGCCTGGGCATCGGACGCGCCATCGCCCGGCTCGCCACGGCGCGGGGCTTCGCGCTCGCGGCCTGCGACATCGACGTCGGCGCGCTCGATGCGCTGCGACCCGAACTGGCCCCGGACGCCCTGGTCAGCCAGGCCGACATCGTCGATTCCGTCGGCGTGCAGGGCTTCGTGCACGCCGCACTGACACGCTTCGGCCGCATTGACGCGGTAATCAGCAATGCCGGCGGCATGATCTCGCTCGTCCACGAGGGCACGGTTCAGGCCAACATCCGGCCCTTCCGAGACATCCCGACGCGGGACTGGAAGCCCATCATCGACCTGAACCTGTATGGGCCCATGAACGTGGCACATGCCGTCCTACCCGCCATGCTGGAGCGCGGCTGTGGACGCATCGTGTTCATCTCCTCGGTGTCCGGCCTGACCGGTGGGGCGGGCCTGAGCGTGTATGCCGCTGCCAAGGGCGCAGTCCACGCCTTTGCGAAATCGCTGGCACGCGAGGTCACGGCCTCGGGCGTCTCGGTCAACTGCGTCGCCCCCGGCGCGGTGGCCACGCGGGCCTTCCCGGAGGGCTCGCCCTCGATCGAACGCCGCTTGCGCAGTGTGTCGATCGGCCGTCTCGGCCAGCCCGAGGAGATCGCCGAGGTGGCGGTCTACGTGGCGATGGACGCGCCGCAGTACCTGAGCGGAGAGATCATCTCCGTGTCCGGCGGCCCGCCGTGACGGAGCTCCGCCGCGCAGCCGGGCTGGGCATCGACGGAACACCGGACGGTCTTGCGCGATTACCGCTGCGCGTCGCGGCAGCCTCGCCGTCGTTCTGCGAGCACCCGGCGCTGTGCGCCGAACTGCGCGCGCTGTTCCCGGACGCGCGCCTGAACGCCTCGCTGCAACGCCTGCACGACGACGAGCTGGTGGACTTCCTGCGCGGCAGCGACGTGGCCATCGTGGGCCTGGAGGCGATGACGGCTGAGATCATCGCCCAGCTCCCGGAGTTGAAGATCATCGCCAAGCTGGGCACCGGTGTGGACATGCTGGACGGCGCGGCCATGGCCGCGCGCGGCATCCGCCTGGGGTGGAAGCCCGGCGCCAACGCGCTGTCGATCGCCGAGTTGGTGATCGCGTTCGCGCTCGTCGCGCTGCGCAACATGGGCAGCACTAATCTCGCGCTGCGCCAGCGCGGCGACCTCACGCGCCGCATGGGGCGCCTGCTGAGCGGCCGCGTCTTCGGTCTCCACGGCTGCGGCCACATCGGTCAGCATGTGGTGCGCCTGCTGGCCCCCTTCGGCTGCCAGGTGCTGGCCTGCGACATCGCCGACCGCTCGGCCTTCTACGCCGCCCATGGCGTGCAGTCGGTAGGCTTCGACGAGCTGCTTGAGCGCTCCGAGGTGCTGTCCCTGCACATCCCGCTCACACCCGCCACGCGCGGCTTGTACGGCCGCGAGGTGCTGGCCCGCCTGCGGCCCGATTGCGTGCTGGTCAACACCGCGCGGGGCGAGCTGGTCGACGAGGCCGCGCTCCACGAGCGCCTGTCCAGTGGCGCGCTGGCAGGTGCCTGCGCCGACGTCTTCGCCAGCGAGCCCGCCTTCGAGTCGCCACTGATCGCGCTGCCCAACTTCTTCGGCACGCCCCACATCGGCGGCAGCGCTGCCGAGGCGCGCTTGGCCATGGGACGCATCGCGATCCAGGGGATCTTCGAGAACTTCGTGCCCACCCCCGGCGCGCCACCCTTCGACAACGCGGGATGAACCGATGCCCGACGACGCGCACTACGGCCACCGTGCCCGCCTGGGGCTGATCGTCCCACCGAACAACACCGTCACCGAGTCGGAGTGGGCCGACGCGCTGCCCGACGGGGTGAGCCTGCACGCGATGCGCTTTGCCCTGAACCCGCTGGCCCGCGGCGAGGCCGAGCTCGAGGTGCTGCGTGCGGGACTGGCGAACGCGTGCGCGCTGCTCGCAGAGGCCGAACTCTCTGCCCTCGCCTTTGCCTGCACCGCGCCGTCGGCCGTCAGCCCACGCGCGGCGATGGAGACGCTGATGTCGACGGCCGGGGCGGGCCTGCCCGCGGCCACGGCGGCTGCCGCAGTCGTTGACGCGCTGATGGCACTGGGCGCGCGTCGCGTCGTGCTGATGTCGCCCTTCTCCAGCGCAGTCACGCAGCACGAGGCGCACTTCCTGGCGCAGGAGGGCATCGAAGTGCTGGCCCAGCATTCGCTGGGCCACGGCACCTATCGGCCTGGCGTCAAGCTGGCCATCCACCGTATCCCGCCCGTCCAGGTGCGAGATGCGGTGCTGCAGCTCGATCACGCCGGAGCCGATGCGATCGTGCTCTCCGGCACCAGCCTCGTCACCTTCCCGGTGCTGCAGGAAATCGAGACACGCGCCAGCAAGCCTGTGGTCGGCAGCAACCAGGCGCTCTTGTGGTCCGCCCTGCGCAAGGTCGGCATACAAGATGCGCTGGCGCTCGGCCGGCTGTTTTCCCTCTGACCATCAGTCAAGCCGGGTGGCCGTCTGGCTCCGGCGCTGGTGTGTTGCCCGCAACCTCTGGGCAATCCTTCAGGCGCTTCCTGGTCGGGACTACTCGGCCTTGATCTGTGCCGCCTTGACAACCTTGTCGTATTGGGCGAGGTCGTTCCGCAAGACTGCGGCATACTCGGCCGGCGAAAGCGACCCGGGCGTTGCGCCTTGCCCCAGCATGGCATTGCGCAAATCGGGGGCGGACAAGATTTCGCGCAGTTCGCGGTTCAACCGCTCGATGACGGGAGCCGGCGTCCGTGAGGGAGCAAAAAGGGAAATGCTGGTCGTGATGTTGAAACCCTTCAGCTCCGCCGAGTCAGACACGAGCGGCACATCTGGCAAAGCCGTGATGCGCTTGTCGCCGGTCACACCCAGCGCCTTGAGGCGACCTGTCGTGATGTGGGGCAACGCAGTCGAGGGAACTGACAGCGTCATGTTGACCTGACCGGAGATGAGATCCGTTACCAATTGCGGCGTGGCCTTGTAGGGAACGTGCAGCAGCTCGATGCCAGCCTGCATGGAGAGCTGCTCCATCGCGACGTGCGTGAGATTGCCGATGCCAGGGCTGCCGTAATTGAGCTGTCGTGGACGGGACTTCGCATAACGAATCAGCTCCGACACGCTGCTCACGGGTAGCGCAACGCTGGTGACAAGAATGTAGGGCGTCGTGTTGATCACCCCGATAGGCGTGAAATCCTTGAGCCCGTCGTACTTGACAGTGTCAGGCGTGACCAGCGGCGTGAGCGTCAGCGATGTGTCGGGAGCCACCATCAGCGTGTAGCCATCAGGCGTCGATCTGGCCGCCTTGGTCGCACCGATGACACCGGATGCGCCGGGCAGGTTCTCAATCACGACAGCCTGTCCCAGGCGCTCGGCCAAGCGGGTCGACACTTGTCGGGCGGCATTGTCGACCGCAGCGCCAGCCGCAAAGGGAACGATGATCGTGATGGGCTTGCCCTGAGGCCAAGCCGGCGACTGCTGCGCTGCCGCCAGCGGTGCGATGGCGCAACAGCCAATGAGGACAAGGAGACGCTTGAAGTTCAGGGACATGGCATGCACTCCGTAGGTTGATGGCAGAGGGCTCTTCAGCTCTTGGTCAAGGTCGGCACGGGTTGCACGGCCCCCATTTCCACCGGTGCGTCATCGAGGCTGCAGCGCGTGAGCCAGCCAGGGCGCGTACCGTGAAAGCCACTGCGCAACGCCTTGCCGCATAAGCATGACCTCGCCTGTGGCAATAGGTGGACGGCGGAAATCAGGGCTTGCTCGATCCGATCGTGCAGCCCGTTGGCATAGTAGGTGTCGTTCATGCTGCCCGGGCCAACATGGAGCACCGCAGGCGCCATGCCCGCACCGTAGTTGATCACGGGCGCAATGGAGGCAAAGCACATCTCTGCTTCACGCGCCAAAACGACCTCGGGCACGAGGGGGGTACCGACGATGTCGGCGCCATCACGCTGCAAGGAACGTATCTCGGCCGGCGTCTCGAAACGCGGGCCTTCGGTGCACGCGAACACACCGCGCTTGATGACGTGGTCCGGCAGGGAGGATGTCGCCTCCAGCAAGGCGCTGCGCATCTCGGGACAGAAGGGCTCGGTCATATCGACGCGAACCCAGCACTCTTCCTCGTCGAACAGCGAGTGCGGCCGGCTCTTGGTCCGGTCAAGAACGTCATGCGAGATGACGATGTCGCCGGGCTGGATCGACGGGTTCACCGAGCCGATCGCGTTCTGGGAAATGACGCGCTCGACTCCGAGCATGCGCAGGGCCCAGATGTTGGCCCGATGATTGATCTTGTGGCTGGGTGTCACGAGCTTGGGGCCATAGCGCAACACAACTGCCGCATCGCGGCCGCCGATACGACCGACGAGAACATCAGCCGACCCCCAGGGGGTCTTGACTTTCTCTTCGCGGCGATCGCTCAGCAGACGCTCGGACGCAGCGCTGGAGATCAAGCCAACTGGTGCGTGAAATGGGGGTGTGGTTGGGCTCAATGGACATACCTCAGCGTCGGGGTGAGAGATGGGTCTCGCATTGTCGTTCGATGGCGCGCCGGATCTCGCCCTCGTCCACGCGCGTGAAGCGCCCTCGGTCATAGATCGTCTCGCCGTGGACCATGACGGTCCGTACGTGCTGCGGTCCGGCGCGAAAGACCAGGTCGGACCGGACCCGGTCCGCAGTAAGGCCCAGCGGATGCCACAGGTCGAGCACCACCAGGTCGGCTTCCTTGCCGACCTCCAGGCTGCCGATCTCCTGGTGCCAGCCGATGGCGCGAGCCCCCTCGCGCATGGCCATCGCCAGCGCATCGGGGGCCGACAACGCGTGGCCATCGAGCGAGTGGGCGCGTTGCAGGAGGACCGCCATGCGCATTTCCTGGAACAGATCCTGACCGTTGTTGCTGAGCATGCTGTCGGTGCCGAGGCCCAAGGGCACCCCCTTGCTGCGCAGCGCGGGCACTGGCGCCACGCCGCTGGCGAGCTTGGCGTTGCTGGTCGGGTTGTGCGAGACGGCGGCACCGGTGGCAGCAAGGATCTCGATCTCGTGCTCCTCCAGCCAGACGCCGTGAGCGAGCAGGGTATGCACATCGAGAACACCCAGCCGATGCAGCCACTCGATCGGGCGGCAGCCGTGGCGTTCCCTCACGATCTCCACCTCTTGCCGGTTCTCGGCGACGTGAACGACGAACGGGAGACCCCTGTCGCGCGCGGCGCGGTGAATCTCCTGGATTCTCTCGGCCGTGCAACTGTAGGGCGAGTGAGCGCCGAGGAAAAAACGGCATCGCGGATCCGTACCGCGCTCGGCGATGGCGCGCTCGGTCTCCTCGAGGGCCGACGGCCAGTTGGGCCTCCCAGCGGGTCGCAGTTCGGGCGAACTCGCCAGCGCGCCACTGATTGAGCGCATGCCGATGTCGGACGCCACCTTCGAAAACAGGTCTGCGCCGTAACGGGTGCAGTCGCAAACGGTCGTGATGCCGTTGCGCACCATCTCCATCACCGCCACCTGGCAGCCTCGATAGATGTCTTCCAGCGTCAGCGTCGAGGTGTGCGGTGCAATCGTCCTGGACCACTGGAACAAGTCACCGTCATCGCCACGGCCGCGGTGCAGGCTCAACCCGCCATGCGCATGGGTGTTGACAAGGCCCGGCATGACTACCTGACCACCCAGATCGACCTCACGTGCCCCATGCAGAGGGGGACATTCGGACTCAGCTCCGACCCACTGCACACGTCCTCCCGCAATGTGCATCGAGCCGTTCGGAAAGCAGTTGTGGTCGGAGTCGCCTGTGTAGATGAAGGCGTTTCGAAGCAGAAGGTTCATGCGTAGCCCATTCTGCACGGCACACGGAGCTCTGGCAACGCTTGAGATGCTCAGTGCGTGTCAGGCGAACAGGGGTGACGAGCTCGGCCTGTGAGGTCACCCACGAGCGTCTGCGTGGTCGCGAACGGCCACCGCAGGATGTGGCTCCCGGTGTGGTGCGTGAAGTTCACAGCGCTCAAGCTGTGGCGCGAGAATGTGCAGGTGCTCGCCTCGCGGGCTCGCCTCGTGCTGGCCCGTGTCCCACGGATCGACAACAACATCGTGGCAGGGCAGGTCGGCTAGATGACCCTGGCCCTGGGACACCTCGCACCATTGCGGTCTTGCGAGCAGGCGCGTAGGTGGCAAAGACCCTGGAAAGCGTGCCCACCGGCTCAGAGCACCGCAGCATGCGACCTGTGGTGCGTGCCCTCGGGCTATAGCGCCGCCGGCAGGACCCGAAGGCGCTGCTCCGCTGGAGCCGCTTGGATACCGCGACACGTGATGGATCGGATGGCCGCTGACGCACGGGATCCCGGTGCTCGGCCCATTGCCCGGGCACCATGCGCCAAACCTCCGCCATTCAGCCCTCGCTGCTGGTGAATGAGAAGGGAGAACACAGGTGGGGTGTCGCGATCCTGGAACTTACTCTCCCGCCCCTCGACCCCATGCTCGAGCACGCCACCTGCCGCACTGTCCGCTCTGTCGCACCAGGCCCAGAAACAAAGAAGCCCGGGAACCTCCCGGGCCTTGATGATCAAGTGGTGGAGACGAGGAGGATCGAACTCCCGACCTTCGCATTGCGAACGCGACGCTCTCCCAGCTGAGCTACGTCCCCACATCAACAAGTTATTCTAGCCACAAAGGCAGGACCACCCTGCCCCCCGCACCGGAGACCGCCCCATGCCCGTCACCCAGATCACCCTGCTGCCCGGCTACCCGCCCGAGGTGCGCGAGCGGCTCGTCAACCACGTCAGCGCCGCGGTGCGCTCGGTCATCGCCAGCCCCGAGGCGGGGACGACGACCTTCGTCCAGGAGGCCGCCACCTACCGGCGCGACGGGCGCGTGTTCACCGAGGGTCGGCAGGCGCACCCGCCGGCCGCGGCGCTGGTGCGCGCCTTCCTGGAGGCGATGCAGGCGCGCGAGCTCGAGCGCGCTCGCGGCTTCCTCGCGCCGGGCTTCGAGATGTGCTTCCCCGGGGGCGCGCGCTTGCGGCAACTGGAGGAGCTCGTGGCCTGGGGCCGCGAGCGCTACCAGGGAGTGAGCAAGACCTTCGAGCGCTTCGACGAGTGCTGGGCCGCCGACGGCACCGTCGTCTACTGCCACGGCACGCTGCAGGGCCGCTGGCCGGACGGGCAGGCCTTCGAGGGCATCCGCTTCGTGGACCGCTTCCTCGTCGTCGATGGCCGGCTGGCGCGCCAGGACGTGTGGAACGACCTGGCCGAGCACGCGCGCCGCGCAGGCTGAGAGCCTTGCCGGCCCGCCCGCCGTCTCCGTCCTGCCACACCGCCTCCCCCGCCGCCCCAGGAGCCCCCCCGTCATGCCCCGCCTGCCCACCGGTGCCGCGCTCGACGCGCTGTACAACAACCGCGCCCTCGTGCCCGAGCACGCGCAGATCTTCGCCCGCTGGGCGCGCGACTCGGCCGCCGTCCGCGCGAGCCGGCCCTGCGTGCTCGACCTGCCCTACGGCTCCACCCCCGCCGAAACGCTGGACCTCTTCCTGCCTGACCCTGCGCCAGGCACCCGGCCGGCCGCCGCCCCCGGCGCGCGCGGCGCCCCGGTGCTCTTCTTCGTGCACGGCGGCTGGTGGCGCGCCCTCGACAAGGCCGACCACTCCTTCGTCGCGCCGGCCTTCACGCGCGAGGGCGCACTCGTCGTGGTGCCGAACTACGCGCTGTGCCCGACCGTGGGCATCGCCGACATCGCGCTGCAGATGGCGCGCGCGCTGGCCTGGACCTGGCGTCACGCCGCAGCCCACGGCGGCGACCCGCGGCGCATCGTCGTCGCCGGGCACTCCGCCGGCGGCCACATTGCCGCCATGCTGCTGTGCGCGCACTGGCCCACGCTCGCGCCCGACCTGCCGGCCCACCTGGCGCGCACGGCGCTGGCCGTCTCGGGCGTGTTCGACCTCGAGCCCATCAGCCGCGTGAGCTTCCTGCAGCCCGACCTGCGCCTGAGCCCCGCCGACGTGCAGCGTCTGAGCCCGGCCGGGTTCCCGCCCCCTGCCGGCCGCCTCTACGCCACCGCCGGCGCTTTGGAGAGCAGCGAATTCCTGCGCCACAACCAGCTGATCCGCCGCCGCTGGGGCGCGGCCCGAGTACCGGTGTGCGAAGCGATCCCGGGGCGCAACCACTTCACGGTCATCGACATGCTGGGCGAGCCCGGCAGCCGGCTGCACGCGCTGGCGCTGCAGCTGCTGCGCGACAGCGGCACAGATTGACCGCTATCAATCAGTCGCGCCGCATTGCCTGACTCAATCGCAAGGATTGAAAGTTCCCATTGGCCGGGCGGCGCCGGCTTTGTTACCGTTCGCCCCGTTTGCTGCCCCGAGCAGCGAATGTCCCCTCTTCCCCACACCAAAGGAGCCATTCCATGGCACTCAAAGGTTCGAAGACCGAGCAGAACCTGAAGGACGCCTTCGCCGGCGAATCGCAGGCCAACCGCCGTTACCTCTACTTCGCAAACAAGGCTGACGTCGAGGGCCAGAACGACGTGGCCGCGCTATTCCGCTCCACCGCCGAAGGCGAGACGGGCCACGCGCACGGCCACCTCGAGTTCCTGGAGCAGGGCTCGGGCGACCCGGCCACCGGCCTGCCCATCGGCAGCAGCCGCCAGAACCTGGCCGCCGCCGTCGCCGGCGAGACGCACGAGTACACCGACATGTACCCGGGCATGGCCAAGACCGCACGCGACGAAGGCTTCGACGAGATCGCCGACTGGTTCGAGACCCTGGCCAAGGCCGAGCGCTCGCACGCCAACCGCTACCAGAAGGCGCTGGACGCACTGGTCGACTGAAGACCGCCTGCGGCACACCTGAGACAAGGGGCTTCGGCCCCTTGTTTTCTGGTGGGCCGCCCCGAACTCCCGGCGCGGCGCCGGGCAATGCCCACCGCCCGCCCCCCCCCCGAACACCCCCTGAAGAGCATCCGCCATGCGTGAAGGCAACCTCGAAGCCCCCACCCGCCACCCGCTGGATTGGAAGAACCCCGAGTTCTACG
>JBILNB010000112.1:0-9836 GCA_044375195.1 Rubrivivax sp. | reverse complement strand
TCGATGAGCGAGTCCATCCGCACCGTGATCGAGCGCAACCCGGACATCCGGCCCGGCGACGTCTACGTGCTGAACGATCCTTACCACGGCGGCACGCACCTGCCTGACGTGACGGTGGTGACGCCGGTGTTCCTGGACGAGGGCGAAGGTGGGGCGCGGGGTGAGTCCTTCGGGATGGCGCCACACCCCGTTCGGGCTGAGCCTGTCGAAGCCCTCGCGAGCCCTTCGGCAACTTCGGGCCGAACGGCAAGACCCCTCTTCTATGTTGCCAGCCGCGGCCACCATGCCGACATCGGCGGCTCCACACCGGGCTCGATGCCGCCCTTCAGCGCCACGATCGGCGAGGAGGGCGTGCTGCTCGACAACGTCCTGCTCGTGCGCGACGGCCGCCTGCGCGAGGCCGAGCTGCGCGAGCAGCTTGGCACAGGCCCCTGGCCGGCGCGCAACCCCGAGCAGACGATTGCCGACCTGCGCGCCCAGATCGCCGCCAACGAGAAGGGTGTGCAGGAGCTGCGCGCGATGGTGGCGCAGTTCGGGCTCGAGACCGTGGCCGCCTACATGCGCCACGTGCAGGACAACGCCGAGGAGTCGGTGCGGCGCGTGATCACCGCGCTCGCCCGGCGACCGGCGGAGGCGGGCGACGGCAGCTTCGACCTCGAGCTCGACAACGGCGCGCACATCCGCGTGCGCGTCACCGTGGACGCCGCGGCGCGCGAGGCCACCATCGACTTCACCGGCACGAGCGCGCAACTGCCCAACAACTTCAACGCGCCCAAGGCGGTGACGATGGCCGCGGTGCTCTACGTCTTCCGCACGCTGGTGGACGACGACATCCCGCTGAACGCCGGCTGCCTGAAGCCGCTGCAGGTGATCGTGCCCGAGGGCTGCATGCTCAACCCGCGCCCGCCGGGGGCGGTGGTGGCGGGCAACGTCGAGACCTCGATGTGCGTGACGAACGCGATCTTCGGCGCGCTCGGGCTCATGGCGGCCAGCCAGTGCACGATGAACAACTTCACCTTCGGCAACGCGCGCCACCAGTACTACGAGACGATCTCCGGCGGCACCGGCGCGGGCGTGTGGACCGACGCCGAGGGCCGCATCAGCGGGGGTTTCGACGGCACCTCGGTGGTGCAGGCGCACATGACCAACTCGCGCCTGACCGACCCCGAGGTGCTGGAGTTCCGCTTCCCGGTGCGGCTGGACGGCTATGAGATCCGCTCCGGCTCGGGCGGGGCCGGGCGCTGGCGCGGCGGCGACGGCGGCGTGCGGCGCGTGCGCTTCCTGGAGCCGATGACGGCTTCCATCCTCTCCAACGGCCGCCGCGTGCCCGCCTTCGGGCTGGCCGGTGGCGCCCCGGGGGCCCTGGGCATCAACCGCGTCGAGCGCGCCGACGGCCGCGTCGAGGCGCTGGGCCACATCGGCAGCGCCGAGATGGACGCGGGCGACGTGTTCGTGATCGAGACGCCGGGCGGGGGAGGGTATGGGGTGGGGTGAGGGGGCCTGACGGATCGCCGGGATGTGATGATCCGGACTGCGCCATGGGGCTGCTGCGCGAGGTCGGGCTCGCCGGCGCTGGCGTGTATCCGGTGCTTCCTGGGCTTGGGCTTCCGGAGTGCGCCTGGATTTCCTATGCTCGGCGCCATATCGGTCCGCCGAAGCGGCGCGGGCGGCCGCTGAGTCACCATGAAGGGAGAGAGCGCATGAGTCCAATGAGGCGGGTCGCCATCGTCACCGGCGCCGGGCGAGGCATGGGCGCCGCGATCGCGCGCAAGCTGGCGGCCGATGGCTACTGCGTGGCCCTGCTGTCGCCCGGCGAGACGGTCGAGCCGCTGGCGGCGGAGCTGGGCGGCGTGGCATTGCGCGGCAGCGTGACCGAGCCGGCCGACCTCGAGCGCCTGGTGTCGATGACACTCGAGCGCTTCGGCCGCGTCGACGGCGTCGTCGTCAACACGGGCCATCCGCCGAAGGGGCCGCTGTTGGAGATTCCGGACGCAGATTGGCACCGCGGGCTCGAGATGGCCTTCCTGCCTCTGGTGCGGCTGGCGAGGCTCGTCACGCCCGTGATGCAGCGGCAGGGCGGCGGCGCCTTCGTGGCCATGTCCTCGGCCTGGGCGTTCGAGCCGTCGAAGGACTTTCCGCTGACCACGCTGCGCGCCGCGCTCGGCGCCTGGGTCAAGCTGTATGCCGATGCGCATGCGGCTGCCCACATCCGCATGAACGCGGTGCTGCCCGGTTTCATCGACAGCCTGCCCGAGAAGCCCGAGCGGCGCGCCGCGATCCCGGCAGGACGCTACGGCAGCACGCGTGAGATCGCCGACACCGTGGCTTTCCTGCTGTCGGATGCCGCGTCGTACATCACCGGGCAGAACCTCAAGGTCGACGGCGGGCTGATGCGCGGCGTGCCGTGAGCCGCAGCGCGGCCGTGGGCCGCCGGGTCCGCGCGCCTGCCTCGAGTCTGGCCTCAACGTCGGTTTCAGGCCTGATCGATGCTTGGTGGCGCGTGGCTCCGGTCACGGACCAGCAGCAGCACGGCGCTGCCGCGATAGGTCACGGTCCCCTGTTCCTCGTAGCCAAGCCGCTTCGCGATCGCCACCGATCCCGTGTTGGCTGGATCGATGATGCAGTGCGTGCGGGCCACCGGCACCTCGGCGTCGATCCAGCCATGCAGCGCCGTCGCCGCCTCCGTCCCGTAGCCCATGCCGTGGACGGCGCTGGCCAGCGCCCAACCGACCTCGGCAGACCCCTCCGGAGGCTGGAATCCCGTCCGACGGAACTGAGCCACCCCGACATCGCCCAGGTAGGCCCCGCTCGTCTTTTCCACCACGGCGAGATAGCCATAGCCGAACAGGTCCCAGTGACCGGCATAGCGCAGCAGGCGGCCCCAACTGTCCTCCGCCGAGGCCGGCGGCGCGATGTGCTGGACCACGGCGGGATCGGCCCAGAGCCGGACCAGCGCGTCGGTGTCGCCCAGGGTGTGGCGGCGCAGGACAAGGCGGTCGGTCTCGAGCACCACGCTCGAACGTTGGGGGGTCATGGGTTGCTCCCGCCGGGTGGCGATTTGCGTGGGGGGAGGCGGGCTGCTCTCGCGGCTGCGCGGCCTGGCCGTCCAGCATATCGCGGGGCGCTTTGCCGAAACCCTGGGCGGACGCGGCATCGATTGCGGAATCGTCGACGGAGCCCCTGCAGGCCGACCGCTGCGCGTGCGGTCCACTTCTGGCTGGCGGCACCCTGGGCGCCCTGGGTGCGCTGGGCGTCCGCCGCGTCCGGAGCCATCGGGACCGGCAGCGTCTTCGGCCTTGCGGTCCGGTCCGTCGCTGACCGTTCCAGTCCGGCACCTTGCTGCCGTCCAAGGTGGGGGAGCCCATCCCATTGATTACGATGAGGACGGTCACGCAGCCATGCAGGAACACACGCCATGAAGATCACCGCCGTCCGCACCCTCGTCGTCAATGCAGAGATGCGCAACTGGGTATTCGTGAAGGTCGAGACCGACCAGGACGGGCTTTACGGGTGGGGCGAGGCGACGCTCGAGTGGAAGACGCGCGCCGTGGTGGGCTGCGTCGAGGATCTGGCTCCGCTCGTGATCGGCCATGACCCACGTGACATCGAGAACGCCGTGCGCACGATGAGCAAGCACGGCTTTTGGAAGCTCGGCGTGATCGGCCGCTCGGCGATCGCCGGCATCGAGCAGGCGCTGTGGGACATCTTCGGCAAGTCGGTCGGGCTGCCGGTATGGCGCCTGCTGGGCGGCAAGACCCGCGACCGCGTTCCGGTCTACACGCACCTCGGTCTCGGCAACATGCGTGCCGTCTACGACCAGAAGGAGCGCCACCAACTGCAGGACTACGTTCACGAAGTGGTGGGCAAGGGCTATCGCGCGTTCAAGGTGCTGTTCCCGCTCTTCATGCACTACACGATCGACGTGAAGGCGCTGAACGGCGTGGATGCCTGGATGCGCACCCTGCGCGAGGCCGCCGGCGACGACGTCGAGATCATGGTCGACTTCCACGGCAAGCCGGGCTCGGTCTCGCTCGCCGTCCAGTGCATCGAGGTGCTGGCCCCCTATCGCCCGATGTTCGCCGAGGAGCCGGTGCAGCCGGGCGACGCCGAGGCGATGCGCATGGTCTCAGACCGCACTCGCGTGCCGATCGCGACCGGCGAGCGGCTCATCGACCGGCGCGACTTCGAGGACCTGTGCACCCGCCGTGCGGTGGCGATCGTGCAGCCCGACCTCTGCCACTGCGGCGGCATCTGGGAGGGGCGCAAGATCGCGGCGATGGCCGAGACCGCGATGATGGGCGTGGCGCCGCACAACCCGCTGGGCCCCATCGCCGGCGTCTCGGCGCTGCATTTCGACGTCGCGACGCCGAACTTCGTCATCCAGGAGGAGATGGTCGGCGCCGTGCCCTGGTACGGCGACATCGTCCAGGGTCCGATCCGGATGGTCGACGGCTGCTGGCAGCTTCCCCAGGCGCCCGGCCTCGGCATCGAGGTCGACGAGCGCGTCGCGGCCAGGCACCCGTTCAAGCAGGAGCCGTTCACGACGCGCGACGCGGTGCTGCCCGACGGCACGGTCGTCGATTGGTGAGCAGGGCGCGCCGAGGTCGCGTCTCGGCTCGCGTCGGGGAGCTCAGTGGCGTTTCATCGGACTCGCAGCACGTCCAGCGGGGAGACCGGTGACGCGACATTGCCCCAGGACTGCCGCACGAACGTGGCGACGGCGGCGATCTCGTCGTTGCTCAGCACCTGCCCATAGGGCGGCATCCCGAAAGGCCGAGGGTTCCCCGCGGTGGTCGGCGAGAAGCCACCCTGTCGGATCTGCTGCACGAGGTTGACGTGCGAGGCCAGGGTGACCGCGCGATTTCCGGCAAGCGCGGGGTACATCCCTGACACGCCTTGTCCCCGGTCGCCGTGGCAGGCGGCGCAGTGCTGCTCATAGACCTGCTGGCCGGCGACCATCATCTCTTCGCTGGCCGTACCTGGCCTGGCAGGCGGCTCTTCGACGACGGGAATGGTGGCCAGGTAGCGCGCCATGGCGTCGAGGTCCTCTCCGGTCAGGTATTGGGTGCTGTTGAACACCACTTCGGCCATCGGCCCGGAGACGGACGCGTGTGCCGACACGCCGTCCTTGAGCAGTCTGACGACCTGTTCGCGGGGCCAGCGCTGGACGCCTGCCTCGCTTGGTGATGCCAGTGATGGCGCGTACCAGGCGCCGTTCGCCATCAGGCCCCCGCCGAACTGCGCGCTCAGGCCGCTGGCGCCCAGGGGGTTGCGGCCGGAGTGGCAGGCCGCGCAGTGGCCCAGGCCCTGCGTCAGGTACTTGCCTCGGTTCCATTCGGCGCTCTGTCCGGGATCGGGCTCGAACCCGCCGGGTCGAAAGTACAGCGCCCGCCAGACGGCAAGTGCCGCCTGCGTGCTGTAGGGGAAGCGCAGCGCGTGCAGGGTGTTGGCTCTTTCGACCGCAGGCACGGACCGAAGGAACGCGTACAGGGCGTCGGAGTCCTCGCGCGAAACCTGCGTGAAGCTGGGATACGGAAACGCGGGGTACAACAGCCGGCCGTCCTTCGAGCGCCCATGGTGAAGGCTGCGCCAGAATTCATCGGCCGACCAGCTGCCGATGCCGGTTTTTTGGTCGTGCGTGATGTTCGGGGCAAAGACGATGCCGAATGGCGTGTCGATCCCGCGGCCGCCCGCGAACTCGGGGCCCGCAGTCGTCGTGTGGCAGCCCATGCAGTTGCCTGCCCGCGCCAGGTAGGCCCCTCGTGCGATGACTTCCGATGACGCCGGCGCGGTGGGGACGCTGGTCTCCAGCGCGTGCTCGCCGCGGACATTCAGCCAGGCCACCAGCGCGCCCAGGAGGAAGATCAGGACCAGAAAGAGGGCGCCGGCGCGCAGTGCCAGGCGGCGCAGGCTCATCCCCTTCATTCGTTGCCGCTCCCGCAATGGGCGAGCAGCGGCGGTGAGGGGCCGGCCTCCGGCTTCGTGCCGGTCGGCAAGGTTTGCGCAGACAGCCAGCGCGCGACGACACTCGCTTCCTCATCGGTGAGCCGCCGGGCGATGTCGGCCATGCAGTCAGGCGCGGCCGCGGCACGCAGACCGGTGCGCCACGCGCCGAGCTGCCCCACGAGGTAGTCGGCTGGCAAGGTCACCAGGCCCGGCACCGCCGGCAGGCGGCCGGCCAAGTGGCTGCCATGACAAGAGGCGCACGCCGGGATCTGGCGGTCGGGCACCCCCTTGAAGACCAGTTCCTCGGCGGTCTTCTGCTGCTGCGCGGACAGCCTGTGGGCCAAGGCCGGCGGATACGGCAGGTCGAGGCTGGAAAAGTACCGGGCGATGTCTCGCAGGTAGTCATCGGAAATGAACCGCGTCAGGTGGCCCATCGCCTGGTTGCGCCGGCGGCTTTCCCTGAAGTTCTTCAGCTGATTGAACAGATAGCCCTCGGGCTTGCCGGCGATGCGGGGGAAGTAGCCTGCGTTCGTGGCGCGCCCCTCCTGGCCGTGGCACATGACGCACGCCTGCATGCGTTGCGCCATCGTGTTCTGCACCACGGCGGTCGCACCCGACGCCGCGGGCGTCGACTGGGCGAGTGCCCGCGGCGTGAAGGCTGCCAGGCTGGCTGTCAGGAGGAGGCTGAAGAAACTTTTCATGCCGGTCGAGGGGCGGGCGAGCGGACTGCATGGTCTGCGGGGAGCGCGGCCACACGGCCGCCGGCGCGTCGCTCAGGCTTCGGCCAGCATCGATGCGCTCAGGCTCCACAGCCGCTCGGCGGCGTCATCGTCGCAGGCGTGGGCCTCGACGCCTCGATAGCGTGCCAAGGGGCTGCCGCGTTCGCTGGGCGCCGCGATGTCGCAGTCCTCGCAGTACACCCCGGGGCGGCCGGCCAGGGCGGCGCTGCTGGCCGCCCAGAGCGTGGTGGCGCAGCCCTGTTGCGGCGACTTGAACCCCGACCTGGCCAGGGCCGAGGGCGAACCGTCTTCGTTGATCCAGCCCAGGCGCACCTGCTCGGCATGGCTCAGGTGGCGCTGAAGTGGCGTGAAGATGCCGCCCGGGTGCACCGAGAAGGCCAGCCCGCCCGAGGGCCGCAGGCGTCGGCTCATCGCGTTGGCGAACAGCGCGTTGGCGGTCTTGGACTGCCCGTAGGCCTGCCACTTGTCATAGGCGCCGCTGCGAAAGTGCGGGTCGTCCCAGCGGATGCCGCTGATCTTGTGGCCGGTGGACGACAGCGCCACGACGCGCGCGCCCTCGGTGCTGCGCAGGAGGCCCATCAATTCGAGTGCCAGCGCCATGTGGCCCAGGTGGTTGGTGCCGAACTGCGCCTCCCAGCCCGGGCCGACCCGGGTCTCGGGGACGGCCATGATGCCGGCATTGAGGAGCAGGAGATCCAGCCGCGGCAGCGTGGTGCGGGCCTCGTGCGCGAAGCGGCGCACCGAGTGCAGGTCGCTCAGATCCAGGTCGACCGTTTCGACCCGGCCCTCGACGCCCGCGAGCGTGGCTGCGGCCTTGGCACGGTCGCGAACCGGCACCCACACCCGCGCTCCGCACCGGGCCAGCGCGCGCACGGTTTCGAGACCGAGGCCGCTGTAGCCACCGGTGACGATGGCCACGCGGCCTGACAGGTCCAGGCCGGCCAGAACCTCGGCACCGGTCGAGCGGGCGTGGAAGCCCGATGAGAGGGGAAGCTGATCGACCAGTGCCATCGACGGGCCCATGTAGGTTGGGGGATATTCATCATAGGGCGCACCGCCTTGCTGGCCAGGGCTTCGGTCCGTTCAGGGCCTGGTCTGCCGTCCTGCCGGATGCGATGATCGAAGCCGTTGGCGGGCTCTCCCGCCAGATCGCGGTCACCTTGATCGCATCCCACTCGATGCCCCTGCCGCTCCAGGGCCTGAATCTCCGGCTTCGGCGCGCAGGGGCCGCTGGCCGGGCAGGGTACGGTGGACCAGATCGCGCCGGCCTTCAGCGGGAGGATGGCGCTGAACGCCGGCGACGACGGCGTGCCTCGACGCACCCGCACCACGGTGCTTGCCGACCAGATCTGCGGCCTGTACGCCAGCCAGGCGATCGCGCATGCCTTGCTGCGGCAGTTCGCTCGGTCGGTGCCTTCCTTGCCGACCCGCAGACCCGCGCCATTGGTGCTGGTGCGCGAGGTCGAACTCGCCGGGGTCGGCGTGTGCCCGGTGCTGCAGGTGTCTGGCGCCCCGTCATGGATCGACCACCCCCGACCGTTGACGATGTCGCGCGTCGGCGAGCACGGCCAGGACATCCTGCGCAAAGCCGGGCTCACGCCAGGCGAGATCGACGCGCACGTGGCGCAGGGCGACGTGCTGGAGCCTGCTCGCGCCTGAGCTGCGGCGCTGCATCGAGACGTCCTGTGATGAATCTGCACAGGAGCAGCAGGGTCGGCCGCGCGTGGCCTATGCTCCAGCGCTTGCCGCGCGCCCAACGCACTGCGTGGCATCTTTCGGAGACACGCCCCATGAGCCCCCACCGGGACGCGCGCAGCGACGAGCCTGGACCCGGCCACGCCGCCCCCCTGCTGCACCAGCTGGTCTATTGCAGCCGGGCTTGCGCCGGCGTGGACGGGCCGGCTGTGGCCCGCATCGTCGCCACCGCGCGGCGCATGAATCCCGCCCACGGCATCACCGGGCTGCTGGTGCACGGCAGCGGCATGTTCTTCCAGTGGATCGAGGGCCCGCGCGAGGAAGTCACGCGGCTCATGGACTCGATCCGCCGCGACCCGCGTCACGAGCGGGTCGTCATGCTGGGCGAGACCGAGGAGGTCCGCGAGCGCCTGTTCCCGGACTGGAGCATGGAGCTGGTGGCCCCCGGCGACATCCGCCCGGTGCTCCAGGACGCGCTGGCCAGCGCCAAGGACGCCAAGAGCACGGCGGCCTTGTGCCTGCTGCTGGCGCAGTTCGACGCGGAGCGGCCGGACCCCGGCGCCGCAGACCATTGAGGCGGGCGCGCGGTCGCCAAGGACACCCTCATGACACACAAGATGGCGTTGATCGGCCTGGGCATCATGGGTCGGCGCATGCTCGACAACGTGCGCGTGCACCCGGCCTTCGAGGTCAGCGGGGTCTGGGACCCGTCCGAGGCGGCCCTTGCCCAGGCCCGTGAGCTCTGGCCGCAGGTGCCGGTGGCGGCCAGCGCCGCGGCGGCGATGCGCGGCGCGGACGTCGTCTACCTGGCCTGCCCGCCGGGGCCCCGCAAGGCCTACGCGCTGGCCGCGGCCGAGGCCGGGCTGGGCGTCTTCATGGAAAAGCCCCTGGGCACCGACAACGCAGCCAGCCGCGAGCTGGTGGCGCGGCTGCGCGGCGCGCGCCTGCCGGCGGTCGTGAACTTCACCCAGGCCTCCTCGCGCGGTTTCGAGGCATTGCGGCGCGCCATCGACGCGGGCGAGACCGGTGAACTGCTGGGCATCGACATCGTCGTCCAGTACCCCGCCTGGCCCCGCGCGTGGCAGGTGCAGGCCGACTGGCTGCGCTACCGCGACGAGGGCGGCTACACGCGCGAGGTGATCTCGCACTTCCTCTTCCTGGCCGGTCGCTTCCTCGGACCGCTGCGCCTGCGCTGGGCCGCGCCGCGCTACCCCGCCGGACCCGAAGGCGCGCGCCTGTGCGAGCTGGACATGCTGGCGCGCCTGGAGACGGCCGATGGCCGGCCGGTCACGGTCATGGCCACCACCGGCGGGCGGCAGCCCGACCGTCAGGAGGTGACGGTGCGCGGCGCGCGCCTGAACCACCAGTTCCGCGAGTTCAACCAGCTCTGGCGCTCCGACGGCGGGCCCTGGGTGGAGGTCGTCGACTGGAGCACGGGCGAGGACCCGCGCCGCA
>JBILNB010000111.1:0-9843 GCA_044375195.1 Rubrivivax sp. | reverse complement strand
ATCAGCAAGTGCTCGCAGGACACCGCACTGCGCGACATCACCGAGCTCTTGGATCGTGGGGTTCTGAAGAGGTCCGAGGCCAGTGGCCGCAGCACCAGCTACGAATTGATGCCGTTTGGCGATCTGGTTTGATTGCCGTCCTCGCCCTTCGGGTGCCCGATCGGCAAGTGCTTGGCGCTACCGGTCCTGCGCCGACGCCCCGTCGACCAGCTCGCGGTAGACCTCCAGCGTCCGGCCCACCACGATGGACTCGTCGAACTCGGCCAGCGCGCGGGTGCGCGCGGCGGTGCCCAGGCGCGCTCTGAGCGCGGGATCGTCGTCCAGCCGGGCAATGGCGCGGGCCAGCGCTGGTGCGTCCCGGGGGGGTACCAGCAGGCCCTCCACGCCGTCGGTGACGACGTGGCGGCAGCCCGGCACGTCGGTGGTGACCAGGGGCAGGGCGCAGGCGGCGGCCTCGATCAGGCCCTTGGGCAGGCCCTCGCGGTAGCTGGGCAGCGCGACGACGTCCACCCCGCGCAGCAGCGCAGGCATGTCGTCCACGTGGCCCAGCCATTGCACCGTGCCCTCGGCCACCCAGGCGCGTACCGTGGCCTCGGGTACGGCGGCGGGGTTGCCGGGGTCGGGCGTGCCGGCGAGCAGGAACTCGATGCGCCTGCCCTGGGCCCGCAGCGCCCGCGCGGCGTCCACGAACTCCGCCACGCCCTTGTCCCACAGCAGCCGGGCGGGCAGCAGCACGCGCAGCGGGCCGTCCGCGCGGTGCCGCTCACCGGACGCGAAGCGCGCGCAATCCACGCCCGAGCCCGGAATCAGCCGCACGCGCGCCGTGTCCACCAGCCCGGCCTGGCGGAACAGCGCCACGTCGTCGGGGTTCTGCAGCACCAGGCGCGAGTGCGCGCCGCCCAGCGCCAGGCGCAGCAGACCGCGCACGAAGGGGCGCAGGGCGCGCGCCTTGGCGTCGCTGCTGGTGAAGACGTAGCCCATGCCGGCCACGGCGTTCACCCGCGCCACCCCGCCCTGCAGCGGGCGCACGCCGCGCGCGGCCAGCGAGCCGTACACCGCGCACTTGATGGTGAAGCCGTGCACCACGTCCACCCGCTCGCGCCGCACCAGGCGCCACAGCCAGGCCAGCAGGCGCAGCTCGCGCAGCAGGTTCAGGCTCAGCCGCTCCATCGGCGCGGCCAGCCAGCGAAAGCCCAGCGCCTGCAGCCGCGCGCCGTAGGGCCCGGGGGGCGAGACCAGCAGCACCTCGTGCCCCGCCTCGCGCAGCGCCAGCGCCAGCGAGCGGCGGAAGTTGTACAGGTACCACTCGGTGTTGGCGAAGAGCAGGATCTTCACGACGGGGCCTGGGTTGCCGGGTGGGGCCTGCGCTCTGGGTGCGGCGTGCGCGGTGCGGGTGCGGGTGCGGGTGCGGCCAGCCGCCCTAGCGCCCCACCAGCCGCCCGAACAGCTCCTTGAAGGCGCGCGCGCTGCCCTCCAGCGCATCGGCATCGGGCACCACGCGCAGCAGGTCGAAGGGCATGTCGATGATCTCGTGGTCGGCCGGCGCGGGGTGCACCTTCAACCCGGCGCGGTCGAAGAGCCGGCGCGCGCGCGGCATGTGCAGCGCCGAGGTGACCAGGATGACCGTGTCCACGCCCTGCGCCTTCAGCGCCTGCGCGGTGAACACGGCGTTGCCGGTGGTGTTCTTGCTCGCGTCCTCCAGCTCGATGGCCGGGGCCGGCACGCCCATGTCCAGCAGGAAGCGGCGCATCGCCTCGGCCTCGCTGCCGTCGCCGGTACGGGTGACGCCGCCCGAGAGCACCAGACGCGGCGCCTTGCCCGCGCGGTACAGGCGCGCCGCGTGCCAGAGGCGGTCGCCCGCGGCGTTGAGGTTTGGGTAGGGCCGCAGTGGCGCCCGCGGCCCGGCCACGCCGCCACCCAGCACCACCATCACCGGCGCGGCGGGCACGGCCTCCACGGTGCGCGGCCCGGCCTGCGCCTCGATCCAGCCGCGCAGCCCGTCGCTGGCCACCGGCAGCGACCACAGCAGCAGCCAGCCCAGCCCCAATGCCACGAGCGCCCGCCCGGCCCGGCGCCGCGCCGGGCGGCCGGCGCCCGCCAGCACCCAGCCCAGCAGGGCAAGGATCAGCGCCGTGCCCAGCGGCGAGACGACGGCGGCGACGATCTTGCTCAGCATGTTCAGCGGCGCGCGGCGTTCATGCCTGCGCCACCCACGCCTGGAACATCAGCACGCCCCACAGCCGCGAGGTCCAATCGCGGCGGCCGCTCAGGTGCTCGGCCCACGCCGCGCGCACGGGGGCGGGGTCCAGCCAGCCCTGGCGGCGCAGGCGCGGCTCGGCCAGCAGGTCTTCGGCCCATTCGCGCAGCGGCCCGCGCAGCCACACGCCCACGGGGATGCCGAAGCCCGCCTTCGGGCGCTCGATCAGCGCCGGCGGCACGTGCCGGTACAGCACCTGGCGCAGGGCCCACTTGCCCGTGCCGCCGCGGATCTTCAGCGCCATCGGCAGGCGCCAGGCGAGCTCGGCCACGCGGTGGTCCAGGAAGGGCACGCGCGTCTCCAGGCTGCAGGCCATGGCGGCGCGGTCCACCTTGCACAGGATGTCGTCGGGCAGGTAGGTCTGGCTGTCCCACCACATCATGCGCGCGCGGGCGTCGGCGTCGGCGCCGGCCAGCGCGCAGGGCAGGGCGTCGTCCAGCAGCGTCGGCGGCTCGCCGCCCGCGCCGGCCAGGCCGGGCACCAGCGCGGCCGGGTCGGGCCACTCGCTCACCAGGCTGCGGTAGAGGTCGTCCAGGCTGCGCCACGAGCCATAGAGCGCCCTGGCCAGCTTGTGCGCCTTGTCGCCCAGGCGGTTCACGCCTGCCGGGCCGCCCAGCGCGTCCCACGCCGGCAGCGGCAGCGCCGCCACCGCCGCGCCCAGCGCCTGACGGGCGGGGTAGGGCAGCCAGGCCACCTTGTCCCACACGCGCGGGCCCCAGAAGTAGCGGTTGTAGCCGCCGAAGAGCTCGTCGCCCGCGTCGCCGCTCAGCGCCACGGTCACCCGCTGGCGCGCCGCGCGGCACACCAGGTGCGTGGGGATCTGCGAGCTGTCGGCAAAGGGCTCGTCGTACATCTGCGGCAGCGCCGGGATCAGGGCGCGCGCGTCGGCCGCGGTGACGCGCATCTCGTGGTGCTGCGTGCCCAGGTGCTGCGCCACCGCACGCGCGTGCGGGCTCTCGTCGAAGGCCGGTTCGTCAAAGCCGATGGTGAAGGTCTGTACCGGCGGGCGGCCCTCGGCCCGGGCCTGCTGCTGCATCAGCGCGACGATGGTGGACGAATCCACCCCGCCCGAGAGGAAGGCGCCCAGCGGCACGTCCGCCAGCGACTGCAGGCGCACGGCCTCATCCAGCGCGTCGTGCACGGCCTGGACGGCGGCCTGCTCGCTGCGCAGGGGCTGTGCCGCGCCGGCGTCCACCATCGCGGCCGGGTTCCACCAGCGTGCGACTTCCACGCTGCCATGGGCCTGGCCCGGGCGCAGCGGCTGCGCCGGCGCGGCCGGCGGCGCGCCCTGCAGCGTGAGCACGCAGCCCGGCTCCAGCTTGTACAGCCCCTGGTGGATGCTGCGCGGCGCGGGCACGTACTGCAGCCGCAGGTACTGCGCCAGCGCCTGCCGGCACACCGCGTTGCCGAAGCCGGGCCGGGCGCGCAGCGCCTTCAGCTCGGAGCCGAAGGCGAAGACGGCGCCGGCGTCGCTGCCTGCGGGGCCGCCGTTGCCGCTGCTGCCGCTCCCACTGCCATCGCCCCCCCGCAGCGCCGCCCCGGCGCCCGCCACCCAGCCGTAGTACAGCGGCTTCTCGCCGAAGCGGTCGCGCGCCAGATGCAGCGCGCGGGCGTGCTTGTCCCACAGCGCCAGCGCGAACATGCCCACGCAGCGCCGCAGCGTGTCGTGCACGCCCCAGTGCTCGAACGCGGCGAGCAGTGTCTCGGTGTCGGAGTGCCCGCGCCACGCGGGGGCCGCGCTTCCCAGCTCGGCCCGCAGCGAGAGGTGGTTGTAGATCTCGCCGTTGAAGGCGATCACCCAGCGCCCGCTGGCCGAGGCCATGGGCTGGTGCCCCGCGGCCGACAGGTCCACGATGGCCAGCCGGCGGTGCGCCAGCGCCAGGCCGGCCGGCGCGTCCAGCCACACGCCGCCGTCGTCCGGCCCGCGGTGCCGGATCGCATCGGCCATGGCCGTGGCCTGGGCGCGGGCGGCATCAGCCGCGAGCGCGCCGCCGGTGAGGAAGCCTGCAAAGCCGCACATGAGGGGTGTTCGGGCGCGCGCCGCCCGGCAGTCGGATGACGAGCCTGGTGTCCATGGCCCACCCGCCGACAGACCCTGCCTCTGAGGGCCAGGTGGGCAGGGTGAGGTGGCACCTGAAGTAAGCTTGGCAGCTTAACCCGAATCCGCCGCCTCGGGCCCGAGGCCGAGGGCCGGGGTCCGTCCGAGGCGCTGCTTCAGCAAGCCGCTGGCACGCCGTCAGTTGACCTTGTCGTCGCCCGCCTGGCGTGACGCCCGGTTGGCCGAGCCACCGGGCACACCATCCCCAGAGCGCCGGGCGTTGAGCCCTTAGGCGGGAACCACACCCGAGGCGCCCGGTATTCAGCCCCTACCCCCCTGCGGGAGGGGCTGAACACCTCGCGCTACGGGTGTGGTTCCCAGGTAGGGGGCACCCGCAAAGGCCCGCGTTCCCGCTCAGTGATCTTCGAGCTCCGCCTGCATCGAAGGCGCGTCGATGATGCGGTCCAGCCAGGTTTCGAGCCGCCCCTGCTCCATCCCATCCTTCACCGCTCGATCAGCCCAGGTGACCACAGTGCCAGAGAGCATGGTGTCGATCTCCTCGAGCTTGTTGACGTCGGTCAGGTTTGCGCCGGGGGCCGGGGCTGCTCTCTATCTCGATCATGTCCGAAACCGTTTTGTCCTCCGCCGGCTCCTGCGTTCCCCCTTCATACAGCAAGTGATGCCGCAAGCTCGGCCGGTAGGCCGTCAGCCCGCCGACACCTCCGTTCGCGCTGAGCCCTTCGACTTCGCTCAGGACAGGCTTGTCGAAGCGCCCGCCAGGGCTTCGACAAGCTCAGCCCGAACGGGTCCCAACTCCGCCACGTCCGGCCTGGCCGACCAAGCCGCCTCCCCGTTGTAGACGACGATCGGAAACACCGCCGGCAGCCGCCCCGGTGCCGTGGCCTCGCCCACCACCTGGCGGTGGCTGAAGATGTTCTTGCAGGCGTTGTCGTGCGCGGCCGTGGCCGCACTGCAGGCAGCCTGAACGCCCCGCGCATCCCCCAAAAGGCGTACCCGAAAGAGCGACCCCTTTCGGCGGGATGCGCCAGCCGGCGGCTGTATGCGCCCCATCGCCATCGGCGCAGACGCGCTAACGCAGCCGCCCCGCCAATGCCAGGCTTGCGCGCAGCATCTCGTTGATGCGAGTCTGCCAACCGTCGCCAGTGGCTCGCAGCGCGGCCAGCACGTCCGGATCCAGACGCAGCTTCACCGGCTCCTTGCTGACGGCCGCCACGCTACCGGCTGGGCGTCCGCGGCGGCGCGTCGCGACCTGTTCGGGCGTGTGCACTCGCCCGGCCTGTCCCGCCTTGGCCTCGGCAAGGGCCTCACGCAACCCCGGCAGTGCCTGGCCTGCGTCGGCCTCGACGGCCGCAGCCACCTTCTCCACACTCAGAGTTTTCAGGGCTTTCATCCTCTCAGCTCCGCTTGATGTCCTTGGGCTTGACATTCGTGCGTTCGGCCTTGGTGTAGACCATGACCAGAAGCACGAGCTCGTCCTCCACCAGGTGGAAGTAGATGACACGCGCACCGCCGCGCTTGCCGGTTCCTTGAAGGCGCCAACGCACCTTGCGCGCACCATCTGCACCTGGAATCACGTCGCCGACATCAGGGTTCTCAGCGATGAAATCAATGAACGCCTCGCGCTCCTGAGTGGTCCAGATGGCGTCCGACTGCTTCTGGAAGGTGGGCGTTTCGATGACAGTGCGCACGATTTAAGTGTACACCCATATAATTTTACCCACCAGAAAAGCCTGAGGTGCCTTTGCGGACGAGATCGTCGACGGCTGACCGGCGCCAAGATAGACCGGCGGCATCCAGTCTCCCGCCCCCCCAACCCACCCCAGACCCGAGCCCCCAGGCCGCGAGCCCACACGCCTCCCACCGGGGCCAACCATCCACCGCACACCGGCCGGCGAAGCCCCTCTCCACCCGCGGGAGAGGGGTAGGGGAGAGACCCATGTGGCGCCGTCAGCGCCACCGACTCGCGCCCCGGAACCAGGCGGCACGGAGCAAGGGCCTTGCTCCCCTCCCCCCTTGCGGGGGAGGGGCTGGGGGAGAGGGGGACGAGCGCCAGGGTCTCGGCATGCCCCCCTCTCCCCAACCCCTCTCCCACGAGGGGAGAGGGGCTGAACACCTCGCGCTTCGGGTGTGGTTCCTGGGCGGCCCCCTTGCGGTGCCGCTCAGTGTTCTTCGAACACCGCCTGCATCGAAGGCGCGTCGATGATGCGGTCCAGCCAGGTTTCGAGCCGCCCCTGCTCCATCCCATCCTTCACCGCTCGATCAGCCCAGGTGACCACAGTGCCAGAGAGCATGGTGTCGATCTCCTCGAGCTTGTTGACGTCGGTCAGGTTGGCGCCGGGGGCCGGGGCTGCTTTCGATCTCGATGATGTCCGAGACCGTACTGTCCGCCGCCGTGACCTCCGTTTGCGCGCAGCGCCCGCCTACTTCTCCGTTCGCGCTGAGCCCTTCGACTTCGCTCAGGACAGGCTTGTCGAAGCGCCCGCCAGGGCTTCGACAAGCTCAGCCCGAACGGACCCCAGCCCAGCCCGAACGGACCCCAGCCCAGCCCGAACGGACCCCAGCTCAGCCCGACCGAACGGACCCCAGCTCAGCCCAACGCGCCGCCGCTGCGCAGGCCGGTCCGCCGGCGGGCCCTTTGGACCATCACGACGGCACCGCGCAACTGCTGCTCGGCGGGCTACGGTACAGCCCCGCGGTACGCGTCTTGCTGCGTTACCACGGCACCCTGCTCATCACCGTGACGCCGGGCACCGGCGGCCGCCCCGGTGCCATCAACGCCGTCTTCACCGGCGACGCAGGCAGAAGCCGCAGCCGGGCCTGCCTTCAGTGGAAGTCCTCTTCGCGCTGATGGCGCGCGCCGATGACAAGGACCAATTCCGGCGTGCGAATGTCGAACCGCAGGATGTATCCGGTGGCGCCAAACGGGACGATCAGTTCGCGAAGTGTCGGGCGTGCACCCACCTTGCGGTAGCTGTAGGGAGTGATCGAAAGATGACTGTTGGCAGCGGTGCGAATGGCCTCGATCGCCTGGTAGGCACGCATGGCGTCATCCACCGTCTCGGCCCGATCCAGCAGGAAGTCGAACAGGCGATCCAGATCGGCTTCGGCCTCGGGCGTGAACTCGACCTTGAACGTCATTCGCGCAGTTGCTTCACCCGCGCTGCGACTTTCGCCTCGAGCTTGCTCAGAACGACGTCCGACGGAATGGAGATCCCGCTGCGCTCGTACGCCGCCAACGAGGCGTCGCAGCGCGCGGCGAAGTCTGTTTGCACGCGTCGATACTCGACGGCGCGACGCACCGACGCCTCGACGAATTCGGTCAGCGTCTCGCCAGGCAAGAGCACCGAATCAAGATCAGATCGCAACTTTGGCTCGACTCGGACTTGGGGGATGACGGCTGTTTTCATCGCAAAATTGTAGTGCAAACGCACTACGTTGGCTAGCACTCCGCCACGCAGGAACGCCGGCAGCATCGGTCGCCAGCGGCTCTGTCAGGAATCCGGTCTGTCCGCGCGCCGGGCCTAGGTCGTGTCCCAGCGCGTGGTGTAGGTCCACAGCCCAAGCGGACCCCAGCTCAAACCCTCCTCCGCGAAACCCGGGGCGGTTCAGACCGTAGGCTCCTTTCCGGGTCGGCGCGACAGCGCTTGCTTGGTCTAGCCCGCCCGCTTCAGTGCCTGTAGTCCTCTTCCCGCTGGTGCCTAACCGCGCCCACGATCACGTTGTCGCCGACGACCTCGAAGAGAACGATGTAGCCCGTGCCACCGAACGGAACGATCAATTCGCGGGAGCGGCCATTACCAAGTTCGGCCCGACGGCACGTGAACGGCGACCAGGACAGTAACCGCATTCCCTCGCGGATAGCGTCCAGTGCTCTCTGAGGAGTGGTCCAGTCCGGCGTCTGGCTCGCAAGTTCGCGCTCGATGGAAAAGTCCTCCAGACGCCGCAGGTCCTCTACCGCTTCTTGCAGGAGCGTGACGGTGTACTTGGGCGTCACCGGCCTGCGCGCTGAGCAGCTCGACGCTTCGCGTCATCGAGGCGGGCCTGCAGGCCGGCCATGACCTCTTCGACCCCATGCCCGCCGCCTTCTTGCTTCCAGCGCTCAATCGCCACCTCGCCACGAGTGACGAACTCGGACTGCACGCGGCGCCAAGCTGCTGCCGCGACGACCGCCTCCTCGATGAACTGGGTCAGCGTCTCGCCCTCGCGCAAGACAGCCTCGACTTCGGCACGGACCCCGGGCTCGACACGGATGGGTGGAAAGGTTGCAGAGCGCATGAGCGGAATGTATAGCAATCGTGCTACGCAAGCAACGCCAGCAATGCGTCCCCTCGCAGGCGCCATGAAACGCTTCAGATTGCCCCTGCCGCGACGACGATAGGAACACCGCCAGACACCGCCCCCGCCATGCCTTCACCACCCACTGCACCGCACCCTCGCCCCGGCGCGCGGTCATCGATCCGCTGATGTCGAATGGCGGTGATCGGCCAGGAGCCGTCGACCACGACGGGCAGCTCTGCGGAGCACAGATCGAGGGTATGCGCCACTCAGATCACAGGAACGAGTGCCAGCAAATGTTGGAGCAGTTGACAACAAGACCAAGTGTTGTTATCTTCCCCAACAATGAACGCTCAGCCACTGGTTCGTCGTCGTGTCGTGCTGGCGCCGGACGCTTTCGCAGAGATCGTCGTGTGGCGGGTGCATGAGCCTGTGACGCCTTCGTCACACGCCTTCAAGTACCGGCTCGCGTATGTGGTCGGCGGGGAGTGCGTCCTGCGCTATGACAACGAACGAGGCAAAGGCGATCATCGGCATTCAGGCGGGAAAGAGGCTGCGTATGCCTTCACCACTGCGGACAGATTGATGTCCGATTTCGAGGCAGACGTGATGAGGTGGAATCGTGAACACGGTCGTTCTTGAAGTTCGCTCTCTGGCTGAGACGCTCGGTGACGTCGCTACTGCGATCAAGGTGGGCCGAGCCGACCGCGAGGCGCGCATTGCCTTCGCGACGCCAGAACTGCTGTGGCGAGTTCTGACCGCCAAGCGGTGGGAACTTCTCAGAGCCATGTGCGGAGCGGGTGCGATGTCGATACGCGAGGCGGCACGCAGGGTCCACCGCGATGTCAAGGCCGTTCACGGCGATGTCACGGCATTGCTCGATGCCGGTGTTCTGAGTCGAACCCCTTCTGGGGAGGTTGAGTTCCCTTTCGATGCCGTGAAGGTCGAATTTTTGCTGCAGGCCGCCTGACTGAAGGGGTCGTGTCCCAGCGCGTGGTGTAGGTCCACAGCCCAAGCGGACCCCAGCTCAAACCATCCTCCGCGAAACCCGGGGCGGTTCACTCTCGAACCTTTGCGGGTACTCGGATATCCAGATTGATGTCCGCATGGCGGGCATCGAGTGGCCCCACTGGTGATCAGGTGGTAGCTTGGTGGCCCTCCAGGGCCATGCGCGCGATAAACCCCGAGCGAGTCTCGCCCGTGGCGCGAGCCAATGCGTCGAGTCGGTGCAGCACTCGTCGCGGAAGACTGA
>JBILNB010000055.1:0-32621 GCA_044375195.1 Rubrivivax sp. | reverse complement strand
CGCACGGCCTGGTTCGGCCTGTCCACCCGCGCCCGGGTCGTCGTGTACGACAAGGCCGCGGTGCAGCGCGACGACGTCGACACCTACGAGGAACTGGCCGACCCGCGTCACAAGGGCCGGCTGTGCGTGCGCTCGGGCTCGCACCCCTACAACCTGAGCCTGTTCGGCGCCATGGTCGAGCACATCGGGCCCGAGCGCACCGAGGCCTGGCTCAAGGGCCTGGTGGCCAACCTGGCGCGCGCGCCCAAGGGCGGCGACACCGACCAGATCCGCGCCGTGGCCGCGGGCGAGTGCGCGATCGCGCTCACCAACACCTACTACCTCGCGCGCCTGATGCGATCCACGCGCCCCGAGGACCGCGCCGTCGTCGAGCGCGTGGGCGTCGTGTTCCCCAACCAGTCGAGCTGGGGCACGCACGTCAACGTGGCCGGTGGCGCGGTGGCGCGGCACTCGAAGAACGTGCCCGCGGCGGTGCGCTTCCTCGAGTACCTGGCCAGCCCCGAGGCGCAGCGGCACTTCGCCGACGGCAACAACGAGTGGCCGGCGGTCCGGGGCCTGAGCTTCGACAACCCCGCCCTGAAGGCGATGAGCGGCGGCAGCTTCAAGAGCGAGCTCGTGCCGGTCAGCGCCGTGGGCATGAACCAGGCGCGGGTGCAGCAGATGCTCGACCGGGTCGGGTTCAAGTAAGGGGGGCGACATGCCCAGGTGCCTTCGCCGCGGGCGCTTGCCCGCCCGCGGCGAAGGCCACCGCCTGAAGACGCCAGACGCCAGCTTCCAGCCTGCAGGATGGCGTTATTTGCTATCGATACGATAAATACGATTGGCTTTATTTATTTGGCTGCGCTTCCTAGACTGCTCTCCATCGATTCACCACCCCAGGAGAGCACGCATGAGCACCCCCTTCCACGATCCAGACTCGGTCACGGTCAAGAACCTCGAGGCCGCCTTCGCCGGGGAGGCGATGGCCCACATCAAGTACCGCTACTTCGCGAAGCTGTGCCGCGCCGCCGGCGACGAGGCCACGGCGCGCGTCTTCGAGGAGACGGCCGAGCAGGAGGTGATGCACGCCTTCGGCCACGCCGACCTGCTGTTCCCGGCGGCGCGCGTGACGCCGGCCCGGGCGCTGGAGCTCGCGATCGAGGGCGAGACCCACGAGTACACCGAGATGTACCCCGCGTTCCGCCACGCCGCCGTGGCAGAGGGGCACGAGGCCGCGGTGCGCGAGATCGACGAGCAGATCGTCGAGTCGCGCGAGCACGCGCAGAGGTTCCAGGCCGTGCTGGAGAAGGCGGCCAAGCGCTTCGCCGCGCTGGCCAAGGTGGAGGAGCGGCACGCGAACCACTACCGCGCCACGCTGGAGAGGCTCGCGGCTTGAGCGCCTCGCCACGGACCTCTGCACCCGCGCCGACGGGGCCTGCCCCCGCGGCGCGTCATACGATCGCGTACCCCCGAACCCGAAGGAACACACCCCATGAAGACCTACCAATGCATCGTCTGCGGCTTCATCTACGACGAGGCTGCCGGCCGCCCCGAGGACGGCATCGCCCCCGGCACGCTCTGGGCCGACGTGCCCGCCGACTGGGCCTGCCCGGAGTGCGGCGTGGCCAAGTCCGATTTCGAGATGGTCGAGCTCTGAGCGCACCGTGATGGACGCCCCCGTCGTCATCGTCGGCACCGGCCTGGCCGGCTGGAACACCGCGCGCGAGTTCCGCCGCCACGACAAGGCCACGCCGCTGGTCGTGCTCAGCCGCGATGGCGCGGGCTTCTACTCCAAGCCCATGCTCTCCAACGCGCTGGCTGGCAACAAGTCTGCCGCCGCGTTGCTGATGAAGCCGGCCGACAGGATGGCCGCCGAGGTGGGCGCCACGGTGCTCGCCCAGGCCGGGGTCGTCTCGATCGACACCGCGGCGCGCACGCTGGCGCTGGCCGACGGCCGCACCCAGTCCTGGCGCGACCTGGTGCTGGCCCTGGGCGCCGACCCTGTGCGCCTGCCGCTGGCTGGCGACGCCGCAGACACGGTGCTCTCGGTCAACGACCTCGACGACTACGCCCGCTTCGCCGCCGCGCTGGACGGCGTGCGCAGGGTCGCGCTGCTGGGCGGCGGGCTGATCGGCTGCGAGTTCGCCAACGACCTTCTGGCGCGCGGCATCCGCCCGGTGGTGCTGGACGTGGCCGAGCGTCCGCTGGCGCGCCTGCTGCCCGAGGCCGGCAGCGCCTTCCTGCGCGCGCGACTCGAGGCCGCGGGCGTGGGCTTACGGATGGGCGTGTCGGTACAGTGCGTGGACGTCGCGCCCGGCGCCGACGGCCGGCTGCGGCTGACGCTCAGCGACGGCAGCACGCTCGGGGCTGACCTCGTGCTCTCCGCCATCGGCCTGGCCCCGCGCACCGCGCTCGCACGGGCCGCCGGCCTGGCGGTGAACCGCGGCATCGTCGTGGACCGGCAGCTCGCCACCTCGGCGCCGCACGTGCACGCGGTGGGCGACTGCGCCGAGGTCGACGGCCTGAACCTGCCCTACGTGATGCCCTTGATGGCCCAGGCCCGCGCCCTCGGCGCCACGCTCGCCGGCACGCCCACCCCCGTGGCCTACCCGGCCATGCCGGTGACGGTGAAGACCCCCGCCTGCCCGACCGTCGTCTGCCCGCCGCTGCCCGGCGCCGCAGGCACTTGGCAGGTGACGGGCGACGCGGCTGGCTGCGAGGCCGTCTTCCGCGCCAGCGACGGCCGCGCCCTCGGCTTCGCCCTGCTGGGTCAGGCGACGGCGCGCAAGCAGGCGCTGGCGGGCGAGGTGCCGGCCTGGTTGGAGTGAAGCCCGGTGCGACGCTGGCGGCCCAGTCTTTGCCTGGCCTCGAAAGCCTGCGGCGTGCGGTACGCAGGCGGAGACGCCAAGTCCGTATAGACAACAAAAATTTTCTACGTATACTTCTCTGGACTCGACGCTGATCGAGCGCCTGGGGGCGCGCCGCGCGCCCCTGTCCGTGCACACAGTGGCGAGCCCGCTCGCCGGAAGAGGAGTCCCCATGCTGCGATCGAAGTTCCTGGTGGCGACGGCCCTGGCCGCGCTGTCGATGTCCTGGGTTCCCGCCACGCAGGCACAGACAGTGCTGAAGGCGGGTCACATCTCGCCGAAGACCAGCCCCGAGGGCGTGGCGGTCGATCGCTTTGCCGCCCTGGTCAGGGAGAAGACGGGCGGCGCGGTCTCCATCGAGGTCTTTCCTTCCGAGCAGCTGGGGAACGCGCCCGCGATGATCGAGAGCACGATCCTGGGCAACCAGGACATCTACGTTGGAGGCAACGTGGAGTTCGAGCGCTTCAGCCCCGGACTGAAGGCCCTGGGCTTGAACTATGCGGTGCCCAGCCAGGATCAGTTCAGGCGCATCCTGAAGAGCCCGCTGTGGAAGGAGATCTTCATCGATCCCCTCGACAGGATCGGACTTTCGGTCATCGCGTCGGATTGGGAGCGGGGGCCCTTCCGGGTCCTGGTCTCCACGAAGCCGGTGCGCAGCTTCGACGACCTGAAAGGCCTGAAGTTGCGCATCGCGCCCATCGACACCTGGCGCCGGTCGTGGACGGCCCTGGGCACCCAGGTGGTCGTGCTGCCCTGGACCGACGTCTACCTGGGCCTTCAGCAAGGAATGATCGAGGCCGTGACGGCCCCCGCCGACCTGGTGGCCTCGATGCGCTTCACCGAGGTCGCCAAGTACATCGCCCGCACCGACGAGTACTGGGGCGTTCTGACGGTCACCATGAACAAGCGCCGACTCGCCAGCCTGAGCCCCGCGCACCAAAAGGCGCTCGCCGAGGCGGCCGAGCAGGCCGGCAAGGAGTACATGGCCGCGGCCCGGGCCAACATCGAGCGCGACTTCGCCCGCATGCAGGCCCAAGGGGTGCAGTACACGGTGCTCGACCTGCGCCCTGGTGCCGAGAGGATGCAGCCCGTCATCCAGCAGCTGGAGAAGGAAGGCTTCATCCCGGCCGGGATCTCCGAGCGTCTGCGGCAGGCCCGCTGAGCCGTCCGTCAGGCCGTGGCCCGCAGCGGCTGCGGCCCGGCGAATCGGCCTCCACCGGAGAAGAGGGATGTTCAAGGTCTTCGATCGCTGCACCACCTGGCTGGCGGCCGGCGCGTTGCTTCTGGTCGTCGCGCTGTTCGTCTCGATGGTGCTGCTCAACGGTGCCGAAGGCGTCGGTCGCTACGTCTTCCAGGCCTCGTCGATCTATCTCGTCGAGACCTCTCTGGTGCTCGGCACCGCCGTGTACTTCATCGGCTACGCCGTGCTGCTGAAGCACGACGAGGACATCCGCATGGGCTACTTCGTCGACCGCATGCCCAGGCGCGTGGCGCAGGGCGTGGACGTGCTGACCGAGGTGGGCGTGGTGACCTTCTTCGCGGTCCTTGCCAAGTCCTCCTGGAGCTACTTCCAACTGACCTTGGCCATGCCCCATTCCCTGTTCCCGGTCCCCCAGGGCTATGTGGTCCTGCCCTTGCTGGCCGGGGCTGTGGCGGGCGTATGGGTGGGTGTCCACCGCCTGCTGCTCGCGATCCGCAGGGTGGGCGACCCGCGTCCGTGATCCCGATTCGGCGTACCCGTCTGCCTCTCCGCCTGTCGGGGGGTGAAGTCCAGGAGCCTTCATGCTGTCCCTGCTGATGGTCGGCATCTTCGTGGTGCTGATGTGCCTGCGCATGCCCGTCTCGGTGGCCATCGGGCTGTCGGTGATTCCCCCGCTGGTCCTTCTCGACCGTGACCTGGCGCTCCTTCCGCAGTTCATGCTCAAGGGTGTGAACAGCGTGGCCTTGCTCGCCGTGCCCTTCTTCATCCTGGCGGGCAATCTGTTCAGTGTCCTCGGCCTGAGCCGCCGGATCTGGAACTTCGCGCGCGCCATGGTGGGCCATGTGCGCGGTGGCCTCGCCCATGTGATGGTGCTTGCCAGCATGATCTTCTCGGGCATCTCGGGGTCGGCGCTCGCGGACGCAGCGGGGCTGGGCGCCATCGGCATCCCGGAGATGGAGCGCGCCGGCTACCGTCGTCGTTTCGCCGCAGCGGTGACCTTGTGTGCCTCGGTCATGGGCCCGATGATCCCCCCGAGCATCAACCTCGTGATCTATGGCGTCATCGCGCAGGTCTCCATCGGCAAGCTCTTTCTCGCCGGGGTGCTGCCGGGCATCGTCATCGGCCTGGCCCTGATGCTGCAGATCTGGCTGATGGCCCGCATGGGCCGGGAGCCCATGCCCGTCGAGCCCAAGGCCGCGATGCGGGACCGTGCCCGCTCGCTCTGGTATGCCCTGCCGGCGCTGCTGGTGCCGGTGCTGATCGTGGTCGGCATGGGTTCGGGGGCCATCACGCCGACCGAGGTCGGCATCGTCGCTGCGGCGATCGCGCTGCTGCTCGGGCTCGTCTACCGCGAAGCCGGCTGGAAGGACCTCTCGGCGAGCGTGGTGGAGTCGATGAAGTCGTCGGCCAACATCATGTTCATCATCGCCGTGTCGACCGTCGCCGGGTGGGTGTTCACCTACGAAGGCACGGCCAAGACGGTGGCGCAATGGCTGTTCACGTTCACCACCGACAAGACGCTGCTGCTGCTGGTGATCAACGTCTTCCTGCTGGTCATGGGCTGTCTGCTCGAGCCCATCCCGCTGCTGATCCTGACCTTGCCCATCCTGCTGCCGATCGTGCAGCAGATCGGGGTGGACCTGGTCCATTTCGGCATCATGATCTCGTTCAACATCACCCTGGGCATCATCACGCCGCCCATGGGCGTGGGCCTGTACGTGATGTGCCGCGTGTCCGGGGTCCGGTTCGAAGACCTGGTTCTGGCCTGCATGCCCCTGTTGGTGTCCTTGCTCGGTGCACTCCTGCTGGTCACCTACTGGCCCGGGTTGTCGCTTTGGCTGCCGACACTGGTCATGGGGCCTTGATGCAGGTTCAGAACCGGATCCCCGTCGAAAGGCTGGCAGACAGGTATTCGAGCACCCGCCGCCGGAACAACTCGGTATGGCGCCTTGCCGCGTCTTCGGCGGCGTCGGCGTCGCCCGACAGCAGGTGGCGCACCATCTCGCGGTGGTCCTCCACGATCTTCTTCACGTGGTCTTCGGGTCCGCCGATCTCCCCGCTCTCGTACGCGAGCGAGATGCGCGACAGGCGCAGTCCGAGCGCGAGCAGCTGCGAGTAATGCTTGGCCACCAGCACGTTGCCGCAGGCGGCGCCGATGGCCTCGTGGAAGGCGAGGTTGCTGTCGCGCATCAGGCCGACGTCGCGCGCGCTCGCCGCGGCCTCGAAGCGCCGTCGCTCCTCGTCGATGCGTTCCATGTCCTTGCTGGTGTGCCGCAGCGTCGCCCAGCGTGTGACCATGCGCTGGTTGGCATCCAGGGCCTCGAAGAACGAGCGGACGCCGGCCAGGTCGAGCCCGGCGACGCGCGCCCCCCGGTTGGGAAGGATCTCGACCAGACCTTCCGCGGCGAGCTGGATCAGCGCCTCGCGGATCGGGGTGCGCGACATGCCCAGGGTCTTGATCAGTTCCTGCTCGTCGAAGTCCTTGCCCGGCTCCAGCTGCATCGTGAGGATGCGGGTGCGGATCTCGTCGTAGGCCCAGCGCGCCCCGCTGCCCCGCGGCCGCTTCTCGTGCGGCGTCTTCAGCCCGGCGTCTGCCGTGGCTTGCGCAGCCTTCTTCAGTCTCGTGGGCATGTGGCTTGACGGTCGTGAACGGCCGCTGTCGGGGTTGAGCGTGCCGTCGATTGTAGGTTGCCACCTTGCGAGCTTGACCCTTCAAATATTTTCTAAATATACTCAGAACATTCCAATGTTCGACTCCACAGCATGAAGATCATCGGCGTCGATGTCGGCGGCACGTTCACCGATTTCCACATCCTCGACACCCTGTCCACACAGACAACGGTCTTCAAGGTTTCTTCCACCCCCGACAACCCCGCGCTGGCCATCGTCGACGGCCTGCGCGAGCTCGAACGCCAGGGTGTCGTGGCGCTTGACGACATCCGGCGCCTGTGCCACGGGACCACCGTGGCGACCAACGCGTTGATCCAGCGCCGCGGCGGGCGTGTGGCACTGATCACGACCCAGGGTTTTCGCGATCTTCTGGAGATCGGGCGGCAGATCCGGCCACACCTCTACGACCTGCAGACCGACCAGCCCGAGCCGCTGGTCCCGCGCGAGCGCCGCCTGGAAGCCCCTGAACGCCTGCTGGCCACCGGACAGGTGCTGCGGCCCCTGGATGCCAGCGCTGCGCAGGAGATCGCGGCGGCCGTTGCCGCTGCAGGGGTGGATGCCTGCGCGGTCTGCCTGTTGTTCGCCTTCCTCGACCCGCGGCACGAGCGCGCACTGGGGGCCGCGCTGGAGGCGCAGGGCATCCCCGTGTCGCTGTCGAGCGAGGTACAGCCCGAGTTCCGCGAGTACGAACGCATGTCGACCACGGTGCTGAACGCCTATCTCACGCCGGTCATGGTGCGCTACCTGCAGACGCTGGAGACGTCCCTGCAGCAGCTCGCGCCGCGCGCCGTGGTCGGGATCAACCAGTCCTCGGGCGGCCTGATGTCCGTGCGCCAGGCGCGCCGCTTCCCGGTACGCACGGCGCTGTCCGGGCCCGCTGGCGGAGTCGTGGGCGCCGCGCACGTGGCCCGTCTGGCCGATCGACCCGATGTCATCACGCTCGACATGGGAGGCACCAGCGCCGACGTGTGCCTGATCCGCGGCTTCGAGGCAGGTATCGCCTTCGACCGCGAGGTCGGGGGTTTTCCGGTCCGCCTGCCGGCCGTCGACGTCAATGCCGTCGGTGCCGGCGGGGGCTCCATCGCGTGGTTCGACGCGGGCGGGTTCCTGAAGGTGGGGCCGACGAGCGCGGGAGCCAAGCCCGGCCCCGCCTGCTACGGCATCGGCGGCACCCAGCCGACGGTGACGGATGCCAACCTCCTGCTGGGCCGCTTGTCGGTCCGTGGACTCCTCGACGGGCGCCTGCCCCTGGATGTCGACCTCGCTCGACGGGCCTACCAGCCGGTCGCCGAGCGCCTGGGTGTCAGCGTCGAGGTCGCTGCGCTGGGCTGCATCGACATCGTCGTCTCCAACATGGTTCGGGCCATACGCGCGGTGTCCGTCGAGCGTGGGCACGATCCGCGCGATTTCGCGTTGATGCCCTTCGGCGGCGGGGGGCCCTTGCATGCGGAAGCCGTGGCGCGGGAGCTCGGCATGGCCGAGGTCATCGTTCCCCCGTACCCCGGGATCCTGTGCGCCCACGGCATCGTCGTCTCCGACCTCAAGGAGAACTTCGTTCGTACCTGCCGGGTCCGCCTCGACACGAGCGCCTCGGCCGTGCTCGAGGGGTCGGCGCGATCGCTGCTGGAGCAGGCGGCGGCATGGTTCGAGGCCGAGGATATCCCTGCCGCAGACCGGCGCTGTGAACTCAGCCTCGACCTGCGCTACGTCGGACAGAACTACGAGTTGCCTGTGCCGGTCGATGCCGACGCCTTGCTGGCCGCGGCGGACGAAGCCGTCCTTCACGCGCTGGTCAGCGACTTCGGGACCATCCACGAGAAGACCTACGGCCACCAGGATCCAGCGGCGCCTGTCGAGGTCGTCAACCTGCGCTGCGTGGCCCGGGGGGTCCTTCAACGGCCGCAGCAGGTCGCCGACGCAGCAGCGTGCACGACCCTGCCTGAGCCCCGCGGCCACCGCCTCGTCTGGTTCGACCGCAGCGGACCGGTGCAGACCCCCGTCTTCGAACGAAGTGAGCTGCAGCCGGGCCAGGAGATTGCCGGGCCAGCGATCGTGCAGCAGATGGACACGACCACGTTGCTGCACCCGGGCTCGACCGCTCGCGTCGATGCCGCCCTCAACCTCTTGCTGAGGATCTCCGCATGAACACCCCGCGGGCCGTCGATGCGGTCAGGCTCGAGATCATCCAGAACGCGCTGGCCTCGGCGGTGGACGAGGCCTTCGTCGCGCTGATGAAGAGCGCCTTTTCTCAGAACATCAAGGAGCGCCGAGACCATTCGACGGCGCTTGTAGACGCCCGCGGGCGGCTCATCGTGCAGGCGCGCGGGTCCCTGCCCATCCACCTGGGCTCCATCATGGGGCTGATGCGCGCGCTGCTGGAGAAGGTGCCGCTGGACAGTGTGCGCGAGGGCGACATCTTTGTCGCCAACGACCCCTTCGAAGCCGGCGGCACCCATCTGCCGGACCTGAACATGGCCATGCCGGTGTTCCATGAAGGAACGATCTGCGGCTTCATCTGCAACATCGCGCACCATGCCGATTTCGGCGGCATGTCGGCCGGCAGCATGGCCGGCGGCATGACCGAGATCTACCAGGAGGGTCTGCGGGTGCCCCTGGTGCGGCTGTTCTCCGAGGGCAGGCTCGAGCAGGGGGTCTACGACCTGATCATCATCAACACGCGTGTGCCCGAGGAGCGGCGGGGCGACCTGTTCGCACAGATCGCCTCGGCCCGCCTGGGCGTCAGGCGCATGGGCGAGATCCTGCGGCGGCAGGGCCGGGAGGCGATCCTGGACTCGTTCGACCAGATCGTGACCGGCACCTCACGGCGCATGCGCGAGGCCATCGCCCGCATTCCCGACGGCATCTACGAGTTCGAGGACTGCATGGACGACGACGGGTGCGGCACCGTCGACATCCCGATCCGGGTGCAGGTTCGCGTCCAGGGCGACCGCCTGCACGTGGGCTTCGAGGGCACCTCGACCCAGGTCCGCGGCAACATCAACTGCACTCCCACGGCCACGCTGTCGGCCATCAGCTACACCGTGAAGGCACTGCTGGACCCCGAGGTGCCCAACAACCAGGGCGTGCTGGATGTCTGCGAGTGGAGCGCGCCGAAGGGCTCGCTCGTCAACGCGGCCTTCCCGGCCTCTGTGGCCAACCGCGCGCACACCGCCCAGCGCATCATCGACGCGCTGATCGGTGCGCTGGCGCCGGCCTTGCCCGATCGCGTGGTCGCCGCGGCCAACGGCGCCAACACCACCGCCATCTTCACGGGCGTGGACCCGGTCACGTCCCGGCGCTACATCTACTTCGAGACCCTGGGTGGCGGCTTCGGCGGGCGCGTCGCCAAGGACGGCAAGGACGGCGTGCAGGTCCACATCACCAACACCTCGAACTTGCCGGTGGAAGCCATCGAGATGGACTATCCCCTCGTCGTCGAGAGCTATGGGCTGGTGGAGGACTCGGGCGGTCCCGGACGCCACCGGGGCGGCACAGGCCTGCGCCGCGTGATCCGGCCCGTCGGGCACGAGTGCACCTTCTCGGGCTCTGGCGAGCGCCTGCGCAACCCCCCCTGGGGCATCTTCGGGGGCGGCGCCGGGAGCCGCGGGCGTTTCGTCAGGATCGAGGCGGACGGGAGCCTGTCGTCCCTGCCCGGCAAGCCGGCCGGGGTGCCCTTCGGGCCTGACCAGTGCGTCATGATCGAGACGCCGGGCTCCGGCGGCTACGGCGACCCCGGGCAACGCTCGACGCAGATGCTCGAGCGCGATCGCGCCTCGGGCAAGTTCACCGCGGAGTTCCTGGCGCGGCACTACGCCCGCCCGAACTCCGATCTGGGATGAGGATCCACCATGAGCTTGAATTCGCAGCAGACTGACCATGACAGCGCCGCCTCCGCTCCTGCCCGGATCGAGCAGATCATCGGGGTCCATGATGCGCTGAGCGCCCGGATCGCCGATGCCTATGGGTTCGACTGGCTGCACGTGGGCGGCTACAACCTCTCGGGCTCCAAGCTGGGCATGCCCGACGTGGGCCTGTTGACGCTGGCGGAGAACGTCGAGTCCGTGCGGCGCATCGTCGAGTGCACCAGCCGCCCGGTGCTGGTGGATGGTGACGACGGCTATGGAAACTACCTGAACGTGATGCGGCTGGTACGCGAGGTCGAGCGCACAGGCGCCCGCGGCATCCACATGGAGGACCAGGTGCTGCCCAAGAAGTGCGGGCACATGGAGGGCAAGAAGATCGTGCCGACGGAGGTCTTCGAGGCCAAGATCAAGGCCTTCGTCGACACGCGCAAGTCGCAGGACTTCCTGCTGTTCGCGCGCACCGACGCCATCGCCGTGGCCGGGTTCGACGAGGCGATCGAGCGCGGCAATCGCTACCTGGAGGCGGGCGCCGACGTGATCTTCGTCGAGGCGCCGACCTCACGGGAGCAGGCCGAGCTGATCCCGAAGCTCATCCATGGCCCGGTCATGTACAACTGGGTGTTCGCGGGCAAATCGCCGCTGATCCCACCGGCTGAGCTCGCGGCCATGGGCTACACGCACTACCTGCAGGCGGACATCCTCTACGCGGTCTCGCACGCGCTGCATGGCTACTTCAAGGCCTTGAAGGACACCGGCACGTATGGCGAGGCGGCACAGCGCATGATCACCTTCGACGAGTTCAACCGGCTGGTGGGATTCGAAGAGATCGTCCGCGCAGAGCAACGCTACGAGCCCTTGATGCGGGCGGCGCGCGGGAAGACCGCATCGACCTGATCAGGCGGGCGCAGATCCGGCACCGAGAGGCCGCCGGGCGGGGCCCTTCGCACTGGCCGCGGCCCGGCGTAGAGTCGGCGCCATGGAAACGCCCCACCCCGACCCGGCCGCCGAGGTCTACCCCGGCGACGTCAAGCCCGGCACGCACCGCATCGTCGTCGTCGGCGGCGGGGCGGGCGGGCTGGAGCTGGTCACGCGCCTGGGCGACCTTCTCGGCCGCCGCGGCCGCGCCCACGTCACGCTGATCGAGAAGGCGCGCACCCACTTCTGGAAGCCGCACCTGCACGAGATCGCCGCCGGCAGCGCCGACCTGCACGAGCACGCCACCAGCTACCTGGCCCAGGCCCGCTGGCACGGCTTCCGCTACCGGCTGGGCGAGATGGAGGGCCTGGACCGGGAGCGCCGGCTGGTGCACGTGGCGCCGGTGCGCGACGAGGACGGGCGCCCGATCACGCCGCCGTACACGCGCGCCTACGACAGCCTGGTCATCGCCGTGGGCAGCCAGACGCATGACTTCGGCACCCCAGGCGTGGCCGAGCACGCGATCGCGCTCGAGACCCCGGCGCAGGCGCAGCGCTTCCAGCGGCGGCTGGTGGACGCCTGCATCCGCGCCCACGTGCAGGCCGCGCCGCTGCAGCCGCACCAGCTGCAGGTGGCGATCATCGGCGCCGGCGCCACGGGCGTGGAGCTGGCCGCCGAGCTGCGCAAGGCCACGCGCACGCTGGTCTCCTACGGGCTCGAGCGCATCGACCCCGAGCGCGACATCCGGCTGCACCTGATCGAGGCCGGGCCGCGCATCCTGCCGGCGCTGCCCGAGCGCGTCGCCTCTTCCGCCCACCGCCTGCTGCAGGGCCTGGGCGTGCAGGTGCACACCGGCGCGCGCGTCACCGCAGTGCACGAGCGCGCGGTGGCGTTCGCCGACGGCAGCAGCATCCCGGCCGAGCTGGTGGTCTGGGCCGCCGGCGTGAAGGCGCCGCCCTTCCTGAAGGACCTGGCGGGCCTGGAGACCAACCGCCTGAACCAGCTCGTCGTCACGCCCACGCTGCAGACCACACGCGACGAGAACGTCTTCGCCCTCGGCGACTGCGCCGCCGCGCCCTGGCTCGGCCACGAGGGCCGCACCGTGCCGCCGCGCGCGCAGGCCGCCCACCAGCAGGCCTCGCACCTGGTGCGCCAGTTGCAGCGCCGCCTGCGCGGCCAGCCGCTGCAGCCCTGGCGCTACCGCGACTTCGGCTCCCTCGTCTCGCTGGGCGAGTACTCGACCGTGGGCAACCTGATGGGCGGCCTGCTCGGCGGCAACCTCTGGGTCGAGGGGCTGTTCGCGCGCACCATGTACCTGTCCCTGTACAAGATGCACGAGCTGGCGCTGCACGGCCTGTGGAAGACCGCGCTCGGCTCGACCTCGCGCCTGCTGACGCGGCGCACCGAGCCGCGGGTCAAGCTGCATTGAGCAGCCGGCCGTTCGCACCCGCCTCACGGCGGAGCATTGCTCGGCTCACCGGCGCGGGGGGCCCCGCCGCGCCAGGAGCATCGAATCCCCGTAGCTGAAGAAACGGTAGCGCTGCGCCACGGCGTGGCGGTACAGGGCCATCACGTGGGCATGGCCGGTGAAGGCACTGATCAGCATCATCAGCGTGCTGCGCGGCAGGTGGAAGTTGGTGATGAGCCGGTCGACGACGCGGAACTCGAAGCCGGGGGTGATGAAGATGTCGGTCTCGCCGGTGGTGGGCGCGAGCGTGCCGCCGCGCGCGGCGGACTCCAGCGAGCGCACCGTCGTCGTACCCACGGCCACGACGCGGCCGCCGCGCGCGCGCGCGGCCTCCACGGCGGCCACGGTGGCCGCGCCCACCTCGAACCACTCGCTGTGCATGCGGTGGTCGGCGATGCGCTCCACGCGCACCGGCTGGAAGGTGCCCGCGCCCACGTGTAGCGTCACGCGCGCCGTCTGCACGCCGCGCGCGGCCAGCGCCGCGAGCACGGCCTCGTCAAAGTGCAGCGCCGCAGTCGGCGCTGCCACCGCCCCGGGGCGGGCGGCGAAGACGGTCTGGTAGCGGCGCTCGTCCTGGGCATCGTCGGCGTGCGTGATGTAGGGCGGCAGCGGCACGTGGCCGTGCGCCTCCAGCAGCGCGAAGGGGTCGGACGGGAAGCGCAGGTGGAACAGCGCGCCGTCGGGCCCGGCGCGGCCCAGCACCTCGGCGTCGAAGCCGGGCGCGGACCGCGCCTGGCCTGTCGCGGGCGTGCCGGCTCCGGCGCCGGCCAGGGAGGCGTCCGACCCCGGCCCGCCGAAGTGCACGATGCTGCCCGGGCGCGGCGACTTGCTTGCGCGCAGGTGGGCCCAGACGGCGTGCGGCACGCCCGGCGCCGGGGGCAGCACGCGCTCGACCAGCGCCTCCACCGCGCCGCCGCTGGCCTTGCGCCCGTGCAGGCGAGCCTTGATCACGCGCGTGTCGTTGAACACCAGCAGGTCGCCCGGCTGCAGCAGCGTGGGCAGGTCGCGGAAGACGCGGCCCGTTGGCGCGGCCTCGGTACCGTCGAGCAGGCGCGAGGCGCTGCGCTCGGCGGCCGGGTGCTGGGCGATCAGGTCTTCGGGGAGTTCGAAGTCGAAGTCGGCAGGCGCCCAGACCTGTGGCGGGGTGTCATCGTTCATGGTGAGCAGGCTTTACCGGCCTGGCGCAGGAGGGGGTGAATTGTGGGGGGGCGGCGCCCCTTTGGGGAATTGTCCAATGCCGCTCCCGTGCCCTCCCGGGGCCCCTGTGGGACCGGATGCGCGCCAGGCCCAAACGCGGCGCTTAGGGTTGCGAGCTTGCGTCCTCAGTCCGAGGTGCCCGTCATCAACGCCGGCATCACGAACGCGAACGCGGCTCCGACAGCCAGCAAGCCCAGCGACACGAGATAGACCCCCAGCGACCAGCGCCGTGTGCGCATGCAAGCCGCGCGCAAGCGGGGGTCCAGGGGGCACGGCGCGTGTCGGTTGCGCCACTGCAGCACCCCGGCGGCCAGCATCAGCACGGCGGCCCCACCGAAGACCACGCCCTTGTGTTCGCTGAGCCAGACGATCTGCGGCACGGCCGTCACCAGCCCCGACAGCGCCGCACCGGCGCCCAGCGTCACCAGCAGCGCCGGCAAGGCGCAGCACACCAGCGTGCCCGAACCCGCCAGCAGCGACACCCAGGCCGACCAGGCCGACTGGCGCAATTCGGCGCGGCCGTCCGCGGATGGCGCCGTCGGCCCGGCTTGGCTGGGCGTCACTTCGCCCTCATCTGGGTACGGATGGCCGCCACCGTCATCGGCACCGCCTGGGCCGCCGAGACGGCATAGCCTGCTTCGACGATCTCGGCCTTGACCTTCTCGATGTCGATGCGCATTCCCGGCTTGGGCTCCACGGCCACGACCTTCTGCGCCAGGTTGATGTACAGGGGCCCGGTCTCGGGCATCTTGGTGAGCCGCTTCTCGATGCCCTGCGCGCAGAACGCGCAGACCATGCCGTTGACCGAGAACCTGATGGTGCCGGGATCGCCTGCCGCCGGCGACTGGGCCTGTGCGGCAAGGGCTGCAGCGGTCAGGGCCAACGTGGTGAGGATCCTGTTCATGGCGTGCTCCGGCGAGATCAAAGGCTGGGGGGCCTCAGTGGTTGAACATCAGATTGAACATGCCGCCGTCGCGGTTCACGCCGGCCTCGACGAACCAGCGGCGGTGGATCAGCCGCAGCATCGGCGTCAGCTGCGTGCCCTCGCGCATGGACCCGACGCCGTAGCGCGTGCGCGCGGCCTCGACGATGAACCAAGGCTGGATGCCCTCGTACTCGGCCTCCCAGAACGAGAAGCCCGTGCGCAGGCGCGCCACGTCGTACCGCAGGCCGCCCCCGCTGCGCAGGAGCTTCAGGCTGCTGCCGGCATAGACCCGGGTCGTTTCGTAGTCGGCCATGAAGGCCAGCGCGCCGTAGCCGCCCTCACCTGCGCTGCGTCCGTGACCGCCGGCGCGGCGCAGTTGCCCGGCCTCTCCCACGAGCCACAGGTTGGCTTGTGCCTGGGGAAGGTTCCAGCGGTGCAGGCGGTGCGTCAGGCTCAGGCCTGCGCCCTCGCGCAGCAAGCTGGCGCCATGGGCAGCCGGTTCCTCCCAGCGCTGCAGCGTCACACCGGGGGCCCAGGTCTGGGCGACGGCATGGTTGACCGACACGCTGCGCGTAGCGGGCGTGCTGTCCAGCATCAGCATCGAACTCTCGTACGGACCCATGGGGAGGGCCGCGGCCTGGCCGCAGAGGGCCAGGGTCGCCGCGGCAAGGGTCAGGGGTCGCAGCAGGGACGACACATCCAACGCGTGCCGCAGGCCAGTGAGATCCACGGTAAAAGAGGTGGAAGAGCGCTTCACCGATTGAGTATGCCAAGCCCGACCCGGCCCTCTAGCGCCCGGGTGCTTTGCGCCTCGCCGGCCCCAGGACAGAGCGCCTCACGACCCCATCGCGCACCGGACCCGGTCTTCTCTGCGACGATCGGTACTTGCGCAGAGCATCGGCCCTGCGCCGCCGCAAAGCCGCGCCCCGGCACGGGTGCGGTCGCCGGCCCGACCCCAAGCTGCATGTCCCCGAACCCGCTTGTCATCGAACGATATCGGCGCCATGCGGCCGGCTATGACGGCTCGGCCGAGCGCACCATGGGGCTGCGCCGCCAGGCCATCGCGCTGCTGCGGTTGCAGCCCGGGCAGACCGTGATCGACGCCGGTGCCGGCACCGGCCTGAGCTACGCCGGCCTGCGTCAGGGGGTCGGTCTCCAGGGCCGCGTGCTGGCTTTCGAGCAAAGCCCGGAGATGTTCGCGCTGGCGCAGGCGCGCGTGCTGCGCGAGCGCTGGACCAACGTCTGGCACGTGAACGAGACGGCCGAGACCGTGCGCCTTCCGGCGAGCGCCGATGCGGTGCTGTTCAACTATGTGCACGACATCTGCCGCTCACCCGTCGCGGTGGCCAACATCCTGAGCCAGCTCGAGCCGGGCGCGCGGGTGGTCATGGCGGGCATGAAATTCCTTCCCTGGTGGACCGGCCCGTTGAACCTGCTGGTGTGGGCCAAGTGCCGCCCCTACAGCGCGCGGCCGGGCGACCTCTGGCAGCCCTGGAGCGAGGTGGCCGCACGCTGCACGGACTTCACCTGGGCCCCTACGCAGGGCGGCATGGGCTACATCGCCAGCGGCATCCTGCGCGCTGACTTTCGATGAGCCTGCATCCGGCGGCCCCGGCTCCGCAGGTCCGTGGGTGGCCACGCATGGCGGCCGCGCTGGCCGCGCTGGTAGTGCTCAACGGCTTGCTGAGCTTCGGCCCCTGGTGGCCCACGCCGGGCGTGGTGCCGCAGGCGCGGCTGGCGCCGGAGATGGTGGCAGTCTGGCTGCTGCTGCTGTGGCTGGCCGCGCGCGCCACGCCGCCTTCGCCACGCACGCTGTGGCTGCTGGCGGCGCTGGTGCTGGGCCTGGTGCTGGGCCGCTATGCGGACGTCACCGCGCCCAGCCTGTTCGGGCGGCCGATCAGCCTGTACTGGGATGTGCCCCAGGTGCCGCGCTTCCTGTGGGTGACGGCGCGTGGGCATCCCTGGTGGGTGTCCGCGCTGGCGCTGGCGCTGGTGCTGGGTCTGGGCTGCGTGCTGCTGGCACTGATCCGGGGCTGCCTGGCGCTGCTGCTGCGGGAACTGGCACCGCGCGCCCTGCGCTCGGTCGGGGCCTGGGCTCTGGCCTTCGGGGCCGCGCTGCTGGCGGCCGCGCACGTGGCCGGCGTGCCCGGCACCGGCCGCTACGCCACGCACGCCGTGCTGCCCACCTACGTGCAGCAACTGCGCCTGCTGTGGGACGCGCACTGGCCGGGCCGGCTGGCCTACGCACTGCCCTCCCTCACGCCGGTGGAGGACGCGATGGCCACCCACGGCCCGAACGCGCTCGCGGCGTTGCGGCAGCGCGATGTCACCTTCATCTTCCTGGAGTCCTTCGGCGCCGTGCTCTACGAGCATCCTCGGATCCGTTCGGCCACCGAGCCCGGGCGGGTGGCGCTGCAGCAGGCGCTGGCTGCCAGCGGACGCCAGGTCGTCTCGGGTTTCTTCCGCTCGCCGGTGATCGGCGGGGCGTCCGACCTGGCGCATCTGTCGCTGCTGTCCGGTGTGAACCTGTCGGACCCGCGCCGCCACGACCTGCTGCTGACCACGGGCCGGCCGACCTTGATGCACCTGTTCCGCCAGGCTGGCTACGAGGCCTTCGGCCTGTACCACGCGGTGTCGTGGCCCTGGCCGGAGCACGTGCACTACGGTTTCGACCACCTGATCGACGGCCCTGCGCTGCGCTACGAGGGTCCGCCCATCACGTTCTGGAAGATCCCGGACCAGATCGCGCTGGCGCGCTTCGACCTGACCCACCCGCGCACGCCCGAAAGTCGGCCACGGGTGCTGTTCTTCCCGACCATCACCTCGCACTTCCCCTTCAACCCGGTGCCACCCTACCAGCCCGACTGGGAGCGGGCCGCCGGCGCCACCCCGTTCGACCCCGCGGAGGTGCAGGCCGCGCTGGCGCAGCCCTTCGACTGGCTCGACATGGGCACGCACTATGCGGGCACGGTGAACTACGTCTATCGCTGGCTCGCCGGCCACCTCCGCCGGCCCGAGCCGCGGGAGACGGTCTACGTGCTGATCGGGGACCACCAGCCCACGGCCAACATCACCGGCGAGGGCGTGCCCTGGGACGTCCCGGTGCACATCGTCAGCCGCGACCCGCGGCTGCTCGATCGCTTCCGGGCTCAGGGCTTCTCCGACGGCCTGTGGCCGCAGCGCCAGGCGCTGGGTGAACTGCACCACCTCAACAGCCTGCTGTTGAGCGCCTTCGGCCCCGAAGCGCCGCCGCCTTGAGCGGACCGCCGCTGCCCCCCATGACCCGTGCTCCCGCGCCCGCCCCGCAGCGCCGATGGCTGGCCTCGCTCGCCATCGCCCTGGCACTGGCGCTGCTGAACGGCGCCCTCTGGTGGCTCATGCAGGTACCGTTGCCGGCGCCCGACCACGTCGGGCCGGTCCCGGGCATCTCCTACAGCGGCGCGGGCCGGTGGGAGGACCCGATGGCTGGCGAGCGCCCGGGCCGCGAGGCCATCGCGCGCGATCTGGCACTGTTGGCGCAGCGCACGCCGCGCATCCGCACCTACGCCGCAGCTGATCAGCCGGAGCTGCCTGCGCTGGCGCGTGCCCATGGCCTGGAGTTGGTGCTGGGTGCCTACCTCAGCGACCGGCTGGACGACAACCAGCGCGAACTGCGCGCGGCCGTCGAGCAGGCTCGGGCGCACGCCAACGTCCGGCGCGTCATCGTCGGCAACGAGACCCAGCTCACCGCCAGGCTGCCGCCCAACCGGCTGGCTGCCTACCTGGACCATGCGCGTGCGGCGCTGCGCGGAACCGGCGTCCAGGTGTCCACCGCCGAGCCCTGGCATGTCTGGCTGGCGCGGCCGCAACTGGCCATGCACGTGGATTTCATCGCCATCCACGTGCTGCCGTACTGGCAGGGTGAGTCGATCGACACGGCGGTGCAGACCAGCCTGGCCCAGATCGCGCGGGTGCAGGCTCGCTTCCCGGGCCGCCAGGTGCTGGTGGCGGAGATCGGCTGGCCGAGCAACGGCCCGCCACTGGGCCGGGCGCGGGCGACGCCGGCCAACCAGGCGCTGTTCGTGCGCGGCTTCCTGCGCGAGGCCGCCGCCCGCAACATCGACTACGTGTTGATCGAGGCCTTCGACCAGCCCTGGAAGATGGCGCTCGAGGGCCGCGCCGGAGCCTACTGGGGGCTCTGGGATACCTGGCGCGAGCCCAAGTTCGCGCTCTCAGGCCCGGTCCTGGCCGACCCGTACTGGCGGCACAAGGCCGCACTGGCCGCGCTGCTGGGCATGGCCTGCGCCTTGCCCTTCCTGCTGGCCGCACCCGGGCTGCGACTGCCCGCACGCGTGGCGCTGGCGGCCGCCGCGCAGGCGATCGCCTCGCTGGCCGTCATCCTGTTGGCGATCCCGCTGTCGCACTACCTCACCGGCATCGACGTGTTCGGCCTGTTGCTGGTGCTCGCGGCGCTGGCCTTCATCTGTGCCACGCTGCTGGCGCAGGCCTTCGAATTCGTCGACCGCTTCTGGGCCGGGCGACCCGTGCCGATGCCCGCAGCGCCGCAGACGGCTCCCCGGGCGCGCCTGCCGGCGGATACGCCGTTCGTCAGCATCCACCTTGCCTGCGCCAACGAGCCGCCCGACATGGTCATCGAGGCCGTGCAATCGCTGCTGGCACTTGACTGGCCCGCCTTCGAGGTAGTCCTGGTAGACAACAACACCACCGATCCCGAGGCCCGGCGGCGGCTGGCGCACTGGGCAGGCACGCACCCCGACGCGCGGCTGCACTTCGCCCAGTTCGCGCAGCTTCCTGGGTTCAAGGCCGGCGCGCTGAACCAGGCCCTGGCGCTGGCATCGCCCCAGGCGCAATGGGTCGCGGTGGTCGATGCAGACTACGTCGTCGATCCGCAGTGGTTGCGCGTGGTGCAGCCCCACCTGCAGGACCCGGACGTCGGCGTGGTGCAGGCGCCGCAGGCGCATCGGCACTGGGCCCGCACCCGGTTCGAGCGGATGATGAACTGGGAGACCGAGGGCTTCTTCCGCATCGGCATGCACCACCGGCACGCCCGCAATGCCATCGTCCAGCACGGCACGATGACCCTGGTGCGGACGCCCGACCTGCAGCGCCTGCGTTGGAGCGAAGACTGCGTGTGCGAGGACACCGAACTCGGCCTGCGCCTGCTGCGCGAGGGCCGCCGGGCGGTCTATGTGGACCAGGTGCTGGGCACCGGGCTGCTCCCGAGCGATTTCGCGGCGTATGCGCGCCAACGCCGGCGCTGGGCGGTGGGGGCGATGCAGATCCTGCGCATGCACGCGCGGTCGCTGCTGGGTCGCTCTGCGCTGACGCTGGCGCAGCGTTACCACTTCCTGGCCGGCTGGCTGCCCTGGCTGGGCGACGCGCTGCACCTGCTGTTCTCGGTCCTGATGATCGTCTTCAGCCTGGGCCTCGTGTACCTGCCCCTGCGCGTGGAGCCCCCGCTGTGGCTGTTCGTCGCGCCGCTGATCGCCTTCTTTGCAGCGCGCCTGCTCATCGGGCCCGTGCTGTACGCGCGCTGTGTGCCTTGCGGCCTGGGCGATCGCCTGGGGGCCGCGGTGGCCGGCATGGCCTTGTCGCACCGCATAGCGCGCGGCGTGCTGCACGGCCTGCGCCAGCGACGGGCGGTGTTCGAGGTCACCCGCAAGGCGCGGCCGGCTTCGGCGGCGGCCGCTCCCGAGTGGACCGAGGCGAGGCCCTATCCAGGCCCGCTGCTGGCGCGCGGGATCGAGCAGGAACTGGCGCTCCTGGCCGGCCTGTGCTTCTGCATCCTGCTGCTGTGGCTCAGCCGCGGATCCGGCGACGCCGGCCGCCTGGGCTGGATGGCCATCCTGGCGGTGCAGGCGCTGCCTTACGCCGCGACCTTGACGTGTCGCCTGATCGAAGGCCGCGCGGCGTGGGGCTCGGCCGGGTCCGGCGCCCCGGGTGCCGCCGCATCGACGGCGCCGAGCGCGCCGATCGCCGCCACGGCGTCGAACGTCCCGCCTCCGCCGTGACGGACCGTCCCGACGCCGGGGGGCGAGAATGCCTTGATGTCGCCCCCGCCCGCCGCGCCCGCGCCCGACGATGCCCCCGCGCCGGCCCGGACGTCGATGCCGCCGGCCGCGGCGATGCCGGCGCCCAAGCCGGCCGGCGGCTTGCCCCCCTCGGCCGCCAAGCCGCTTTCGGCCCCGCAGCGCGCGATGCGCAAGCTCGGGCTCGAGCGCGACATCGACCTCGTGCTGCACCTGCCGCTGCGCTACGAGGACGAGACCCGCGTCGTCACCATCGCCTCGCTGCGCGAGGGCGACACGGCGCAGGTGGAGGGCGTGGTGCGATCGTCCGAGGTCGAGGGCCGCAACCGGCGCCAGCTCGTCGTCAAGCTCAACGACGGCAGCGGCGACCTGGTGCTGCGCTTCCTGAACTTCTACCCCGCGCAGCAGAAGACGCTGGCGCGCGGCCAGCGCCTGCGCGTTCGCGGCGAGGTGCGCGGCGGCTTCCTCGGGCGCGAGATGGTGCACCCCGCCTTCAAGGCGGTGGAGCCGGGCGCCCCGCTGCCCTTGGCGCTGACGCCGGTCTACCCTGCCAGCGCGCAACTGCCCCAGGCGTATCTGCGCAAGGCCGTCGCCTCGGCGCTCGTGCGCACGCCGCTGGAGGAGATACTGCCCGCGGCGCTGCTGCCGCCGGGGCTGCCGGCGCTGAAGGAGGCCGTGCGCCTGCTCCACCAGCCGCCGCCGAGCACCCCGCCGGCCGTGCTGGAGGACCGCTCGCACCCCGCCTGGCAGCGCCTGAAGTTCGAGGAGCTGCTGGCGCAGCAGCTCGCGCAGGCCCAGGCCGTGGCGGCGCGCAGCCGCCTGCGCGCCCCGGTGCTGGCGGGCTGGGTTGGCGCGGTGGCCTGCGCCGACCGTTTGCCTGCGGCCGCCCCCGCCCCCGGGGCGCCCATCGACACCCCTGGTGACGCGCAGGCCGCGCCCGCCGCGGGCTCGCCGCCAGCTTCGGCCCCACCCGCCGCCCCGCTGCACACCCGCCTGCTCGCCGCGCTGCCCTTTGCCCTCACCGCGGCCCAGCAGCGTGTGTGCGCCGAGATCGACGCCGACCTCGCCCGGCCCCTGCCCATGCACCGCCTCCTGCAGGGCGACGTCGGTTCGGGCAAGACCGTGGTCGCGGCGCTGGCCGCGGCGCGCGCCATCGACGCCGGCTGGCAGTGCGCGCTGATGGCGCCCACCGAGATCCTGGCCGAGCAGCATTTCCACAAGCTTGTGCACTGGCTGGAGCCGCTGGGCGTGACGGTGGCCTGGCTCAGCGGCAGCCGCAAGGGCAGGAAGCGCGCCGCCATGATCGAGAAGATCGCCAACGGCGAGGCCGCGCTGGTGGTGGGCACGCACGCCGTGATCCAGGACGACGTGGTCTTCGCCCGCCTGGGCCTGGCCATCGTCGACGAGCAGCACCGCTTCGGCGTCGCGCAGCGCCTGGAGCTGCGGCACAAGCTCTCGGACCAGGCGGGGCCCGACCGGCGGGACCGGCTGGAGGCCCACCTGCTGACGATGAGCGCCACGCCCATCCCGCGCACGTTGGCGATGACCTACTACGCCGACCTGGACGTCAGCACCATCGACGAGCTGCCGCCCGGGCGCACGCCGGTGGTGACCAAGGTCTTCGCCGATCAAAAGCGCACCCAAGTGATCGCGCGCATCCGCGACGAGGTCGCGCGCGGGCGGCAGGTCTACTGGGTCTGTCCGCTGGTCGAGGAGAGCGAGCACCTGGACCTGCAGAACGCCACCGCCACCCACGCCGAGCTGAGCGCGGCGCTGCCGGGCTTTGGCGTGGGCCTGCTGCACGGGCGCATGGCCGCGGCCGACAAGGCCGCCGTGATGGCGCAGTTCCACGGTGCGGAGCTGGCGGTGCTGGTGGCCACCACGGTCATCGAGGTCGGCGTGGACGTGCCCAACGCCAGCCTGATGGTGATCGAGCACGCCGAGCGCTTCGGCCTGGCGCAGCTGCACCAGCTGCGCGGGCGCGTGGGCCGCGGCGCGGTGGCCAGCGTGTGCGTGCTGCTGTACACGCCGCCGCTGTCGGACACCGGCAAGGCGCGGCTGAAGGCCATGGCCGACACCACCGACGGCTTCGAGATCGCGCGCCGCGACCTCGACATCCGCGGCCCGGGCGAGTTCATGGGCGCGCGCCAGAGCGGCGACCAGCTGCTGCGCTTTGCCGACCTGGCCGGCGACCACACCCTGCTCGAGCAGGCCCGCCGCGTCGCCCCGCGCCTGCTGGCCGAGCGCCCCGAGGCCGCGCGCGCCCACGTGACGCGCTGGCTGGGCGGGCGCTCGGAGTTCCTGAAGGCTTGAGAAGCCCCTCCGCAGGGTTGATGATCCGGCGCTCCATGTCCGACCTACCCCGTTCCCGCCCCCTGGGAGCTGGCGATCCGCCGCAGCCTGCGCCCACCCGCCTGCCTGCCCGGCTCTGGCGCGCGCGCGTCGAGCTCAGTGTCGAGCAACTCGTGCTCGCCGCGTCCCTGTTCTGGGCCGTGGCGGCCAACCGCGGCTTCTTTGCCGGCGCGCTGGCCGGCCGCAGCGCCGGCGAGCCGGCCGCCTGGGGCTTCGGCGCGGCGCTGCTGCTGCTGCTGGTGGCGCTGCACGTCTTCCTGCTCGGGCTGGTGGCCCACCGCTGGACGGTCAAGCCGCTGCTGGCGCTGATGTTCGTGGTGACGGCGGCGTCCTCGTACTACATCGACAGCTTCGGGGTCTACCTCGACCCCTCGATGCTGCGCAACGTGCTGCGCACCAACCCGGCCGAGGCCGGCGAACTGCTGAATGCCTCGTTCTTCTGGCACCTGGGGCTGCTGGCCGGGCTGCCGCTGCTGCTGCTGCGCTGGGTGCGCGTGCGGCGGCGGCCCTGGGGCCAGGCGGTGCTGCGGCGCGCGGCCTGGCTGGCGGGGGCGGTGCTGCTGATGATCGGGGCGCTGCTGCTGGTCTTCCAATCCTTCTCGTCACTGATGCGGCAGAACAAGGAGCTGCGCTACCTGATCACGCCGGCCAACGTGGTGTGGTCCACCGGGGCGGTGCTCGCGGCCGACGCGCGTGGCGCGGCGCGGCCGCGACAGCCCATCGGCCTGGACGCCGCGCCCGGGCCGTCCTGGGCCCAGCGCGAGCGGCCGATGGTGCTGGTGCTGGTGGTGGGCGAGACGGCGCGCGCGGCCAACTGGGGCCTGAACGGCTACGCCCGCCAGACCACGCCGCAGTTGGCGCAGTGGCCGGTGGTGAACTTCCCCGAGGTGACCGACTGCGGCACCAACACCGAGGTCTCGGTGCCCTGCATGTTCGCGCCGGTGGGCCGGCGCGACTATGACGAGGAGCGCATCCGCGGCCAGGAGTCGCTGCTGCACGTGCTGGCGCGCGCTGGCGCCAGCGTGCACTGGCGCGACAACCAGAGCGGCTGCAAGGGTGTGTGCGAGGGCCTGCCTGGCGACACCGTGGCCGCCCTCGGCAAGCCCGAGCTGTGCCCCGGCGGCGCCTGCCTGGACGAGGGTCTGGTGCACGACCTGCGCGAGCGCCTGCAGCAGGCGCGCGGCACCCAGGTCTGGGTGCTGCACATGATGGGGAACCACGGGCCGAGCTACTTCCGCCGTTATCCGGCGCCTGTCGCGCGCTTCCAGCCCGAGTGCCGCAGCGACGACCTGCGCGAATGCACGCCGGAGCAGATCGTCAACGCCTACGACAACGCGCTGCTGTACACCGACCATGTGCTCGCCACCGCGCTGGCGGCGCTGCAGGCCGAGTCGGCGCGCGTGGACGCGGCGCTGCTGTATGTCTCGGACCATGGCGAGTCGCTGGGCGAGCAGGGCCTGTTCCTGCACGGCATGCCCTATGCCATCGCGCCCGAGGTCCAGAAGCGCGTGCCCATGGTGTTCTGGGCCAGCCGCGGCTTCGGCCCGGCCGCGGGCCTGGCGTCGGGCTGCCTGGAGGCCGAGCTGAAGCGCAAGGCCGCCGGCCCCGTGGCGCACGACCATCTGTTCCACACCGTGCTCGGCCTGCTGGACGTGCGCACCGCGCTGCACGAGCCGGCGTGGGATCTGGCGGCGGGGTGCCGGATGGCGTTGGCCGGGGCAGGGCCTGCGGTCAAGACCGCAGGCACCCCGGCGCGATGAGCGGGACCGCCCCGCCCGTGGCAGCCCCGCCACCGGGCACCGCTTGGCGCCGCGACCTCGCGGTCACGCTGCTCGCCCTCGCCGCGGTGCTGGCCTGGGACTTGTCAGGCCTGGACCTGGCGCTGACGCGCCTGTGGGGCACGGCGGGCGGCTTCCCGTGGCGTGAGCACGTGCTCACCGCCACCGTGCTGCACGAGGGCGGGCGCTGGCTCGCCGGCCTGGCGCTGGCCGCGCTGGCCTGGGACGCCTGGCGCCCGCTGCGGCCGGGGCCCACGCGCGCGCAGCGCGCGGCCACGCTGGCCTTCATCGTGGCCACGATGGTGCTGGTGCCGCTGCACAAGCGCATCAGCCTGACGAGCTGCCCCTGGTCGCTGCAAGAGTTCGGTGGCGTGGCCGAGCACGTCTCGCACTGGCTGCCCGGGGTGGCCGACGGCGGCCCCGGGGGCTGCTTCCCCTCGGGCCACGCGGTGGTGGCCTTCGGCTTCTTCGCGCTGTACTTCCTGTGGCGCGGCCACCGGCCCGCGCTGGCGCGCGCGGTGCTCGCCGTCGTCCTGATCCTGGGCGCGCTGTTCGCGGGGGCCCAACTCGCGCGCGGCGCGCACTACCTGTCGCACAGCCTGTGGTCAGCCTGGCTGTGCTGGGTGTTGGCGGCGCTGGTGTACCGCCATGCGCCGCTGTTCAGCCGGGCCACCTAGGCCGCGCCGCCGAACCCCTGGAAAACCCGCGATCCGGCGAAGCGGCCTCGGATATACCCTTGGGTAGCAGGGGTATCTGCTCGAGCAGCGCGCCCTCGTCTCCTCAATTCACGCGAGCGACCCGGAAAACCTCCGCCATGCTTCACAGCCCCGAGGCAGCGTGAGGTCGCATTGACTTCGGTTCAATCGATCACTTGCCTTTCTTGGCTGGCGTCCACGCGGCGTGCCCCGATCGTCATCACAGAGCATTCATGAATCACAAGCACGTGCTGCTGCAGTGCCTTGCGGCATTGACCCTCTTTGCAGGCCTTGCGCAGGCCCAGCCGGACCGCCCCATCCGCGACGTGATCGTGCAGGGCTACGGGAAGGATGTCGCCGACGCGGCGCAGAACGCGGCGCAGAACGCACTCATCCAGGTCGTCGGCTCCTTCATCGACGCCGAGAAGTTCCTGGCCAAGAGAACCGAGATCCAGGACGGCGTGCGCAAGGAGACCCGGGACATCCGCACCAACGTCCGGGAATACAGCCAGGGCGTCATCAAGAGTTTCGAGGTCGTCGACGTCAAGCAGGAGGGCCTGACGGTCGTCACCGCGAGGGTGGCGGTGCGCATCGACGATTTCCGTGTGCTGGTGAAGCGCGTGACGGAAGGGTCGGCCGAGATATCCCCCGGCTTGTTCGCGCAGATGAAGACGGAGGAAAGGCAGTCGGGAGACCATGCAAAGATCCTGCATCAGAAGATTCTTCGCCCCCTCATCGACCGCGAGCACCTCAGGATCAGGATCGACAACGTCCGGCCGCTGACGCAGTCCGGCTTCGACCGCACCCATCCCGTCATGGCTGCGTTGTCGCAGCTCGAGTTTTCACGGCGACACAGCCCGACCTCGATCGTTTCCCTCAAGACCACGATCTCCTTCGACGAACAATTCCTGGCCGACATCGCCAAGACCCTGAACGAACTGGCGACGCAGAACAAGCGGGTGTCGGTGATCCACAGGGACCGGTACCAGAGCAGCTGGCTTTTCGCCTTGAACCGGGAGATCCGGCGACGTGACGGCCCCGATCGACAAGACCCGAATGACCTGCGGATTGCGGTCGCCGAGCCGAACGAGCGCGTCAACTTCGTCACGCTGAACCAGAACGTCATCAACCTGGTGCCGGCCAACCACACGCCGGAGGATCTGGCGGGCGACCGCAACAGCCGCAGCACCCTGGGCCTGGATTTCACGGTCTACACCGTGTCGTCCGCCAACCTTGCCCAGAACCTGCAGGCATTGTTCGGTGTCGACGGCCGGCCGCTGTTCGCGCTGGCGAGAGCGCTGAACCGCGGCACGCTCACCGTGGAGTTGAAGGACCGCGATGCCAGGGTCATCAAGACGATGGCGCTCTCGGCCAATGACAGGACGAACCACCACATCATGATCCCGGAGCTGGGCTTCAATCTCGGCAACACATCGAACACGCCCTGGAACCTGGCATACGCGAACTTTGGTACCCGAGAGCTCGTGATCACCCCGCAGCGCTCGTTCTACGTCTTCTTCGCGGTGGACGACGACGTCTTGAGAAACACCGCCAGCATCACCGCCCGGCTCGAGAAGTGAGACCCCCGATCACGACTGGCGCCGCCCTCAACCCCCAGACCCACGCACCCCCATCAGGAAGCATCTTCATGACCCGAGATTCGAAATTCGCCCTCACCGCCTTGTGCCTCGCGCTCAGCCTCCCGGCCGCAGCCAACGAAGGCTGTGCCGCCTACCCCTACACGGAGGGCTTGAACGTCGAAGCCGTCGAAGGCGGCACGAAGATCCTGGCCACAGGGTCCGCCACCGTCTCCTTCGATGATGTCGATTCGATCAAGGACGCGCGCACCGAGGCTGAGATGGAGGCCAAGGCCCTGATCTCGAAGTTCATGCAGGAGGGCATCCAGAGCGACACGACGATCACCAAGGTGATCCAGGAGTCGAAGTCCACGACCGCAGAGGGGCGGCGGGCCGACCGGCAGGAGCTGATCAAGCGTGTGCAGGCCATGAGGAGCACCACCCAGTCGCTGCTGCGCGGCGTGGTGCCGCTGTCGAGCTGCTACACGAAGGGGCGCGAAGTCCGCGTCAGCGTCGGCATCAAGCCCGAGACGATCCGGGCCGCCGGGGCGATGGCGGGGTCCATCTCGTCCTCGCTCGCGAACCAGCCGACGCCGGGCACGGCAGGTGGCCAGTCCGGCACGGCCGGCGGGGCACAGGGCGCCACGGCCCCCCGCGGCGGCGCCACCGAGCCGCACCGCGGGACGAACAGCTGGAGCGATGCGGAGCGGGCGAAGAAGTTCTGATGCGAGCGAGCACGTTCACCCTGCTGCTGATGCCCTTGTCGCTTCCGGGCGCCAGCCTGGCCACCCAGCCCTGTCCGCCCAGCCCGCTGGGCGTGCACGTCGAGCAGGTGAACGGCAAGCGGGTCGTCAAGTCGGTCGCGCGTGAGGAACTGCCTGAAGAGGGCGAGTTGGAGACGGCACTGGCGGCAGGTCTCGCGGAGCTCGAGGCCAAGGCCCTCCTTGCCGGCAAGCCCACCGAAGCCGCTGCACAGCTCTCTGGCGTCGTGCGCGACTTCGTGTGCACCGCCCAGGGCTTTGTCTACGTCGGTGTGAAGCGCGGCAGCGATCAGGCGCAACAGGCGTCCACGTTGAGGCGGGCCATGGGTGACTCGCTGCGGTCGAGCCCGACCCCCGGCGCCGAAGCGCCGGGGCGCCCACGGCGTACCGACTGACTGGTCGCATTGCGCAGAGCGGCGCCGTCATGCCTTCGGCATCGCGCCGGATCGTTCCACGGTCCCGGCTCGGCCAGGACGGGCATCTCCTTGATCATCGCGCCGCTGAGACGAATCTGGTCGAACTGGATGGAGCGGATCATGCGGTCGATCGGTGCGTCCGACCACGCGCCACCGATGGTCCGGTTTGCAGATGAGGCAAATCCGATGTCGTCGATGTGTTCGAGCTCAAGTTCTCTCAGATCATTGTTTCCAATGATATTTTTGCCGCTCGTTGCAGATAACTCCTTAGACTGACGGTTTTGTGCCTGAGTCTGTCGATGCCCACGTTCCGCCACCATGACCTCGGCCTGCTGAACCCCGCGTTCGACTCCCCGCTGGTCGACGTGGTGACCGAGCTCGAGCATCTGCGGCGCCTGCGCCTGGGTGGCAGCACCCCCACACCCGTCTTTCTTCAGCTGAAGCACATCTTCCACATGCTGGAGAGCCTGGGGTCGGCGCGGATCGAGGGGAACCACACCACGCTGGCCGACTTCGTGGAGAGCCGGCTGCATGCCGGGCCCGCCAGACTGAGCGACGCCCTGCGGGAGATGACCAACATCGAACACGCGATGGGCTTCATCGAGGAACACGTCGACGTCGGCCACCAGGTCACCGAGCACTTCATCCGTGAGCTGCACGCCATGACGGTGCAGGGCTTGGAGCGGGAGGGCGACGAGACCCCGGGCGCCTACCGGCTGCGATCGGTGCAGATATCGAAGTCGGAGCACCTGCCACCCGAAGCCGTGAGCGTGCCGATGTACATGGCTGAGCTGGTGCAGTTCATCAACCGGCCGGACCCGGCGAAGTACGACCTCATCAAGGTGGCCCTGGCCCACCACCGCTTTGCCTGGATCCACCCCTTCGGCAATGGCAATGGCCGTGTGGTGCGCCTGATGACCTACGCGCTGCTCGTGAAGTACGGCTTCAAGGTCAAGGCGGGAGGGCGGGTGCTCAATCCCACGGCGGTGTTCTGCAACGACCGGGATCGGTATTACGTCATGCTCGGTCAGGCCGACACGGGCACCACGCAAGGCCGAGAGACATGGTGCGTTTACGTGTTGGGCGGCATGCTGGATGAACTGCGCAAGGTGGACCGGCTCACCGACGCGGACTTCCTGATCGAGCGCATCCTGTCCCCGGCGCTGCGCCACGCGCGCGAGCGGGAGTGGGTGACCGCGACGGAAGAGCGCGTGCTGCTGGCGACCGCCCGGCACGGCGTCGCCAAGGCCAGCGACCTGAGTGGCGCCTTGCCGGGCTTGACGGAGCGTCAGCGCACCTACCAGATCGGCAAGCTCGTGGAGCGCGGGATGCTGGTGCCCATCCGCCCCGGTGCGCGCCAGTACACGGTGGGCTTTGCCGACAACGCCTTGATTCGCGGCGTCATCCGCGCGCTCTCCGGCGAAGGTTTCATTCCGGAGACCCTCATCCGCCCGAGCCTGGCGTCACCGCCCGGGTTTGGCGTGTGATCCCCCGCGCCCCACATCCTCCGCGCAACGTGCGCGGCGTCCGTGCGCCCGCCTCGCCACCGCGCAGGCCCGGCCAGCAGTCCGGGATGGCGACGGTGGCGGGTCTGCGTCTATGCCTCTACGTGCCTTCGCTCAGCAGGTCCACATAGGCCGCGTAGCTGAACAGCCGGTTCTTCTTCTGCCCAGTCAGCTCGGTCAGCAGCCCCAATTCCTGCAGCAGCTTCACGGCGGCGGTGGCCGTGGGGAAGGTTGTGGCCTGCCTGCGCCGGGCCTGCTCGATGGTGAAGCGCGGCATCACGGGCAGCAGCTCGAACAGGCGCAGCGCGGCGGCCCCGGCGCGGGGCGCGGCCAGCAGGCGACGGCGGTCGGCGTTGACCAGGCTCGCCAGCGCGACGATGGCGCGCTCGGCCTGCGTGGCCGCGGTCTCGACGCCGTCGAGGAAGAAGCCGACCCAGCCCTCCCAGTCGCCCTCGGCGCGCACGGCGGACAGGCGCGAGTAGTACTCTGCCTGGTGCTGCTTGAGGTAGCCGCTGAGGTAGACGAGCGGCTCGGGCAGCAGGCCCCAGTGCTCGAGCAGCGCCGCGATCAGCAGGCGGCCGATGCGGCCGTTGCCGTCCAGGAAGGGGTGGAGCGTCTCGAACTGCACGTGCACCAGCGCCACGCGCACGAGGGGTGGCAGTGTCGGCGAGGGGTCGTGGATGTAGCGCTCCAGGTCGGCCAGCAGCCCGGGCAGGTGGTCCGCAGGAGGGGGCACGAACACCGCGCGGCCCGGCCGTGCGCCGCCCACCCAGTTCTGCGAACGTCGCAGTTCCCCCGGCTGCCTGCCGGCGCCTCGTGCGCCGTCGAGCAGCAGGCGGTGCGCTTCGCAAAGCAGCCGCACCGAGATGGGCAGGCCCGAGACGCTGCGCAGGTTGTCGCGCACCAGCCGGAAGGCACGAAGGTAGTTGGTGACCTCTTCGACGTCGGCAGGGTTGGCAAGCACCTGGCCGGCTTCGTCGTCGAACAGGTCGGTCAGCGTGGCCTGGATGCCTTCGATCTGCGACGTGAGCAGCGCCTCCTTGCGCAGCGCGCTGTAGAGCAGCCAGTCGACCGAGGGGACCAGGCCTGCCACCCCGGCCAGCCGTGCCAGCGCCATCTCGGCCCGGTGGTGAGCCGCGTGGTAGCTCTCCGCGGCCAGGGGCGGGCCGGCCGGCGGCAGCGCATGGGGCACGAAGGCGCGCACCACCTCGCCGAGCGTGGTGGTGGTGACGTAGGTGCCGGTGGTGCGCACGATGTGAAAGCAGGCTTTGACGGCAGGCTGTCATGCTAAAGGTTTCTTTAATTTGTGGGAAGGTGGGGAAATTGGGCTTTCGAGGCGTGGGACCGCTCGTCTGCTGAGCCGGCGCCGGCGCTGACACCTGCAGCGCCGCGCCATTCGATCGACTTACGCGGTGTCTTGGCGCGCGCCATCCTTCGACCAGCCGACCCCCACACCGAATGGGCTGCCGCCGGCAAATCGCCCGCGCCGCTTGTGGCAAGCTAAGGGCTTGAACTGTTACCGGAGCGTCAGCACCGCCATGGCCGCCACCCTCGAGTCTCTGCAAGCGCAAGTCCTCAGCCTGTCCAAGGCCGACCGATCGCGTCTGCTCGAACGACTGATCTCGAGTCTCGACGTGGATCCGGCTGCCGAAGAGGCCTGGGAAAGGCTGGCCGAGGCGCGGGACGCGGATCTGGATTCGGGTTTGGTGTCCCCCGTCGCGCTCGAGGACGCAATGGCGCGCCTTCGCGCCAAGTTCCCGGGATGAGCATCGAGCTGCATCCGGCTGCCGAACGCGATCTCGAGGAAGCAGCCGCGTTCTATGCCGGAGAAGGATCGCCAGCGCTTGCGGCGCGGTTTCTCGCTGAGTTCGAGCGCGTCGCCCGGATGCTTCACAGCAACCCTGGGCTGGGTACGCCACGCACCCGCGGCAGGCGGGGATTCCCCACGACCGACTCCCCTACACCGTCATCTACCGCGAGCGGTCAGCAGGCATCCGCGTTCTGGTGGTCAAACACGATCGACGGCACCCTGGCTATGGCGGTTCCCGTCAATGAACTGACATTCCCAGGCTGAGCAAGGCGAAGGCGGCGAGTGCCTGCCTGCCCCGGCCGCCGTTGTGCGAGCGCAGCGAACGCATTGAGAGTAGCGAGTTCGGCGGCGCCACCCCGGCGCGAGCATCGCAGCGGAGTCGGCCCGCAGCCAGGTTCATGCCCCGCGGGCGGGCCTGCGCGGTGGCTTGGCGCGTGCAACCAAAGCCGCGCCTGAAAAGAATGCACACCGATCCCGCAGCAAGAGCCCCCCTCTCCCCAACCCCTACCCAGGAACCTCCTCGTGAGCCTGGCTTGTAGTGCCGCCGCACTGCCTGCCCCCCCTCATGCTGCCACAGGCGCTTTCACCAGCTGCATCCCGAACTTGCTCGCCA
>JBILNB010000110.1:0-9896 GCA_044375195.1 Rubrivivax sp. | reverse complement strand
GGGGGGGCGGCGCAGCAGAAGGCGGCGCCCTCGCTGGGGACCGCCGTCGGACACACCGTTCGATCGCGACCCGTCCCTCCAAGACGGTGCGAGACCAAGGCAAGAGTTTACATAGTTCGCACGCAAAACAGCCGCGCGCTTGGCCATGGTCGTTCCAGAGCCAGCCTTGGACGCAGACCGGTCACCGGTCTGTCGCCCCACTGGTCTCCTGGTACCCATGCATCGCAGCCCCGCTTGGGCCCTGTGCAGTCAGCTTGATGGAAGGCTGAGACCTGTAAAAAACGGAAACAGACAGAAACAGACAGAAACTGAGCGAAGTGATGGAGAATCTTTGCTCACCAGATTCGGACTCCTTTTGGTGGATTGACCATGCTCCTTCAACGTCACAGCGGCCTGCGGTCTTCGGTCGCGGCGGCGGCGCTTCTCGCTTTGGCGGGGTGCTCGACCATCCAGCCCAGGGCGCTGAGCAACGGCGAGGTCCTCGCCACCACCCAGGCCGACGCCCGGACGGCGCGCGCGGGGGTGCCCGAGATCGCCGCGCCCGCAGAGCCGCAGCGGCCTCAGTGAACAGATCCGGCTGGCGCAGGGCCGGGGTGGCGTCTTCCTGCCGCAGTGGCGTGCGCTCGGCAGCGGGGGCGACGGTGCGGCAGGGGCGGGCGCGTGGGCCGGGCGCGCGGGTGGCGACTTCGGCGCCGCCCGTCCGTCCGGCCTGCTCGAGCGGATCCTCGCCTCGCGCGCGGTCCAGGAGCGCCTGTCCGAGGCGAAGGAGGCGGCCCGGTCCCAGGCCGAGGCTGGGTCCTCGCAGGGTGGGTCTGCGCCTGCGCAGCCGGGCACGGCGGCGCCGCGAGCCCAGGCGGCCCAAGCCGTGGAGTCGTCAGGGGTCTGATGCTCAGTCCGCCTGTCGCCGCGCCCTCCGGCCTGGAGCGCACGCTCGCCGCCCTGCTGGATCTCACCCGCATGGCGCGCCGTGCCCGCACCGAGGCCGAGCTCGGCTTCGTGCTGGTCAACGACACCTTGCAATTGCAGCCTTACCGGCAGGCCGCGCTGTGGCGTGCCGGTCGGGGTGTCGAGGCCTTGTCCGGCCTCGTGCAACCCGAAGCCCACGCTCCCTATGCGCAGTGGCTGCGCGCCTTTTGCAACCACCTGCAGCAGAGGCTGCGCAGCAGCGCTCAGCCCAAGGCGTTCACCAGCCTGGACCTCCCGCCCGCGCTGGCACAGCCCTGGGCGGATTGGTGGCCGGCGCATGCGCTCTGGCTGCCGCTCCCCCCGGACGAGGCCACAGTCCCCGCCGACGCGTCGAGCCCCGGCGCGCCCGTGCAGGGCCGGCCTCCAACCTCGGAGGCGCCTGCGGTCGCCGCCCTGGTGCTGGCGCGCGACGAACCCTGGTCCGACGCCGACCAGATGCTGCTGCAGGAGTGGATGGCCATCTGGTGGCACGCCTGGATCGCGCTGCGGCGCCGGCCGCGCCGGACCTGGCTGCGCCCGTGGCGTGCCGAGCGCGAGGGCGCGGCGCGCGTGCGGCCGTGGTGGTGGCGGCCCGGTTGGTGGCTGGCGGGTGCCGTCGTGGCGCTGGGTTTCGTGCCGGTGAGGCTGTCGGTGCTGGCACCCGGGGAGCTGGTGCCGCGCAACCCGATGGTGGTGCGTGCGCCGCTGGATGGCGTCATAGACACCTTCCACGTCCGGCCCAATCAGGACGTTGCGCTGGGCCAGCCCTTGTTCGGCTTCGACGAGGCGCTGATCCGCAGCCGCCTGCGCGTGGCGCAGCAGTCGCTGGCGACCGCCAACGCCGAATACCGGCAGACGGCACAGCAATCCCTCGTCGACGCGCGCGCGCGCCCTCAACTTGCCGCGATGGCCGGGCGCATCGAGGAGCGCACCGCGGAAGCCGCCTACCTGCGCGAGCAGCTGCAGCGCAGCCAGGTGACGGCGCCGCAGGCCGGCATCGCGCTGTTCGACGACCCGGCGCAGTGGATCGGCAAGCCCGTGGTCGTCGGCGAGCGCATCCTGCGCATCGCCGCACCCGATGACGTCGAGGTCGAGGCCTGGCTGGCCGTCGGCGACGCGATCGACCTGGCACCGGGCACGCCCGTGCAGTTGTTCCTGAACGCGCGGCCGCTCGAGCCCGTGGCCGCGACCCTGCGCTTCATGGCGCACGAGGCGGTGCAGCGTCCGGACGGCAGCCATGCCTACCGGCTGCGTGCCAGCCTGACGGCACCAGCCGGGCACCGGGTGGGCCTGAAGGGCACCGCCCGGCTCGAAGGCGAGCGGGTGCCGCTGGCCTACTGGGTGCTGCGCCGGCCCATCGCCACCGCGCGGGCCTGGATCGGGCGCTGACCCGGAGCGCCCGAGCATGCTGCCCCCGCTGCGCGAGGAGCTGACCCTGCTGCCCGGGCCGGTGCTGCCCGACGGACAGCCGAGCTGGACCCTGCACGACCCGGTGCGCAACCTGTTCTTCCGCATCGACTGGCCCACCTTCGAGATGCTCAGCCGCTGGGCCCTTGCCGATGCGCCCGCGATCGCGACATCCATCGCCGAACACACCACCCTGACCCTCGACCCCAAGGCCGTGGAGACGGTGGCCACCTTCCTGGTCGCGAACCAGCTCGTCCGCCCGCCCCAGGGGGCGCAGACCGCGGGGCGGTTCGCCGAACGGCGCGCCGCCTTGCGCGGCGGCCCCTGGCGCTGGCTGCTGCACCACTACCTGTTCTTTCGTGTGCCGCTGTTCCGTCCGGACGGCTTTCTCTCCCGCACGCAGCACCTGGTGGGCGTGCTCCACTCGCGCGCCTTCGCGCTGGCCACACTCGCGGCGCTGGGTTTCGGCCTGCTGCAGGTGCTGCGCCAGTGGGACGCCTTCGCGGCGCAGTTCGTCGACGTCTTCAGCCTCGAGGGCCTGGCGGCCTACGGGCTGGCGCTGTTGGTCGTGAAGACGCTGCACGAGCTGGGGCATGCCTACACGGCCAAGCGCCTGGGCTGCCGCGTGCCGACCATGGGCGTGGCCTTCATGGTGCTGTGGCCCATGGCCTACACCGACACCAACGAGGCCTGGCGCCTGACCGACGCGCGCCAGCGCCTGCAGGTCTCGGGGGCCGGCATCGCCACCGAGCTGATCGTGGCGGTCTGGGCCACGGTGGCCTGGGGCCTGCTGCCGGACGGGCCGGCGCGCTCGGCCGCCTTCGTGCTGGCCACGACGAGCTGGGTGACCACGCTCGTGATCAACGCCAGCCCCTTCATGCGCTTCGACGGCTACTTCATCCTCTCCGACCTGCTCGACCTGCCCAACCTGCACGAGCGCAGCTTCGCGCTGGCGCGGTGGAAGCTGCGCGAATGGCTGTTCGCGCTGGGCGAGGACGCCCCCGAGCCCCTGCCCGCGCGGCGCCGGCGCTGGATGATCGCCTTCGCCTGGTGCACCTGGGTGTACCGGCTGGTGCTGTTCATCGGCATCGCGCTGCTGGTCTACCACCTGTTCTTCAAGGCCCTGGGCGTGTTCCTGTTCGCGGTGGAGATCGCCTGGTTCATCCTGCGCCCGCTGCGCCTGGAACTCGCGTCCTGGGGCCAGCGCCGCCGCGTGATCCTGCAGCGGGGCCGCACCGGGCTGAGCCTGCTGGTGGCGCTGGCGCTGCTGGGCCTGGCCTTCGTCCCCTGGCCCGGGCGCGTGACGGCGAGCGCGGTGCTGCGGCCGGCCGAGGCCTGGCCGGTTTACGCGCCCGCAGGTGCACGCGTCGATGCGCTGCCCTTCTCCGAGGGGCAGCGCGTGGCGGCGGGGCAGGTGCTGGTGCGCCTGCACCTGCCGGACCTGCAAAGCCGGCGTCAGGCCGTGCTGGCGCGGGTGGAGCAGCTGCGCTGGCAGGCGGCGGCGTCCGGTTTCGACGCGCAGACGCGCGAGAAGATGCTCGTCACCGAGGAATCGCTCGCCACCGCGCGGGCCGAACTCGCCAGCATCGACACCGAGCTGCGCAACTACCTGCCGCGCGCTCCCTTCGACGGCCACCTGCGCGACCTGGACCCCGAGCTGCGCGTCGGCCATTGGGTGGGCGAGCGCGAGCGCCTGGCGGTGCTGGTGCGCGAAGGCGGCGCGTGGCTGGTGGAGACCTGGCTCGAGGAGCAGGACATCGCCCGCGTGGACGTGGGCGACCGCGCCGTCTTCCTGCAGGACGGCCTGGGCGCGCCGCCGCTCGAGCTGCGCGTCCAGGCCATCGACCGGGACGCCTCGCGCACGCTCCCGCGCCCGGAGCTCGCGGCGCAAGGCGGCGGGCATGTCCTGGTGCGCCAGCAGGCGGGACAGCTCGTGCCCGAGCGCGCGGTCTTCAGGGTGCAGCTCGCGCCCGCGGCGTCGGGGCTGCCGATGCCCCCTGCGACGCGGGTCTGGCGCGGCAGCCTCACCGTCCATGCGCAGGCCGAAGCGCCTGCGCTGCGCTATGCACGCCAGGCGGGCGCGGTGCTCGTGCGGGAGTTCGGGTTCTGAGCGCCCCTCGGGGCCGGCGCGCCAGACAAACAAAAGGGCCGCATATAGCGGCCCTCGCATTTTCCGCATCTTTCAGCTTGTTAGCCTCCAGAGCGCATTTCCGAACGTGTAGTACGGGTGGTATCTTACACGGTTTACACGATAAAGCGGAAAGCCGATGAAGTACAGGGTCGCCCTGTCGCTGGGCCTGGGATGGCTGGGCTGGGCCGCCATCCGCCTTGACGCCCATGGGCGGCCGATGGCCGTGATCCGGGCCGGGGTGCGCGTCTTCGGCGATGGCCTCGACCCGAAGACCGGCGAGCCCCTGGGCGCGCAGCGGCGTGACGTCCGGGCCCGCCGGCGGCGGCGGCGTCGGCAGGTGCGGCGCAAGGACCGTCTGCTGGCACTGCTGGTGCAGCACGGGTTCTTTCCTGCCGAGCCGCAGGCGCGACGAGAGCTCGAGCGTCTGGACCCGTACGAACTGCGTGCCCGCGGCCTGGACCAATCGCTCGCGGCGCATGAACTCGGGCGTGCGATCTTCCACCTCAACCAGCGCCGCGGCATCCTGCTCGAGCGCGATCTGGGGGGGCATGCCGACGAGTCCGACGGCCTGCAGAGGCAGGCGGTGCAGGCCACACGCGAGGCGATGCAGCGCACCGGGGCCAGAACCGTAGGTGAATGGCTGAACCTGCGTCGCCAGCAGGGGCTGCAGACCCGGTCGCCGATCAGCCGTCGTTTGATGCGGGTGCGCGACGCGCCGCCGGGTGAACCGCGCGCTGCCGCCGAGGCCGACAGGGCAGGGGAGGCGGGCTCCCCGCATCTGCCGCCCCTGGCCGACCGCACCATGGTTGCCGCGGAGTTCGATCTGCTCTGGGAGCGTCAGCGTGCCTTCGCGCCCGCGGTGTGCACCGAAGCCGCCCGCGAAGCCCTGCGCGAGACGCTGCTGCACGAGCGCGGCCGGATGCGGCCCGAGCCCGGCCGGTGCATGTTGCTGCCCGAGGAGCCCCGGGCCCCGGCTGCATTGCCCAGCGCCCAACGCCTGCGCATCCTCGGCGAGCTGCAGGCGATGCGGCTGCGCTGGCGGGGCAGCCCCGGCGAGGTGGGCCTGAGCCCGCAGCAGCGCGACAAGCTGCTGGAGGCGCTGGACCGCACCGTGTCGATGAACTTCGTTCGCTTGCGCGATCTGCTCGACCTGCCCGCGGATGCCCACATCAGCGGCTCGGGCACCGGCCGCCACGACATTCGCGGCAACGCGACCTCGGCCCTGCTGTGCAAGGCGGCAGCCTTCGGCAAGCGCTGGGCGGCGCTGCCCGAGCCGCTGCAGGACGAGACCGTCGTGCAACTGCTGGAGCAGACCGACCCGGCGGCACTGGTGCGCTGGCTGCAGGCGCACACCGGCATCGACGCCGAGACCGCCGAGCGCGTCTCGGCCTTGCGCCTGCCGCGGGGCAGCGCCGCGCTGAGCCGTGCCGCCCTGGCCCGCGTGCTGCCGCCCTTGCGGGCTGGCGCCGCCGGTCTGCGCGCCGCCGCCCAGGCCGCCGGGCTGCCCTGGCCCGCAGAGGACTCTGTGCCCGCCCATCCGGCGGGCGCGCAGGCGGCGGGCGAATCGCTGCCGTACTACGGCGTGGTCCTGCTGCAGCACCTGCGCCACGGCACCGGCCGGGCCGAAGACGATGAAGAAGCCCGTCTGGGGCGCCTTGGCGATCCCTCCCTGCATATCGGCTTGAACCAGGTGAGGCTGGTCGTGAACGCGCTGGTCGAGCGCTATGGCCGACCGGCGGAGCTGTACGCCGAGATCGCGCGTGGGCTCAAGCGCTCGGGAGAGCAGCGCCGGCGCGACTTGCGCCGGCAGCGCTACCTGCAGGGTGAGGCGCAGCGCCTGCGGGAGACTGCCGCCGCGCGGCTCGGCATCGACCCCACCGAGGTGGGGCCGGCGCTGGTGCAGCGCCTGCGCCTGTGGCAGGAGCTCGGTTCCGAGGAGGTCGATCGCAAGTGCCCCTACACCGGCGTGCCGCTGAGTGCCGAGATGGTGCTGAACGGCGAGGCCGTCGTGGACCATATCCTGCCCTTCAGCCTGACGCTGGACGACAGCCTCTCCAACAAGACGCTGACCACGCGCGCGGCGCGCCGTGCCAAGGCAAACCTGACCCCCTGGCAGGCCTTCGCGGGGGCCGCCGGCGACGCGACGGGCGCGCCCTTCGGGGCCCTGGCGCCCGGAGGGGCGCGCCTGGCGGCCGACAAGCGCGATCGCCTGCGGTGGGACGGGCTGGAGACCTGGCTGCGCGGGCACGCCGACGGCGTCAGCCGCGCGCTCGAAGACGACTACGCCGCGAGCCACCTGCTGCGGCGCTACCTGCAGCATCTGTGCCCCGGCGCCGTGCGCGTCGTCACCGGCCGGCTGACCGCCCTGCTGCGCCAGCAGCTCGGGCTGAACGACGCCCTGGGCCGCGAGCCGCCGGCGCACCTGCACGACTATCGGCGGCATGCCGTGGACGCCTGCGTCGTGGGGATCACCGACGAGCCTGTGCTGCGCCGGCTGTCCCGTGCGGCTGAGCGCGCCCGGGAGGCGGAGTCGCCGCGGCTGCTGGAGGGGTTCGAGCCGCCATGGCCCACCTTCGTGCAGCACGTGCGACGCGCGGCGCAGGCCGTCTGCGTCAGCCACCGGCCGGCCCACGGGCATCAAGGCGCGCTGCACCGCGACACGGCCTACGGCCTGCGCGAATCGGGCGAGGTGAGTGCGCGCTCACCCGGGCAGCCCGACCGGCAGCCCGTGGTGCAGAACCTGAACGTCATCCCGATCGCCGACGCCCGTGCCGCGCACCGCCACGGGCTGGACGAGAGCGGCCGGCCGCGCGCCTACAAGGGCTACAAGAGCGACAGCAACTGCTGCGTGGAGATCGTCGCCGACGCCGAGGGACGCTGGCAGGGCGAGGTGCTGACGACCTTCGATGCGTACGACATCGTGCGCCGGCACGGCACCGAACGGCTGCGCCACCCGAGCGTTTCGGCCAGCGGCAAGCCGCTCGTGATGCGCCTGTTCAAGGGGGACTGCGTGCGCGTGAACCTGCGCGGGCAAGCCAGGCTGATGCGCGTGCGCATGATCACCCAGGACGGCCGCATCCACCTCTGCGAGCACAACGAGGCCGACGTCAAGCGGCGCATGGAAGCCGGTGACAAGAGCCTCGTGCACACCTTGGTCTCGGCGGACAGCACGCGCAAATGGGGTGCACGCCGGGCGACCGTCAGCCCGCTGGGCGAGGTGCGCGCCGGCTGACCCTGGGCCTGCCGCTGGGCAGGATGCGCCCCTGGCGCGGGACGAACCTGTCAACCGCAGGGGCACAGGCCCATGCACGACAGGGACGCCCGGCCCGGGGTGTCCTCGCTCGGAAATGCGCTCTGGAAGGAACTCACCTTCAACATCGCTATTTCAGATCTTATTATTGCATAAACCACGTAAACTGACATCCAATTCCCACGGGTATCGAGCATGCATCAGCGCTTCCGTCTACCTTTGGCGATGGGGCTGGGCCTTCTGGTCGTCGCGGTCTCGGGCGCCGTCGTCACCTGGCCGTCAGGTGGCCTGGAGGCTGTGCGCGCCGTCAGCCAACCGCGCCTGAAGACCCCGCAGGACTGCCTGGCGCGCTGCGCCTCGGCGCGCGACGGAATGGCTTGCTCGCCGGCAGCAGGCCTGGCTGCAACGGCTCAGCCGCTGTCCACCGGGCCGGTACGGGGCGCGCTGAGCGATGCGGCCGAGGTCGCCATGGCGGGGCCGGGCGCCTTGGCGGGGACCCGTTGCAAAGATGGTGGCGGTTGAAGGTGCGAAAGGCGGCCTGGGGCTGCGCTTCCAGGTCGGGGCCGGAGCCGCGAGCGGGGAAGTGTTGTGTTTCCAAGACGTTTCTTGATTTGAAACAGGTAAACTATGTAAGTGATTGTTAGCGTTGTGGGCCAGCTCACGTCCGGCTGTTCCCGCCATCGCGTTTGGCTCGACGTGTGTGCTGCTGTCGTGGTGCGCGCGTTCGGTGCGTACCGTGGCCGGTGTCACGCCTTGCTCGCAGGGCTTGCCTGGCTACTTTGCGCGCCTCTCGCCATTGCGCAGGCGGTCGCGTCGCCGCCAGCCCCTCAGGCCGGCGGGACGGGCGCGGCACCTGCGGCCGCCGCTGCGCCCGCTCCGGCCCCGGCGGGAGGCCCCATCCGGCGCGCGGCCGAGCAGCGTGGCGTCGTGGCCTGCGCGAGCCGAATGGAGCAGGTGAGCACCTTCCTCGGCTTCGGCCCGGAGGCGGGCGCCTATCTGATGTTGCCGGGCACCGGCGCGGGTGCGGCCCCGGGCGCGTCCGCAGACCAGCGCCTCGTGCCGCTGGTGATGGAGATCCCCCTCGGCCCGAGCAGCGCCTTCGTGTCGGCCTCGTTCGCGCCGAACCAGGCCAATGGTTGCGGGGCCACGTATGACGCCGTCGTCTTCTGGCCCCAGGGCTGCGAGACGGTGGTGGCGAGCCAGTTCGGAACGCTCAGGCGTCTGGGTTTTCTCAAGCGCGATGTGCTGGTGCTGGACGGTGGGCCGGCGACCAAGGTCTTCCTGATGGCGGCCGGTGCCGGGTGCATATCGGTCAAGAAGGAAGTCGTTCTGTAAACCAAGCCCCTTTTCTGGGCTGTAGAGGAAGCATGCGATGAAGAAGAAGCAGTTCAAGTTGTCGGCGCTCGTTCTGGCCATGGCGGCCGGGCTGGTGGGTCAAGCGAGTGCCTACACGGTCGCCTTCGGCAACGACGCCGGGATCATCTTCACCGACAACGACGAAACGGGCGACCCGGGCTTGATCATCCTGGCCGGTGATGGCTTCCAGACCGGCGGGTACCAGACTTACACCATCGCGCAGTTCGGCGTCAACGGCGGCGGGTCTGCCATCAACACCGCGCTGACCCGGTGCGTGTCAAGCTAGTTGTCGCCCGATTCATGCGGCGAGTGCGCCTTTCACCGGTGCCGCCGTTCGATCCCCGGCCACGTCCTTGCGCTCAGGGTTCAGTGTCACGATCTTCTCGGGTGTCCAGTTCCTGGTTGCGCCCGACCAGCGCTGCGGGTTGCGCTCACGCGCTCGCTGGTACACCTCGTGCCGCGCAGCCAGGATGTCGCCGTCCAACCCGGCGTGGCGCTGTGCCGGGCTGACGTAGCGGATGCCGCTGTGTTTGTGATCATGGTTGTACCAGTGCACGAACCGCGAAGCCCAGTCCCGCGCGGCATTGAGGTTCGCGAACCCGCGCTCGGGGAACTCCGGCCGGTACTTGGCGGTGCGGAACAGGCTCTCGACGAAGGCGTTGTCGTCGCTGACGCGAGGTCGCGAGTAAGAGGGCTTGACCTTCAACCAGTGCAGCATCGCCAGCACCGTGGTGGCCTTCAGCGTCGCGCCGTTGTCGCCGTGCAGCACGGGCTTGGCCTTCATCGCGTGGATGCCCTCGGCCAGCG
>JBILNB010000173.1:0-2537 GCA_044375195.1 Rubrivivax sp. | reverse complement strand
TGGGCTGCGTGCTGCTGCACCGGCTGCTGAATCCGGGGAAGTTGAGGAGTTGGCCGGATGAGCGGCCGGGCGGGCAGGCTGCCACGCCTTGAAACGAGCGCGCGGCTGGCCGGCGGCGTCGTGGCGGATCTCCAGCTTGATCGAGGACGAGCCGGAGCCGCGCACGCCTGCGCTCAGGTCCTCCGCCACATCGGACCCTTGTGGCCCCGCCCGCGAACCTGGGCAGGGTCAGGCCGCTCGCAGGGCAGGAAGTGGCCGTGGCCGGGCTGCCCGAGGTAAGCGCCCTCCTGCCAGACCACGCTGCCGCGCGACAGGGTCAGCGCCGGCCACGCCTTGACCTCCATCCCTTCGTACGGGGTGTAGTCGACTGCGTGGTGCAGCCCTTCGTTGCGGATCTGGCGCGGCGTGTCCATGTCCCAGATCACGAGATCGGCATCGGAGCCGACCGCGATCGTCCCCTTGCGCGGGAACAGACCGTAGATCTTCGCGGCGTTCGTGGCCGTGAGCGCGACGAAGCTGTGGATGTCGATGCGCCCGTCCATCACCCCGTGCGACATCAGCAGGGGCATCCTCGTCTCCAGCCCCGGGATGCCGTTCGGCACCTCGCTGAAGGGGGCGCCCGGGCCCTTGGCTTGCTTGCCCTGGGGGCCCGCGTAGGCGAAGGGGGCGTGGTCGGAGGACAGCACCTGAAAGGTACCGTTCTCCAGCCCTCGCCAGATCACCTCCTGGTTGGCCTTGTCGCGCGGGGGCGGGCTGCAGATGCACTTGGCCCCTTCGAAGCCATCGAGGTCCAGGTGGTCCGCTGTCAGGAAGAGGTACTGCGGGCAGGTTTCCCCATAGACCTTCAGGCCCAGCCCCTGCGCGGCGCGGATCTGCTCGACCGCCTCCCGGCCCGAGACGTGGACAATCAGCACGGGCACATCGGCCAGTTCGGCCAGCGCGATGGCCCGGTGCGTCGCTTCCCGCTCCACCAGCATAGGCCGGGCATGCGCGTGATAGCGCGGCGCGGTCAGTCCCGCGTCGAGCATCTGTTCTGTCAGCCAGGCGATGCAGTCGCTGTTCTCGGCGTGGATCATGACCATCGCGCCTTCGCGTCGGGCCACGGCCAGCAGGTTGAGAATCTGGCGGTCGCCGAGCTTCATGTCGTCATACGTCATGTAGACCTTGAACGAGGTGTAGCCCTCGCCCACGAGGCGCGGCAGTTCCTCGCCCAGGACCGCAGGCGTCGGGTCGCTGACGATCAGGTGAAAGGCGTAATCGATCGCCGCCTTGCCGGCGGCGCGTGCGTGGTAGTCGTCGACGGCCTCCTGCAGGCTCCGGCCCTTGAATTGGCAGGCGAACGGAATGACGGTCGTGGTGCCGCCGCAAGCCGCAGAGCGGGTGCCCGTCAGGAAGTCGTCGGCCATCCGGGACCCGTCGGACATGGGCTGGTCCAGGTGGCAGTGCGCGTCCACGCCGCCCGGCGTGACCAGTCGCCCGGCGGCATCGAGGGTGTGCGAAGCGTCGGCCAGATCCTGGCCGAGCGCCACGATGCGCCCGTCGCGGATCCCGATGTCACAGAGGTAGCGATCGGTGGCGGTGGCCACGTCCGCGCGTCGGATCACCATGTCGAAGGCGGGGATCATGGCACGACCCTCCGCGCTGCGCGCGCCAGGATGAACGCTCGGGGACGACCCGGCGCGCTCATGCCAGCTCCCTGAAGAGGCGGCCCCAGCCCACGAGAGGCTTCGCGTCCACGCCGGCCAGGGCCAGGGCCTTCCAGACCACGGTGGTGACGCTGTCGTAGACCGGGATGCCCAGGTCGGCCTCGAGTTGCGCCACCAGCTCGGCGCCGCGCAGGTTCGTGCAGAGGATCGCGATCGCGTCCGGCTTCGGCGCGGCGACCTCGCGCGACATGGCGAGAAGTTGCCCGGCGCTGACCTCGCTGAAGGAGAAGTTGTCCTCCAGCCCCAAGGTGGCGCTCGGCAATCACCTCCACGCCTGCTGCCGCGTAGTTGGCCACGATGCGCGCCTGCACGTCGTCGAGATAGGGCGTCACGAGCCCCAGCCGGCGCACGCCGGTCCGGCGCAGGATCTCGTTGAGCGCCAGCACTGACGTGCAGCCTTTCGCGCCCGTGTCGCGCTCGATGGCGCGCACCAGCCGCTCATCCGCGTCGAATCCAAGCCACGACGACGACGTGCCGCTCCAGCCGATGACCTGGCACCGCGCGTGGGACAGCAGTGTGGCGGCCTGCATCACCCCGGGCGTGTCGAACTGGGCCAGCGCGCCCTCGCTCAGCGCGATCCGGGTGACCGCGAACCGTCCGAAGTGCGCGCTGACGCCTGCCAAGCCGCGCAGCATGTCGCAGGTGACGGGCTCGAGCACCGTGTTGGATGAGGGGGTCAGCATGCCCAGCAGAACACGATCCATCGGCAAACACTCCTTGTCGTACGTACCCGTCCAGGCCCGCAACCGGCCACTCGTGGGGGTCGAGGCCCACGTTGTACACCCGTTCGTGGCGCGCGCAATCGACCGCGGGCTCGGCGGGGCGGAGCAT
>JBILNB010000172.1:0-2541 GCA_044375195.1 Rubrivivax sp. | reverse complement strand
GGCCGCTGCTGAACGCGCTGCTCAACACCGCCGGCGGCGCCACGTGGGTCAGCCTGCACCACGGCGGCGGCGTGGGCATGGGCTACTCGCAGCACTCGGGCGTGGTCATCGTCTGCGACGGCACCCCCGAGGCCGACCGCCGCCTCGAGCGCGTGCTCTGGAACGATCCCGGCACGGGGGTGATGCGGCATGCCGATGCGGGCTACGAAGACGCGATGGCTTGCGCGCGGGAGCGGGGGTTGGATTTGCCGATGGTGATGGGCGCGGCGGGCGATGCCCGGTGAATTCTCCGCCTGCCCCGCCCCCACGTGCTGGCCTGCCGCCCCTCGCACGATGCGAGTTTCCGGCATCGCAAGAGACAGCGCTGGCAGGCATGGGAGGGCCGGTGGGTGTCGTAGCGAAGTAAAGGGGGAGCATCGGGCATGGCCCGATGCGGAGGACATGAGCGGAGGCACCCACCGGCCCTCCCATGCCCGCGAAACCCATCGAAGACTTCCAGCCGGCTCTTGCTGCATTCTTGAACGCTGATCTGCTCGATCCCATGATCCTCACCCCCGGCAGCCTATCCCTGGACGAACTCAGGGCCGTGCATGAAGCGGTGGCTGAGCAGCCGCTGCGCATCGATCCGGCCGCGTGGCCCGCCATCGAGGCCAGCGCCGTCGCGGTGCAGCAGGCCGCGCGCGGCGATGCCCCGGTCTACGGCGTCAACACCGGCTTCGGCAAGCTCGCCAGCACCCGCATCGGCGCGGAGGACCTGGCCGCGCTGCAGCGCAACCTGATTCGCTCGCACAGCGTGGGCGTCGGCGCGCCGATGGCCCCGCCTGTGGTGCGGCTCATCCTGGCCTTGAAGGCCTCCAGCCTGGCGCGCGGGCATTCGGGCGTGCGGCCCGTCGTCATCGAGACCCTGCTCGCGGTCTTCAACGCCGGGCTGGTGCCCTGGATCCCCGAGAAGGGTTCGGTCGGCGCCTCGGGCGACCTGGCGCCGCTGTCGCACCTGACGCTGGCGCTGATGGGCGAGGGGGAGTTCCTCGTCGATGGCGCGCGCCGGCCGGCCGGCGCCGTGCTGCAGGCGCACGGCATCGCCCCGCTCGCGCTGGCCGCCAAGGAGGGGCTGGCGCTGATCAACGGCACCCAGGTCTCGACCGCGCTGGCGCTGCACGCACTGTTCGCCTTCGAGCCCGTGCTCGAGGCCGCGCTCGTCATCGGCGCGCTGACGGTGGACGCCGCGCGCGGCAGCGACGGCCCCTTCGACCCGCGCATCCACGCATTGCGCGGCCAGCCCGGACAGGTGGACGTGGCCCAGGCCTACCGGGCGCTGCTCGCGGGCAGCGAGATCCGCGCCTCGCACCGCGAGGGCGACGACCGGGTGCAGGACCCCTACTGCCTGCGCTGCCAGCCGCAGGTGGTGGGTGCCTGCCTCGACCAGCTGCGCCACGCCGCGCAGGTGCTGTGGCGCGAGGCGAACGCCGTCACCGACAACCCACTGGTGTTTGTGGACGCGCACGGCGCGGGCGAGCTGGTCTCGGGCGGCAACTTCCACGCCGAGCCGGTGGCGCTGGCGGCCGACGCGATGGCCGTGGCCATCGCCGAGGTTGGGGCGATCGCCGAGCGCCGCATCGCGATGCTGATCGATGCCAACGTCTCGCGCCTGCCGCCCTTCCTGTGTGCCGAGCCGGGGCTGAACAGCGGCTTCATGATCGCCCACGTCACGGCGGCTGCGCTGGCCAGCGAGAACAAGTCGCTCGCGCACCCGGCCAGCGTCGACTCCCTTCCCACCAGCGCCAACCAGGAGGACCACGTCAGCATGGCCACCTTCGCGGCGCGGCGGCTGCAGGGCCTGATCGGCAACGTCGCGCACATCCTGGGTGTGGAGTGGCTGGCGGCGGCCCAGGGCATCGAGTTCCTGCGGCCGCTGCAGAGCTCGACCCCGCTGGAGGCGGCGCACGTGCTGCTGCGCAGCCGCTGCGCCGCGATGATGACGGACCGCCATCTCTCGCCCGACATCGAGGCCGCCACGTCGATGGTGGCCGACGGCTCGGTGGCCCGCCTGCTGCAGGCGCTGCCGGGTTTGCCGGCGCTGCGTGTGACGGGCTGAATAAACTACGACTGGCAGTTCCCAGATCACCGCCGTCGGACCCGCCCCACTGTTTCTTCCACCCCCACCCCCTGTCCCGAGAGGAGTCCCCATGAAGAAGACCGTGCTCACCCTGGCCGCCGCTGCGCTGGCCCTCTGCGGCAGCGCCGCCTCCGCCCAGGAGACCAAGGTCGCCATCGGCATGTCCGGCTGGACCGGCTTTGCGCCGCTGACGCTGGCCAAGGAGGCCGGGCTGTTCAAGAAGCATGGCCTGGACGTCAGCATCAAGAAGATCCCGCAGAAGGACCGCCACCTCGCCATCGCCTCGGGCGACATCCAGTGCGCGGCCACCACGGTGGAGACCTGGATCGTCTGGAATGCCAACGGCGTGGCGACGACGCAGATCTTCCAGCTCGACAAGAGCTACGGCGCCGACGGCATGGTCGTCAAGCCTGGCATCAACAGCA
>JBILNB010000109.1:0-10133 GCA_044375195.1 Rubrivivax sp. | reverse complement strand
GAGGTGGCGACGTGGAACAGGCGCGGGCAGGTCCCGTCCGCGGCGCAGCGGTCGAGGATGCCCTGGGTGCGCCCGGTGATCGGGTCGTTCAGGCTGGCGTAGTGGAAGGGGAAGTCGTAGGCCTGGTAGAGGTGGTCGATCTGGTCGCCCCAGGCGCGCCCCGGGTGCCCGAAGCGCACATTCAGCGGCATCAGCCCGCCGCCGATGTGCGGCTTGGCGCCGTCGAAGGCGGTGCGGCCCTGCTCGTCGCGGTTGAAGCCCAGGTGCAGGTAGGAGCGGATGAAGCGCCCGCTCTGCGAGGTGCCCAGCACGATGGTCTTCTGCCCGGGCCGCCACACCGGGTTGGGCCGGCCAGCGGCATCGGCCTGCTCGAACTTCAGGAAGGCGCCGACGTCACGCAGCGCGGCGAAGCCGACGCCCAGCACGATCGGGTCGCGGGCGCGGTAGGTCAGCTCGTACAGCCGGCCGGGCTGGAAGCCGCCATCCAGGCAGATGCGGGTCTCGCTGGGACGCGCCGGTTGGCCCTCGGGACAGTCGGCGAAGCGCCAGGCCGAGGCCGGCACCTCGACGCGGGGCGCGTTCTCCTTCGCGCGCACCGTGAGCGTCGGCTTGAAGCCGTCGGCCAGCGGCGTGGTGTGGTCGACCGAGACGGTGGGGTAGGCATGGTGGGTCTGGCCGGTGAACCAGCCTGCCGACAGCGGCAGGCTGCGCGCCGGCGCGCCGACGACGATCTCCGAGCGCAGCACGCCGGTGAGCGCCGAGCCGTCGGCCTGGCGCGCCACCGGGACCTGCAGCCGGACGCGCCCGCCGCCGGCGACGAGGTCGGCCTGCCAGCCGAACCAGACCACGGTGTAGCCCTCGGCCATCAGGAAGCCGTCGCCAGCCGAGCGCAGGCCGTTGACGCTGGCCATGTCGGTCGGGACGTCGGCGTTGTAGTTGACGATCGCGCGCTTGTTGCCGCGGTTGACCACGTCGACGAGGATCACGCCATTGCCGCGCGCGGCCTCGCGCGGGCGCAGGATCTCGATGTCGGTGACGTACTCCACCAGGCCCTGCGCGTTGCGCGGCGCAAGCTCGATGTCCTGGATGACGGCATTGGCCGGCGCGCGCGGGTCGAGCGTGCCGTGGGCGCGACCGACCAGGCGCTCGTACGGCCCGGTCGCGCCGAAGCTGCGGCCCTCGAACGCGGGCTCGACGCGCTCGATCTCGACGCGGACGATGCGGGCCTGCACCGCCGCGGCGGCCAGCAGGGAGAGGGACACCAGCAGCAGCCGGGCCATTCGGGCAAGGGTCATGGGGACGTCTCCTTTCTTGTTTGTCGTGGGGAAATCTCAGGGGCGGGTCTTCAGGGCGGGGCGGCCGCGGCCGGCGGCCCGAACTGCCGCAGCAGGCGCGCGCGCCGCGCCGGGTCGAAGTTGACGCGCGCGGGGTCGCCGCCGACGGCGCGCACCAGCCGCGGGTTCATCACGCGGAACCACAGCGGCGGCACGTAGGCCAGCGGGAACATGCCGAAGTAGCCGCTGGGCAGCTGGGGGGCCTCGTCGAAGTGGCGCAGCGCCGGGTAGCGCCGCGCCGGGTGCGCGTGGTGGTCGGCGTGGCGCTGCAGGTGGAAGGTGGCCCAGTTCGAGAACAGGTGGTTGCTGTTCCACGAGTGGCAGGGCTGGCAGCGCTCGGGCCGGCCGTCGGGCCCGGGGCGGCGCAGCAGGCCGTAGTGCTCCACGTAGTTGGCCGAGGTGAGCTGGAAGTTGGCCCACAGCGCGGTGGGCAGCAGGAAGGCCAGCACCCCCGGGCCGAGCCAGGCCACGAGCGCGCCCCAGAAGGCCAGCGTCAGCGCGCCCGTGTGCACGATCTCGTTGCGCCAGCCGAGCACGGCATGCCCGCCGGCGCGCAGCCGCGCCGCCTCCAGCGCCCAGGCGCGGCGCCAGGCGCCCGGCAGCTCGCGCCGCGCGAAGCGCCAGATCGACTCGCCCATGCGCGAGGAGGCCGGGTCCTCCGGCGTGGCCACGTCGCGGTGGTGGCCGCGGTTGTGCTCGATCGTGAAGTGGCCGTAGCCGGTGGGCGCGAGCACCAGCTTGGCCAGCCAGCGGTCGAAGGCGCCGCGCTGGTGGCCGAGCTCGTGCCCGAGGTTGATGCAGAAGCCTCCCACCCCGCCCGTGGACAGCACGAGCCCGAGCTGCCCCACCCAGCCGATGCCCGAGTGCTGGCTGAACCAGGCCGCGCCGACGATCGCCACCCACAGCATCGGCACCAGCGCCCAGGTGACGCGCCGGTAGTAGGGGTCGGCCTCGAGCTGGGCCACCGCCCACTCCGGCGGGTTCGAGCGGTCGGCGCCGAGCACGGCGTCGAGCAGCGCGCCGCCGGCGTAGATCAGCAGCACCGGCACCCACAGCACTGCCTCCGAGGGATGCCACCCCCACAGCAGTGGGCCTGCCCCGGCCAGCATCGGCACCGCCAGCGCGACGAGCCAGGCATGGCGCTTCGGGTCGTGCCAGGGGGTGTGGGTGTCAGGCGGGGCGGCGGAGCGGGGCATGGGGGGGCGCGGGCGACGGGGTGAAGTATGGCGCCGAGGGGCGCTTGAAGGGAAGACGCCGCGTCGGCCTGTGCCTTGCAAAGAAACCTGCGCAGGCGCTACCCGTCGCGCCCGGCGCAGCGTACACTCCATGGTTCAGCGTCCCTCTTGCTCCGCTGTATGCACGGCGCAGGACACGGGGCGCGTCGGGGCCACGAGCGGGCCCTGCCCTCTGTCCCCGAGCGGTGGATGCCGGCCCCTGGTGGCCGGCGGAGGACGACGCCCTTGCAGGCCCGGGCCCGCAACCGGTCAGGTTGTGAGCCAGGTGTGCGGGCCGTCCTACCGCGCCTCGCGTGTTGCCGTGCACGTCCGTCGTCACATAGGTCACGCGTCACCATGGGCGCTGGCCAGAGAAAGCCGTTATCTCCATTCCGTTCCAAGTCGGGAAATATCTCGTCTCCCCCCTGACCCGCCGGGCCGTTTGCGGCCGTTATGCGGCTTCGGTCTCCATCCGCTCCGGCCGCGGCAGCATGACGCACGATCGCGTGCTGCGCCTGCTGCCCCTGTTCGACTCCAGCGAGGAAGCCGCGCGCCACGCGACGGCGGAAGGCCTTGCCTGGATCGACTCGGCCGGTTTTCCTGCGCGAGCCGACGTCGGGCTGATCCCGGCCCCCGTCAGCGCCGTCGCGCCCACGCTCCCCCCTGCCGCCAGGAGGCGGCCTGCTCCATGGCCAAGGAAGAACTGATCGAAATGCACGGCACCGTCAACGAGGTGCTGCCGGACTCGCGCTTTCGCGTGACCCTGGACAACGGCCACCAACTGGTGGCCTACACCGGCGGCAAGATGCGCAAGCACCACATCCGGATCCTGGCGGGCGACAACGTCTCGCTCGAACTCTCGCCCTACGACCTCAGCAAGGGCCGGATCACCTTCCGGCACCTGGAGCGCCGCGGGCCCGGGCCCTCGGGCTCCGCCGGGGCGCCCAGGCGGCGCTGAGACCGGACCCGAAATCTTTCCCACCCAACCCAACCCACTCGCAAGGAAAACACCATGGCCACCGAAACAGGCATTGTCAAATGGTTCAACGACGCCAAGGGCTTCGGCTTCATCGCGCCCGACAACGGCGGGAAGGACCTCTTCGCCCACTTCAAGGAAATCCAGGGCACGGGCTTCAAGAAGCTCGCCGAGAACGACCGCGTCGAGTTCGAGGTCGCCCAGGGCCAGAAGGGGCCGCAGGCCACGCGCATCCGCGTGATCTGAGCTCGGCTCAGGCGCGCAGCGCATCGCCCAGGCGCGGGTCGTCGCGGGCGGCGCGAAGCTGCGCGACACGTGCTCGGCTGCCTCGCCACAGCGCCCTGCGGCCCTCCCCCAGGGCCTGCACGGCCGCGGCGGCCAGCGCATGTGGTGATTCCGCCGGGCTCATCGTCGCCGCAAGCGGCGAACGCCTGAGCATCGGCGTGTCCGTCGGTCCGGCGTAGACGCTCAGCACGTGCAGGCCCTCGGCGCCAGCTCGCGGTGCAGGGCGTCGCCCCAGGCAGCCAGCCTCCCCTGGCCGCGGTGTAGGCCGCGAGGCCCGGCACGGGCACGAGCGCCGCCCCCGACATCATGCGGACCCGCGTACTGCTCGGACGCTCAGTGATACCCACGGGCACGGTGCGCCCTCCAAGGTGAGGCTTCGGTCAGCGGCCCGCGTTGACTCGATGACGCGCGCGGGTCACCGCATCGCCACGCGGAACTTTGCGCCCCGGCGCTGGTGTTCGACTGAGCATCCCGCCCTCCCTGAAGCTGGAGCCCACGCCATGAACCCCTCCCACAAGCGACGTCTCGGCCGGGTCGACCTCGAGGTCACTGCCTTCGCCTTCGGCGCGGCGCCGATCGGAAACATCTTCCGCCCGATCACCGAGCAGGAGTCCGACGCGATGTTCCAGCACGCCTGGGACGCGGGCGTGCGCTTCTACGACACGGCGCCGATGTACGGCCATGGCCTGTCCGAGCTGCGCACGGGCCACAGCCTGCGCTGGAAGCAGCGTGACGACTTCGTCCTCGCCTCCAAGGTGGGCCGGGTGTTGACGCCGGCGCGCCGGGGCACCATCGACTTCGCCCCCTGGGTCGACGGTGCGCCGTTCACGGTGCACTTCGACTACAGCTACGACGGCACGATGCGCTCGTTCGAAGATTCGCTGCAGCGCCTCGGCCTCGAGCGCATGGACATCTGCTTCATCCACGACATCGACGTCTTCACCCGCGGCGCCGAGCAGCCCGCGGTGTTCGAGCAGGCGATGGACGGCTGCTGGCGCGCGCTCGAGCGCCTGCGCAGCGAGGGGCTGGTCAAGGCCATCGGCGTGGGTGTCAACGAGTGGCAGGTCTGCCACGAGGCGCTGAAGCGGCATGACTTCGACTGCTTCCTGCTGGCTGGACGCTACACGCTGCTGGAGCAGGACGCGCTCGACGAGTTCCTGCCGCTGTGCGAGCAGCGCGGAGCCGCGGTGGTGGTCGGCGGTGGCTTCAATTCCGGCATCCTCGCCACCGGCGCCCGGCCCGGCGCCAAGTACAACTACGCGCCGGCGCCGCAGGCCATCCTGGACAAGGTGGCCCGGATCGAGGCCGTCTGCACCGCGCACGGCGTGCCGCTGCCGGCAGCGGCGCTGCAGTTCGTCGTCGCGCACCCGGCCATCCCGTCGTTCATCGCCGGCACCCGCACCGTGGAGCAGTTGCGGCAGAACCTCTCCTGGTTCAGCCATCCCATTCCGGCCGACTTCTGGGCCGACCTCAAGCGCCAGGGCCTGCTGCGCGAGGACGCACCGGTGCCGGCTGGCTGAGTCTCCGGATCCTGCGGCTGTGCCGTCATGCGGCATGGCAGGGCAATCGCCGCTGCGGCCGGCTCGGCGCCAAGGGCTCTCCCTAGGGTGGTGGAACACGCCCGGTAGCGTCCTGGACCGAAAGACGACACGTGCCCAGCATGGGCGACAAGATGCCGTTCCAGGCGCGCAACCCGGTATCCACCCGGGCCTGGGCGGTCTTCAGGCCCCGCGGGGCGGGTCGCCGGCCTGCACCCCCAGCGCATGCCGCGCCGCGAGCCAGGCGAACACCAGCCCCGGCCCGAGCGTGATGCCCGGGCCCGGGTAGACGCCGCCCATCACCGACTGCATGTCGTTGCCCACCGCGTAGAGCCCGGCGATCGGCCGGCCGTTGGCGTCCAGGGCCTGCGCGTGCTCGTCCGTCGCGAAGCCGGTGGCCGCGCCGATGTCGCCCGGCCACAGGCGCACGGCGTAGAACGGCGCCGTGCGCAGCGGGCCGAGGTTGGGATTGGGGCCGCCCCAGGCGGGGTCGCCGAGGTTGCGCTGGTAGGCCGTCTCGCCGCGGCGGAAGTCGGGGTCGGTGCCGGTCTCGGCGCAGCGGTTCATCTGCTCGACGCTGGCCTGCAGGCCAGCGGGGTCGATGCCCAGCTTCTGCGCCAGCTCGGCCCAGGTGGCGCCCTGGGTCAGGTAGCCGTCGGACAGATAGCTCTCGAGGCCCTTGCCGCCCGGCCGCACCATGCCGAGGCCGTACTTGCGCAGCGCGGTCGCGTCGCACACCAGGAAGGCCGGGATGCTGGGCGCCTGCCGGTGCGCCGCCTGCATCGCCAGCCCGAACAGGTGGTAGGAGGTGCTCTCGTTCAGGAAGCGCCGCCCGCGCGCGTCCACGACGATCATGCCGGGCTTGGCGCGGTCCATCACGAAATGCGGGAAGACGGCGGTGCTGCCGTCCGGGCGCCGGCGCACGGACACCGGCGCGAAGTAGGCGTGCGCCGGGGACGCCTCGGCATAGCGCGCGCCCAGGGCCTCGGCCAGCGGGTGCGCGCGCGCGGTGTGCCCGGGCGCGCCCGGGCACCAGCCGATGTCGATGCCGGGCACGAACCGGGCGCGGCGCTGCGGGTCGCGGTTGAAGCCGCCGGTGGCCAGCACCACGCCCGCGCGCGCTTGCACGCCGCACTCGTGGCCGCCGCCGCGCAGCCGCAGGCGGCCGACGCGGCCGTCCACGCGCTCGATCGCCTCGACCTCGGTCCCGAGGGCGAGCGTCACGCCGTCGTGGCCTGACAGTGACAGCAGCAGCCGCCCGACAAGCGCATTGCCCATCACCAGCCGCGTGCCGCGCGGGTGGCTGAGGCGGTCCACCGCGTGGCGCGCGAGCAGCCCGAGGGCGTGCCGCAGCGACCGCAGCGACCGCCCCATGGCCAGCAGGTGGTTGATGTCGGTGCGGTCCACCATCATGCCGCCCAGCACCGTGAACTCCGGGATCGGCGGGCGCACCAGCGGGAACAGCGCGCCGAGCCGGCGCCCGTCGAAGGGCAGCGGCTCGAGCGCGCGACCGGCCAGCACCGAGCCCTCGAGCTCGCTGAGGTAGTCGGGGTGCCGGGGGTAGGCGCGGAAGCGGACCTCGCTGTGCTGCTCGAGCTGCTGTACCGCGGTCGCGCCGTGGGCCAGGAAGGCCTCGCGCAGGGCCGCCGGGGCGCGCGCGCCGACGGCGTGGTCAAGATAGCGGCGCGCCTGCGCCAGGGTGTCGGCGGGGTTCACGCGCGCGGCGTGGTGCGTGCCGGGCACCCAGGTCGAGCCGGCGGACCAGGCTGTCGTGCCGCCGACATGGGCGGTGTGCTCGACCAGCAGCACGCGCGCGCCGGCGAGGGCCGCGAACAGCGCGCACGACAGGCCCGCGCCCCCGGCGCCGACGACCACGAGGTCGAAGACTGCGCCGTCCTCCAGGCCGCCGGGCCCCTGGGGCAGCAACTTCATCACGTCGCCTGCGCCAACAGGAACTCCACCATGCGGTCTCTCACGCAGGCGAACATCTCGGTCCCGGTGAGCGTGGCGCAACCGGCGGCGCGCGCCGCCGCGATCAGCGGCGTCACTGCCGGGGCCGTGATCGCGCAGCCCACGAAGGTGCCGGGGGCCAGCCGCGTGGGGTAGATGGGCAGCGGGTCGCCGGCCTGCATGCCGGCGGGCGTGGCGTTGACGGCGATGTCGAAGCCGGCCGGGTCGGCGCCGCCCGCGGCGGCCACGCGGCCCGGGCCCTGGCCGGCCACGCGCTGCAGCAGCGCGTCGCGGCGCGTGGCGTCGGCGTCGTGCACGGCGAGCTCGGCCACGCCGGCCTCGGCCAGCGCCTGCGCGATCGCCGAGCCCGCGCCGCCGGCGCCGACGAGCAGCGCGCGCCGGCCGCGGGGCTCGCACCCCTGGGCGCGCATCGCCTGGACGAAGCCGATGCCGTCGACCATGTCGCCGTGCCAGCCGCCGCCCGGGCGCCGGCGCAGCACGTTGGCCGCCTGCAGCAGCGCGGCCCGCGGCGTGGTCGTCTCGCACAGGGCGCAGGCGGCGAACTTGTGCGGCACCGTGACGATGATCCCGTCCACGTTCTGCGCCAGGCTGGTGCCGGCCAGCCAGGCGGCCAGGTGCTCCGGCGCCACGTGCGCGGGCACGCAGACGGCGTTGCGGCCCTGCGCGGCGAAGGCCTCGGTCACGCCTGCGGGCGACTTGACCTGGGCGATCGGGTCGCCGACGATGAAATACAGGCGCGTGGCGCCGTTCAGGGCAGGGGACATCGGCAGCGGGTGGAGCAGCGGGTGGAGCAGCGGGTGGTGCAGCGCTTGGGCCTGCGGCTGGGCTGGCAGGTCGGGCAGCGCCTGGGTTGATCGGGCAGATTCGGGTTAGGATGGTAGCTCAGCTGGAACGTCATTCCATATTTGACAGGCGTTCCAGCGTGAAAGACCCCCGCTGCGCTTTGGGGGCCGCCTCCTCCAGCCTCCGAGCCGGCCTGGCCGGCGCCCACACCATGACCGGACCCGCCCCGACCCCGCGCCCCTTCGGCCTGGCCTTCCTGAACCTGCACCGCTGCACCGCGCCCGAGGCGGTGCAGGCCGCGGCGCACGCGGGGGCCGCCTTCCTCGGCCTGCGACCGTGGCAGAACGTGCTCGGCTCGCCCTTCCAGCGCCTGATCGGCGAGCCCGCCATCCTGCGCGAAGTGCAGGCGGCGATGGCCGACACCGGCGTGCGTGTCCTGGACCTCGAGATCATCCGCATCGACGCGGGCTTCGATGCCCGGCGCCTGACGCCGCTGTTCGAACTGGGGGCCGCGCTCGGCGCCCGCAGCGTCACCGTGGCCGGCGACGACACCGACGCCGCGCGCCTGTGCGACAGCTACGCCCGGGTGTGCGAGGCCATGGCGCCCTACGGCCTGACGGCCGACCTGGAGTTCACACCCTGGACCGCCGTGCCCGACGCCCGTACCGCGCTGCAGGTGGTACAGCGCGCCGGCAGCCCGGCCAACGCCGGGATCCTGCCCGACCCGCTGCACTTCGCGCGCTCGCGCACCACGCTCGAGGACCTGCGTGCCATCCCGCGCCATCTGCTGCACTACGCGCAGATCTGCGATGGCATCCCCGGCCTGAACTTCACGACCGAGCAGCTCATCCACAGCGCTCGCTGCGAGCGCCTGTTCCCCGGCGAGGGCGGCATCGACCTGCGTGGCTTCCTCGACGCCCTGCCGCCGGACCTGCCGCTGAGCTGCGAGGTCGTGCACCTCGAGCGCGAGGCGGCGATGAGCCCGGCCGACTGGGCCGCCCACTGCCTGGCGCTCACTCGGAGCCGGGTCGCAAGCCTGTAGCCGGCACCCGGGGGTCAGCCGCCCAGCCAGGCCGGGTGCTGGCGCAGCCACCACAGACCCAGGCTGATGGTGAAGAAGGACAGCACCGTCGTCGCCAGCAGCGCGGCGGCGCAGAAGCGCTCCTCGCCGTACTTCTGCGCCAGCACCGGGTAGATGCCCATCATCGGCATGGCCGCCAGCACCACGGCGGCGGTGCGCAGCACGGGGTCGAAGGGCGGCAGTAGCGCCAGCAGGGCCAGCACCGCCAGCGGGTGCAGCAGCAGCTTGCCCAGCGCCACGCGCAGCAGGTCGACGCGCACGCCCTGCAGGCGCAGGCCGACGAGCGTGCCGCCGATGACGAACAGCGCGATCGGGCTCGACGCCATGGCCAGCAGCGAGACCGTGCGCTCCAGCGGCGATGGCAGGCGCCAGCCCAGGACGGCGAAGGCGAAGCCGGCCCCGATCGAGAGCACGAGGGGGTTGCGCGCGACGTTCTTCAAGGCCTGCCACAGCGCGGCGCGGCGCGTCGCCTGGCCGCCGGACTCGGCCAGCACCAGCCCGAGCGGGATCAGCAGCAGGTTCTCCACCAGCATCGCCAGGGCGAGCGCGACGCCCGCCGCCGGGCCGATCAGCTGCAGCAGCACCGGAAAGCCGACGTAGCCGCTGTTCGGGCAGGCCATGCCCATGCCCTGCAGCACCGCCAGCGGCAGCGGCGCGCCGCGCCGCCAGCGCGCCCAGGCCAGGCCGAAGAACAGGACCAGCAGCGAGCCGCCGGCATAGGCCGCCAGGAAGGGCAGGTGCAGCACCTCGGCCGGCGTGCGCCGGGAGATCGCGTCGAACACCAGTGCCGGCAGGCACAGCATCAGCACGAAGCGGCCGAGGACGCGCAGCTCCTCGCGCCCGAACCAGCCGCGCCGGACGCTGAACCAGCCGAGCGCGATCAGCAGGTAGATCGGCCCGGTGATGGCAAGGACTTCGCTCATCGGCGGGAGCGCCTCGGCCCCAGGGGGC
>JBILNB010000108.1:0-10138 GCA_044375195.1 Rubrivivax sp. | reverse complement strand
GCGGCGGCTGCGGATCCAGTCCGAGGTGGGTGAGGATCTTCTCGATCACAGGCCGCTCGAGGATGGCGGCGATGATCTTCAGCTCCCCGTTGCCGCAGTTCGGGCAGTGCTGCATGTCAATGTCGAAAGCGAAGCTTCAGCGGAGGCTAACTTGTACTCAAGTTACGCCGTAGCTAAGACCCGCTTGAGCAGCCGTGCCCAGCTGATGCGGCGCGGTCGCGCCTGAGCGGTCTCAACTTCGCAATCGGCGGCGACAGCAGCTTCGGTGGCCGCCTGTGCCTGTGCGGGCGGTTCCTGCGGCACCACCAGCGGCCTCAGCTTCGCGTTCGGCGCCAGCACGCCATGGTCGCGAAGCGGGGGTCCGCTCACTTCGCGCAGCGAAGTTATGCGGACACCAAAACGGATGAGGTGCAGCCGCGGCCGCGGCACCAGTGCGGCCAGCCGCTGCATGAGCTCCAGCGGGCTCATGACCAGGTGCGTGGTCCCGTCGCGCCACGGCGTCTTCAGCTTGAGCTCAACCTGCCCGGCGGCATTGACCTGCACCCGTTCGTCAGAAAGCGCCGGCCGTGTGATGTAGCGGCACAGCTGTTCCAGCCGCTTGCGGTCGTGCGCCTCGACCCGTACCGCGGCGTGCAGGCTGAACCCGTCGATGTCAGCGCAAAGTGGCTGCTGGGCCCGGCCCTCCCGCGGCATCGCGCCTCTGAGCGTCACCACCTTCTGGCCAGCACGAGGCCCGAAGGCGATGCGGTAGGTCACGGCCGCGGCCTGCAGCGGCAGCCGCGCGAAGCGCCGCTCGCCGCCGGGCCCCTCGACCGGCGCCTGCGCCCGCCGCCCGCCGATGACCACGGGCTGGCCTTTCAGTTCCGGGTAGCGCAGCAGTTCGACGGACGCGTAGAAGGCGTCCATGTCGAGGTGGGCGATCCAGCGGCGGGTGGGCATGGCCGCAGCGTAGCGCCAAAGCGCGCCGGTGGCGGCGGGGCGTGGGGCTGGCGCGCAGGCACCGCACGCACGCCCGCGCACAGCCGAGGTCTCAGCGCGGAGGCGCCGGCACGCGGATGACCAGTTCGTGCGCCAGCCGGATGGGCTGCGCATGGCCGGTCAGGGCCTGGACGATCGCTTCGCCGTAGGCCGCGTAGGGCACGCGCACGGCGTTCAGCCAAGGCGCGATCCAGGGGTTGAGCGGGCTGTCGTCGAAGCCGACGAAGATCACGTCTGTCTGTGGGTCCAGCCCCCTTTCGCGCGCCGCGCGGTGCGCGCCGTAGGCGATGAGGTCGCTGGTGCAGAAGACGCAGCCTGGCGGACTCGGGGCCGCCAGGTGCTCCTGCATCGCGTGGTAGCCGATCTCCAGGTGGTCATCCACGCCAGGGCGGGCTGCAGCGACGGGCCGCAGGTGCAGGCCCAGCGCCTGCGCCTGCTCGGTGAATCCCGTGACCCGGTCGGCGGTGGCGGAGGAACTGAGCCGGCCATGGATGAGCGCGGCAGGCCCGCGACCGAGGCCGGCGAACCAGCGCGCCACGTCGGCCCCTGCGGCCGTGTTGTCGATGCCGACGTGACACCGGGCACCGAAGGGGTCGTTGCGGTTGACGAAGATGAGTGGTTCTCCGGCGGCCCGAAAGCTCTCCAGCGCGGGGCTCGCCACGGCGCCCAGGAGCACGAAGCCGCAGGCGTACTGGGCACGCATCTCCAGAAGGTATTCGTCCTGCAGTTCAGGCTGGTCGTGGCTGTCGCACAGCACCATGACGAAGCCGGCGCGTCGCAAGGCGACTTCGGTGACCGCGGCGATGGCGGCCATCGAGGGGTTGGCCAGGTTGGCCGCCAGCACCGCGACCAGCCGGCTGCGCCGGTTGCGCAGCGATCGCCCCGCGCCCATCGGTCGGTATCCCAGGGCCTTGACCGCCTCACGCACGCGTTCCACGGTGGCCTCGGAGGTCTTGTTCGTCACCCCGTTCACCACCCGGGACACGGTGGCGATCGACACCCCGGCCTGCCGTGCCACCGCGGCAATCGACACCGGGGCCTGTGCGGGCAGGGGCGGCGCGTCGGTGCTTGGGGGGGCTCTCATCGGTGGGCGGGATCAGGGATTTCCTGGACTCCAGTCTATCGAAGATGGAAGTAGAGTTTGTTAAACGTTTAACCCATCGGGTTCGGCGTTTCGGCCCTGCCCCGCACCACGACATCCACCGGAGACGACGATGAAGACGAGACGTGTCCTGCTCAAGGCCCTGACGGCCGTTGCTTCCACCTTGTGCATGGGGGCGGCAGCCTCTCAGGAACTGGTCGTCTGGCACGACCTGGGCGAGAACGGCATCAAGTGGTTCAGCGCGATGTCGGCCGAGTTCGCCAAGGTGCGGCCCGGGGTCACGGTGCGGTCGATCAACTACCCCACCGAGCAGTGGTTCGGCCGCTCGATCTCGGCGCTGAACACCAATACCGCCCCGGATCTGCTGTTCAACAACTACGAGCGCGTGATCCGCATCGAGGACCAGACGCGCAAGTTGATGGACCTGACGCCCGTGCTCGCGCAGGTGGCCGACAAGAGCTTCCTGAGCGAAACCGACCTCGACGTCGCCACTCACGGCAAGAAGATGATCATCCTGCCGACCCAGCGTGTGCAGATGGCGCTGGGCGTGCGCAAGAGCTGGCTCGACAAGGTGGGCGAGAAGTTCCCTGCCACCTGGGAGGACGCCAAGCGCGTGGCCGTCAAGTTCCGCGACAACGACCCGGATGGCAACGGCACGGCCAACACCTTCGGCTTCGCCTTGCAGGCGGCCAAGCCGCGTGACCTGATCCACATGCTCGACCTGTTCGTCTTCGGCTCGGGCCTGAAGCACACGCTCATCGACCCCCAGGGCCGGATCGTCATCGACCAGCCCCGCCATGCCCAGGTGCTGGAGGAGTTCCTGCGCACCTATTCCGACTACCGGTTCGTGCCTCCGGACACGATCAACCACTCCTTCCCCGAGATGTACCAGGTCATCGAGGGCGGTCGTGCCGGCATGTTCCGCGTCGGCGACTGGAACGTGAAGAAGTGGGACGGCCCGACGGTGCTCAAGGGCGACTTCGTCATCGGCCCGTGGCCCAGCTTCGAAGCCGGCCGCAAGAACGCCGTCGTGATCGGCGGCATGCGTGGCGTGGCTGTGCCTGAGAATTCCCCGAACAAGGCGCTCGCGGTCGAGTTCGCGAAGTTCATGCTCGGCAAGACGGCGCAGCAAGCCTCGCTGGACAACGTCGGCTCGGCGGTCCGCAAGGACCTGGACGTGTCCTCGCTGTCGGAGCGCCAGCGCATCTTCGCCGCGCCCGCGTGGCAGCTCGCTGCCTACGATTTCCCCGAGGCCACGCACACGTTCTACCCCGAGCTCGAGGCGGCCTTCCACCGCAAGCTGCTGTCGGGCATCAGCAAGCCGCCGGCGAACTGGAAGGCCTTCATCGCCGAGACCGCCACCGAGATGCGGGAGTTGACGGCCAGGCTGCAGGCACGCAAGTAGGCGCCACAGTGGCCAGCGTCGAGTTGCGCGGGGTCGGCAAGTCCTACGACGGCCGGTCCCGCGTTGTCCAGGGTGTCGACCTCGAGATCGCCCACGGCGAGTTCTGCGTCTTCGTCGGCCCGTCGGGCTGCGGCAAGTCCACGCTGCTGCGCATGATCGCGGGCCTGGAGTCCATCACCGAGGGGACGGTGTCGATCGACGGCCGCTGCGTCAATGACGTGCTGCCGCGGCACCGCGACATCGCGATGGTCTTCCAGGACTACGCGCTGTACCCGCACAAGACGCTGTACGAGAACATGGCCTTCGGCCTGCGCCTGCGCAAGACGCCGGAGGCGGAGATCCGCCAGCGGGTCATGGACGCGGCGGGCCTGCTGCAGATCGAGCCGCTGCTCGACCGCAAGCCCGCGGCGCTGTCCGGCGGGCAGCGGCAGCGCGTGGCCATCGGCCGCGCCATCGTCCGGCAGCCCAAGGTCTTCCTGTTCGACGAGCCCTTGTCCAATCTCGATGCCCAGCTGCGCGGCGAGATGCGCACCGAGATCAAGAAGCTGCACCAGCGGCTCGGCGCGACCATCGTCTACGTCACGCACGATCAGGTCGAGGCGATGACGCTGGCCGACCGAATCTGCGTACTCCAGGCGGGGCACAAGATCCAGCATGGCAGCCCCGAGCAGATCTACGGCGCGCCGGCGTCGCGCTTCGTCGCCCGGTTCATGGGTTCTCCGCCGATGAACGTCGTGCCCTGCACGCTGGCCGACGGCTGCGCGCTCCTGGGCGCGGTGCGCATCCCCTTGCCCGCCGCCCTCGCACGGGCTGCGGGCCGGCGGGACCGGGCGCTGTTCGGCATCCGCCCGGAGGACGTCCTGCCGGTGGCCGGGGCGCAGGATGCCGTGTCGGTGCCTGCCGAGGTGGTGCTGACCGAGCCGCTCGGCGCCGACACCCTGGTGACGCTGCGTGTGGCGGCCACCGACCTGGTCGGGCGCTGGCCGCCGCGCTTCGACCGCCCGACGGGCGCCACGGTGACGGCCCACCTGAGCCCGGCCCGCATGCATCTGTTCGACGTCGACAGCGGCGCCGCCCTGGGCCAGCCATGATTTGCGCTGTCGCGGCCACGCTCGACGGGCGGTTCTGGCCGGCCGGGAACCCCGCGCCGTGAATCCCCTGGTTCGTCGCGTCGCGGCCGGGCTGCAGCGGTCCCGGGGGCAGCGGGTCGGCGTCTTCTGGCTCTTCGTGCTGCCTTTCGCGGCCCTGACCGCGGTCTTCGGCGTCTGGCCCATCCTGCTGTCGCTGCAGGTGTCGATGACGGCGTCGGCCACGGCCTTGCAGCCCTCGGCGCAGTGGGTGGGCTGGGCCAACTACGCCACCGTGCTCGCCGACCCGCTGTTCGTCGCTTCGCTGGGGCGCACGCTGGTCTACACCGCCCTGGCCGTGGTCTGCACCATCGTGCTGGCGCTGGCCTACGCGCTGCTGCTGCATTCCCCGTTGATGGGGCGGGGCCTGACGCTGTTCAAGATCGCCATCTTCCTGCCGGTGGTGACGCCCGACGTGGCCGGCTATGTGGTGTGGCGCTGGTTGTTCGACCAGAGCTTCGGCGCGGTCAACATGGCGCTGGGTGCAGTCGGCCTGCCGCCGTTCGGCGGCCTGGCGTCCACGGGCACGGTGCTGTGGGCGGTGCTGATCGCCGAACTGTGGCACCACGTCGGCTTCTACGTCGTCATCTTCCTGGCCAACCTGGCGCTCTGCGACCGGGGCGTGCGCGAGGCCGCAGAGATCGACGGCGCCAATGCATGGCAGACGTTCTGGCACGTCACCCTGCCCGAGCTGCGACCGGCCTTGCTCGTGAACTCGGTCTACGCTCTCATCCAGTACCTGAAGACCTTCACCGTCGTCGCCGTGATGACCAAGGGCGGACCCAACGATTCCACCAACTTCGTCAGCTACTACGCCTACCAGCTGTTCGAGCAGGGGCGCTACGGCGAGGCCACCGCGATGGCCACCATCCTGTTCGCCGTCGTGATCGCGCTGGCGCTCGGCCTCATGGCACTGCAGCGCACGAAGGGGCCGGCGTGAGCATGCCCCGCGTGAACAGCAGGTGGTCGCCGCTGCGTGTGCTGGCGTATGCGGCCGCCGGCTTCGTGAGCCTGCTGTGCCTGTACCCCTATTGGTGGATGCTGGTCAGCGCGTTCCGCAGCACCGAGGCCATCCTGTCGGCGCCGCTGCGTCCGTGGCCCGAAGCGCCCAGCCTGCAGGTGCTGTCCGAGGTGGCCAGCATCGGTGGCACGCCGCTGTGGCGCTATGTCCTGAACTCGGTGGTCATCACTTCGCTGGCCACCGCCATCGGCACCGTGGTGACGGCCCTGGGCGCGTATGCCTTGGTGCGCCGGCCCGACGTCCTGCTGCTGCGCCTTCTGAGGCTGGGCTTCCTCACCACCATCATGTATCCGTACATGCTGCTGGTCATCCCCGTCTACATCGTCATGTACAAGCTGGGGCTGCTGGGCAGCTATGCGGGGATCGTGCTGTTCCTGTCCCTCAGCCCGATCCAGTTCTTCCTGTTCGAGCAGTTCTTCCGCACCGTGCCCCGTTCCGTGATCGAGGCGGCGACCATCGATGGCGCGAGCGAGTTCGACGTGCTGGTCCACGTCGTGCTCCCGATGGCGCGGCCGGTGGTGGCCACCGCGGCCATCGTGAGTTTCCTGCTGGGGTGGGCTCAGTGGCTGCCGGTGCTGGTGGTGTCCCGCTCGCCCGACACCTACACCCTGCCGGTGGCACTGCTCAACCTGAATGGCGAGCTGGGCGTGAACTTCCAGGGCATCATGGCCCTGGCCGTCATCACCACCCTGCCGGTGACCCTGTTCTTCCTGCTGGCCCAGCGGCGCGTCATGTCCGGCATGACCGCAGGTGCCGTGAAAGGCTGACGCCCGTGGATTTCACCGAGAACCCCGTGCCCGCCGATGCGGCGCTCCAGGCCCGCATCGAGCAGGCCCGCCGCGCCACGCTGCGCTGGCTGGACCGCATGCAGCACCCGGGTGCCGCGCGCGGCGTCAGCCGCATCAGCGCCGCGCACGATGCGGCGGCCTGGCCCGGGGTGCTGCTGCCCGGCACCTACAACGCCGTCCTGGCCCGGGCCCTGCTCGGTGACCTGGGCGCGTGGTCGCCGCAGGAGCGCTCGGCGCTGGCGCAATGGCTGCGCGCCCACCGTCGCCCCGATGGGGTCTTCCGGGTGCCCGGCATGACCGACGCCACCGTCTACAAGAAGCCGGATCTGGGCGAGACGTGGCGCTACATCGACTTCCACACCACCAACTACAGCCTTGGCGCGCTGGAGATGCTCGAGCCCGGCGTGGCGCCCGTGCTCGACTTTGTCGAGCCCTGGCTGGACCCCATTCACCTGAAAGCCTGGCTGGCCGATCGCGATCTGCGCGACCCGTGGCAGGAAGGCAACAACATCGTCAACCTCGGCAGTTTCCTGCTGCTGCGCGCGCGCCACGGCCCGGCGGCCGAGCGGGCACGCGTGGCGGCCTGCATGGACATCCTCTTCGACTGGCATGACCGCCTGCAGGAGCCGTCGACGGGCTTCTGGGGCGTCGGTCAGGCCCATGACCCCGTGCGCGCGCTGCACGCCATGGCTGGGTCGATGCACAACTTCCACCTCTGGTATGCGTGCGGCCGACCCCTGAACTTCCAGGACCGGGCCGTGGACTGGTCCCTGGCCCAGCCGGCGGTCGTCCACAGCGCCTGCATCGACGTCGATCTGGTCGACCTGCTGGTCCACGCCCATGGGCTGCAGGCCCATCGCCGGGGTGACATCCAGCGTTGGCTGGCGGCGTTGCTGCCGCACCTGCTGGACCTGCAGTCGCCTGACGGGGGCTTCCCGGATGTGGCCGCCGGCGTGCGTCGCCAGGACGGCTGGGTCGGCGGCTACGAGGAGCCCCAGGGCCTGTCGAACACCTTCGCGACCTGGTTCCGCTGGATCGCCATCGCGATGATCGCCGACCTGCTCTGGCCCGGCCGCTGGCCCTGGGTGTTCCGCGGCATGGTCGGCATCGGCTATCGACAACCGGGAGTTCCGTCTTGAGCGAGCGTGCCCACGACCCCTTTCACCACCTGCACGACGAAGCGTATGCGCGGCCCTTCGAGTCGCCCACGCTGGGGAGCTCGGGCGTGGTCGCGATGGCCGGGCGCAGCGGCGTATCGTTGTCCGGGGCTTGGAACTTCACGCTCGATCTCTTCGACGAAGGCCTGCGCCAGCACTGGTACCGCGACCCGGCCGAGCCGCCCACGGCCTGGGTCCGCCCGCGTGACTACGACGCCCTGGCCGGCCAGACCACGCCGGTGCCGTCGTGTTGGACGATGCAGCAGCCGCAGTGGCGCCACTTCGAGGGTGGCGCCTGGTACACCCGGCTGATCGACGGCGGCGCGGGTGGCGCCGATGGCGCGGGGGAGCGTACCGTGCTGCGCGTCGGCGCTGCCAACTACCAGGCGCGCGTGTTCCTCAACGGTCACTTCCTCGGCACCCACCGTGGCGGGTCGACGCCGTTCTTCGTCGACCTCACCGAGCACTTGCAGCCGGGCGCGGGCAACCGCCTGCAGATCCAGGTCGACAACCGGCGCGAGCCGCAGCGCGTGCCGATGCACCATGTCGACTGGTTCAACCACGGGGGCCTGTACCGGGAGGTCGAACTGCTGCGGCTGCCGGCCGTCTACTTCCGCCGCGCCGAACTGCAGTTGCTGCCCGACGGCAGCTTCTCCCGCCTGCGTGCCTGCGTCGAGCTGTCGGCACCCGTGGACGGCGTGGCGGTGGTGGACCTGCCGGGGCTGGGGCTGAGGCAGGAGATCCCGGTATGCCAGGGCCGCGGCACCCTGGTCTTCGATGCCAGACCCGCGCTGTGGTCGCCGCAGCATCCCTGCCTGCACGATGTCCATTTCGTCTTCGGCTCTGACCGGGTCAGCGACCGCATCGGTTTTCGCGAGATCCGTGTCGAGGGTCGGCGCATCCTGCTCAACGGCCAGCCGGTCTACCTGCGCGGCATCTGCGTGCACGAGGATGACCTGGACCTGGGCAAGTGCTCGACCGAGGAGGACGTGCGCCGCCGCTTCGCCCACGCGCGCGAGCTCGGCTGCAATTTCCTGCGCCTGGCGCACTACCCGCACCACGAGCACGTGGCGCGCATTGCCGACGAGCTGGGCTTTCTGCTGTGGGAGGAGATTCCCGTCTACTGGGCCATCCGCTTCGAGGACCCGGCGACGTTGGACGACGCCCGCAACCAACTGCAGGAGCTGATCGCCCGCGACGCCAACCGCGCCAGCGTCATCCTGTGGGGCGTGGGCAACGAGAACGCCGACACCGAAGCGCGCTATGCCTTCATGCGCGAACTCGTCCGCGCCGCACGCGCGGCCGACCCGACCCGGCTCGTCTCGGCGGCCTGCCTCATCAACCGCCAGGCCTTCCGCATCGAGGACCGGCTCGCGCAGCACCTGGACGTCATCGGCCTGAACGAGTATTTCGGCTGGTACGAGCCGGGTTTCGAAGGCCTGCGCACCTTGCTGGCCAATTCCTCGCCCGACCGTCCGGTGCTGATCAGCGAGACCGGGGCCGACGCCCTGGCCGGCCACCACGGCCGAGAAGACGAGCTGTTCACCGAGGAGTGCCAGGCGCGCATGTACCGTGGGCAGATCGCCATCGCCGACACCGCCGACTACATCTGCGGCATCACCCCCTGGCTCCTGTACGACTTCAGGTCGGAGCGGCGCCAGACGGTGTTCAACCGCGGCTTCAACCGCAAGGGCCTGATCGCCGAGGACAAGACGACACGCAAGCTGGCTTTCGAGGTGCTGGCGCAGGCCTATCGAGCGCGTCAGGCGCTTGAGGCGGGTCAGGCCGCCGCATCACGGCTTTGACGCGGCGCGGTGGCGTCGGTCGGCCTTTCGGCGTCCACCGAGGGGTTGTTGCACGGGCCTCCACCCGTCCGGGGGCCGGCCTGCCGCGCTTTGCGTCCTCGAACCGCCTTTGCTCACCCCAGCCGCGCCCGGTGACGCTCCACCTGCGCCGCCACCTGCCCGGGCGCGGTGCCGCCGCGCACCTGGCGCGCGTTCATCGAGCCGCGCAGCGTCAGCACCTCGAACACATCGTCACCGATGGTGGGGTGGAAGCCCTGCAGCGTGGCCAGCGGCAGCTGTGACAGGTCCACGCCCTCGCGAAGCGCCACCTTGACCGCGTGCGCCACGACCTCGTGCGCGTCGCGGAAGGGCAGGCCCTTCTTGACCAGGTAGTCGGCCAGGTCGGTGGCGGTGGCGTAGCCGCGCAGCGCAGCGCGCTCCATCGCCTCGGGCTTGACGACGATGCCTTCGCACATCTCGGCCATGATGCGCAGGGTATCGCGCAGCGTGTCGACGGTGTCGAACAGCGGCTCCTTGTCTTCCTGGTTGTCCTTGTTGTAGGCCAGCGGCTGGCCCTTCATCAGCGTCAGCAGCCCCATCAGGTGACCCACCACGCGCCCGGAGCATAGGAAATTCAAACGCCCTCTTCGAGCATAGGAAATTCAAACGCCCTCTTCAAGCCCGACAGGCCTTGGTAAACCCGACACCACCTCTTGATCCGGGCCCCGCTCACCCATCCATCGCCTGAGAAGGCATCTCGAACCTCGGCCCAACAC
>JBILNB010000107.1:0-10146 GCA_044375195.1 Rubrivivax sp. | reverse complement strand
GACTGCAAGGGGGCCGCATGCTGCTGCCGTTCTGCCACCAGCGCGGCGGACAGAGCGGGGGCGGAGAGGGCGTCCGCACACAGGTCGGCGCCGATCTGCCCCGGCAACTCGGCGCGCGTGGAGAAGACCGGGCCGCCGACAAGGACCACGAGGCCCGGATTGCGCGAAGCCTGTCGCATGGATGCAACACATTGGGTGAGCCAGGGCAGGCGCAGGTCGCTCCCGACCGACAGGCCGACGACGTCGAACCATTCAGCGCGCACGCGCTCGACGGGGTCGGCAACCGCCCCTGCGACACCGCCGACGACGTCCCAGCCGTCGCGACGGAAGAACTCGGCCACCACGGCCAGCCCGAACAGGTGCGCCTCGTCCGGTGGCTGAGCCAGCAACACGCGGCAGGCGCCCGGCCGCGGTTCGACCTCGTTGCAGAAGACCGGGCTCAGGCGGCGCAGTTCCTGGTGCAGGCGCCCGGTGGCCACCGTCACGGCGACGAAGTCGCTGCAGTCGTCGCTCCAGCGCTGGCCCAGGCGGCGTGCGCAGGCGACGAGGACGTCCAGCAGGACCGATTCAGCCGACAGGCCGCGCGCGATCATGCCGTCGACGCACCCGGCCACGCCCGCCACGTCGTCGGCGAGCAGGTGGGCGAAGAATTCGTCGATCTCGCCCGGGTCGGGGCGCATGGGCGTCATTGTCGGGGCGTGCGCATGGGTGCTCACCAGCCGCGGGATGACCCTGGCCTCGATAGCGGAAAACAAATGCGACGTCCGTGCCAGACGGTCGAAGCCGGGCACCTCCTGCATCTGCGGCACGCCTTGGGCAGGACGGACGCCTGCCTGCGGCCGGGTGCCTCCGGCCGACCATGCGGTGGCCGCTGAGTCATGGACATGCTGCTCCGGCAGGGCCTGGCGCATCAGCACCGGAGGCGTGGCCGACCCGGCGAGCGCGCTGACCGACAGCGACCCCGATGGCGCATCGTCGCGCGCCTGATCCGTGCCGCCCTCCCCGGCAGCACGTTCACGCGACTTCCGGCGAACCTTGTCTCCGTTGTACACCTTGCCCTCCGCTGCAACGGCAACCGACCTGCGTCCCCCCGGAGCAGCCCCGTCGCGCGTGTGAAGTCCCGCGGAGACCGCCATCGAAGGCGGTTCGCCGCGGTCTGCCCAGCCCGTTCCCGAACCCGCGCCCGGATCCATGTACCGCCTTTTGTCCTGGATGAACTCGCTGGCGGAGCCCGGTTCCTGGCGCCTGCGCGCATGATCGAAGGGAATTCCCGGTGTGTCAAGATAATTTGACGTCCTTCCTGATTGACACATCGGCCCGGAAGGCCTACGCTGAGCCCTGAGCAGCCGGAGATCGCAGATCGTCGGCAGTCCCGAGTTGCCCTGACCGCCATCGATGCCCTCCCGTCCCACCACCGCCGCGCCTCTGTACACGCCCGAGCAGCGCCAACGCCGCGACGCCACGCGCTGGACCCTCGTGCAGGGCCTGCTCGCGCCCTTCCAGTTCCTGGTCTTCGCGGTGAGCCTGGCGCTGGTGCTGCGCTACCTGGCCACCGGCGAGGGCTATGCCTGGGCCACGGCCTCGGTCGTGTTCAAGACCCTGGTGCTCTACACCATCATGGTGACCGGCTGCATCTGGGAGAAGGTCGTCTTCGACGTCTGGCTGTTCGCGCCCGTCTTCTTCTGGGAGGACGTCTTCAGCATGCTCGTGCTGGCGCTGCACACGGCCTACCTGGTGGCGCTGTGGCAGGGCTCGCTCGGGCCGGCCGGGCTGATGCTGCTGGCGCTGGCGGCCTACGCCGCCTATGTGATCAATGCGGCGCAGTTCGTGCTGAAGCTGCGCGCCGCGCGCCTGCAGGCGCGCTCCGAAGGCCGTACCGGTGCGGCCAGGGGCGGCGCAGCCGGGGCCGCGCCGGAGGGCGCGCGATGAGAGAAAGCCGCAGGAGGGCGTGCCGATGAGTCTGCCGGGTTCACTGCTGTTCAGGCCCGGGTCGCTGCCCGGCACGGTCATCCCGCTGCAGCCGGAGATGCCGGCGCCTGCCGCCGACGGCGGATGCGTCAGCGCGCCGGTGCTGCGCGAGCGCGGCCAGCGCGAGGTGTTCTGCGGCCTGACGGGCATCGTCTGGCTGCACCGCAAGATCCAGGACGCCTTCTTCCTCGTCGTCGGCTCGCGCACCTGCGCGCACCTGATCCAGTCCGCCGCCGGGGTGATGATCTTCGCCGAGCCGCGCTTCGCCACCGCCATCCTCGACGAGCGCGACCTCGCCGGCCTGGCCGACGCCAACGACGAGCTCGACCGCGTGGTGCAGCGCCTTCTGGCGCGCCGGCCCGACATCCGCACGCTTTTCCTCGTCGGCTCCTGCCCGTCCGAGGTCATCAAGCTCGACCTGTCGCGCGCCGCCGAGCGCCTGACCCGCCAGTTCCTGCCGCGCGTGCGCGTGCTGAACTACTCCGGCAGCGGCATCGAGACCACCTTCACCCAGGGCGAGGACGCCTGCCTCGCCGCCCTGGTGCCGACGCTGCCGGCCACCGGTGCCGCACCGGGTGCGGCAGCCAGCTCGTTGCTGGTCGTTGGCACCCTGCCCGATGTGGTGGAAGACCAGCTTGCTGGCCTGCTGGAGCGCATCGGCGTGCCGCGCGTGGACTTCCTGCCCGCCCGGCGCAGCAGCGCGCCTCCCGCCATCGGCGCGGGTACGCGCGTGCTGCTGGCCCAGCCCTTCGTCGGCGAGACCGCGCGCTTGCTCGAGGAGCGCGGCGCGCAGCGCCTGCCCGCGCCCTTCCCGATCGGCGTCGAGGGCACCACGGCCTGGCTCGAGGCTGCCGCTGCGGCCTTCGGCATCGGCCGCGCTGCGGTGGCCGAGGCGACCGCGAGCGCCCGCGCCCGGGCCCAGCGTGCGCTCGAGCGCCAGCGCGAGGTGCTCGAGGGTCGCAGCATCTTCTTCTTCCCCGATTCGCAGCTCGAGCTGCCGATCGCGCGCTTCCTGGCGCGCGAGCTCGGCATGCGGCTCACCGAGGTGGGCACGCCCTACCTGCATCGCGATCACCAGGCGCAGGAACTCGCCTGGCTGCCGGCTGGCACGCGCCTGAGCGAGGGGCAGGACGTGGAGCGCCAGCTCGACCGCTGCCGCGACGCCCGCCCCGACCTCACGGTCTGCGGCCTGGGCCTGGCCAACCCGCTCGAGGCCGAGGGCCTGACCACCAAGTGGGCGATCGAGCTCGTGTTCTCGCCCATCCACGGCTACGAGCAGGCTGGCGACCTGGCCGAGCTGTTCGCGCGCCCGTTGCGCCGGCGCGCGCTGCTGGCGGTCTGAGAGGGCTGGAGACCACGATGCAACTGACGCTCTGGACTTATGAAGGCCCGCCGCACGTCGGCGCGATGCGCGTGGCCACGGCGCTGCGCGACGTGCACTACGTGCTGCACGCGCCCCAGGGCGACACCTACGCCGACCTGCTGTTCACGATGATCGAGCGGCGCGACCGCCGCCCGCCCGTGACCTACACCACATTCCAGGCGCGCGACCTGGGCGGCGACACGGCCGAGCTGTTCAAGACTGCGGCGCGCGAGGCCTACGAGCGTTTCCGCCCGCAGGCGCTGCTGGTGGGCTCTTCGTGCACCGCCGAGCTGATCCAGGACGACCCGGGCGGCCTGGCCCAGGCCCTGCAACTGCCCGTGCCGGTGGTGCCGCTGGAGTTGCCGGCCTACCAACGCAAGGAGAACTGGGGCGCCTCCGAGACTTTCTATCAGCTCGTGCGGGCCCTGGCCGGCAAGCGACGCGAGGCCTCCGAGGCGGTCGTGACCGCCGGCGCTGCTGCGCAGCCCGGCGCCGCGCTGCGCCGCCCGCGCTGCAACCTGCTCGGCCCCACGGCGCTGGGCTTCCGCCACCGCGACGACGTGACCGAGATCACGCGCCTGCTGGCCACGCTGGGCATCGACGTCCACGTCACCGCGCCGCTGGACGCTACCGCGGCCGACATCGCGCGCCTGCCCGAGGCCGACTTCAACGTCGTGCTCTACCCAGAGCTTGGCCTGCAGGCCGCGCAATGGCTGCAGCGCCACCACGGCCAGCCCTTCAGCCGCACCGTGCCCATCGGCGTGGGCGCGACGCGTGACTTCGTCGCCGAGGTCGCGCGGCTGGCCGGCGTGGATGCGGCGCCGGCCCTGGCCGCGGCGCCCTCGCGCTCGCCGTGGTACGCGCGCTCGGTCGACTCCACCTACCTCACCGACAAGCGCGTCTTCGTCTTCGGCGATGCCACGCACGCGGTGGCCGCCGCGCGCGTGGCCGCACAGGAACTGGGCTTCCGCGTCGTTGGCATCGGCACCTACAGCCGCGAGTTCGCGCGCGAGATCCGTGAAGCCGCCAAGCTCTACGACGTCGAGCCGCTGATCAGCGACGACTACCTCGAGGTCGAGGCCCGCATCGCCGAGCTGCAGCCCGAGCTCGTGCTGGGCACGCAGATGGAGCGCCACATCGCCAAGCGCCTGAAGCTGCCGTGCGCCGTGATCTCGGCCCCGGTGCACGTGCAGGACTTCCCGGCCCGCTACTCGCCGCAGATGGGCTTCGAGGGCGCCAACGTGCTCTTCGACACCTGGGTCCACCCGCTGATGATGGGCCTGGAGGAGCACCTGCTGACGATGTTCCGCGAGGACTTCGAGTTCCACGACGGCGCCGCGGCCTCGCACCTGTCGCACGCCGGCGGGCCCGCGCCGCGCCCCGCGCCGCAGCTGCCCGAGGGTGCGTTCCGCATCGAGGCGGCGGCGCCGCCGGCCGCGGTGGAGGCGCTGCTCGACGCCGGGGCCACGCCGGCCGCCGCGGCCGAGGCGGGCGCCACCACCTGGAGCCCCGACGCGCAGAAGGAACTGCAGAAGATCCCCTTCTTCGTGCGCGGCAAGGCGCGCCGCAACACCGAACGCTTCGCCGCCGAGCGCGGTGTGCACACCATCACCGTCGAGACCCTGTATGACGCAAAGGCGCACTTCGGTCGCTGATTTCGCCCTGGGCTTCCTGCCCGGCTCGGCGCAGTCCGCCGGCGCGCCCGCACGCGCTTCGGCGGTGCCGATGCGTCTGGTCATCGTCACGATGGACACCCACCTGGCCAGCCCGCTGGCGCGCGCCCGCGCCGCGCTCGCCGCCGACTTCCCCGGCCTGGTGGTGACGATGCACGCGGCCTCGGAGTTCGCCGGTGAACCCGAGGCCACGACGCGCTGCCGCGAGGACATCGCCCGCGCCGACATCGTGATCGCGGCCATGCTGTTCATGGAGGACCACTTCCAGCCCGTGCTGGACGCGCTGCAGGCGCGGCGCGAGCACTGCGACGCCATGCTGTGCATCGTCTCGGCCGGCGAGGTGGTGAAGCTCACCCGGGCCGGCAGCTTCGACATGTCGCGCCCGGCCAGCGGCCCGATGGCGCTGCTCAAGCGCCTGCGCGGGAAGGCCCGGGACGAGCAGGGCAAGCCCGCCGCCGGCGGCGCGGCGCAGATGAAGATGCTGCGCCGCCTGCCGCAGATGCTGCGCTTCATCCCCGGCACGGCGCAGGACGTGCGTGCCTGGTTCCTGACCATGCAGTACTGGCTCGGCGGGTCGGACGAGAACGTGCTGAACATGGTGCGCTTCCTCGTCGACCGCTATGCCGACGGGCCACGCCGGGTGCTGCGCGGGCGCGTCAAGGTCGGCTCGCCGGTCGACCACCCCGAGGTCGGTGTCTACCACCCCCGCCTGCCGGGGCGCCTGGGCGAGGACGCGGCCGCCCTGCCGCCGCCGGCGCGCGCGCCGCTGCCCGGCGCCGCCGGGGGCACGGTGGGGCTGCTGCTGCTGCGCTCCTACCTGCTGGCCGGCAATGCGCGTCACTACGACGGCGTGATCGCGGCGCTCGAGGCGCGCGGCCTGCGCGTGCTGCCGGTCTTTGCCGCCGGTTTGGACGCGCGCCCGGCGATCGAGCGCTACTTCCTGCGCCAGGGCCGTCCCGTGGTCGATGCCGTCGTCTCGCTGACGGGCTTCTCGCTCGTCGGCGGGCCGGCCTACAACGACGCACAGGCGGCCGAGGAGGTACTCGCGCAACTGGACGTGCCCTATGTGGCTGCCCACCCGGTGGAGTTCCAGACGCTGGCTCAGTGGGGTGGCTCCGAGCGTGGCCTGATGCCGGTGGAGAGCACCATCATGGTGGCCATCCCCGAGCTCGACGGCGCTACGGGGCCCACCGTCTTCGGCGGTCGCCCCGGCGCGCCCGGCGTGGCCTGCACGGGCTGCCACCACGGCTGCACCTTCGACGCCGAGACCCCCTCAGCCGGCGCGGGCGCCGCCGCGCGCCAGGACATGAACTCCTGCCCCGAGCGCGCGCAGATGCTGGCCGCGCGCCTGGACAAGCTCGTCGCGCTGCGCCGCAGCGAGCGCGCGCAGCGCAAGGTCGCGCTCGTGCTCTTCAACTTCCCGCCGAACGCCGGCAACATCGGCAGCGCGGCCTACCTCTCGGTCTTCGAGTCGGTGTTCCACACGCTCACGGCCATGCAGGCTCAGGGCTACACCGTGGAGCTGCCGCCGAGCGTGGATGCGCTGCGCGAGTCGCTGCTGCAGGGCAATGCCGCGCAGCACGGGGCCGACGCGAACGTGCACGCCCTCGTCCCGGTGGCCGACCACGTCAAGCGCGAGCGCTGGCTGAAGGAGATCGAGGCCCAGTGGGGACCGGCGCCCGGGCGCATGCTCAGCAACGGGCGCGCGATCTTCGTGCTCGGGCGGCAGTTCGGCAACGTGCTCGTGGCGGTGCAGCCCGGCTTCGGTTACGAAGGCGATCCGATGCGCCTGCTGTTCGAGAAGGGTCTGGCGCCCACGCATGCCTTCTCGGCCTTCTACCGCCACCTGCGCGAGGACTTCGGTGCGCACGCGGTGCTGCACTTCGGCACCCACGGCGCGCTGGAGTTCATGCCCGGCAAGCAGAGCGGCCTGTCCGGCGCCTGCTGGCCTGACCGTCTGATCGGCGACCTGCCCAACGTCTACCTCTACGCCGGCAACAACCCCTCCGAGGGTGCGATCGCCAAGCGCCGCGCCAACGCCACGCTGGTGAGCTACCTGACGCCGCCCGTGGCGCAGGCCGGGCTGTACCGCGGCCTGGTCGACCTGAAGTCCACGCTCGACCGGCTGCGCGGCCTGGCGCCCGGCGCGCCCGAGCGCGCCGAGCTGGCCGCCCTGCTGCAGGCACAGGCGGCGCAACTGGAACTGGCCGCGGCCGAACCTGCCTGGGACGCGTCTTCGCCGGGCTTCGACGCCGAAGTCGTGCGCCTGGCGGCCGCGGTGCTGGAACTGGAGTACACCCTCATCCCCCACGGCCTGCACGTCACCGGCCGCGCGCCGAGCGCGGCCGAGCGCGTGGACCTGCTCCTGGCCATGGCCGAGGCCGCCCATGGCCGGGCACCGGCGCGCGCTGCCGTCGAGGCCCTGGTTGCCGGCGAAAGCCCCGAGCGCGCGCTGGCCCAGGCCGGCCCGACACGGGACGATGAGACCCTGGCCTGCCTGCGCGAGCTTGCCGCGAGCGACCGCCACCTCGCCCAGGACCACGAGGTCGCGGGCCTGCTGCGCGCGCTCGACGGCCGCTACGTTCGCCCGGCGCCGGGCGGTGACGTGCTGCGCTCGCCGGCGGTTCTGCCCACCGGGCGCAACCTGCACGGCTTCGACCCCTTCCGCATTCCCAGTGCCTATGCGGTGCAGGACGGCGCCAAGCAGGCGCAGCGCCTGCTCGAGCGCCACCGTGCCGACGGCCACCCGCTGCCGGAATCCATCGCCCTCGTGCTGTGGGGCAGCGACAACCTGAAGAACGAGGGCGCGCCCATCGGCCAGGCCCTGGCGCTGATGGGCGCGTTGCCGCGCTTCGACAGCTACGGGCGCGTCGCCGGTGCCACGCTGATCCCGCTGGCCGAGCTGGGGCGCCCGCGCATCGACGTCGTCGTCACCTTGTCGGGCATCTTCCGCGACCTGATGCCGCTGCAGATCCGCGTGCTGGCCGAGGCCGCCTGGCTGTGCGCCAGCGCCGACGAGCCGCCCGAGAGCAACTTCGTGCGCAAGCACGCGCTGGCCTATCAGCGTGAGCACGGCTGCACGCTCGAGGTGGCGGCGCTGCGCGTCTACGGCAATGCCGAAGGAGCCTACGGCGCAAACGTCAACCACCTCGTCGACAGCGGACGCTGGGATGACGAGGACGAGCTGGCCGAAACCTACTCGCGCCGCAAGGGGCACGCCTACGGCCGCAGCGGCCGTCCGGTGCAGCAGACCGCGCTGCTGAAGAGTGTGCTCGCCGACGTGCAGCTCGCCTACCAGAACCTCGATTCGGTCGAGCTCGGCGTGACCACGGTGGACAACTACTTCGACACCCTGGGCGGCATCACCCAGGCGGTCAAGCGCGCGCGCGCCGCGGGCGGGCGAGGCGGCACGCCGCCGGTCTACATCGGCGACCAGACGCGCGGCGAGGGCACGGTGCGCTCGCTGCGTGAGCAGGTGGCGCTCGAGACGCGCACGCGCACGCTCAACCCAAAGTGGTACGAGGGCATGCTGGAGCACGGCTACGAGGGCGTTCGCCAGATCGAGGTCCACATCACCAACACCATGGGCTGGTCGGCGACGACCGGCCAGGTCCAGCCCTGGGTCTACCAGCAGCTGACCGAGACCTTCATGCTGGACGCACGGATGCGCGAGCGCCTGGCGCGGCTGAACCCCACGGCCTCGGCCCGTGTGGCCAACCGCCTGATCGAGGCCTTCGAGCGCCAGTACTGGCAGCCCGACGAGGCCACGCTGCGAGCCCTGCGCGAAGCAGGCGACGAGTTGGAGGACCGCCTGGAAGGCGTCACGGAGAGGAGTGCTGCATGAACATCGCCACAGTACCATTCAAGAGCATCGGCCGCGGGGGGCGCCCGGACGGGGAGGGCTCGGTCCAGGTCCATCAGGACCCGGGGGTGAAGATCGGCACGGCGAAGGTCTTCGCCGTCTACGGCAAGGGCGGCATCGGCAAGAGCACGACCTCGTCCAACCTGAGCGTGGCCTTTTCCAAGCTCGGCAAGCGCGTGCTGCAGATCGGCTGCGACCCCAAGCACGACAGCACCTTCACGCTGACGAAGAAGATGATGCCCACCGTCATCGACGTGCTCGAGACGGTGGACTTCCACGCCGAGGAGCTGCGCCCAGAGGACTTCGTCTTCGAGGGCTACAACGGGGTGATGTGCGTCGAGGCCGGCGGCCCACCGGCGGGCACGGGCTGCGGCGGCTACGTCGTCGGCCAGACCGTCAAGCTGCTCAAGGAGCACCACCTGCTCGAGGAGACCGACGTCGTCATCTTCGACGTGCTCGGCGACGTGGTCTGCGGCGGCTTCGCCGCGCCGCTGCAGCATGCCGACCGCGCCCTCATCGTCACCGCCAACGACTTCGATTCCATCTTCGCGATGAACCGCATCGTGCAGGCCATCGGCGCGAAGGCGAAGAACTACAACGTGCGCCTGGGCGGCGTGATCGCCAACCGCAGCGCCGACACCGACCAGATCGACAAGTTCAACGACCGCATCGGCCTGAAGACGATGGCGCGCTTCCCGGACCTGGACATCATCCGCCGCAGCCGGCTGAAGAAGTCCACGCTGTTCGAGATGGACGCCTCGCCCGAGCTCGAGGCGGTGCAGAAGGAGTACCTGCAGCTCGCCGCGCGCTTGTGGGCCGGCGTGGAGCCGCTGAGCGCGGTGCCGCTGAAGGACCGCGACATCTTCGACCTGCTGGGCTTCGACTGAAGGGGCCCGCAACGCGATGAACACCGCCACCTACCAACAGCGCCGCGGCCAGATCGAGCACTACTTCGATCGCACCGCGGTCAAGGCCTGGGAGCAGCTCACCTCGGACGCGCCGGTCAGCGGCATCCGGGCCACCGTTCGCGCCGGGCGCGACCGCATGCGCCAGACCCTGCTGGACTGGCTGCCGGCCGACCTGTCCGGCCGGCGCGTGCTCGACGCCGGCTGCGGCACGGGCGCGCTCGCCGTGGAGTGCGCGCGCCGCGGCGCGCGCGTGGTGGCGGTGGACCTCTCGCCCCAACTGGTGGACGTGGCGCGTCAGCGCATCGGCATGCTGCCCGACGGCGCGCTCATGCTCGAGCGCATCGATCTGCGCAGCGGCGACATGCTCGACGT
>JBILNB010000106.1:0-10172 GCA_044375195.1 Rubrivivax sp. | reverse complement strand
ATCGCGCGGTCCCCTTTTCGGCGCTGCGGGTGGTCAGGCGCTCGAGCATCGTGCGCGTGACCAGGCCCTGCGGCCGCACCATCATCAGCAGCACGACGGCCACGCCGAACACCATGTAGCGGCCGCCCTCGAGGAACTTCAGCGCGGGGTCCAGCTCCGACAGGCGGCGCAAGCCCTCGGGCACGAGGGTGAAGAACAGCGCGCCCACCAGCGGCCCCCAGACGGTCTGCGTGCCGCCCATCAGCACGTACAGCAGCACGTAGATGCTGAACAGCACGCCGGTGGACTGCACGTCGATGAAGTTGAACTGGTGCACCAGCATCGCGCCGCCCAGCCCGCCGATGGCGCCGCCGATCGTGAGCGCAGCCACCTGGGTCAGGCGCAGGTTCACGCCGAAGAGGTGGGCCACGCTCTCGTCGTCGTGCAGCGCCCGCACCGCCAGGCCGAAGCGCGTGCGCATGAGCCAGAACACGAAGGCGACGACGCCCAGCGCCACCGGCACGACGACGTCCAGGCCCGCGTACTGCATCACCGTCAGCCCGGCCGCGCCGCCGAGCGCCGGGATGTTGAGCAGCACGCCGGCCACCACCTCGGCGAAGGCGAAGGTGGCCAGCACCATGTAGATGCCGCGCGTGCGCAGGATGGGGAAGGACACGGCGAAGGCCACCAGGCCCGCCATCGCGGCGCCGGCCGGCGCGGCCAGCGCCAGCGGCAGGCCCTGGAGCGAGCTCAGGCCGCCGGCGGTGTAGGCGCCCACCAGCACGAAGCCGGCCGCCCCCAGGTTCAGCAGCCCCGCGGCCGCGGGCACGAACACCGAGTAGGCGACGATGACGTTGACGGCGAGCAGGCCGAGCAGGCTGCTGAGATAGCCCGACATCAGAACTTCCCCTTGCCGATCTTGGAGCCGCCGAACAGGCCCTGGGGCCGCACCACCAGGATCAGCAGCAGCAGGCCCCAGACGGGGATCTTCTCGATCTCGGCCCCGAAGGTGCTGATGGCCAGCACCTTGACCAGGCCGACGACCAGGCCCCCGGCGATGGCGCCCCAGATGTTGCCCAGCCCGCCCAGCACCATGCCGGCGATCGCGTCGGTGGCGATGGCCTCGCCCATGAAGGGCGTGACGGTGCCGTAGCTCGCCGCGTACAGGATGCCGGCGCAGGCCGAGAGCACGCCCGCGATCACGAACACCACCGGCACGATGCGCTGCACCTCCACGCCCATCAGCGTGGCGGCGTTGGGGTTCTCGGCGATGGCGCGCAGCGCGCGCCCGAGCTGGGTGCCCTTGAGTAGCCCGTTCAGCAGGGCCACGAGCACGATCGCGAGCACGAGCGCGATGAGGTGCGGCACGCCGAACAGCAGGCCGCCGACGGTGATCGTCGTGTCCTTGAAGGGCAGGGTGAAGCGCTGCGGGTCGCCGCCCCACAGCGCCATCGCCAGGTGCTCGAACACGATCAGGAAGCCCAGCGAGCTGACCAGCGGCAGCGCATGCTCGGTGGCGTCGCCGAAGCGCGCCTTCATGTAGCGGTAGGTCACGCGCTCGATCAGCAGCGAGGCCAGCACCACCACGCCCACGCCCGCGGCCGCGGCCGCCAGCCAGTGCCAGCCGAAGCCGCCCAGGTGCGGGCCCGCGGTGGACAACGCCCAGGCCACCATGGCCGCCAGCATGAACAGCGCGGGGATGGTGAAGTTCAGGAAGTTCAGCATGCCGATGCTGAGCGTGAAGGCCACGGCCACGAAGGCCAGGATGCCGCCGAGCATGAGGCCGTTGACGATCTGCTGCAGCAGGATCATGGTGGGGCGGCTCCGGGTCGCGTGGGGGGTGTCGGGCTCAGCGGATGTGCTGCGCGTGCTGCTGCAGGTACCAGGCGGCGAGTTCCTCGCGCGTGGTCCACCAGACCTCGGGGTGCTGCTTCGCGTGCGCCAGGAACTCGCGGAAGCAGGGCATGCGGTGCGGGTGGCCCGAGACGTGCGGGTGCAGGCCCACGCTCATCAGGCGGGCGGACTCCGCGCTGTCGCGCATCAGCTCGTCGAACTGGTCCTTCAGCATGCGCGCCGCGTCCCAGGTGTTCATCGCGCGGCGGTGGAAGAAGGTGAAGTCGTTGACCTCGATCGTGTAGGGCACGTTGACGATCGGGCCCGAGGGCGTGTGGATCAGGTAGGGCTGCTCGTCGTTCATGTAGTCGCAGAAGAACAGCAGCCCGCGCTCGGCCAGCAGGTCGGGCGTGTTGGGCGTGCCGCGCAGCGACGACGACAGCCAGCCGCGCGCCTTGCGGCCGACCACCTGCTCGTAGGCGGCGAGCGTGGCGTCGATGACGGCGCGCTCCTTGGCGATGTCGAAGGTGTAGCGCGTCAGCAGCTCGCCCTGCTCGTAGTTGTGGGCCACCAGTTCCCAGCCGCGGTCGACGGCGTGGCGCACGATCTCCGGCCGCTCCAGCGCCGTCTTGGCATTGATGGTCACCGACAGCGGCACGCCCATCTGCTCGAACAGCTTGAACAGGCGCCAGACGCCCACGCGCTGCCCGTACTCGCGCCAGGTAAAGTTGGGGAAGTCGGCCACGTTGCCCGGCAGGCTGTCGGGCAGCATCGGCGGCCCGCCGGCGTAGTAGGGATCGCTCGTGTCCTTGACCAGGTCCCAGTACTCGCAGTTCATCGTGATGATGACCGCCAGCTTCTTGCCGTCGGGCCAGCGCAGCGGGCCGCGGTGGGCGATGGGGGACCAGGGGTAGTGCATGGGGTGCCGTCCTTGTGCTTCTTCTGGGGGGTGGGGCCTGTCTACACTGCGGCGGTCGCGGCGCCGTTGCCCGCGCGCCATGCAAGGAGCACGCCATGGAGCAGCGCGTCCTCGGTGCCCACACCGTGCGCCGCATCGTCGAGACCGAGGCGCCGTTCGCGCCGGTCGACTTCATCCTGCCCGGCGCCGATGCCGCGCGCATCGAGGCCGCCGCGCACTGGCTGCGGCCGGCCCACGTCAGCGAGGACCAGCGCCTCGTGATGAGCTTCCACAGCTACGTGCTGGACACCGGGCGCCAGCGCATCCTCGTCGACGCCTGTGTGGGCAACGACAAGGAGCGGCCGCTGCGGCCGGGCTGGCACCGGCAGCGCTTCGGCTGGCTCGAGGCCCTGCGCGCGGCCGGCCTGCAGCCCGAGGACATCGACATCGTCTGCTGCACCCACCTGCACGCCGACCACGTGGGCTGGAACACCTGCCTGCGCGACGGGCGCTGGGTGCCCACCTTCCCGCGGGCGCGCTACCTGTTCGCGCGGCGCGAGTACACCCACTGGGAGGCCGAGCACCGGGCGGCGCTGGCCCAGGGGCGGCCGGTGCCCAACCACGGCTCCTTTGCCGACAGCGTGCTGCCGGTGATGGACGCGGGCCAGGCGCTGCTGGTGGATGACGGACACGAGCTCGACACCGGCGTCTGGCTCGAGCCCGCGCCCGGGCACACGCCCGGCACGGTGATGCTGCACGCGCGCAGCGGCGGCGCGCACGGCGTCTTCAGCGGCGACATCCTGCACAGCCCCGTGCAGTTGCTCGACCCGGGCTGGAACTCGCGCTTCTGCGAGGACCCGGCGCAGGCCGCGGCCACGCGCCGCCGGCTGGTCGAGGCGGTGGCCGACACCGGCACGCTGCTGCTGCCGGCGCACTTTGCGGGCAGCGTGGGCGGGCACGTCGTCGGCGACGGGCCGGGCTGGCGCTGGTTGGCGGGCTGAGACGCTCATGTGGCCGCTCACATGATCGCGGGCAGCTCGTGCCGCTCGTCGCGCGCGGCGGCGGCGGCGCGGTCCCAGGGCTGGTCGGTGCGCCACAGGCGGGCGATGTAGCGCTCGCCATTCACCTCGGGCCCGGCGTGGCCCATCAGCCAGACGATGGGCGCGCGCATCAGCGCCGGCGCCAGCAACTGGCCGTCGGCGCCCCGGCGCCCGGAGCCGCTGTCGGGCAGCAGGCGGGTGTCGCTGGCGCCGCCCGGCAGCAGCACGTTGACGGTGACGCCGCTGCCCTGCAGGTCCTTCGCCCAGATCACGCTCATGGCCTCGAGCGCCGCCTTCGACGGGCCGTAGGGGCAGTAGCCGGTGCGCACCATCGTCTGCCGGCTGGTGGAGATGTTGACGACGCGGCCGTAGCCCTGCGCCACCATCGCCGGCACGCAGGCGCGCGCCATCAGGAAGGCGCCGGTGACGTTGGCGTCGATGATGTGGCCAAAGCCCTGCGGGTCGGCCTGCCAGAACAGTGCCGGCGTGCGGTTGTAGTCCCCGCTGATCTCCAGCATGCCGCGCCCGGCGTTGTTGACCAGGCCGTCGATGCGGCCCCAGGCCTGGAGGCAGCGCGCGGCCACAGCCTGGCAGTCGTCCCAGTTCGAGACGTCGGCCACCATCGCCAGCGCGCGCGGCTCGCTCGCGCCCGCGTTCAGGCGCGTTGCGGCGGCCTCCAATTCGCCGGCTTCGCGCGCGCCGGTGATGAGCACGCGGTGCCCGGCGGCCACCAGGGCCTCGGCCATCTCCCAGCCCAGGCCACGCCCGCCGCCGGTGACGACGATGCTGCGGCTGGACGGCGCCTCGTGCGGGGTCGGGGGCATGGTGTCGAGGCTCACGGCCGCCCTACATCAGCGCCGTGGCCGGCACCATCTGGGCCACCAGGGCACGCGGGCGCGCGCCCAGCAGGTGCGACTGCAGCCGCAGGCGGACGAGGAAGGGGTCGCGCGCGCGCAGCGCCTCGATGATCTCCCAGTGCTGCTGGTTCGAGCGGCGCACCTGCACCTCGCCCGGCCAGCCGTGCTGCTTCAGCGTCACCAGCGGCAGCTCGATCAGGGTCTTGGCCAGCGCCTGCAGGCGGCTCGAGCGGCTGGCGCGCAGCAGGGTCTGGTGGAAGCGCTGGTTCAGGTCCTGGAAGCGTGCGAACAGGGCTGGCCCTTCCAGGCCGCTCTCGCCGAGCAGGGCGTCGATCTGGCGCGCGATGTCCGACAGCTCCTCCCAGTCCGCCGGCTGCCCGTGCACCGCTGCCAGGCTGACGGCGTGGCCCTCCAGCAGCGCCCGCAGCTGGAAGACCTCGTCCACCTCGGCCGTGTTCAGCTCCAGCACGAAGCTGCCGCGGCTGGCTTCCGTGCGCACCAGCCCGTCGGCGGCCAGACGGCGCAGCCCCTCGCGGATGGAGGTGCGCGACACCCCCACGCGCTGCGCCAGGTCTTCCTCGATCAGGCGCTGCCCGGGCTGGACGTCGCCGTCCAGGATCCACTGGCGCATCGTGTCGTAGGCAAGGGCGCTGGCTCGCGTCATGCGACCGCAATATAGGGGATTGTGTACAGACCGTTTTCCTGACCCCATGGATTTGTGGGAAATACTCGGGAAAACACCAGTAACAGCCACGAAATCGGCGCGATGGCGGGTTGATTGCCCGTGGCCGGCTGCGCGACAACAAAACTTTGTGTACATTGAAGCGGATTCCAATCTCGACCAGGGCGATGAAGAACACACACATCCTGATCGCGGGCGCCGGCCCCGTGGGCTTGGTGGCCGCGCTCGTGCTGGCGCGTGCCGGCGTGCAGGTCACGGTGGTCGAAGCTGCCGCCCAGCTCAGCCTCGACCTGCGCGCCTCCACCTTCCACCCGCCCACGCTCGACATGCTCGCGCGCTACGGACTGACCGAGACCCTGGTGGCGCAGGGCCTGGTGGCGCGCTACACCCAGCAGCGCGACCGGCAGGAGGGCGTGATCGCCGAGTTCGACATGCAGCTGCTGGCCGGCGACACCGACCACCCCTTCCGCCTGCAGTGCGAGCAGTGGAAGCTCGCGCAGCAGATCAAGGCCCAGCTCGACGCGATGCCGCACGTGGCCTTCCACTTCCTGGCGCGCGTGGAGTCGGTCACGCAGGACGGCGAGCGCGTGCGCGCGGCGCTCACGATCGACGGCGCGCCGCACCAGATCGAGGCCGACTACCTGATCGGCGCCGACGGCGCCTGGAGCGCGGTGCGGCGCAGCATGGGCATCGAGTTCGAGGGCTACACCTACCCCGAGCGCTTCCTCGTCATCTCCACCGATTTCGAGTACGCCGACCACCTGCCGCGGCTGTCCTACGTGAACTACTGCTCGGACCCGCAGGAGTGGTGCGTGCTGCTGCGCGTGCCCACGCTGTGGCGAGTGCTCTTCCCCACGCCGTCCACCGAGACCGACGAGGAGTGCCTGAGCGATGCCTCGGTCGAGCGCCGCCTGCAGGCGCTGCTGCCCCAGCCGCAGCCCTACCGCACCGTGCACCGCACGCTGTACAAGGTGCACCAGCGCGTGGCGCAGCAGTTCCGCCGCGGGCGCGTCTTCCTGGCCGGGGACTCGGCCCACATCAACAACCCGCTGGGGGGCATGGGCATGAACGGCGGCGTGCACGACGCCATGAACCTGACGCACAAGCTGCTGGGCGTGCTGCAGCGCGGCGAGCCCGAGGCCGTGCTCGACCGCTACGAGCGCCAGCGCCGCACCATCGCCATCGAGTACATCAACGCCAGCACCGCGCGCAACAAGCGCGAGATCGAGGAGCGCGACCCGGTCGAGCGGCGCAAGACGCAGGACGCGCTGCGTGCCACCGCCGCCGACCCGGCGCAGGCGCGCGCCTACCTGCGCAAGACCTCGATGCTGGACGCGCTGGAGCGCGCGGAGGCCATTGCATGACCACACACCAGGGACTCACCACCCGCAGCGGCGCCGAGCGTCGCGCCCAGCTCGCGGCGCGCCTGAAGACCGGTGAGCTGCTCGTCGCCCCGGGCGTGTACGAGGGCATCTCGGCGCGCATGGCCGACGGCATGGGCTTCGAGGCGCTCTACATGACCGGCTACGGCACCGTGGCCTCGCACCTGGGCCTGCCGGACGCGGGCCTGGCCAGCTACACCGACATGGTGGGCCGCGTGACGCAGCTGTGCGCCATCACCTCCACGCCGATGATCTGCGACGGCGACACCGGCTACGGCGGCCTGCTGAACGTGATGCACACGGTGCGCGGCTACGAGGCCGCCGGCGCCTGCGCGATCCAGCTCGAGGACCAGGAGTTCCCGAAGAAGTGCGGCCACATGCTCGGCCGCCGCGTCGTCGACGCCGAGCTGATGGCCGACAAGATCCGCGTCGCGGTGGAGTCCCGGCGCGACCCGAACTTCCTCATCATCGCGCGCACCGACGCGCGCACCACGCTCGGCCTGGACGAGGCCCTGCGCCGCGCCGCGCTGTACGGGCAGGCGGGCGCCGACATCCTCTTCGTCGAGAGCCCGGAGTCGGTGGACGAGATGCGCACGATCTGCCGCAGTTTCGGCAAGCCCCTGCTGGCCAACATGGTCGAGGGCGGCCGCACGCCCATCCTGAGCCGCGCCGAGCTGCAGGACATCGGCTACCGTCTCGCGATCTTCCCGGCCACCGCCTTCCTCGCCGCGGGCAGCGCCTTCCGCGCCGTCTACCAGACGCTGAAGGCCGAGGGCTCGACCACGAACCCGCCCGTGCCGCTGCACGACTTCAAGGCCTTCTCGCAGATGATGGGCTTCGACTGGGTGGCCGCCTTCGACAGCCGGCACGCCCGGCCCGAGTGAGCGCGCCCCGGCCCGCCGCACCCGACCCCGAGGACTCCCGATGGACAAGCACGCGATCTACCGGCACCAGGGCCTGGGCGGGACCTCCGGCATCGGCCGCCGCTGCGGCCTGGTGCTGGTGGACTTCGTCAACGGCTTCGTCGACTTCGACCAGCTCGGCGGCCCCCACATCGAGGCCGCGGCCCAGGCCACGGTGCCGCTGCTGGCCGCGTTCAGGCGCGCGCAGCTGCCGGTGGCGCACACGCGCGTGGTCTTCGAGGCTGACGGCTCGAACGTCAACGTGTTCGCGCTGCGCGTGCCGCCGCTGCAGAAACTGATCGAGGACGCGCCGGGCTCGCAGATCGTGCCGGCGCTCACGCCCGCGCCGGGCGAGTGGGTGGTGCGCAAGCAGTCGGCCTCGGCCTTCTTCGAGACCGGCCTGGCCGGCTGGCTGCACCAGCGCGGGGTGGACACCTGCGTCATCGTCGGCTGCACCACCAGCGGCTGCGTGCGCGCCTCGGTGGTGGATTCGATGCAGCACAACTTCCGCACCGTCGTCATCAGCGACTGCGTGGGCGACCGCGCGCTCGAGCCGCACGAGGCCAACCTCTTCGACATGCAGCAGAAGTACGCCGACGTGATGACGCGCGACGAATTCCTCAGCCGGCTCGACGCGAGCCAGAAAGCAGCCTGAAGCCATGGACCACCTGGGCTACCGCAAGAAGCTGGGCACGCTGGGCCCGTCGACCAACACCATCGTCCAGCCCGACTTCGACGACCTGCGCCCGGTGGGTGTGACCAACCACTACAGCCGCATCGCGATCCCGAACGACCCGGTGAACGACGACGCGAGCTTCCTCAAGCTGGTCGAGAACATCAACCTGGCCACGCTGGCCGCGGTGGACGTGCTGCGCAGCTGCGAGATGGACTACCTGGTCATGGGCATGTCCGCGGCCACCTTCTGGAACGGCCGCAAGGGCGCCGAGAAGTACCTGGACATGATGCGCGAGCGCGCCGGCTGCGGGGTGTCCTGCGGCTCCTTCGCGACCGAGGCGGCGCTGAACGTCTACAAGGTCAAGCGCATCGCCTTCCTGTCGCCGTACTTCGAGGTCGCGAACGCCGAGGTGCGGCGCTTCTACGAGGACTGCGGCTTCACGGTGGTGCGCGACGTCTGCCTGCGCCGGCCGAGCCCGGTGCAGATCGCCCACACCACGGACGCGATGTGCCGCGAGGCCATCCGCCAGCTCGACGGCGACGACGTCGAGGCCATCGTGCAGGTGGGCACCAACCTGTCGATGATCCGCCTGGCGGCGGCGGCCGAGCTCTTCCTCGGCAAGCCGGTGATCGCGATCAACACCGCCACCTACTGGCACGCGCTGCGTGCGCTCGGCATCCACGACCGCAAGGCGGGCTTCGGCTCGCTGATGGAACACCACTGACCTCGCCTTACCAGGAGCCCCCGCCCATGCAACGCCGTCACCTCCTGGCCGCCGCGGCGGCCGCCCCGCTCGTCGCCCTCACGGGCGCCGCCCGCGCCCAGGCCTTCCCCAACAAGACCGTGCGCATCGTCGTGCCGGCGCTCGCCGGCAGCGCCGACGCCTTCGCGCGCGCGATCGCACAGCGTCTCGGGCCGGCGCTCGGCCAGACCGTGCTGGTCGAGCAGAAGCCCGGCGCCGGCACCAACATCGGCAACGACTTCGTCGCGAAGTCGGCGCCCGACGGGCACACGATGCTGATCAACGGCCTGCCGCTGGTCACCAACCAGGCGCTGTACGCCTCGCTGCCCTACGACACCATGCGCGACCTGACGCCGGTGATCGAGGTGGCCGAGGTCACGAATATCATCACCGTGCATCCGGGCCAGCCGTTCAACACGCTGCGCGAGCTGGTCGACGCGGCGCGCCGGGAGCCCAACAAGCTGAACTTCGGCACCCCTGGCGCCGGGAGCTCCGGGCACCTGTCGGCCGAGCTGCTGGCGGTGAAGACGGGCGCGAAGTTCATGCACATCCCCTACCAGGGCAACGCCCAGGCGACGAACGACCACTTGAGCGGCGTGCTCCAGGTCGGCTTCGTCAACATGCCGGTGGGGCTGCAGTTCGCCCGCACCGGCCGGCTGCGCGCGCTGGCGGTCACCGGCTCGCGCCGCTCGCCGCTGCTGCCCGACGTGCCCACCGTCAACGAGGCCCTGGGCCTCAACGACTACGAGCTGACGGGCTGGTTCGGCATCCTTGTGCCGTCCAAGACGCCGGCCGACGTGGTTGCGCGCCTGAACGCCGAGATCGGCAAGATCCTGCAGGACCCGGCGATGCTGGAGACCATCCGCAACCAGGGTGGCGACCCCCTGGGCGGCACCGCGGCCCAGTTCGAGGCCCGCATGCGTCGTGACGCGCAGCGCCTGGGCGAGGTGGTGCGCCTGTCGGGGGCGAAGGCGAACTGATCGAGAGTCCCACGTGGCGCCGTGGGCGCCGCCGACTCGAGCCCCGGAACCAGGCAGCACGGAGCCCGGGCTTGGCACCCCTCCCCCCTGGCGGGGGAGGGGCTGGGGGAGAGCGGGGTGAGTGCCAAGGCCTCGGCGCTCCCCCCTCTCCCCAACCCCTCTCCCGCGAGGGGAGAGGGGCTGAACGCAGGGCGCCTCGGG